>JANOQM010000063.1:0-2039 GCA_031422295.1 Rhodobacterales bacterium | reverse complement strand
CGAAAACGACATCGATGAGCTATGGCGGCAACGATGAGTTTCAGTGCCCGCACGACCCGAAGGGTCCGCATAGCAGACACTGCTGGTCCGAGATCGTTGGAACGAGCATTTTGTCCTCCCCCCTCCCAATGGTTCCTCCCCTGCCCCTTTCGTATGCGGGGGGGCGCAGCGCGGCATTTCGCTAGCGACAGGCACTTTCACCGGGGAATCCAGGCGGAAGCCACCTGCCGCACGATTTTAGAAAAAGCGACTCATTATCAAAGGCTTGCCGAATCACGATCTCGGCGCGCTGGATTCTTTTGCGGAATCCAGGGAATCCAGTTTGCGGAAGCCACCGCGCGGGAAGCCAGCCAGCGGAAACCACCTGCCAGGAAGCCGTTGAATCCACGCCTGTTTTTCATTTGACAAAGCTGCCCCCCTTGACCTACCCCTTGATCATCGAAGAATTGCGCCCGGAGGATAACCTCGCGGGCGCGTTCGTTTTTACCATATCGCGGATCCCGTTCCGTTGGCATCGCCCAGCGCGCTTTGGCGCATCTGCCTGCCCCAAATGAGAATCGCCCATGGACCTGGTCTTTGCACCGAGCCAGATCGAGACTTGGCCTCTCGACCGGCTTCGCCCCTACGCCCGCAACGCCAAGATCCACGGCACGGACCAGGTGGCGAAGATCGCGGCCAGCATGGCGAAATTCGGCTGGACCGTGCCCTGCATGGTGGCCGACGATGGCGAGTTGATCGCCGGGCATGGCCGGGTGTTGGCCGCCGCCATGCTGGGGCTGAAGGACGTACCGGTGATCCGGCTCAGCCATCTCGACGAGGCCGAACGCCGGGCTTATCGGATCGCCGACAACAAGCTGACCTAGTTGGGCGAGTGGGACGAGGCGATGCTGCGCGACGAAATCGCGGGCCTGCTGGCCGAGGATTTCGACCTGTCGCTGCTTGGGATCACCGATGAGGATCTGGATGCGCTGCTGCGCGATCCGGATCAGCCTGAAGGCGGTGCTGTCGAGGGGGAGGATAATATTCCCGAACCATCGGTAACGCCGGTGTCGGTTGCGGGCGACCTCTGGCAACTCGGGACGCACCGCCTGATCTGCGGCGACAGCACGTCTGCCGATGTGGTCGGCCGACTGCTGGGTGATGTGAAACCGCTATTGATGGTGACCGACCCTCCCTACGGCGTGGAATATGACCCGTCCTGGCGCAACCAGGCAGGGGCGGCCAAGACCAAGCGCACAGGCAAGGTGCTAAATGACGACCGGGCCGACTGGCGAGAAGCGTGGGCGCTGTTCTCCGGCGACGTCGCCTATGTCTGGCATGGCGCGCTGCAAGCAACCACTGTCGCCGAGAGCCTGCTGGCGGCCGGTTTCGCCGTGAGGTCGCATATCATTTGGGCCAAGGATCGCCTCGTCCTCAGCCGTGGTGACTATCACTGGCAGCATGAACCCTGCTGGTATGCGGTCAAAAAGACAGGCAAGGGCCATTGGGCTGGTGACCGGAAGCAGACGACGCTGTGGCACATTTCCGGCAAGAATCAGGATGCCGCCACTGTGCACAGCACCCAGAAGCCGGTCGAATGCATGCGCCGACCGATGCTGAACAATTCGAGCCCCGGTAAGGCGGTGTATGAACCCTTCATGGGATCCGGTACCACACTGATCGCGGCGGAAACCATAGGGCGGGTTTGCTTCGGGATCGAATTAAACCCTGCCTATGTTGATGTGGCCATCGAGCGCTGGCAGCAGTTTACCGGTGCCAATGCCGTCCTTGCCGATACCGGCGAGACATTTGCCGACCTGAAGACCAAGAGGCTTGCGGCATGAACGCGCCAATCGTGCCGCAGCGGATTTCAGAACTCGTGATCGGCGCGCATCAGATCGAGCGTGGCCTCGCGAACCTTGTCGGGTTTGGCTTTCGAACTTGGGGAAATGCCCACGCGTTCCTTGGCCTCGATGATCAGCATCGCGAGGTAGCTGTCACCTTCGGGCCATGAGCGATGCCAGCGTGCTGTGTACGCATCGCGCGCATTTCTGAGCGTG
>JANOQM010000062.1:0-4180 GCA_031422295.1 Rhodobacterales bacterium | reverse complement strand
GGGGGGGGGGTTCGGGGGCCCCCGGGGGGGGTCCCCCCCCCCCCCCCGGGGGGGGGGGGGGGGGGCCCCCCCCCCGCCGCCCGCGTCCATTACCGGCCCCGCCGGAGCAGGATATCGCCAATCTCGCCCTGTGGCCGGGTGCGGGTAAAGGCCAGCAACATGCCCACCGCAATCCCACCCGCAATCAGGGATGATCCGCCATAACTGACAAACGGCAAGGTCATGCCCTTGGCCGGCAGCAGCCGCACCGCCACCCCCATATTGATCATCGCCTGCACCCCAAAGGCACAGGCAAGCCCGCAGCCTGCCAGCCGGATGAACGGATCGCGTTCTTTGATCAGCCGCATCAGGGACCGGATCACGATCATCGCATATAGCACGATGATCACCAGCACACAGACCAGCCCGTATTCCTCGGCGGCGACGGCAATGATGAAATCGGTATGCGCGTCGGGCAGCGACCATTTCACCTGCCCCTCGCCCACGCCAACCCCGAAAAACCCGCCTTCTTGGATTGCATTGGTTGCATAGCCCAGCTGGGTGCGCGGATCGAGGTCAGGTGACAAGAACCCGTCGATCCGGCGGGCGAAATGTTCGGAACTGTTATAGGCGAATGTCCCGGCCGCCACGACCAGACCGGCCAAAGTGGTCAGGATAAACATTGGCGCACCGGCTACGAAATACATCACCCCCCAGGCAAACAGGATCAGCGCGGCCTGGCCGAAATCGGGCTGCAAGGCCAGCAGCAACACGATGATCACGGTCAGGATAAAGGAATAGATCTTGCCCGGTGGGCCACCCAATTCCTGCCCTGCGGCCATCAGCCATGCGACCATGACCACATAGGCTGGTTTCAGAAATTCGGACGGTTGAACCGAGGCAAAGCCAAAGCTGAACCAGCGGGTCGCGCCTTTGCCAAAATCCACGCCAAAGAATGGCAGCAGCATCAGGGCGATCAGCGACATGCCAAACCCCAGCACCGCCAGACGGCGCACCAGTTGCGGTGACATCATGGACACCAGTGCCATGACCACCATGGCCACAGCCCCGAAAAACGCCTGCCGGGTCACATAATAGAACGGGTCCAGCCCGTTGCGCGCGGCCAAAGGCGGCGATGACGCCAGCCCCAGCAGCAACCCGATTCCGAACAGAATCAGGATGCAGGACATTGTCCATTTATCGATTGTCCGCCACCAGCGTGGAAGAACAGGATCGCCGGTCCGCACGGGAACCGATCCATAGACCATTTCTGTCATAACACACCGCCAACTGCCTCGGGTCGCCCGTTTTCCGGGTCTGGGCGGAACGATAGCGCGGAATTTACAGGTTTACCAGTGAAAATGCCCGACCGATGCAGTGAAATAAGGTGCTGTCTACGCCCATAACACTGCGGATTTTCGGTCCGACACGCGCTGGCGCGCATTCGGCTTTGGGCGTGCCGGTGCGTGATACATCAGCCCCGGACACCCAGTTTTTCGCAGGCCCTCGACTGGATCGAGGCTGTCGCAACCGACCCCGCGCCGCCATGTCCCTTCTGCCGCCAGCATGGCGTTGCGGGCCACTGGCCAACGCAATGCAGTGCTGCATGCGGCGGCAGTGGCCCAATGTGACAGGCTTGGCACCGCGCGCGACGCCCCCCGCGATGGCGCTGGGGCGGCTGGCGGGCGGTGAATGGCGCAGCCCGGCCTTGAAAATCCGGGGCTGAAAATCCGGGGCTGAGGGTTGAAACCGCCCTTGCAACGCCTTGCATTTCCCGGCAGGTCAGGCGGATGGACGTCAATACGCTGATCCTTGGGGCCGGGGCCGCCGGTCTGTTCTGCGCCGCCCATGCGGGGCCGGGGGTGCTGGTTGTCGATCACGCCGCAGCCCCCGGCGAAAAGATCCGGATTTCGGGCGGGGGCCGGTGCAATTTCACCAATCTGCATACCAGATTTGACAATTTCATCAGCCAGAATCCGCATTTTGCGAAATCCGCCCTGAGCCGCTATAGCCCGCGGGATTTTATCGACCTTGTCGAACGCCATGGCATTGGTTGGCATGAAAAGACACTGGGCCAGTTATTTTGTGACCGGTCCGCCAAAGACATCATCGCCATGCTGCGCGCCGAAATGGAGCGTGCCGGGGCGCAATTATGGCTAGGGACGCAGCTGGGGGAGGTGACCCATGACACAGAGCAATTTCAGGTCACGCTGCACCGTGACGGACAGACCCACCATATAACGGCCCGCAATCTGGTAGTTGCAACCGGCGGCAAATCGATCCCCAAAATGGGGGCGACCGGGCTGGCGTATCAGATTGCCGGCCAATTCGGGCATGCTGTTGTTGAACCCCGCCCGGCGCTGGTACCGCTGACCTTTGGCGATGACCGCTTTGCCGCCTTGGCCGGGGTGGCGCAACCGGTGCGGGTTGGCTGTGCAGGCCAGTCGTTTGACGAAGCACTGCTGTTTACGCATCGCGGGCTGTCGGGGCCTGCGATCCTGCAAATATCGAGCTATTGGACCGAGGGGCAGGACATTTCGATTGATCTGCTGCCACAGACCGATCTGTTGCAGGCCCTGCAAGACCAACGGCATAGCATGGGCAAAAAACAGCTGGGCACAGTGCTGGCCCAGTATATGCCCGCGCGGCTGGTCACGCATCTGCTGCCCGATTTGACCGTCCAGGGGACCTTGGCCGATCAAAGTGATCTGGCGTTGAAAACCCTGACTGACGCGCTGCAGGACTGGAAACTGCGCCCTACCGGATCGGAAGGATACCGCACCGCTGAGGTGACGCTGGGCGGGATCAATACGGATGGGTTGTCATCCACGACGATGATGTCCAAAACCGTTCCGGGGCTGTATTTCATCGGTGAATGTGTCGATGTAACGGGTTGGTTGGGTGGGTTCAACTTTCAATGGGCTTGGGCCTCGGGATTTGTGGCGGGGCTGGGGATCAGACAAAGAGTGGGTTGAAACCCACCTTACCAAGCCCGGCGTTCATCCGCAAAATCCTGTCAAAGCCTTTGCAATCAGAGCCTTGATATACAGGTCGGCGGAACTCACGTCCTGAGATAACACAGGGAAATCGCGGCACCCGTGAACTGGAGGCAAAAATAGAAGCGTTCGTCGAACTCATCGTGGGGTTTGCGGCATGGAGCATCTATAGGCCACCAGAGCGTCCGCGTCATGCGTTTATTGTCCTGATTTTTCGCAGTTTTGTGCTAGCCGGTTTTCCGGTGGTGGCGGTGTTGCTCCACGTGGCTGACAAGCCACCTGCCGGAGTTATGCTGCTGTCGGCCCTTTGGGCCTTTGGCATTCTGACTATGTTCGCCGGAGAAGTGCATTTGCGCAGCAAGCCTTTGGGCGGTCTGGTGGCCGCCCTCTCAGTCTGTCTGATCGGCTTCGGCGTTTGGACGGAGGCTTAGCGCGCCGAACTTGTAAGGTGGGTTTTAACCCACCCTCAGGCGGCCCAATCCAGTGGCGCAGGCAGGGCCGTAGCGCTGACATCCACCCGAAACGTCCGCCGGGGCCGGGTATCCGTTGCCGGACGGGACCGGTGCAGGATCAACATGTTCAGGATCAGGACATCGCCCCGGGCGGCCGTGCAGATTTCGGTGGGTCCACTGGTTGCGATGGCGGTGGCCGTATTGGCGGCAACGGTCCCCTGACGGTGACTGCCCACAGCGATCTCCATCGCGCCATTGCCTGCGTCGGCGCAATCGAGATGCAGGCGCAGGAACAGCATGGCGTCCAGAACAGCAGGCGGCGGTTCACAATGCCAAACCCCATCCTTTTGGGACCAGTTGTGATAGCCCGGGATATCCTGCCGTGCTGCAACGGCAATAACCCGGTCCTGATGCCATGGCACGCCCCAGTTCTGGTCCGGAGTCTTGTCAAAGGCGAGCGCCCGGACGGGCCGCGCGCCGGGCAGCAGAGTGTCGAGGCGCAGGCCCAATGCATTGCCGGGTGCAAACACGTCCCGAAGTGCCGCATCCAGCCCGACCCGGGCCCCCGGGCGGCCCGACAATCCAAAGGCGGCGTCCAGCGCGGACAGCGCCTGGGTATCCAGCGCGCCGCGCAACCACAGCCGGCCATCCTGTGCAAATTGACTGGTTTCAGGCTGTGGCATGACGGATATCTCTGCTGGGGGTGGGTTAAAACCCACCTTACTTTTCTGGTAAGGTGGGTTTTAACCCACC
>JANOQM010000061.1:0-2757 GCA_031422295.1 Rhodobacterales bacterium | reverse complement strand
AGGCTGGGTCCACGGTTTGGCGTCACGCGGCAAGCCAGAGTTCACAACCGAAAGGACATCCTCCCACGCCATGTCAGGGCGAAGGCGGCGCACTTCCGGCACCCACTGTTCAGCACTGGCATTCAGCTTCTGGAAATGACTCTCTACCCGAGCCGCTCGTGCTTTTCGGATTGCCGCTGGGTCGTGGGCTCTAAGGCCAGGATTGCCACCCACGCGACCTTCGGCCTTGGCCGAGCGCAGCCCTGCTTTGGTACGCTCACGGATCAGCGCCCTTTCGAACTCTGCGGCCGCACCCAACACCTGAAGTGTAAACTTGCCCTGCGGCGACGCCGTGTCGATCGGATCCTGCAAGGACCGGAAATGCGCACCTTTCGCCTCCAGCCTTTCAATGATTTCCAAGAGGTGAGAAAGCGAGCGGGTAAGGCGGTCGATCCGAACCACGACGAGCGTATCGCCGGCGCGCAGTTGATCCAGCACACGCGCCAGAACTGGCCGCGTGCGACTGCCGCCAGATGCTTGTTCTTCCACGATTTCCATACAGCCCGCCGAGCGCAACTCCTGTACCTGGGGCAGGGCGGTTTGGTCTTCGGTGGAAATACGCGCGTATCCGATGAGTGGCACGGGGCAGAGGGCCCTTTTTTGCAATTGCTGATGTCAGGAGTAAACGACCGTTTCCTTGCAAAGTCAGTCACCTAACAGTTCGGTCGCCGGATTATCGGCGATCTCGACATCGGAATAGTATTTCTGAGCCTGCACGGCGGATCGGTGCAGTGAGAGCTTCATCGCCGCGGCCAACGGCGCCCCGTCAAGGGCCGCCTGAGTCAAGAACCCGGCACGAAGCCCGTGCGGAGTGGCGAAACCTACCGGCAACCCGGCGAGGGTTAGCCGATGCCGCAGGATACCCCGCAGTGCATCGGAAGCCAGACGGCGATGCAGGGGGCGGTCAGACAGAGAGACGGGACGAAACAGCGGACCCTTGTCTATCTCAGTCACCTCGAGCCAGTGCACCAGCGCCCGTGCCGCGCGCGCCTTCATCGGCACCTTCGGCGCCTGGTCTTTCCGGGTGGTCTTGGTTTCCAAAAGCCTGATCCAGACCAGACCCTTTGCTGCAAAATCATCCATGCCGATGTCTTCGACATTGAGCGCCGTGACTTCCGACCGTCGCCTTCCTCCTGACGCAAAGGCCAGCATCAGCATGGCCCGGTCGCGGATGCCGCGATGGGTGGCGTCGCAGGTGGCGAGTAGGGCCTCGAGGATGTCGCGGGTCACGGGCTTGGGGGATTTCGGCTGACGTGGCCGGGCATTGGCCCGCCGGGCCTTTTGCCGCGCCTGCTGCACCAGAGGCGTCGAAAACGGCGAGGGCAGATTGCGCATCCGGTGGAAGGCCTGCCAACTTGCGATCCGGCGGTCCAGCGTGGCCGGGGCAGGGCAGGTCAGTTCGCGCCGCAACCCGATGGCGATCAACTCCATCGCCACCTCCTGCGCGGAGCCTTTTTTAGTGGTCAGATCCTGCGCGTGATCGAGGATGAAGCGCAAGGCTACCTTTTCGTCCTCGGGCCAGTCCAGCGGCCGACCGAACGAAGCCATCTTCCAAGCCGCGATATAGGCCAGATCGCGTTCCCAGGCGCGCAGCGTGTTGGGCGGCGTTCCCCGCCGGTAAAGATCGGTCAGCGCGGCCTCGTCAGCGTCGGAGAGCTGGGCATAGGCGGGTAGGGCAAGGGTGGTCATTGGCGCTCTCCTTTCGCATTTCTGGGGCCAGAATGCGTGCTTTCCCGGTGCTTTTCAACACTCATGATAAGGCGTACTTATCGTGGGTGATAGGTCTAGAAGGGAAAGCACTTAGTTATGTGCATAATGGCTGCATTTTGCACATTTACGAGACCAGCCGCATGTTTTTATTGGGACTTCCAATAAGGTAGAAAGTCAGCTGAACCTCGTTCCGGCTGACGCAACGACCGAAGTTTCTCGACGTCAGTCCAAATCCGGAACTGAAAGCTTGCCACCCCGCACCGACGAGACGAGGTCGTTGAGGGCAATTCGATCTTCGGTCATCGTGCTGGCACTACCCGCCGGTTGTGAACCTTGACACGTCGGGCAAGCTGGCCGCCCCAACAGCCTTTGGCGAGTGATGGATAGTTCCGCCCACTGCATTCAGACGTGCATTTGACTACGCGACCAGATCGGGGGCCACGGCCCCGTCTTCATCGGTGTATCTGCCTGTCATCATTCGGAATTTCCTCTCTCTTGTTGCAGAGAAAATTCTCCTTTTGCAGCCCTTTGTTTTTTGGGGGATTTCCCATTGCAGTAGCATAGAAGGCAAGAACATCTTGAACGCTCAATGGTTTGCGGGTTTCAAGTAGCGCCCGCCCGGCGACCTGTTCGATGTGGTGTTCCATCAGTTCTGCGGCCGTGGCATTATCCCCCGCGATCAGCGCTTCGATGATCTGACGATGTTCATCAATGCCGCAATCCACCGAATGCGGGCGGCCATAGATCGTGAGCACCAGCGAACAGCGCGACACAGTCTCAGTAAGGTAGCGGATCAGCAGCTTGTTGCTCGTCATCTCGGCAAGGCGCAGATGAAACTCTCCCGCAAGCCGGATGGCTTCGCGTTCGTCGCGCGCACCGGCGAGTTCTTCCTGCTCCAGCATGCTGTGCAGTTCGGTGATCTGAGCCGGGCTTAGTCGCCCGGCCAGTTGTAAAACCACCATCCGTTCAAGCCCGCGCCGCACCACAAAGACATCGCGGCCGTCGTCC
>JANOQM010000060.1:0-32249 GCA_031422295.1 Rhodobacterales bacterium | reverse complement strand
ACAACCGCCGCCTTCTCGGCCCCATAGGATACATCCCACCCGCAGAAGCACAGGAGGCGTGTCTCATGCAAACCTGAACTCACTCGATATGGTCGCATAGTCATTGAACAAATCACCCTCCGGTAAACCCGGGGCGGTTCAGACGGGCTGCAGGAACATCCCCACTCGCGGATCATAATACCGGGCGTTGAGGTATTGCAACCCGGCCCCGGCGTCGAACCGCTCCCCAATAAACCCCCGCGCCTCGGCCGGGACGGCGGGGAGGGACGTGGAGGCGTACAGCACCTCGCCATAAGGCCGGTACGCCATTTCCCGCGCCCGCGCCCCGGCCCCGTCGGTGATCAGAACGACCGAGCCGAGCTGGTCGTGGTGCAGATAGCTGACGATGCCATTGGTGACGCGGATGTCGGGGTGGGGCGTGGCGATGTAGGTGTCGTCGGTCGTGACCCCGCCGAAGTTCTGAATCTCCAGCGGGCCGAGGTAGAGCGTGGTGTTGGCCGTGACGGTGCCGACATTGGCAATCATCTTGAGCTGGGTACCATCGGCGGCATAAACATACTCCGTCCGCACCCCGTTCAGCACAATAGACAGGGGACGGTTCTCGGCATCATAGGTCATCACCTTGCCATCAAGGCCGGTGGGCAGTTTGCCGTTGGCGTCATAGGTAAACGGCTGCCCCGAGACAGCGGTCGGCGCGTGGGGGCGAGCCTTTGGTGCGCGTGGGGTGCACCCGCCCTACGGAGTGCCGGCGGCTATTGCCCTGCCCTTAACCCCAGGTCGGGTGGAACTTGCCGCCAGGGGAGATCGTAAAAATTTCGACCCCCGTCGCGGTGATCCCGACCGAGTGTTCGAACTGCGCCGACAGCGATTTGTCGCGGGTCACAGCGGTCCAGTCGTCGGCCAGCACTTTGGTTTCGGCGCGGCCGAGGTTGACCATCGGCTCAATCGTAAAGAACATGCCTTCCTCAAGCCGTGGCCCGGTGCCCGCCCGCCCGTAATGCAAAACGTTCGGTGGCGCGTGGAACACGCGGCCTAGGCCGTGACCGCAGAAATCGCGGACCACGGACATGCGGTTGGCCTCGACATGGGACTGGATCGCATGACCGATGTCGCCAAAGGTGTTGCCGGGCTTGGCCGCCTCGATCCCTTTCATCAGCGCGTCATGGGTGACCTGGATCAGCCGGTCAGCCTTGCGCGGCAGGTTGCCTGCGACATACATCCGGGAATTGTCGCCATACCAGCCATCGACGATCACGGTGACATCGATGTTCAGAATATCGCCGTCTTTGAGGATCTTATCGCCCGGAATCCCGTGACAGACCACATGATTGATCGAAATGCAGGACGCGTGTTGATAGCCTTTGTAGCCGATGGTGGCCGAAACGGCCCCCCGGTCACCAATCATCTGGGTGATCACCCGGTCAATCGCGCCCGTGGTCTGGCCGGTGAAAACATGCGCAGAAATGTCATCCAGAATTTGCGCCGCAACTTGACCAGCGCGGGCCATGCCTGCGAAATCCGCAGCCTCATAGATGCGAATTCCGTCCTTGGTCAGCCGTCCTCTGCGTTCGTCCACCGTGTCACCTTTTACATTCCTGAGGTTCAGATAGGCGATAAATCCCGGGGAATCTAGGGTGGGACAGCGGGTTATTGCCCGCTATACCGGGGCAAATCACAACAGGAGCCGCCCGATGCCCAACCCTACTGCTGCCATGCTGGTCATTGGCGACGAAATTCTGTCGGGCCGGACCCGCGATTCCAACATGTATCATTTGGCGGGAGAGTTGACCCGTGTCGGAATTGATCTTCGGGAAGTCCGGGTCGTGTCGGATGATCGCGACGCGATTATCGCCGCCGTGCAGGGGCTGAGTGCTGCGTTCGAACAGGTGTTCACCTCGGGCGGGATTGGCCCGACGCATGATGATATCACTGCCGATTGCATCGCGGCGGCTTTTGACGTGCCGATTGGTATCCGCGCCGATGCCCGCGCCATCTTGCAGGCCCATTATGACCGGTCCGGCACGGTTCTGAACGAGGCCCGGCTGCGGATGGCCCGGATTCCGGAAGGGGCCGCTTTGATCGACAATCCGGTCAGTTCGGCCCCCGGTTTTACCCTGCGCAATGTGCATGTGATGGCCGGGGTTCCGTCGGTGTTTCAGGCGATGGTTGCTTCGGTTCTGCCGGGGTTGACCGGTGGTGTCCCGCTGCTGTCGCAAAGCTGGCGGATTGAACGGGGCGAGGGCGATATTGCCGGGCCGCTGACGGCGTTGGCGCAAGAGAACCCGGGGCTGATGATCGGATCCTACCCGTTCAACCAAAATGGGATTTATGGCGCGAATATTGTGATCCGGGGGCATGACAGTGCGTTGATCAGCGCCGCAATATCTCGGTTGCAGGCCCTGTTTCCGGCATGACCTTGCCGGGGTCTGCTGATGTTTATGCGCTGATTGACGCCACATGGCCCGCCGCCCGGACCGACCGGGTTGGTCCATGGCTGGTCCGCGATGGACGCGGCGGCGGGTCGCGGGTAAGCGCGGCGACGATGGTGGGCGCGCCGGCTTTGGGTGATCTGGAACTGGCCGAACATGCCATGGCCGCGTTAGGTCAGGCCCCGTTGTTCATGATCCGGGATGGTGATGCGGACGTGGACAGGCTGCTGGCGGACGCGGGATACGCGGTCAAAGACCCCGTGGTTGCCTATGCTGCATCTTTGGACGTGCTGATCGGGGACGGATTGCCGCGGTTGAGTGCTTTTCGTGCATGGCCCCCACTGGCAGTTCAGGCCGAGATTTGGGCGACTGCCGATATCGGCCCGGCCCGGCTGGCGGTCATGGACCGTGCCCTTGGTCCCAAGACCAGTTTTCTGGGCCGACGGCAGGATTGTCCGGCGGGCACGGTGTATGTCGCCTGTCATGGCACGCATGCGATGCTGCATGCGCTTGAGGTTCTGTCCAAATTCCGCCGTCAGGGGCTGGCCCGGCACCTTGTCCGCGCGGCGGCTATCTGGGCGCAGGCGCAAGGCGCAGTTGACCTGTCATTGGTGGTGACGCGGGCCAATGTTGCGGCCAATGCCCTGTATGCTTCCCTCGGGATGGAGGTTGTGGGACAATATCACTATCGTATCAGGCCCCAATAGGATTTAGCCCGCGTTGATGTTTCGCCCGTTCCTCATAGCGCTGGTAATGCTGGCCCACCCGGTTGCGGCGGTAACGCTGGATGTGCCGGGCAATGCCGTCCTGACCCATACAGAAACGCTGGCCATGGGCAGCTATGCTGTGCCGACCGGGCCATCTGCCAATGGAACCGTGCCAACTGTGCCGACAATTGGTGAAGTGACCCGCCAAGCCTGGCAAATTGATGCGTCGGGCCTGTCGACCTTGCAACTGCTGACCCCGCTGCGCGAACAACTGCTTGCGGCTGGGTTTGAGGTCGTTTTTGAATGCAATACGGATCAATGCGGCGGGTTTGATTTCCGGTTTGGCATCGACACCATCGGTGCGCCCGAAATGTATGTCGATCTGGGCGATTACCGCTATTTGTCGGCCCGGTCCGAAGGCCCGGATGGCCCCGAGTTTGTCAGCCTGCTGGTCAGCCGGACCAGTCTGACCGGGTTCCTGCAGATCACCCGCATCGGCCCGCAAACCGAAGCCGACGCCCTGACCACCACCGCCCTGCCACCGGTTCGTGCCACACCCGTTACCGCGCCCGGCGATTTTGCTGCACGGATCGAGGCTGATGGCCGAGTTATTTTGGCCGATCTGACATTCGAAACCGGATCGGCCCAACTTGGCCCCGGCCCATTTGCCGCTTTGCAGGACCTCGCTGACTATTTGCTAGAAAACCCCGGTCGTCGCGTCGCCTTGGTCGGGCATACTGACAGCCAAGGGGGGCTGGACGCCAACATAGCTTTGTCCAAACGACGGGCCGGGTCGGTGCTGGAACGGCTGGTCAGCGATTATAGTATTCCGCGCAATCAGCTGCAGGCCGAAGGAATGGGCTATTTGTCCCCCCTCGCCTCAAACCTGACCGCCGAGGGACGCGAATTCAATCGGCGGGTCGAAGTGATTATTACCTCAACGGAATAGACCCGCATACTATCAAGCCCAGATCACCATGCGCGCCCGACCCTCCGCCTTGGCCCGGTACAGGGCGGCGTCGGCCTGGGCCATGAGTTTGTCCAGCGGGGTGCGGGCGTCGCAAAAGACCGCGCCGATGGACAAAGTAACCTGAATGTCATTTTCCAGCCCCTCGGCCGCGATTGCGATAGCCTGACACAGCCGGTCACCAGTCATCAGGGCCTGCGCGATACTGACGCCGGGCAGAAAGATTGAAAACTCTTCGCCTCCCAGCCGCCCGACCAAGTCGCCGGGGCGCAGACTGGCGCGCAGCCGGGCCGCAATGGCCGACAGGCAGAGGTCGCCAATCGCATGGCCCCATGTATCATTGATCTTTTTGAAATGATCGGCGTCCAGCAGCAGCAGCGCCCCGGTCTGCCCGCCATGCGTCGCTGCGGTGGCACGGGTCAGGAATGCCCGCCGGTTGGGCAGTCCCGTCAGCATATCGGTGCTGGCCAGAAGGGTCAGTTTTTCCTGCAATTCGTGCTGGTGGCGCATGGTGGCCATGATCATTGCAATAAACGGCAGCGCGATGATGGTCGTCGACAGGAAATCTGCACCGATCGAATAGGCGACGCCGCGGATCAGCACAGTGACGACATAGTTCAGGACATGGATCAGCACCATAAAGGCACTGCCCTTAAGTATCGCATCCAGCCAAGTGCGTGGCGCGACCAAATCGACAAGTTTGTTCATCCCGGCACCTTTAGATGCCCCCAAGCCGGACTGTGCCGCAAGAGTCCGAAAGAATCGTTAAGGTTCGCCCGGCAAAAAGCCCTTGTGGCGAAAAAGGTGTGATCGAAAACTAAAAAGCGCGGCCACAGTGGGCCGCGCAAGGTGGGGTCCGGGGACCCAGGGAAGAACTTTGAAACTCGATGCGGCCATTGCTAGACAAGGCCGCGAAATGTCACCATTTCTCGGGGCCTTTATCGGCAAAGGCATTCACCAGAAAGTCGATGAAAGCGCGCACTTTGGGCTGGGTAAACCGGCCCGGCGGATAGACCGCATAAATGCCCTGAATTTCAACTGGCAAATCCGGAATGGCCTCTTCTACCAGCCCCTTGGCCATTGATTCTGCGTATAGAAAAGATGGAAGATAAGCGATCCCAAGGCCCGAGATACAGGCATTCAGCAGCGATTGGCCGTCGTTCACCGTGAGCCACCCCGCCGTGCGGACCTGCCGTTTTTCACCCGAGGGGGCGGTCAGTTTCCACACGGCCGCATTGGCCTGGTTGGAATAATGCAGCAGCTTGTGTTCGTTCAGATCATCAATTTTCTCCGGGCGTCCATATTGCTGGAAATAGCCCGGCGAGGCGATCATCTTTTTCGTGGTTTCGGTCAGTTTGCGGGCACGCAGGGTGCTATCCTCAAGTTCGCCGATCCGCACGGCCATATCGAAACCTTCGGAAATCAGTTCGACGTAGCGGTTGTTCAGAACCATGTTCACAGTGATATCGGGGAATTCTTGCAGGAACTCACCCAAGACCGGGGACAGGTGGTTGACGCCAAAATCGGTGGCCACGCTGATCCGCAGCAGGCCGGACGGCGCGGATTGCATCGAGGTGACCAGCGCATCTGCTTCGCCTGCATCATTCAGCACCCGGCGGGCGCGGTCATAATAGGCAAGGCCGATTTCAGTCGGGCTGACCCGGCGAGTGGTGCGGTTGAGCAGGCGGGCCCCAAGCCGGGCCTCGAGTGCCGAGACATGCTTTGAGACAGCGGATTTTGAAATCCCCATCTTCTTGGCCGCGTCGGTGAAGCCGCCTTGGTCCACAACTGTGGCAAACGCTTCCATTTCCGTCAGGCGATCCATCGCAGTCCCTTTGCACTAATTTGCTAAAGGCCGGTATGCGGGCTGATTTAGGCGGGATTGGGACGCAGGGCTGACTATATCGGGGTTTATGCAAGGACTGTTGGGGGCAAGGAAACAACTGTGCCACAATTGGGGCCGGTTTTTGGATTGAGACGTGGTTATGGTGTCGCTACGCTCGTGAATACAACTGCCGGAAAGGGACCGTCATGGAACGTGTAACCGGGATTGGTGGCCTGTTCTTTCGGTCGGCTGACAGCAAGGCGCTGACGGACTGGTATGCAACGCATCTGGGTGTGGTCGGCGATCCGGCCTGGATGCAGGATGCCGGGCCAACAGTCTTTGCGCCGTTTCGTCAGGACACCGACTATTTTGGCCGCGCAGCCCAACAATGGATGATCAACTTTCGGGTCAAAGACATGGATGCAATGTTGGCCCAATTGGCGACGGCAGGGATTGTCGCTGAAACCCGGACCGAATGGGACAGTACCGAAGTGGGGCGCTTTGCCCGCATCCACGACCCCGAAGGCAACCCGATTGAATTGTGGCAACCGGCCTAAGGCCTGATTACAAAGTTGCCGCCAGCCGCGTGCCCTGATCAATCGCCCGTTTGGCATCAAGTTCGGCGGCGACATCGGCCCCGCCGATGATATGCACCTGCCGACCGGCGGAAAGCAGCGCATCGGCCAGACTACGTTCCGGGAGTTGTCCGGCGCATAGAACAATAGTGTCTGCGGCAATAATTTCGGGCCGGTCGCGGGCGGGGCCATAGCTGACGTGCAGGCCATCGGCATCGATCCGCTCATAATTGACCCCGCCGATCATCTGGACGTTTTTCATTTGTAAAGCGGCACGGTGAATCCAGCCGGTTGTTTTGCCCAGACTGCGACCCAACTTTTCGGCTTTGCGCTGCAACATGACGACCTCGCGCACTGCAGCGTCAGGTTTTGGGCCCGCTTTGGCCAGACCGCCGCGTTGTTCCTCGGGGTCGGCCACACCCCATTCGGCCAGCCATGCGGGCAAATCGGTGGTCGGGCTGTGGCTGGTGACCAGAAATTCGGCGACGTCAAAACCGATGCCGCCTGCGCCGATAATCGCCACACGCTTGCCCACCGGGGCACCGCGCAGAACATCGGCATAAGCCAGCACGTTGGCACTGTTTTGGCCGTCAATCTGGGGATCGCGCGGGGCGACGCCAGTGGCAATGATCACTTCGTCGAAACCGTCGAGATCAGTTGGGCCGACAGCCTGGCCCAGCCGTTGGGTTACTCCGGCCTTGTCCAGCATGGTCCGGTAATAATCGACCAGCCCCCAAAATTCTTCTTTGCCCGGCACCTGTTTGGCAAGGTTCAGTTGCCCGCCGATTTCAGCGGCTTTGTCGAACAAAGTGACATGGTGTCCACGTTCGGCGGCGGTCAGGGCGGCGGACAGGCCAGCGGGGCCCGCGCCAATCACGGCAATGGATTTCACGGTTTCTGTTGGGGCGACGACCAGTTCGGTTTCGTGACAGGCCCGCGGATTGACCAGACAAGACGACAGTTTGCCGCCAAACGTATGGTCCAGACAGGCCTGATTGCAGGCGATGCAGGGCGTAATCTCGGCCCCGCGCCCAGCCCGCGCCTTGGCCACAAAATGCGCATCGGCCAGAAATGGTCGGGCCATGCTGACCATATCGGCACAGCCTTCGGCCAGCACCGCCTCGGCCACTTCGGGCGTGTTGATCCGGTTCGAGGTGATCAGGGGAATGCCGACCTGACCCATCAGTTTCTTGGTGAGCCAAGTGAACGCCCGGCGTGGAACGCTGGTCGCAATCGTCGGCACCCGCGCTTCGTGCCAGCCAATGCCGGTGTTGATCAGGGTGGCACCAGCGGCCTCGATGGCTTTGGCCAGTTGCACCACCTCGGCCCAGCTGGACCCGTTGGGGACAAGATCAATCAGGCTAAGGCGATAGATAATGATGAAATTGGGGCCGACGGCGGCACGGACCCGGCTAACAACTTCGACCGGCAGGCGCATCCGATTCTCGTAACTGCCGCCCCAGCGGTCGGTCCGTTGATTGGTATGGGTCACAAGGAATTGGTTCAGGAAATACCCCTCGGACCCCATCACCTCGACCCCGTCATAGCCGGCCTCTTGGGCACGCTGCGCGGCGGTCACGATGTCGGAAATCTGTTTCTCAATCCCGGCCTCGTCCAGTTCCAACGGCGCAAACGGGCTGATCGGGGATTTTATGGCGCTGGGGGCGACGCAGCCCTTGCCATAGGCATAGCGGCCCGCGTGCAATATCTGCATCGCAATCAGGCCGCCATTGTCATGCACCCGACTAGTGACGCCAGCGTGGTTGGCAATGTCGGCAGGGGTGAACAGCCCGGCTGCCCCGGGAAACACTCCACCCTCGCGGTTCGGGGCCATGCCGCCGGTGACCATCAGCGCCACGCCGCCCTTGGCGCGCTCCGCATAAAATGCCGCGACCCGGTTCCAGTCGCCGGTTTCCTCAAGGCCGGTATGCATCGATCCCATGAGCACCCGGTTGGGCAGAGTGACGTGGCCCAGATCAAGCGGGCGCAAAAGGTGAGGATAAGGGGTCATGCAGCTAACCTGATTGTTTGGGTCAATCTGACCTTGCTTGACGCAAAGGTCACGCGCAACGCGGCGTCAACTGCGCCCGCTGTCAGGCGTGTGATCGGGTCGGGCATCAGATGCGTCTGAATGCAGCGTCCAGCCAGCGACCCAAAGCGCGCGCAGGCGGTCGCCCTGGCCGGTAAAAGTCTGGTCCAGTATTGCTGCAGTCAGCACCCGGTCGGCCCGAAAATTGCGAAGGGCTTCGCGCATTTCGCACCACCCGACCAGCGTGCTATGGGCTGCATAATAGATGACAGCCAGTGGGCGGATGATGCGCAGAGTCTGCGCCCCGGACTGATCCGCATAGGTCAGCGCCAGTTTGCGTTCTTCACGGATCGCCCTGCGCACAAGGCCAAGATCAATCCCGGTGGTAGATTGCGGTGTGCCCCAAGCGTGGATCGCCCCGTTATCCATCACTCTATGCGGCATCGCCGCGGCGATCTTGTTCCCGGCGGTCAGGGCCGCCTTACGAATGCCGGTGTCGCCCGTGCGTTGCAGCAAGGCAAGGGCCAGCACCAGTGCCTCGGTTTCTTCGGCGGTAAACATCAGGGGCGGCAAATCGAAACCGGGTCGCAGGATGTACCCAAGCCCGCGTTCGCCATCGATCGGCACACGCATCCCTTGCAGGGCGGCAATGTCGCGGTAGACGGTGCGCTGGCCAACCTCCAGCCGTGATGCCATATCTGCGGCAGTCAACGAACGGGGGGCCGCGCGCAGCAGTTGGATTATCTCGAACAGGCGGGTTGCTTTGCGCAAGTTTCGGGGCTCATCAATTCTCTGGTGCCATATCGGTGGCAGGAAGGGTCCGCTATGGTCACCCGACACGTCATCCCGCCGCCCCGCCCGCCCGTCAAGCGGTCACAAGCCCATAGGACATCCAGCGCTGTGAGTTACACTGAAAATCTGTCGTTGTTTGCCCTGCTGGTGTTCGGCATCATCGCGGTTCCCGGGATGGATATGCTGTATGTGATGACCAACGGGCTGATCGGCGGGCGGGCCAAGGCTTTGGCCGCTACTGCCGGGGTGATGGCAGGTGGCGTTGTGCATACGCTATGGGGCGCGCTCAGTGTCGGGCTGATCCTGTCGCTGTCGCCGCTGCTGTTGCAGGCGATGCTGTTCGTCGGCGCGGCCTATCTGGCATGGATCGGTGTCACGCTGATCCGCAGTGCAATCACAGTAGACGCACCTGGCGGCGGACCTGAACGATCGGCGTGGACTGCGTTCAGGCAGGGTGCCGTCAGCTGCCTGATCAACCCCAAGGCATATGCGTTCATGTTCACTGTGTTCCCGCAGTTTGTGAAACCGGTTTATGGGCCGGTGTGGTCACAGGCTTTGGCGATGGGCACGGTAACGGTTCTGTTTCAGCTGTCAGTTTATGGCAGTCTTGGGCTGATTGCCGCAGCGGGGCGGGGGCGGATGCTGACCCGACCGGGGTTGACCATTGCGCTGGGCCGTGGGGCAGGATGGCTGTTTGTGGGGATCGCGGCGCTAACCGCCTATCATGCAGCCGTGGGCTAAGTCGTCTCCACACAATGTCGCCGGAACGCGCGTTTTAGCATGTCGAGTTCGGCGCGCAGCAGGTCCATTTCGGCGCGGATATCTTCGGACAAAGCCTCGCCTGCCAGAATCGCAAAGCTGTCCAGCGTTTCGCCGGTTTTGGCATCTGCGATGACAAAACTTTGGATGCCGTCTGAAATTAGCGCCGCAGGGATTGGGACCCGGACAATCCAGCCGTGGTCGGACTGCTTGACCTCGACACCGGGTAATTCGGCGTTCAGATGCGTGACCCGCAGGCTGGGTGGGCCGTCAAAATGGCCGATCACGGAACCCTGCCAGACCCCGGCGATCAGGCTGGTTTTGGTCAATGTCATGCCCGGCATGGCGGCGGCCCCTTACAATTCGGCGCGCGGATAGCGCGAAAAGGTGATGTCGCGCAGCGTGATCTGGTTCATCTGCGGCCCTTCAAAAATCAGGTCCACCCACATCCGGTCCACCCGTTTTTCATTCAGCTTGGTATAAGCCAGATCAAATTCGACAAAGACATCTGCATCGGTCAACGGCAGTTCGCGGACGATCTGTTCGGTATTGGGGCCGTGTTTGATGTTCAGTCGGGCAAAAATCTCGAGCGGTTTTTCCAGATCAGTCTGCACATCCAGCCTGACCAGATGGCGCTTTTTCAGGCCCCGACAGGCGGCTTCGGGCAAATCCAGCACAAGGCTGAGAAACGAGCCGTCAAACCGGAACACATCCATGCGCAAGGCAAAAGGGGCGATATCGTTTTCACGACTGTTGCGGATCTGACGCAGGCTAAGTTCGGTAATCCGGCAGTCGTGGAACACCGTCACTTCGTCGCCAAGCTGGGTTTTGCTTTCAACGGCGGCCATGCCCTTTTGCGCCAAAGGGCCGCGCCACAATTCGGGCCGCCACGACCAATCGGTGCCACCCGGGCGCGGAAAGGCGGTAGAGCCAATCCGGGGTAAGGCCAGCCTTGTATCCGCCACATGTATAAGCTCATCCAGTTTGTGCCGCAGCGACCGCGCTTTTTGGCGCTGTGCACGCAGGGCAGCAAGCTCTTGCTTTGGCGCGGCGCGGGCGACATTGGACCAGCGTAACAGAGTGCGCTGATGCAGCAGCCATTCGATCGCTCCAAACCCCCGCTTTGCCATAACCCTACTTTCAGTCACTGTACTGGCAATCCACGGGTCACTTCCAACCTAACCTGATTGCGATCACGATATAACTGCCAAATTGTTTCTGAAAAGGAAACAGCTGTTAACCGGATTGTGCACCGGCTGCGGCTTCAGACGGCATGTTGGCGGCCCGGATTGCGCCAATCGCTTGTGACAACAGGCGCAATCCCGGCGCAGTCGCAATGCGGGCGCGGTCAAAGCCACGCAGGCTGATCGTGGTCAACCGCCCTTTGATGTCCAGAAAAGCCCGCCATTCCAACGGCTCCAGCCCGGCAATGGCAGCGGGGGCCGTGTCGCTGAACCGCACCACGACGACCCCATCGGCCCGGTCCACCCTTTCGATTTTTACGGTCGCGGGATCACCGGTCGCACTCAGTAGAGTCGCACCTTGCGCTGTTTCAAGCAGGCGCACCAGATCCGCCTCGGCCCCTGCCACCCCTGCACTGCCAGCCTCGCCAATCTGGACGGTTATCAGCCCCTCCTGCGCGGGCATCAATGTGGCATCCGAAACAATCGCGCAGCCTGCCAGCACCGCAAAACCGGTATCAGCGCGACTGGATTGCTGATCGACACAAAACCCGTCGGGGCCCCGTACGGATACCGCCCCGTCCAATACTGCCAAGGTCCGGATGCCACGCCCGGTGTCGCCCGCCTCGCAGCCAGCAACCATCAGAATCAACAAGGCCGTGACAACCGGGCGCAACGGCTATTGGTCCATATAGATGTGCTTTTCAGCTTTGGCGCCCGGATGGGTCACGGCCCCCCAGCGCGCGCCGCCAACCAGTTTTGCGAACTTCCAGACTGCGCCGGTTTCATATTGGGTTTGGCGCGGGCCGTTCCAGTCGGCCTTTCTGGCGGCCAACTCAGCGTCTGTCAGGTCGACAGATAACTCTCCAGTCAGTGCATTCAGCGTGATCATGTCGCCGTCTCGCAGCAAAGCAATCGGCCCGCCATGCGCGGCTTCGGGTCCGACATGGCCGACGCAAAACCCGCGCGTGGCCCCACTGAACCGGCCATCGGTGATCAGTGCCACCTTTTTGCCCATCCCCTGACCGGACAGTGCGGCCGTGGTGGACAGCATTTCACGCATCCCCGGCCCACCGGCGGGGCCTTCGTTGCGGATCACCAGCACTTCGCCCTCTTTGTAGTCGCGCTTTTGCACCGCCTCGAATGCGTCTTCTTCGCATTCAAACACCCGGGCGGGGCCTTTGAACACTTGTTCTTCTTCCGACATACCAGCCACTTTGACGATGGCCCCATCCGGGCAGATATTGCCGCGCAGACCAACAACGCCGCCAGTCTTGGTGATCGGGGTTTCAATCGGATAGATGACCCGGCCATCTGCCTCGCGGGTGATCAGGTCCAGTTCCTCGCCCAAAGATTTGCCTGACGCGGTCATGCAATCCTCGTGCAGCAACCCGGCCTTGCGCAGTTCTTTCATGACGACAGGCACGCCGCCGACCTCGTACATATCCTTGGCGACATAGGCCCCACCCGGGCGCAGCGACACGAAATACGGGGTATCACGGAAAATCTCGCAGACATCGAACAGGTCGAAATCAATCCCTGCCTCATGCGCAATGGCGGGCAAGTGCAGCCCGGCATTGGTCGAACCGCCGGTACAGGCGACCACACGAGCGGCATTTTCCAGCGCCTTGCGGGTCACAATATCGCGCGCCCGGATGTTTTTCTCGATCAGATGCATGACCGCAACGCCCGACGCATCACCATACTGGTCACGCGATTCATAGGGGGCCGGGGCACCGGACGAATTCAGCAGCGCCAGACCAATCGCCTCGGACACACAGGCCATAGTGTTGGCCGTATATTGCCCGCCGCAAGCCCCGGCACTGGGGCAGGCGACACGCTCCAGAATATCCAGCTCGGCATCGGTCATCGTGCCTGCCTGGTGCTTGCCCACCGCCTCGAATACGTCCTGCACCACGACATCCTTGCCGTTCAGCCGCCCCGGCAGGATCGACCCGCCATAGATGAACACGCTAGGTACGTTCAGCCGGACCATGGCCATCATCATGCCGGGCAAGCTCTTGTCACATCCCGCAAGGCCGACCAGCGCATCATAGCAATGCCCGCGCATCGTCAGTTCGACGGTGTCTGCAATTGCATCGCGCGACGCGAGGCTGGAGCGCATCCCCTCATGTCCCATCGCAATCCCGTCCGTCACGGTGATCGTGGTAAACTCGCGCGGCGTGCCCCCCCCCTTTTTCACCCCCATCTTGACCGACTGCGCCTGCCGGTTCAGCGAGATGTTACACGGCGCCGCCTCGTTCCAACAGGTTGCAACACCCACCCAAGGCTGATGGATCTCTTCCTCGGTGATCCCCATCGCATAGAAATAACTGCGATGCGGGGCGCGTGACGGCCCTTCGGTGACATGACGGCTGGGCAGTTTCGATTTGTCAAAGCGCTGGTTGGTCATAGGGCGTCCTTTGCGGCGGCTGTTCATGCTGGAATAATTGGGCTGGAAGAGCGGAGCAAGGCCGGAATGCACCGCAAATAGTTCACACAGATTTCACATTTGCCTCTTGTGGTTCCCAAACGATGGTTCTAGTACCAACCCACTTGGCGCGGGGTGGAGCAGCCCGGTAGCTCGTCAGGCTCATAACCTGAAGGTCACAGGTTCAAATCCTGTCCCCGCAACCATCGTTAAATGACCAGAACCCGCCCCAACAAGGCGGGTTTTGCCTTGTCTGGCCTCCCCCATCGCCATGATCGCCGCCAACTCGCCCACAAGTTCAATTGCGAGTTTGCCATCCTCGGGGATCAGCCGGATCGCGGACAGCATCCCGCGCAAGAGTTCGGCTGCTTCGGTCATTGTCCCCTCGTCATTCAGCGCGGCAGTGAGGTCTGAAACCTTCTGACGATAGACGGAACTTAGCCCCGGATGCAGGCGCAGAGGCTCATCTACTTGACAGGCCATTTCATGGGTGAGTATGGCCTTGCGGTTCTCCAGATCGGTCATCTTCGCCTTCATGCTGGCGTGGTACATGCCTTCAGTGATCGCGGTGATGATCTGGTCGATCTGGCGGATGATAGTCGCCAGTTCCTTTTCCTTTGCACGCCGCCCCTTGGCAGCATCGCGCATCAGGTCGTTATACTCTTTCTGATACTCTGCCACGAAGGTGGCGATCAGATCGGGATGCAGCAACTGGTCGTGCAGGCCCGTCAGGACACGGCTTTCAAAAACTTCGCGCTTTATTGTGAGTCGGTTCTCGCAGATGCCCTTGTTCCGCGAACTGGCGCACCCGAAATGATCCCTGCCAACAAGCGTATAGCCTCCGCCGCAGCATCCGCAGGTCATCAGCCCGGAAAACAGGAACCGCGCACGCCGCGCTCTTTCGGGACGGGGGCCGTCGCTGTCGCTGATCTGATGCCGGATCACGCCCTGCCGCGCTTTGACTCGTTCCCAAAGGCATTGATCGACAATGCGAAGATCGGGCACATCCTCGATGATCCAAACTTCAGGCGGGTTCATCCGCGCCTGCCGTTTGCCAGTCATCGGTTCCTTGATGAAGCGCTGACGGTTCCAGACTAGTTTTCCAACGTAAAGCTCATTATTGATGATGCCGGTCCCTCGCCGCCAGTTCCCATAGATGGTCGACGAACCCCATGATCCACGCGGGCCGGTGACGCCTTCGCGGTTCAGCATGGCCGCGATGGCACGTGGACTTTTGCCCGCAGCGAACTCTTCGAAAATCCGGACGACGACGGTCGCCTCATGCGCGTTGATCGCCCTTTCGCCGGTCGTCATCGTACCGTCCACGCGGAGTGCGCGAAGCACGTCAAAGCCATACGTGATCCCGCCTGCCGACATACCCTTACGCACGCGACCCTCCAAACCCCGATGGGTCTTCTGCGCGAGGTCTTTCAGGAACAAGCTGCTCATCGTACCTTTGAGGCCAATATGCAGCTCGGAGATTCTGCCTTCTGCCACAGTGAAGATCGGGATCGACTGAAACGTCATCTGCTTGAAAAA
This sequence comes from Rhodobacterales bacterium, assembly GCA_031422295.1. Classification (GTDB taxonomy): domain Bacteria; phylum Pseudomonadota; class Alphaproteobacteria; order Rhodobacterales; family Rhodobacteraceae; genus JANOMH01. The sequence goes on along the minus strand of JANOQM010000060.1, from coordinate 17,015 downwards.
GGCCGCGATATGTTCCTGATCGCGGCTTATCCGGTCCAGCCCTTCGGACACGACGACGTCGAAGACATTGCGCCGCGCGTCCTCAAGCATCCTCTGGTAGCCGGGGCGAAGATTAGTGGCCCCGCTCATCCCCATGTCGGAATATACCTGCGCGCTCTGCCAGCCGTTTTGCGCGATCAGCCGCTGGCACAGACGCACCTGATCCTCAATCGACGCCTCGCTCTGCATCTCCGTCGAATACCGGGCATAAATCGCTGCGCGCATCTGGCGTCCCTCGCTCACTCGTCGTCGTCGACCGGCCCAGCGGCGGCATGCCGCCGTTGGTCCAGTCTGTTCATCGTAGTCGCCTTTTTGCGCAAGTCTCCAACTATCGATTGCAACTTGCTGCAACCGGCATCCGCCGTCGCGCGGTTGTAGTATTGCTCGGACATGTCGAGCGTAGCGTGACCCAGCACATCAAGCGTGATCCCGACATGGATTGGGTCTCGTTCGGCGATGGAGGTCCCGGCGATATGTCGAAAAGCATGCGCGCGAAAAGCTGTGCCGAAATGGTCCTTCGTGAGTTTGGCCAGTTCCTTGGCGAAGTTGTCCTGCGAAATCGCTGTGCCGCGCTGGCTGATCCAGAGACTGTCGGACTGTGCGGTCCCGAGCAGGACGGGACGAAAGAGCGCCAGATAGAGCCGCATCGGCTCGTGCAATTCCTTGGGAAGCAGAAACGAGCGCGCTTTCGCGTCCTTCATGTCCTTCGCGCGAAACCGCAGGAAAATGCTGTCCTGAAGATCGTCCAGATGGCCGCTGACCGTCATTGCCAGCAATGCTCGCACGCGAACCGGACATGCAATCAGCGTCCCGGTCATGAGCGCTTGACGATAACGCACAGCGCGAAAGGGTTCATTCAGCTTGCGGTCTGATGGGATGTGCTCAAGCTGCTTTAAGCTCCAGCGGAACAGATCGCGGCCTTCAATGGGTAGGCGGGGCTTGAGCGCATTGCGGTCGACTTGGTGCGAAATGTTGGTGACGCAGTTCCATAGCCAGTCCCAGTCCAATTCCGGTGCAAAATGACCCGCCAGCACAGCGATTGACAGGACGTGATTGTGAGTGGAGCGCGGCTTCAGTCGCGCTTGGCATTCGTCAACAAACTCATCGACCAACGGCTCGGTGACGCGCGCCGTTGGCGCGCGTTTCAGAAAGGTCGGGTGCTTCCGACGCAGGAAGGACAGCCATTGACCATAACTTTGGCGGCGAAAGTTGATTGTGCCGTCGGACCAATCAACCCTCTTTGCTTTCCGGGAGAACCGGGGGCGCTCCGCGAAGAGTGCCGCCCAAGCCTTCCGATCAGCATTGGGCCAATCGGCCTCCTTCAGAACCAGCGGAATATTAGCGCCCACGACCGCTGCCTCCGTGGCGCTTTCTGAGATCGCGCAGGACATCGTGGTATTGGGCCTGCGCAAACTTGCTGTCGCCGCTCGTATAGAAGCTTGTGGTGGTCTCGATCCGCTTATGGCCGAGCAACCTGCGGACCGTTTCGTAATCACCGGGATGTCGTTCCAGATACAGCTTGCCTGCAATGTGACGGAAGAGGTGTGTGTGAACGGTGAGGCCGGTCTCCCGCTTGATGCATGCCTGAAGCGCCTGCCCGAAATTGGCGGGCGTGCGCGAGCCGCCGGTCTGGTTCGGGAACAGGGCGTCAGAAGCTGTCGGACACAGCAGATGGCGGAAGTTGTCCAGATAGTCCCGCAGAAGCGCTGACGCGTAGTCCCCCAGCCCAACATCGACGGGGGTTCCGTTTTTGACGTCCAGACCGTCGATCCAAATCCTGTAGGTCCGCGTCCGTCCTTTCCCTTCGACCTTGAGGTTTGTACCGAGCTTGATCCCGGCAAGGTTCTTGCATCGGACGGGGCAGGCCAAAAGGATCGCAATTGTCACTGCGTGCATCGCATCCAACGCCGACCGGGAACTCAGCGCACCTGCCTTGGCACGGGCCATCAGGATGTCCGGTAACGCGATCAATTGGGCGACATTGCGCCAGTCTTCGAACTGCAAGAGCCGTTCCCGGCTTTTTTCTCCCATGCCTTTCCGGTGTGTATCTGTTGCCGCCTTTATCGCCACCAAGTCCCGGATCACGGTTGCATCGGCTTGCACATGGTGGCGTGCGATGGCAAGGATCGACGCTGCTATATTCTCGATGGTGGTAATAGACTTGCCGCCAGTCCGGTCGTCGATCATCGCAAAAACCTCTTCGACGAGATCGGGCTCAATGAGGTTAGCCAAAGTCGAGAACTGCTCCGGACGATGGCCGCTTGCCACGGCGGCATCAAGAAACTGGCGCACATGGGCTTCGATGTTCCGGATGCTCACCTCCTTCAATGGTTTGCGCGGCCCCTCGCGCGAAAACTTGTTCGTTTTGCGCAAGCGTTCGAAATACGTGTCCAGATCACTGCGCAGGCTGTTGGGATAGGTCGTCAGCGGCAGAGCCAGAAAACGCGCTGACAGGGGCACAGTTAGCAGACGGAAGTTCAGTTGCTTACGGCTGACAATACCGTTCCATGTTTGAGCCATAGATTTGGTGATCGCGGCAGGTTCCTTCGTGATGATCGTCCGGTCGAGGTAGTTCCCGAAAGACGTCAACACGGCATCATCCACATCGCTCGGCTCGATATCCCGGTCGACGCAGAAGGAAACAAAGCGAGACAAGGACCATGCTTGATGGCTTGCATCAGTATGACCCAGAAATGCGTGCCAAGCCGCTGTCGGCGCGGGTTTGGGACGCTTGCGCGGTATAACACGCGCCAACCGCAACGCGACGGTGAGGCCAGATTTGATGTTCGAGAAGCGCTTTGCTTTCATGTTGTGCCGGATAAGTGGGACGGCCAAGAAGGCAGCACGGAGGGACGGAACGTCTGTCCGAATTGCGCTCGGATGTTGGACAAGCAACTGGGCAGCCCCGTTCACAGCAGACATCAGATCGCGACGGCGCGTCGCGTCGAGCAATTTGTTATGTTGAAGGTGTTCGAGAACCTCGGCAAGCGTTGGAGCACCGATCTTGATCTCAATGTGGGCGTTCATGGCATATTCCTTTTTGGGACAAGGTAGGGTGAGTGGACAGGATCGGACTCTGCTTGACAGTTCGGGTCGGGTCCGGACTTTCGGGAAACTGGGGCAGTGAATTTGAAACCGAAGTTAACTGGACCACTTTCCCGAACACCGGACATATCGTGACAAATCAGGACATTACAGGTCACCGTTGGAATCACCGATGTTTCGTTATTCAAAACGTTCCACATCCCTCTGGTGGACCCGCCACTGCCGTCCAATCTTGAACGCGCGCAGTTTTCCTGCGTCGATCAAACGCTTGATTGTGCGTTCGCTAACCTGCCAATACTCGGCCAATTCGCGGATTGTCATAGCCCTCTGGCTGCGGATAGGCAGGTTCATTATTCGTACTCCTTTGTGGAAGTGGACGCGCCATAGGTCGCAAACGCCTCCCGTGCCGCCTGTTTGGCGAGCAGCCCGGCTAGGGCTTTCAGGAAGTCAGGGGGCGGCTCGGGCGTCACCTGTGACACCAAAATGTGTGTTGGTACGAAGGGCAGGGGGCTGTGGTCCATCCCCGCTATGGCGAGTGATGCAGCAGCAAACGGGGCAACCCCGAGCACCAACGTTAAAGGTCCGATATGCTTCATCTCACTACCCAATCCACTGAGGCACGTGCCCGTAGAATTTCGTTGGATTGGTGCACGTCAGAGTGGAGCACGAGGCAACACCCCAGGTCCACCGACCCGGTTAGTCGCCTTCGATGCGTCGCCTACTCTCTGACTAATAGGGGCGATACGAAGACAAGACCCCCTCAGGAGCTACAAGTGTAGGTATCGGTTCTAACACTCGGAGTCAAATAAAAATTTCACTTAACCCATTGATCTGTTGACATATAATCTAGGCGCAGGTACCCATTTTTAGAATCTAGGAAGGTCCCGCGCTACCCGTATTCGTACCCCCCCCTGCACCCTTTTACCTATGCGCGTTGCTGTGCCAGTTATCGCGTTCAAGAGCCTCGACTTCGCATTCACAAACCGACTTCCAAACCCATTCTATATTTTCGGGCTTTCGGGTTGGGCTAAACTAGACCATGGCGTCAGCGAGCGCTTGGGCCCTACTCGGCTCGGGCCAGCCTGCAACGCGTTGCAAAAAACTATCGGTGGTTCGCAAACCAATGGCCAGTACAAGGCGGAATGCCAAAACCTGATCTACCGGTCTTGGTTTTGGTTCATGATGCATCCACCTCTCAGCCAAAGACGATTTCGGCGAGTGGTGATGCGCGAGAATGACCAACTTTGCACATCAAGACCTATCTTCACGATACTTAGTGAAAGCTACATATGTAGGAAAATCAATGATTTATAAGAATATTGTGTTGAGCCAGCCCGGTTTTCACCCTAGTCTCAGCATACCGGCACTCGTATCAGATCGAGAATGGATGGGACTCAATTATGCTTAGTATTGCGCGGGGAAATGGGGTCAAAAGCGATACCGGTCGACAAGGCCAAACTTCACTACAGCCCCGACATTCCCGTTTCAAAAGTTGTCATCGCGGTTCGAGCAGGGGAGGTGGTACTGCTTGCAAAAGGTGAAAGGTCCCGTCTCACACATTGCATCGATCTGTCGGCAGGACACTGGGATATCCGCGCCGCGAGGGACCCGAGGACTGCGCTCGCAGTGCTTGCCCAGTGGTTGGTCGTCGCAAAGGGCGTTCGCCAAAAAAGCGTCGACCGGCTTGTAGGCGGTCTATCCGTTCAAAACATGGACCGCGCGGGCCATATTTGAGCTGCGAAATCTGTGCTTGCGGTAACGGACTTGTGACAGGTTGGCACGTTCATCTCTCCGCAACCCTGAAGGATGAACGTGTCCTGTAGCACCGTATCGAGAAATCAGAACCCCTGACCCCACCCCTGCCTGTACGCGCCATCAAGCTTTATGGTGATGCGATTGGTCATGGTCTGATCCGGTCCGGGCTGGAACATGTATACTTCCCGATAGGTGTTTCGCGTACCAAAACCACGGGAGCCTTGAATTAAATAACCTCTTGAGATCATTAGGCGCACTTCAACAACCATCGGATGGGCATCGAGGCGAAGGTCGTTCGCGATGTCCGGGTTCAGATATTCGCGACCGATCTTTCCGTCCAAACTCGTTGGCTTGCGATACCTCCGCGAAAACTGGCGCAAGGCTGCCGTGTATTCCTTCCTCAAATGGGAAGGAAAATTACCCACAATGTAGAGGTAGGCGGCCCTGTCTCGGACATCCAAGAAATACTTGCTGTCACGGACCATGTCCGCCGCGTAGCGCCCATATCTGATTTCATGCTCTGACGGCGGTCGCCTCGTCCTCACCTGAATGTCCATCATAACCTCCTTAGTTGCTTTCTATCAATGTCAGTGCGGGAGCGGTGACCTTGCTGCCAGCACCCCCAACAAAAACATACTAACACAAGTAGAGAACTACATCAATAAAAGTGTTTAATATCAGCTACTTAAGTAGCCTTCATAACTCGACGCACCTAGTGAATCTCTGCATCAACCCCGTGCCGGAATTGCTCCGGGTTGCAGGATGAACAACGGTGTGCCGTTTCGTCAGGATAATACCTGTACTGACCCAAACCCGACCACTCATGACCAGATCAGCGCCCCTCAGCAGGGCATACCAATAGCGGCGATTTCATTTCGCTATTGCCTGAACGCTGTCTTTCAACAGGCGGCTCATCTCGGCCACCTACCCGAAGCGACGGGATTGCGGTCTTGTATCGAGATGTCTGACCAAAGATCGGACAGTGCCCTCCTCTCCCTCACTCGCCGATTGGATCATCTTCTGCATCGGGGATTTGATAGCTTCGCTGACGTAACTGTCGTGCCGCTTCTGCTCGCCGACGCTCCCCCGCAATCATCTTGTCGAGGTCGGCAGTTGCAGATCGGGCAAAAGACCTGACACTTTCATCCTGATCCCCAATCCAGTCCGATAAATCCCGCTGCTTTTCGAGGTAAACATCTACGAAACCGAATTCGCCGCGCACTACACCGGTAGAAAAGAGGATGTGCTTCACATCTTCCAGACGATCATCGCCGCTGGGAAGTGCTGTCACCAGTGCTTTGCAGAGTGGCTGAAGGAATATTCCGCCATTATAACTCTGCAAAAGTTTGATCACAAATCCCAGCCGTTCAGGGTCACTACCTTCAAGTATCGTCAGCAAGGACTTCTGAAGTTCAGCCGACAGCGTTGGGAACAGATTTGCGATGAAACGACCGCCGCGATAGGGGAAGAGGGGCCTGTCCTGAAGATACCAAGCGAAGGCACGCGCAACAGTCGCGTCGACTGAGACATGCGATGGATTTAGACGGTGAAACTGAAACGGGATCGCCTCGAAGCGCTCTTCATCAATGTCACCCATCACGCACGCTAGTCGACTTTCGAAGAAATCCAAAACTGAATTCGGCGCTTGCGCAGCAAGTTTCATCAGGAGTTCTTCCGCCCCGTAGTCTAGCTCGGGTATTAGCGCGAGTATTGCGCGAAGCTCTGCTGATTGCGATCCGCTGAGATCTTCGAAGATGTGCGACTTGCGGGATTCGAAACGCAAATTGCCTACCCAGCCGAACTGACCTTGCTCCGTGAGATATCTAACTGCGGGTAGGAGGACGTCATCAACCAAATCGTACTCGACTGCTTTGTGATGTGCAGCAGCGGCGGAAACTGCATCTAAGACCGCCCAATTATCCATAAGGTCAATCGCGGCCCTTAGGGCTTGCCGCAATGACTCTATGGTCGGCGGTCGTGCCGTCACATAGTGCCGCATCACACCTGAAACGTGTTTTCGCTGGATAATCCATTCAACCGCCAGAGCACGACCATCTTCTGCTCTTGGGCTCGTCGCGATACCATTAAGAAGGGCTGGCACAAATGACCCAACGGGTCCGCCAATGCGTTCGAGGTAAGAAAGCGCAATTGTGGGGTGTATTGAGCCAAGTGCTTGAAGGAACTTACCCAAGACAGGAAATGTTGCCAAATCGTCTGACTCGGTTGCGGCAAATAGCTGAACGCGTTCGTACCACAGGTCAGCAGTTTCGTCAGAGACAGTGGCGACCAGTTTCAGCATCTCGGCCTCCCGGTAGGCTTGCTCCTGCTCAAAGTTGGCGGTGCCGCTATGCCAACGGTAAGGAAAAATGGACTCGTAGCCGACAAGTATTTTGTAAATGACAAACTCTTCGTCCGCGTTCACGGTGTCCCGGAAACGCAAGATCATTTCATCAACGCGCTGCATCGCGTGCGGAACTGCATCACCGAAACTGTCGGGGAGTCGCTCATGCCGCCGAAAGTGATAAAATAGATCATGCTCAAGAGACTGCCGGAGGTGCAGGGAAGCAGTCGGCGCTGCATCGCAGTAAAAGCCTATGATGCGCACCGTGTCTTCAAGTATCAAGTCTATGAGATCGTTGCTGTAGTTTGCCATGTGGGGCTGACGCATCGCCTCCCCAAAGGCACTCTTGATAGCACGTCGCGCTTGCTCTGTCGGTGCGGCGACAAACATGTCCTTCAACAGATCGATTGCTTGGCCCCGGAGTTGCCGCAAAATTTCGCTGGCCTGCACACTCCCTTGATGGAAAGTGACAGTGTCGTGCGTACTGGTAGTTCCAGATACTTCCGATCCCAGCGCAGCGTGCAAGGTGGCGACAATGATGGGACGCAACGCCTCGCGGCGCTCCTTGTCCATAGCGGCTATATGTTTAACCAAAAATTCCTGAACAGCGGGTCCATTATTGCGCCAAACATCGCGTTCATGCTTCGCGAGATGCTTCAAAAGGTCGATCCAAATTGTCCTGCTTTCGTCCGAATGAGCATTTAGGTAAAAGCTACAGGACAAGTCGAAAGTCTTTACGACGTCAATATATTTCAGCGGTTCAAGCGCCTCGGCGACGCGCCGTTCGATCTGCTCGATAGTTTTGCCAGCAATCTGGCCGAACTCCGTCACAACCGGTCTAAGCGTTGTTTGTCGAGCCTCAGTCAACATCTCTGCAAATGCAGTACACAGCTCAGGATAGATGCCCAAGACGTCATCATAGTTCGGCAAAACATAGTCGATAAACCGGTCAAGCGTCTCAAATCGAACATTATTGTCAGTGGCTGTTTTGAGTTCTTCGAATATATCCCGGTCAAAAATCTGGAGCCCCTGCGATAGTCGCTGGAAATCATAGTCGACTTTTGCGAACTCGTGCCCGGCAGGGATGAGATGGCGGACCATGATGTCGCGCATACGCTTTTCTATCGCGCCCATAGCGCGCGCGCCGAACCCTTGCAGTTTCGGTGGTTTGTAGATGATGTCATGCTCCATTTCAGACCACGCATGATTCAGCGTGGTCTGGATTTGCACCTCACACCAAAGACCAGCGATGTCGGCGTATTCGTGCAGATCGGCGCGATCCGCCTTCAGTCGCACAACGTAGTTTTCCGAGGTAAAGAGAGGTCCAACTGCATTCGCTTGCGGATCAGGCTGGTGGAGTTTGGAACGTTCGTAGTCGATCTCGAAACAAGCCGAGAGAATTCCTTCATTTCTGAAGCGGCTGACGTCCGAATTTGTATAAAAGATCAATCGGCAACCACCCAAATCCTTTACAGTGGTTTCGATTGATGCGGGATCGGCGCGACCACGGTTGGCGAGCTTCTTACACAAAGATTCGACCGCTTTCGACCGATGCTGGCATTGCTGCAACCTGATCCTGGGGTGTGGCCTGAGAGCCGCCTCCAGGATTCGGGCGACGGTCTCTGCGAGCTTTGCGTACTGTGCGCGCCCGAACTTTTCGTACTCATCCAGCGTCATATATTTACCCCGTGAAACCCACGTCTTCGCAGCGTTTGTTGATTATCCTTACATCACTGGGGTCAATGAAGAAACAGGCACCAATCTGTGGTGAACTTTCTGGCAAAGGACGCAATCTGTGGTAGGCACTTGTGAGGGACTATTCTGAAACGACCGAACCAACAGCATAGGACGCGCGGGCATTGATCTACACGAACTATCAGGCCAAGTTTTTCGCGCACTTCCTTACACGTGAAGGGATTGGTGAGCAGGATTCCCTGACCCAATCACTTTCCTCAGCTCGTGTGGACCTCAACCCTCACCAAGTTGATGCGGCCATGTTTGCCCTACGTTCCCCGTTGTCAAAAGGGGTGCTTCTTGCGGACGAAGTCGGGCTTGGCAAAACGATTGAAGCGGCACTCGTCCTTAGTCAGCGCTGGTGGGAGCGACAGCGGAATTTGCTGCTGATCGTACCCGCATCCTTGCGCAAGCAATGGGCGACCGAACTGCGGGAAAAATTTTCGCTTCCTTCCATCATTCTTGACGCCAAGCGGTTGAAGGAAATCATCGCAACCGGGCGTCCCAGCCCACTCGGGCGGGGGGAGGGAATCATCATCCTGTCCTATGAATATGCCGCTCGAATTGCCGACAACATCCGTGCCGTTCCGTGGAGCCTTGTCGTCTTTGACGAGGCGCACAAATTGCGAAACGTTTATCGTGCGCTGGAAACCTCCCGCTCTGCCGTCCTACGCAATGCCCTCGTCGGGCGGCAGAAGCTCTTGCTCACAGCCACGCCATTGCAAAACAATCTCATGGAATTATACGGGCTGATCACCGTCATTGATGATGCCTATTTCGGCTCAGAGCAAGCCTTTCGCGCGGAGTTCGGGGGCAGGGATGACCAAACGTCTCAGGCACTTCTGGCCCGCAGGCTGGAGCCGATCTGCAAACGGACATTGCGTAGGCAGGTCCAAAAGGCTGGGCTGATCAACTATACCAACCGCCTGCCCAAAACCTTCGACTTCACGCCATCCCGGCTGGAAACTGATCTCTACGACATGATGTCCGCCTATCTGCAGCGGGAAGATACGCTGGCCTTGGGTAAAAACGGTCGTCACCTTGTGACTCTGACGCTCCGGAAAATCCTGGGGTCGTCATCCTTTGCTATCGCTTTGACGCTCGACAAGATGGTCAAGCGGTTGGAGCGGCAGCGGTCTGCCAATGCCGAGACCTTGGACGATATTGATGGCTTCGCCGAGGAGGCCGAAGACTGGCGCGAGGCGGGCAGCGGGGCAGAGGCGGATGCGGTTCAGGCCGACGATGATGCTGCCGAAAAGATTGACCCCAAACACCTGCAAGCCGAGATTGCCGAGCTTACCCAGTATCGCAATCTGGCCTCATCCATAGACGGCAATGCCAAGGGCAAGGCGCTGCTTGAATGTCTTCCCGGCGTGTTGACCGAAATCGCGGGCAAGGGCGGACAGCGCAAGGCGGTGATCTTTACTGAATCCGTGCGCACCCAAGCCTATCTGCGTGACCTGTTGGAACGGAACGGTTTTGCGGGCCAGACCGTCATCCTAAACGGCTCTAATGCGGACAAGGACAGTGGCGCGCTGTACAAATCTTGGGCTGAAAAGCATCGCGGCACCGATATCGTTTCGGGGTCCAAGACCGCCGACATGAAGGCCGCTGTGGTCGATGCCTTCAAGAACGACCGCACCATCCTGATTGCTACCGAATCCGGGGCCGAGGGGATCAACCTGCAATTCTGCTCGCTGCTTATCAACTATGACTTGCCGTGGAATCCGCAGCGGGTGGAACAGCGCATCGGGCGCTGCCACCGCTATGGCCAGAAAATCGACGTCACGGTCATTAACTTCATGAACCGCAAGAATCAGGCCGAGGCGCGGATCGTGCAATTGCTGGACCAGAAGTTCAAGCTGTTCGACGGCGTCTTTGGGTCATCGGACGAGGTGCTGGGCGCTATTGAGTCCGGCGTCGATATCGAACGCCGCATTTTGGACATCGTGCAATCCTGCCGGTCCAACGATCAGATCAACGCCGCCTTTGACGCCTTGCAAGCGGAATTCAGTGTCGAGATTGACGAGGCCAAACAGGTCGCACGCAACCAACTGCTGGCTGAAATGGATGACAAGGTCATCGAACGGTTGCTGGGTCGCAAGGTGGCGGTCAATGCCGCCTTAGGGGAATTCAAACGCGCCCTGCTGAACCTTGTACGGGCCGAATTGCCCGACGCCCGGTTTCACACTGACCATGCCGAACGGTTTGACCATGCGGGCGATACTTATTCCACCGAGTGGCCCGAAGCGGATGAACGCGGGTGGCGGTTTTTCCGGCTCGCCGACGAGGGGTTGGCAGACCAACTTGTCGCGCAGGCCAAGGCGCATGATCTGCCCCCTGCGACGCTGCACTTTGACTATGCCGCCTATGACGGCAACCTGTCCGATGTGGCGCGGCTGCGCGGCGCGTCGGGCTGGATGCGGGTGGCGCAACTGACCCTTGCCACCCCGGCCCGCACCTATGACGAGATTATCTGCGCCGCCTTTACTGATGATGGCACCCCCATTGCTCTGGACACCGCCGAACGGATGCTGTCGGTTCCGGCCACCTTGACCGGGCCTGCACCCGCTGGCCTGCCCGAACCCGTTCTGGCGCAAGTGTTGGACACGCGGCGGACCGAGATTGTGGGGCGGGCGCAGGAACGGTTGGGCGAGTTCCTGATTGAAGAGGAAGAGCGGCTGGACAACTGGCGCGAGGATGCCAAGGTATCCTATGACGCGCAGATCAAGACGCTGACCAAACAGGCGAATGAATGCAAGAAATCATCGCGCGCCGCGCATGAACTGGCGCAAAAGGTGGATTTGCAACGGCAGGCCGCCGCGCTGAAACGGCAGGCTGATGATTTGCAGCACCGCCTGTATACGCGACTGGCCGAGATTGATACCGAACGCGAACGCATGTTGGATGCGATAGCCGACCAACTGGCGCTGACCCCCGCGCTGACCCCGCTGTTCACGATACGATGGAACCTGACCTGATGGCCACCAAGACCAAGCTGGAACTGACATGGATCGGCAAGGACGTGCGCCCCCGGCTGGAGCCGCGCATCCTGATCGAGGAGCCAGAGTTTTCGCACCATGCCTCAGCGCGGCGCGAGGGCGATATCTTTGGCAATAGGCTGATCCATGGCGACAACCTTCTGGCGTTGAAGGCGCTGGAAACTGATCCGGCGGTGCGGGGGCAGGTGAAATGCATCTTTATCGACCCGCCCTATAACACCGGGTCGGCGTTTGAGCATTATGATGACGGGTTGGAGCATTCACTGTGGTTGACGATGATGCGCGACCGGCTGGAATTGCTGCGCGGGTTGTTGTCCGAGGATGGGTCAATCTGGATCACCATTGACGACAACGAGGCGCATTATCTGAAAGTGTTGTGTGATGAGGTTTTTGGGCGAAGCAGTTTTATTCGACATATCACTTGGCAGAAGAAATACAGCGTGAGCAATAATTTCAAAGGCATTGCTTCGATTATTGATCATATCCTTGTATATCGAAAATCCGAAAATTTTATGAATAATTTATTGCCTCGATCAGGCGACGCAGAAGCACGATATTCGAATCCCGACAATGATCTGAGAGGGCCATGGAAAGCAGTGGATTATCTCAATCAAGCTACTGTTCGGCAACGGCCAAACTTAGTTTACCCCATCAAGAACCCATTTACAGGCGAAATGGTCCGAAACCGCATCAAGGCTTGGAAGTATGAAACCGAAACTCACCAAACTCATGTCGATGAAAATCGTCTCTGGTGGGGCATAGCTGGAGAAAATAGCGTTCCCTCGCTCAAGCTCTTTCTTTCTGAGGTGAGGGATGGAATGACGCCTCACAACTGGTGGCCACACGCAGAAGTTGGCCACACCGACGAATCCAAGAAGGAAATGATAGGTCTGTTTGGGCCAGACAATGTGTTTGATACGCCAAAACCAGAACGCCTAATTGACAGGATTCTTAAGCTCGCCACCAACCCCGGCGACCTCGTGCTCGACTCCTTCGCAGGCTCCGGCACCACCGGGGCGGTCGCGCATAAAATGGGTCGTCGCTGGATCATGGTGGAACTCGGCGATCATGCCAAAACCCATATCGTGCCCCGGATGCAAAAGGTGATCGACGGCACCGATGCGGGCGGTGTGACCGACGCGGCGGGTTGGAAAGGCGGCGGCGGCTATCAGTTCTACCGCCTTGCCCCGTCGCTGCTGGAACGCGACCACTGGGGCAACTGGATCATCGCCCGCGACTATAACCCCGCCATGCTGGCCGAGGCAGTCTGCAAACATATGGGGTTCACCTATGACCCGTCGCCCGACACCTATTGGATGCACGGCCATGCCCAAGACGCGGCCTTCATCTACGTCACCACCAACAGCCTGACCTTTGACCAGTTACGCGCATTGTCGGACGAGGTGGGCGAGACCCGCAGCCTGTTGATCTGCTGCAAGGCGTTTCAGGGTGACCAAGCTGCGCAATTCGCCAACCTGACCGTGCGCAAAATCCCCACCGCCGTGCTGGACGCCTGCGAATGGGGCAAAGACGACTATTCCCTGAAAATCGCCGCCCTGCCGATGGCCGAGGATGTGCCCCCCGAACCAGCGCCGCGAAAATCAAAAATCACCGACCGCGAACCCGGCCTGTTCGACGATGGTGACGCGGAATGAGAACCCCCATCGACCCCACCCGCGCACTGACCCAAGTGACCCAACGCCTGTCCCTGCGTAAACCACAGACCGAGGCGCTGGCCCGCCTGCACAACATCGTCGACCTTGTTGCCCCCACCAAGGCTACAGATGTGGCCACCGCCCGTGCCGCTGTGCAAACCGCCTATGGCAATCTCAGCGACGCCGACTTTGACGAATTCGAACGCGACTTTCCAAGCATCTGCTTCGCACTCGCCACCGGTGTCGGCAAAACCCGCCTGATGGGCGCATTCATCAGCTATCTGTTCATGATCGGCAAAAGCCGGAACTTTTTCGTCCTCGCCCCAAACCTGACGATCTACGACAAGCTTCTGGCCGATTTCCAGCCCGCCAGCCCGAAATATGTCTTCAGAGGGATCGAGGCCTTCGCGCTGCAACCGCCGCTGATCGTCAATGCCGAAAACTATGAAGAAGGGCGCGGCGTGCGCGGCTCAGACCTCTTGGGTCAAGAGGCCGCGATCATCAACATCTTCAACATCTCGAAAATCAATTCCGAGGCGCGCGGCGGCAAATCCCCCCGCATCAAGCGGCTTTCGGAATACATCGGCGAAAGCTATTTCAGCTATCTGGCGGGATTGGACGATCTTGTCCTGCTGATGGACGAAGCGCACCGCTATCGCGGATCGGCTGGCGCACGCGCGATTGCCGAATTGAAGCCGATCTTGGGGCTGGAAGTGACCGCCACACCCAAGACGGTAGGCGCAAGCCCGCAGGCGTTCAAGAATGTCGTCTATCGCTATGACCTGCCCGCCGCGATGGAAGACGGCTATGTCAAGGAACCCGCCGTCGGCACCCGCGCCAACTTTGACCCAAAATCGGTGGACGCCGACGCGCTCGAACGGATCAAGCTGGAAGACGGCATCAACTACCACGAGCATGTGAAGGTGAAGCTGGAAACCTACGCCCGCCAGAACGGCGTCCGGGTGGTGCATCCGTTCATGCTGGTGGTCACCCAAGATACCGAACACGCGCGGCAGGTGCGTGCGCATGTCGAGTCGGATGCCTTCTTTGCAGGCCGCTACAAGGGTCGCGTGGCCGAGATACATTCGAAACTGACCGGCGAAGAAAGCGACGAGAACGCGCAACGGTTGCTGAACATCGAAAAAGCTGGCGACACCGATATCGTTATCCATGTGAACAAGTTGAAAGAAGGGTGGGACGTATCCAACCTATTCACCATTGTGCCGCTCCGGGCTTCCGCGTCAGATATCTTGACCGAACAAACACTGGGGCGCGGGTTGCGGCTGCCCTATGGCAAGCGGACCGGGGTGGAAGAAGTCGATACCCTGACCGTCATCGCGCATGATCGGTTCAACGAGTTGATCGAAAGGGCGAAGGACGCGAACGGCGTTATTCACAAGCTGAAGACAGTCACGATTGGCGACGGCGGTGATGTGACGACGGGTAAGCCAGTTATCATTACAGCACCGTCGGTGATCCAGCAGATGCTGACACAAGCCCTTGCAAAACCCAGCGATGAGCCGGTGGATGCAAATGGCAACAAGGGGTTCGCCGCACCCGCCGCGCCAGTGTTTTCCTTTCAAAAGCAGGAGGAGGTCGAACTGGCCCAAACCGTGCTGCAAGACGTCCTGCCCACAATCCGCCGTGAAATAGCAACCATCCATGATCTGCAAAAACCGGCCATGGTTCAGCGGATTGTCGAGGACGCGATGGCGATCCAGCGCACGAAGAGCGGCCTGTTTACTGAGTTGACGCAGGAACGGGCCGAGGCTGTCGTCACAGAGTTCTGCGCCGCCTTCATCGCTCGGACAATCGCCATTCCGAGCATGACCATCACCCCACAGGATCAGGTTTCGTTTGGCTTCAGGTCGTTCAAGCTGGACCTTGCCAGTTGGAACTATCAGCCGATGTCGCGCGAATTGCTCGTGCAGGTTTTACGGACCGAAAAGCGTACTAAGATTGCAGGCGATGCCAGCAGTGACCGTCCGGCCCGGTTGGAGGATTACGTTGTCACGAAGCTGATCGACTTTGACGAGGTCGATTATGACGGCCATGCGGCGCTACTTTATGAGCTTTCCGGGCAGGTCGTGACCCACTTTCGGTCAAAATTCAACGATGAGGAGCAGGTTCGAAACGTTCTGCAGGGCCGCGCCAAGGCTATGGCTGACGCCATAATCGTTCAGATGCGGCAAAACATGTGGCGGACGACTACAACCTATCGTGTGACGCTGAGCGCCCCGTTCGACCAACTCAAGCCGCAAACGTTTGATGGTTCAGGCAAGGACGTCATTCGTGACTTCCGTAACCCCCCGGAACGCCTCAGCGAAATCAAGCGGTTCGTCTTTACCGGTTTTAAGAAGAGCTGTTACCAGCAGGCAAAATTTGACTCCGACACAGAACGCAAGATGGCGGAGCTCCTTGAACGTGATGACACGGTGATGTTGTGGATGAAGCCGGGGCCGAACCAGTTCAAGATTTTCGACACCGACGGGTTGCCGTACCAGCCGGACTTCGTGGCAGAGACAAAGACGGAAAAGCTGATTGTCGAAACCAAACGCCGTTCGGAGATCGACGCGGATGACGTCAAGCGCAAGTCCGATGCCGCAAGCCTCTGGTGCCACATTGCCAACGAGCATCACAGCAATAAGCACGGTGAGAAGCCTTGGAGCTATTGTTTGGTTCCAGATGATGCGGTCCTACCTAACGCGACAGTCCAAGGCATTTTGGCGGCTTATACCCGACAGGCAGATACCGATTTGCGCGGTCGGTATCTCATGAACGAGAAAATGTGATCTAACTGGAACAGCCTTCAATGGCATGGATTTATGGTGAAGTTGCTGGTTGAAATTATTAGACCGTGGAGACCCCGACGACTGAGTCTCGTAAGGCGCACCGCAGGTTCGGTAGACAACGCTGGTTGCGCATCCCCGCAACCAAAAAAATACAAGATATCAAATAGATAGAACCCAACCTAAATAGTCGGGTTTTTGCTTGCGCATTTTGTGTCAACGCCATGTCAACGTTTGACGAGTCCCCCCCCATGGAAAGCGGTGGCATTCGAACCACGCTGCGTTCGCATTTGGACCGCAGCGCAGCTTTCCATCCGGGGTCAGTAGGAGTTCCGACGCTACCTTTACGCCAGAACGTCACCGAGGGCTGCGGCAAATACCGCCGGGTCCATTTCGAACCCCATGTGATCACCCGGGAATGTCTCGGGTTGCACCCCGAGTGCCACCGCCAAAGCCGTGCCCATCTCGTAGATCGGCTGGCCGACGGACGCAGCACCGAGTGCCACGATAATTTTTGGCGCACCGCTTTTCAACGCTTTCACATCGGCGTGGAATTGCGACAGGGGCAACATACCATGCGCCAACCAGTATTCGAAATTGCCTTCCATCCGGCCAAAGGTTTCCATGTCTTCGGCTGACATTTCCATTGTCATCG
>JANOQM010000059.1:0-14144 GCA_031422295.1 Rhodobacterales bacterium | reverse complement strand
CATGATCAGGAAGAGGCGCTTTCTATCGCTGATCGCGTCGCGGTGATGCGCGACGGCAGGCTGGTTCAGGTGGGCCCGCCGCGTGAGGTGTACGACGCCCCTGCGGATGAAGAAACGGCGCGGTTTGTCGGTGACGCCAATCTATGGCGCGGGACCGTTGTGGCACAAGGCCGGGTGCAAACCCCTGTCGGCACATTGGTCTGCGATACGGGCAACTATTTGTCTGGCGCTGCTGTTGTCGTTCTGGTTCGGCCTGAAAACGTCGTGCCGATAGCCATGGCGGATACCTCCGTTCCCAACCGTTTCAACGGGTCTGTCATTGCTGACCGTTTCCTTGGTTCGGTTCGACGACTTGATCTTAAGGCGGGTGATGATTGCATCCGGCTTGAGACCCGAATTCGCGATGCCATCGATGGTGTCGCGATCCCGCTGGATGCGATCCGGCTGCTTCTGCCCTCCAACAACACCCAAAATCCACAAAGGAAAACGTGATGAAAATGCATTTCAGTTTCGGAGCCGCTCTTCTTGCGGCCTCGCTGCTTGGCGCCCCCGTACTCGCTTTCGATGGCCCAGAGCTTTATGAAGGCGAACAGGCCCTGTATGACGCGGCCCTTGAAGAGGGCATGGTTGTGTCCTTTGATACCGGTCCTACCTGGGCAAACTGGGCCGCACAGTTCAAGGCCTTCAAAGAGCGCTACCCCGGGGTTGAGCTGGTCTACAACGACCTCGGCTCAGCAGCGACTGTTGTCGCGCTCGACAAGGCGAGAAACCGTCCCCAAGCGGACACCGCCTATTATTTTGCCGGATCCGCAGTTGATGCGGCCAGCCAGGGCTTGGTTGCGGATTTCCAGCCCGTCAACTTTGACAAGCTGCCCGAGGCGGTGCGTCATGAAAGCGGGCAATGGTTCACCATCCACACGCTGAACGTTGCTTTCCTCGTCAACACGAAGCTGGTTGAAAACGTCCCGCAAAGCTGGGCTGATCTGCTGAAGCCCGAATACAGGAACGCTATTGTGTATCAGGATCCGCGTTCGACGGGGCAGGGGCAGGTGGTGACATTTGCCGCAGCCTTCGGCAATGGCGGTGACATGAACAACGTCCAGCCCGGGCTTGACTATCTGGGCGAACTGACGGCGGCAGGCAATGTGCTGCGCACGGTGGGCACTACGCCTTATGCCCAGTTCCTGAAAGGGGAAATCCCGATCTGGATCGGATATGAAAATGACGGCTTGAAAGCCAAATTCACGGACGGCATGGCTGACGATATTGCCGTCGTGATCCCGGCCGAGGCCTCTGCTGCCGCACCCTACGCGATCTCGCTGGTCAAGGATGGGCCGAACCCGGATGCAGGCAAGCTTTGGCTGAATTTCGTCATGACAGAAATGGGTCAGAGCATTTTCGCCGAAGGTTTCGTGCGCCCGGCGGTTCCTGGCATCGCGCTTCCCGAAAGCGTTGCAGACAAGCTGCCCGCCGCGCCCCAGATCTTGCCGATTGATATCGTCATCGCCAAAGCGAAGAAGGCGGAAATCGACGCCGGCTGGGAAAAGGCCGTGCTCGGGCAGTAGCCCCAAAAAAATAGTCTTGCGAGGCACAGGTGCCTCGCAAGCATTCGCAAGAATAGGAACCTCCAATGGCTGTCCGATCGTCTGCCACAATTACAACAGCCTTTGTTGTGCCTAGCATAATCGTGTTCCTTTTGTTCTTTCTGTTGCCCCTGTCCGTGGTGCTGATTGAGGCGGCGAGTGACGGCGGATCAGCAGTTTCGCGGGTGTGGGCCGACCCAGTTTTCTGGAACGCGCTGCGCGGGAGCATCGTGCTGGGCATAGTTGCCCCCACGTTTTCCTTGCTGGTTGGCGTGCCAGTTGCCATCGCCCTGGCGAGGTTTTCGCCGAAAATGCGGACGTCATTGCTGATTGCCATTTCTTTGCCCCTGACATTTTCAGGATTGATCGTGGCCTACGGTTTCATCCTGTTGCTGGGACGCGCAGGCTTTGTAACCTTGCTGTTGGCCGAGATCGGTTTTGATCCTGCAACTGTCGGCAGTTTCATCTTTTCGCCGCTCGGGCTTGGCCTCGCGTACTCATATTATCTTGTCCCTCGGGTTATTCTGATCGTTTTGCCAGCCATCCGCAATTTCGATGCTGTCCAACTGCGGGCTGCCCGGTCGCTTGGTGCCGGCTCGCTTCGAGTGTTTGCTGACGTGATGGTGCCGCAAATCATGCCGTCGCTTGTCGCGGCGTTCTGCCTGACATCGGCGGTTGCAGTCGGGGCGTATGGCACAGCGCTGGCGCTGGTGGGCACGCAGGTCAATATCCTGCCGCTGGTTCTTTATAGCAAGATATCCGAAACGGGCACCGACATGCCATCCGCCGCCGTCATTTCTATCGTTCTTATGGCGATCTGTGGGTGCGTTATTGCTGTCGGTGAGGTGGTTTTCAGCAAGGCGAAACGCGGGTAACATGTTCGCTATGCTGGCCGCGCAACCGATGCCAATCAGCTTGCGGCAAACCTCGTGCAACTCAACAATACAACAATGAAACGAAAAGAGACATGCCCGTGAATAAAATGGCCCGCCCTTTTACACAATGCACCATCGGGGTTTTGGGGGGCTGTTCGAATGTTGCGACAGGAGAGTACTACAAATTTCTGAATGCTTCTGTAAACGGTCGGTTAGGCGGATGGGATATCGCGGAAACACTGATCATCGGAATGAATTTCGGAAATATCGAGGCGTTAGTTCGCGGCGAAGATTGGGCAGGACTTTCGGCCTATATGGATGACAACGTTCGTAGGCTCGTCGCTGGAGGTGCCGATGTGTTAATTTGTGTTTCCAACACGTTGCATCGGTACTTGGAACCTATTTCGCAGAAGTATGGTATAGCGTTCATCCACATCGCGGACCCGACTGGTGCCGCAATCCAGAATCGAGGACTTAAGCGTATTGCGTTATTTGGCACCAAGCCTGTGATGGAGATGGACTACTTAAAGAATCGCTTTCAAGATCACTTTGGACTCGACATTGTTGTTCCAAATTCAATAGAGCGAACCGAGATTGATCGCATCATTTTTGACGAACTTGTGAAATTCGATGTGCAAAAGAATTCCAGAGACTACTATTTGAAGGTCGCAAACCGGCTTGTCACCGAAGAAGCAGTGGAGGGATTAATCCTTGGCTGCACGGAGATATTTCTACTCTTGCGGCCAGAGGATCTTCCTGAACTGCCGATGTTCAACACAACCCAGTTGCATTGCGAAGCGGCCGTTGATTTTGCTTTAGCAGAACAAATTGGGTAAGAATCCAACGGCATTCGACAACATAGAATATTTCAGACACGAACAACGTCTAACCTAACGAGCAGATGTCGGCGGGCCTGCAATTCAGCACAGCAGCATGATATCAACCTGCCATGGTGGCCCAATCATGATCCGATCAGATGCCAGTTGCTGCCGTCAGCCAAAATTATTCTGCAGGTCTCTTCATGTATTGCTCGGACCCGTTAAGCCAGCTCACGCATGAAGCTTTCCATAAAATTGTCGATACCTCCAGCCCAAGTACAGCAGAGGATACTAGCAACATCGGGCTGAGCCTTTGCAAAAGCATAGGTCGCTCGGGCAACTTTATCCATGTCATCAGCACTCAGCCTAGCATTCTCATGAACCCGAGTAGGTTGCGCATAAAGGATGATGATTGGACGCTGTCGAGGGTACATCAGGCAGGGCATCCAGTTTAGGCAAATCAAATAATGTCTTTCAGCGCCGGAGTCAGCGATAGTATAAGCATCGAAACTCAAAAAATCGACGCTTTCAAGAACCGTCGCCGACCCTCGTCCCGATCGGGTGGACACGCCAGTCAATATTTTTCCGCTCGTTCTTTAGCGCAAGATTTCAGAAACGAGCACCGATATGCCCTCGCGTCCGTCAGGTGCTACTGTATCGCCTTTGCCTGTAAAGCCATCGCTAGAAGTTGGGTTGCTGGGCGCATGGGGCGGTCGGATGCGTGCTCTAGATAGTAATTTCCCGCTCCGGGCGTTGTCGGCAATAGCGGGCAGACGGCAAGGTTTAGTGCGGCCGCCATTGGTGCACAGACAGGCAGATGCCCGATGGCCAGACCCAATCCCTGGCTGACCATCATCAGTGCAAGCGGCGTGGTATCCACAGCTTCGATTCGGGGGCGGTGGCGGTGCATCGGCCCAAGGTTGCGATGCAGCATGGCGGACCATCCGATGGCATGGGACGCGACGTCGAAAAGCCGATGGGCCAGAACATCATCCAGCGTGCGCAGACGGGGCAGGTCTTGCGCGCGGCAAAGCACAACATGCGAAAGGCCCATCAGCCAACCGGGATGCCGCGCCAGCAGCGGCTCTTCGCCAAAGCGGATAAACACGTCAGGCGTTACACGGCGCTGGCTGCCTTCCATGATCAGATCAACCCGCAGCGACGGGTTGTCGCGTTCAAAATCGGCCAGCACCTGTGGAAGCCAACTCATGGCCATCAACTGACTGGCGAACAGCGTCACTGGCTCAACCTTTGGTCGGGAAAACAGCGCCGAGGCCTTAGCCTCCACGGAGGCAAGGGCGACTTGCACCGTGGGCAGAAAATCCCCGCCTTCCGTCGTCAGGTTGACGCCATTAGCGGCACGGTCAAACAACGCGCGGCCAAGGCTGGTTTCCAAGGCAGATATTTGCTGGCTGACTGCGGCGGCAGACATGTTCAACTCACGGCCCGCGCGCGCAAACGAGGTATGGCGCGCAGCTGCCTCGAACACGCGCAGCCAGTTCAATGATGGAAGCAGGGATGACATGACATCACCATAAGTCAAACTTAGCCTTAGGTCAAAAACATACTGTGTCATCGTGGTCTACAGCCGGTGCTAGCGTTGAACGTCGGCGCCTGCACAGGCCTGGCCCAATAGGTTAACAAAAAAGGAGACTTCAGGGATGAAAAGACTTCAGACATTGCTTGCCCTCGCGGCCCTGCCATTCCTGGCAGGTGTGGCCTTCGCCGAGGGCGTACCCGCCCGCATCACCATCGCGACCGAGGGCGCCTATCCGCCGTGGAACTTCACCAACGCCGACGGAACCCTTGCCGGCTACGAAATCGAGTTGATCGACGTTCTTTGCGCGCGGATGAAGGTTGAATGCGAAGTTGTTTCGCAGGAATGGAACGGGATCATTCCGGGCCTGACGGCGGGCAAATATGACGCCATCATTGCCTCGATGGGCGTGACGGATGAACGCAAAGCCGTCATCGCGTTTTCCGCGCCTTACGCACGCGCGCCGAACGGTTTTTTGACCACGGGCGAAAATGCGCTGAAAGACCTTCCCCAGGCGGGTATTTCGTTCAGCCTGGCCGACGCGCCTGCGGATGCAGAGGCCGCGTTGGCCGCCCTGAAAGAGCAACTTGGCGGCAAGGTCATTGGTGTGCAGACGGGCTCCACCGCTGCCAGCTTTGCCACTGAATACTTTGCCGGACTTGATGTGCGGGAATATCCGTCCTTTGAACAACTGGGGCTGGAACTGACGGCCGGTCGGCTTGATGTGGCCATCGCCAACGTGACTGCGTTCAAGGCGGTGATCGATGCCAATGCGCCGGGTACATTGATGTTGACCGGCCCGACTTTCTCGGGTGGCGTCCTGGGACTTGGCACGACGAATGTGGCTTTGCGGCAAGGCGAAGATGCGTTGCGCGATGCGTTTGATGCGGCAATTGCCGAGATCAACGCCGACGGCACCAACACGGCACTGACCGAAAAGTGGTTTGGCGTGGATATTTCGGCCCGCCCCTGACCGATCTCGCCCGCCCCGTTGCACCGCAAGGGGCGGGCGATTGCTGATGCCAATAATCCTGCAGGCTTGATCATGTTCGTCTCTGTCGCGCACTTCGGGCACATGTGCACCATACACTTCAACGGCAGCCCTATCACGGCGCGCCAAGGCGAAACCGTGGCGGCTTGCTTGCTGCGCGCTGGTGTAACGGCCTTTCGCCGTACACCGGTCAGCGGTACGCCGCGAATGCCATACTGCATGATCGGGCATTGCTTTGACTGTCTGGTCGAAATCGACGGTCAGGGCAGCCGACAGGCCTGTCTGGTTCACGTCGAAGACGGCATGAGCATCTGGCCGCAGGATGGCGCCGCAGCCATTCCGGGGGAACATTGAGGTGAAAATGCAGTTACCCCTTTCAGCCAGTCTGCCGACCGATGCCGACGTGATCATCGTCGGAGCTGGACCTGCCGGGATGTCAGCCTCGATTGCGCTGGCGCAGGCAGGCCGCAAGGTCATTGTGCTGGACATGCAGGCGCTGCCGGGTGGGCAAATCTTTCGTGGTCTAGAAGCAAACCTTGCCGCCGGATGCGAAACCTTGGAACTTATGAACGCTTTGGGCCCGACCTATGCTGCCGGTGAGGCCGTGATCCGGGCGTTTCGTGAGACGCCTGGAATTGATTTCCGCCCCCGCCACACGATCTGGGAAGTGCGCCGGGACGGGACCATTGGCTGGCTGCAGGGCAACCGGGCAGGATACTTGCGGGCAGATCATGTTGTGCTGGCAAATGGCGCGATGGAACGGCCTGTGCCATTTCCCGGCTGGACGCTGCCGGGGGTCATGACGGCGGGTGCGGCACAGACACTTTTGAAGGCCGGGCGCATGAAACCCGACGGCCGCGTCGTTCTTGCGGGAACCGGGCCCCTGATTTTGCTGTTGGCCGAACAGCTGCGCAGGCTGGGCGTTCGCCCGGTTCTGCTTGCCCGCACAGATCATTTGCGTGACCAATTGGCGGCCCTGCCGCGCCTGCGCTTCGCAGCACTTGGGCCTGTTGCAAAGGGCTTAGGCTGGCTTGCACGGCTGCGCCTGGCCCGCATTCCCGTTCGCAGCGGGGTGACGGGAATCGAGGCTTTGGGTCAAGAGCTGGTAGAGGGCGTGCGTGTTTGGCAGGGCGACCGTGTACGCCATGTGGCCTGTGACTTGCTGATCGTCCATGACGGCATTGTCCCGTCCATCGACCTTGCGCAGGGGGCCGGACTGCGGATCGGCTGGAATGACGCCTTGCAGGCGTGGCAACCTGCGACAACGGAAGATGGTTCGGCGGTTCTCGAGGACGGTGCATCCCTGACCGGTGGGCCATGCCGTATCCTGATCTCGGGCGACGCGCGGTGTATTGGTGGCGCAGATGCCGCGATTGCCCACGGTCGCCATGTGGCGGCGGTTCTTCTTGATGCCAAAGGCAGTGGGCCGCAGACCTTGGCCAAGGTCCGGCAAAGTCTGGTGCCGCGACTCTTTTTGGAGGCCGCCTTTCCGCCGGGTCTGTCTGCTGATTTGCCAACCGGTTCCACCACGGTTTGCCGTTGCGAGGACATTCCCGCAACCGCGCTACAAGAGCTGCTGCGTGCGGGGGCAACTGACATCAACCATGTCCGCGGCCTGACGCGCTGCGGCATGGGGCCGTGTCAGGGCCGCAACTGCGCCATAACGCTGGCGCGTATGATCGCGGCGGAAAGCGGGGCAAAGCCTGTGCCGTTCCGGGCCCGCCCACCCGTTCGACCGCTGCCCTTGCAGGCGCTTGCGGCCCTTGCAGGCGTTGATCCGCGACTGGCCGAAGTTGTTTCGTTAGAGGACAAACCGCAGGTGGCGGTAGCTGTGAGGTCGACCGATGTCTGACCGTTCCTGTGATGTGCTTATCATCGGCGGCGGTCTGCAGGGATGTGCCATTGCCTTGCATTTGGCAAGGGCCGGGCGTCGGGTGGTGGTGATCGACAAGGGCATCGCCGGGCGGCAGGCATCTGGCGTAAATGCCGGGGGCCTGCGGCTTTTGCTGCGCGATATGCGCGAATATTCCTTGTCGCGCCGCGCGATGGAGCTTTGGGCAGATCTTCCATCGCAAGTGGGGGACGCTGCGAGTGGGTGCGAGGTGCAGCTTGGCACAGGGCAGATTGCCGTGGCGATGGATGCGGCGGAATGGGCTTGGTGTCAGGCTCGCGCCGACGAAATGCGCCGTTTGGGATTTCACAACGAGGTGCTGGTTGACGCGCCAACCATCCGGACCCTTTTGCCGGGGGTGTCGGATCGCGCCTTGGGCGGCCTGGTGTCACAAGGAGATGGCCACGCCAACCCGGCGGCCAGCGCCAGCGCCTTTCGCGATGCTACGGCGGTTGCGGGCGCGCAGATCATTGAACACTGCGCGTTGCAGGGTCTGGCGCGCATGGCCGATGGCCGGTGGCGGATTGATACGGAGCAGGGCCAGTTCACCGCTTTGCAGGTGATCAATTGCGCAGGGGCTTGGGGCGCGGAAGTGGCCGCAATGGTCGGAGAGGTGTTGCCGCTGGACGTGTTGGCCCTGTCGATGATGGTGACCTCGCGGGTCCAACCCTTTGTCACGCCCGTGGTGATCGGCATCGACCGGCCCTTGTCGTTCAAGCAAAGCGCTGCCGGGTCTTTGGTGATCGGCGGCGGGATCGCTGGTAAAGCCTGCCTGCAAGACAGCACGTCGTTTACGGTGATGGACCGGATGATGGCCAGTGCCGCCGCGACGATCGAGGCGTTTCCGGCATTGGCATCAATTTCAATTCTGCGCACATGGACGGGGCTTGAGGGCAAGACGCCAGATGGCATCCCCTATATCGGCCCCAGTACTGCACACCCCGACCTCTGGCATGTCTTTGGCTTTTGCGGTCACGGATTCCAGCTTGCCCCTGCTGTGGGTGAGGTTGTCGCCCGCGCACTGATGACCGGCAAGGCCGAGCCGATGCTGGCACCCTTTGCCGTTGGGCGGTTTACCGCGAGGGCTGCGGCATGACGGGTTTACCGTTCGAACTTTTGAGCTTTGGACCCGAGGGGTGGGGCCAACCATTGCTGCGCGCCACCGGCATCACACTTGCGGCGGCGGTCTGCGGGTTTACGCTTGGTTCCGGTTTCGGCGTCTGCGGCGCGGCGCTGAAACTGTCGCGACATGCGGCGCTTCGGTTGGCAGGGCAAATCTACACCACGGTATTCCGGGGCGTTCCGGAAATTCTTGTGGTCTATCTGTTCTACTTTGGCGGCAGCATCGCGCTGACGCATCTGATGAACCTTGGCGGGTTTCCGGGGTTTTTTTCGCTACCTTCCTTCGTGATCGGTGTGCTTGCCATCGGCATCGTGTCGGGGGCCTACCAGACCGAGGCCTTCCGCGCGGGCTTCATGCGGCTGGAACGTGGACAGCTTGAGGCCGCAGCCGCCTGCGGTATGCCGCCATTCCTGCGCCTACGCCGGATTGTGGCACCGCAAGCCTTGCGATTTGCGCTGCCGGCGCTTGGCAATATCTGGCAGTCGGTGCTGAAGGAAACGTCGCTTTTGTCGGTCATCGGGCTGACCGAGCTGTTGCGACAAGCGGGCATCGCCGCCGGATCAACCCGCCAACCGCTGCTGTTTTACGGAGTGGCGGCGCTGATGTTTCTGGTCATCGGCAAGGTGACGGGTCTGGCCTTTGCCAGGGTCGAACACCGTCTTGCCCGACCGTGGAGCCGTTAGCATGGATTGGCCCTTTCTTCTGGACACGACTTTGCAACTGCTGTCCGGCGTGCCGTTGGCACTGCAACTGGCCGCACTGTCTCTGACAGCCGGACTGGTGCTGGCGGTGATGGCGCAAGCGGCAATGGTCAGCGGGGTGGCGCCCCTGCGGTGGATCGCTGTGGCATACATCGACCTGTTTCGGGGCACGCCGCTGCTGGTGCAGATTTTCTTCATTTATTACGGGTTGGGACAGATCCCTGCAGTCCGCGAGTCTGCCCTATGGCCGATATTGCGCGAACCCTATTGGTGCGCAGTGCTGGCGCTGGCGCTGAACACATCGGCCTACAGCGCCGAAATCATCCGGGGCGCTTTGGCCGCTGTGCCACTGGGCGAGGTTGAGGCGGCGCGCGCCTGCGGCATGTCAGGGTTGTTGCTGCGCCGCCGCATCGTGTGGCCGATCGCCCTGCGCCATGGCCTTCCGATCTATGGCAGCGAGGCTATCCTTATGGTCAAGGCTACATCGCTGACGTCGATTATCACCCTGACCGAAATAACCGGCATTGCGCACAAGCTGATCGCCTCAACCTACCGCGTCGTCGAAATCTTTGTGGCCGCCGGGGCGATCTATCTGGCGATGGCCTTTCTTCTAACCCTTGTCATTGGTCTGGCCGAGCGTCGCTTGAACGCGCACCTGACCCATCGTCGAAACTGAGGCCACAGTAATGAAAACCGAAACACAACCCGTCATCGTAACCGAGGCCCTGAGCAAATGCTTTGGTACGGTTGACGTGCTGAAGGGCATCGACTTTCAGGCTCGGGATGGCGAGGTTGTGTCGATCCTTGGCGCATCCGGTTCGGGGAAATCCACGTTCCTACGCTGTCTGAACCTGCTGGAGTTGCCGACGTCGGGGCGGCTTCACCTGTTAGGCGAAGAGGTCCGGTTGCGGGAGGGCGGCAAGGGCGCTGCGGACCGTCGGCAAGTCGACCGTCTGCGCGCGCAAGTGGCGATGGTGTTCCAGAACTTCTGCCTGTGGAGCCATAAGACGGTTCTGGAAAACCTGATGGAGGCACCAATTCACGTCCAGCGCCGCAAACGCGCCGAGGTGCAGTCCGAGGCGATGGCACTGCTGGATCGCGTAGGGCTGACCGCCCGCGCCGACGCTTATCCTGCCCAGCTTTCGGGCGGCCAGCAGCAGCGCGCGGCCATCGCGCGGGCGCTGATGATGAAGCCGCGCGTTCTGTTGTTCGATGAGCCGACCTCGGCCTTGGACCCCGAGTTGGTGGGCGAGGTGCTGAAGGTCATGCGAGATCTTGCGTCCGAGGGGCGCACCATGCTGATCGTCACGCATGAGATGGCGTTCGCGCGGGACGTCTCAAGCCGGGTGGTTTTTCTGGATGGGGGTGTTGTCGCGGCCGAAGGTCCGCCAAAGGCGCTGTTCGGCGGCGGCTTCAACCAACGTTTCGACCAGTTCATTTCGCGCTTCAGCCAAGGGTAGCTTCCGATGCGTATGGCCCGGCCTTTCCCACTATGCAGCGACGGTAAAGCGCGACGCATAGGGCAGGCTGGCGGCCCCCACAGCCTTGGGCGAGTGGTGGATACTGCCCACCAAAGCCTTCAGGCCCGCTTCATTCCCGGCCAATTCGTCGCAAATCTGCTGACACAGATGGCGCGGGGCGTAGGACGACAGAACTACGGTACCGACATCGACAAACTGCCGCGCCTCGCGCACCTTGGCCACCAGAAGGGCGACACAATCTGCCTTCCACGTCTCAACCGCCGACGCATATTGCGGCGAACCTTCGGACCGGCGCCACAGGTCTTCGGTCGACACACCATTCGACCCAAGCGCCCGTTCAAAATGCAAGAGGCCCACATCATAAGCGGTGTTGCTGCCACTGCGGTGGATCTGGTGGTTAAGGACCAGCCTCGCATGAACCATCGCGCCGATGTAAAAGAACAGATAGTTGTCCAGATCGCGTGCGATGCCGAACAGGCTTTCGCCGTTAGCGGCGGCGGTGACATCGTTCTGGACAAAAACCTCCAACCCGAAATCAGCCTCGGCCTTGTCTTTGAAGGCGGTCAGTTCGTGGGTGTCGCCAAAGCCTTCGGGCAGGGCCAGACCGATGCCAGCAATGCGCCGCCGTTTGGCCTTGCTGATCTTGGCCAAAAGGGCCCCAACTGTTGCGTAAAGGTTGGGATGCACGTGGTCTGCACCGGGGGCTGCGTGGCGTAAGGTGGCGCTGTCGATCACCCCGCCGACAAAGTCGATCAGCACGATATCTGTGGTGCGAAAGCCGATGCTGATGCCGATGGAATAGGCCCCCTCAGGGTTCAGGCCCATCGGAATGGTCGGAGGGCCCATGCGACCACGTTGCGCCTCGCCGCGTGTGACCAGCCCTTCCTGTTCCAGCGACCGCACGATGACCGAGATGGTCTGCGCCGACAGGCCGGTCTTTTCGCCAATGTCAAAGCGTGTTGTGCTGCCGTGCTGCAGCAGCATCGAAAGCACCAACCGTTCATTGTAGCTGCGCACAGAGACCGCGTTCAGGCCTGCCGCGCGGTCGGCAATGCGGATCGGGTTCGGAGGGGCAAAGCGCATGTCAGGCATTCAGGGCATATCCTGTCTGGGAAGCGGGCAAACGCATCATTCGGCCCATCCGATGGCCGCCACTTCAGCAGCAAGCGCAAGCCCAAGGTCGTTATGCGCCTGTTTCGACAAGTGAAACCCATCCGCCGGATCACATGCGCAGACAGAGGCCGCGTCGAAAAAATGCACCTCCTTGCTGTCGGCCTGAATCTCAAACTCCAGCGCCAGCCTGCGCGAAATCTCAGGCGCGCCCTCGAACACGCCCGACCATTCGTGCAGGTCGTTGAGCATCGGCGGCGGAGAAACCACAAGGATTTCGGGCACATGCCCGCCTGGCCCCGGAGACAACTCCTTGATGTCGTAGATCAGACAGCCGATGCCCATGGCAACCTCGGGCGCAGTCTGGAAAAACCGGCGTTTCAGGTCATTCGTACCCAGCATCAGGATGATGACGTCAATCGGCGCGTGGCTTTGCAGGCAGGGTGTCAGGTAGCGGCGGCCGTTCTTGTGCTCGCCCTCGATCGGGTCGTCTCGCACAGTGGTGCGCCCGCTAAGCCCCTCTTCGATGACGTACCATCCGGGACCAAGGGCTGCGGCCATGACGCCTGGCCAGCGCGCATCCCGCCCGAAACGATCCAGCGGGCCACGCCCCGGAATTTGCCCATGAGTGTTGGAGTCGCCAAAACACAGAACTGTCCGCATGCGCGCATTCCTTATCCACAACGAGGGGCACAATTGCAAACTAGCCGTAAAACAAGGCTGATAGCAAGCAATCTACATATTCATTCACTCTGAATAAGTGTTGACGAAACATGCACCTTCTGCTTTTGATGCAGAATGCGGACCTCGGCCGGAGGAGACGAGCGCGGTCTGCAGTGATGGGGGGATTCCTTTTTCGTACCGATGAATGCATCGGAACAGGCGGTGTTGCCTGACGGATAGGCTTTGCTCTGCACTTGCCGCCGGGCCAACCGGATGACGAAACCAACAGGGCCAGTGCGCCGCACAGGGCCAGCAACGGAGGAAGAAAATGCGTTCCAACTTTCTGAAGCATGCCTTGACAGGTCTGGTCCTGTCGGCGGCGTTGTCCAGTCCAGTGATGGCCCAGGATGTGTTCCTGATGGATGGCGTGACACCCAGCACCAAAGACACCACAATTGTGCCTGCTGGCACTTTCAAGAAAGATGGCCCATGGGTCATCGGAATGAGCCACTTTGGCGTCAACGCGAACACCTGGACCGTGCAGGTGGCACATGAGACTGAGGCCGCCGCTGCAAAAGACAGCCGGATCGAAAAGCTGATCATTCTGGACGCGGGCTTTGATCAGGCCAAGCAGGTTGCCGATATCGAAGACCTGATTGCCCAAGGCGTGGATGCGATCATCGTGCAACCCGTCACCTCAACCTCGGCAAATGCCAGCATTGAGAAGGCGGTGGCCGCAGGCATTCCGGTAATCCTGCACACAGGTCGGATCGAGTCCACAGCCTTCACCGTCGAAATCCAGGGCGGAGCCGAACACTTCGGCAAGGTCATGGGCGACTGGTTGGTTGACCAGGTCGGCAACGACGGCAAGATCTGGGTCATTCGCGGACTGTCAGGCCACCCGGAAGACATCAACCGCTACAACGGTCTTCTGCAAGCCTTGGAAGGCACGAACGTCGAGATCATCGCCGAACAGCCCGGTTCCTGGCAGTATGATACGGGCAAGAAGGTTTGCGAGACGCTGTATCTTGCCGACCCGAACGTCGATGGGATCTGGTCTTCGGGCGCAGACATGACCCGCGCCTGTGTTGACGTGTTCAAGGCTTTTGGCGCGCCGATCCCGCCGATTTCGGGCGAAGGCAACAACGGGTTCTTCGGTCAATGGATCGCGGAGGGCTACGAATCCATCACCGCCGAATACAGCCCATCGCAGGGTGCCGCAGGTGTCCGCGCCGCTGTCGCGCTGTTGGAAGGCAAAGAGATGTTCAAAAGCTATGACTACAACCCTGCAGGATGGGACAAGGAAAAGGCGGCAACCTATTACCGCGCTGATCTGTCGGCCAACGTCTGGTGGCCAAGCGAACTGCCCGA
>JANOQM010000058.1:0-95846 GCA_031422295.1 Rhodobacterales bacterium | reverse complement strand
CGTATTGATCCCGTTATTGCCGAATATCTGCTGCGCAATCGCATTGCCGGTCAGATTGATCGCGGTGCTGCCGGTAAAGAAATTGGTCTGCATGGTTTCGACATTGGCAGCCGCACCCAGCACATAGGACACAAAGGATATTACCCGGTCCGCGCCCTGCCCCGCAGCTTCGGTGATCACATCGGTCAGGCTGTCGACGATATAAGTATCCCCGCTGCTGCCGCCGATCAGCAGGTCATTGCCAATACCGCCATCCAGCGTATCAATCCCTGATCCGCCCGACAGCGTGTCATTGTCATCACCACCGATCAGCACGTCATTGCCAACCCCGCCAAACAACGTGTCGGTGCCAGCTTCACCGTTCAGGGTGTCATTATTGTCGCCGCCAGACAGGAAATCGGCATTATCGCCGCCATACAGGCGGTCCGACCCGCGCATCCCATACAATTGGTTTGCGCCGGTATTGCCAAAAATCTGGTCCGCCCCGTCGCCGCCAATAGCATTTTCGATGTTGCTGAAGGTCACCCCGACCCCGTCGATGGATCCCGACACTCCATCCAGCCGGATGACCGACCCGGTGGTGACGGCCGCCGCGTTGACGGTATCGGTGCCGCCGTTGCTGTCGGCGATAGTGGTGACATGGCCAAAGAGCCCGGCATAATCCGACAATTCGTTGGTCAGCACATAGCGGTCATCAACGGTCGGGGCGCCAAAGGTGCGGATCACGATATCCGAGACTGTGAGCACATCGCCGCCCGAATCATCGACCACCCGCACCGTCCACAGGCCAGCGGCGCGTTCACCGCGGAAGGCCTGGCTTTCGAAGGTCCAGGTACCGCTGAAATCAGTGCCGCCGCCGGTATCGGCGATCAGGCGGCTGATGGTGCCGCTGGGCGAGGTCAGATATACCTCCAGATCGCCGGTGAAGGTGGTGGTAAAGGCCATCTGGACCGTGACCCGTTCGACTGCGTCATCGAAAGCCGCGGTGCCGCTGAACGACAGGCCGGTAGCATTGCCATCCGGGATGATGGTGGCGGCATTCAGCACATCCATTGTGTTGGAAAATTCATTGTTGGTGACCTGCGCCGCCACCCCGGTCAGCGCCCAGGTTTCCGCCAGCCGCACGGCGGCCAGCGCATCGGCCAGACCATAGCCGTAGTCATTGCTGAAATGCTGGCCACCGCCATTCCAAGTGCTGGCGCCGTTGAAGCCCCAGGCCAATTGCTCGGATCCGCCAATGCCGCCGCCCACCGCCGTGCCGACATGGCGCGCCGATACCCCCAGGATCGACTGCACATCGCGCCAGCCCAGCCCGGCATTGGCATCATAGATCAGCGCCACGACACCGCTGACCATTGCCGCAGCGGCTGCGGTGCCGCTGAAATCAAGGGTGAAATCGCCACCTTCCGTACCGGCGGCCCCGACCCGGTCGGTTGTCACCACCTGCCCCGAGGTGCCAAAGCCAGACACCAGCAGCGCGGCCCCAGAGCTGGAATAGCTGGACACAAAGCCGTTCTGATCAACCGCCGCCACCACAACCTGGCGTGTGTCATTGGCCCAGTCATCGGCATTGATATCGTAAAGACCGGCCCGCGCATCGCCTGCCGATTTGACAACCGTCATGCCCAACCCGCCGCGCCCGGTGTTGACCGCTGTGCCGATCGATGCCTCGATCTCGTCAAAGCGCGCGGCAACATAGCCATTGCCGAATTCGCTGTTCAGATCATCGGATATGGCCTGGCTGATATTGGCCAGATCGCCCAGTGCATTGGTCGCGGCAAAGGCAATGGTGTCGCGGATATCCTGCAGCCAGGCGTCATTGATCAGGGCCGCCGTCCGGTAGCCGATCATGCTGGTGCCAAAGGCCACGCCCACTGCACCCGTGCCATCGGCTGCCGCGCCGATAAGTCCGGCCACTGCCGTGCCCCGCGCATTCGCGGCGGTGCCAAACGGGTCCAGCGAATTGAATTCGAAATCGAAATCCAGAGACTGGTCATAATTGTCAAAATCGGGATGGGTATAGTCGAACCCGTCATCAATCACGACCGTCGTGATGCCCGCGCCGCTATAAGCGAGCCCCTCGGCCGGGTTCCAGACCCCCAGCACATTCAGGTCGAACAGGCCGGGAACCGTCTGGATCAGATGCCATTGTGACGACAACAGCGGATCGGTTGGGAGGGGCATGGGATATTCCTTTATGTATTCGGTTCAAATATTCAGTCAGAAGCCCGGCATTGCCGGGTATCCTGAAAAATCAAAGCACACCGAGAACAGGCTAATAAGGCTGATCTTTGCACAGATTCAGACCTGTGCAAACCGCG
The DNA here is from genome assembly GCA_031422295.1 of Rhodobacterales bacterium. Lineage (GTDB taxonomy): Bacteria > Pseudomonadota > Alphaproteobacteria > Rhodobacterales > Rhodobacteraceae > JANOMH01. The sequence continues at coordinate 93,525 of JANOQM010000058.1, read as the reverse complement.
CAAGTCAGAATGACCTTATCCCGGGCCTTATATGCCTTGCAAACAAGAACTTAATAGACAAAGAGATCAGCCGCCGTAAGGTCCAACCCCCTATCCAGCAGGGCGATCCGCAGCCGGTTGCCCGCCCCGGTCCCGTCCCGGTCATACCACAGCGCGCCAGTGTCAGTGTCATAGATCAGCCGGTCGGATGCATCGCCCGCCAGCCCTGTTGCATTGGCCCCGAACGCCGATACGGCCAGCGTGCCGGGGGTCAGGCCCGTAAACAGCGCGTCATCCAACCAGATCGTATCGTCGGCCACGCTGTAATCGGTGATCACCGCCACATGCGCACTGCCCAGGGCGGTGGCGAATACAAACCGGTCCGCCCCCGCGCCGCCGGTCAGTATGTCCTTGCCGCCCTTGCCGTCGATCCGGTTGGCCCCGGCATTGCCGATAATCCGCTGGCTGAACCCATTCCCGGTCAGATTGATGGTGCCGGTGCCTGCTGCTGACAGTGTCTGTAACACCTCAATCCCGGCATCAGCGGCCAGAACATAAGACACTGACGCAAGCACCCGGTCGGCGGTCCCTTGGGTGCTGCCTTCAACCACACGACTGCCCGCATTGCGCACCAGATAGGTGTCATTGCCGCCCAACCCGGTCAGTGTATCCGCCGCCGCTGCGCCGGGCCCGCCGCCATCATCCAGCACATTGGCCCCGGCATTGCCAAATATCGCCTGCGCCAGCGCATTGCCGGTCAGATTGATTGCCCCGGTCCCGGTGGCAGATGTGGTCTGCAGAAACTCGATGCCAGCATCGGCGGCCAGCGTGAAGGACAGCGCGGCAAACACCCGGTCAGCCCCACCTTGCCCCAACCCTTGCCCCAACCCTTGCCCCGCTGTTTCAACAACTTGTGTGCCCGCATTGCGCACCACATAGCTATCATCCCCGCCCAGCCCGGTCAGTATGTCCGCCGCACCAAAACCCCCATCATCCAGCAGATTGGCCCCGGCATTGCCAAATATCGCCTGCGCCAGCGCATTGCCGGTCAGGTTAAGCGCTGTGGTGGCCGTATGCGAACTGGCCGACAACAATTCGATCTCGGCATCTCTGCGCAGGGCATAGCTGACCGTGCTGTACAGCCGGTCATTGCCACCCTGCCCCGCCAGTTCCAGCACCACATCGGCACTGTTGGAGACCTGATAGATATCATCCCCGCCTAACCCCTCGAGCGTATCCGCCCCACCGCCGCCACTGCGCAGCACATTGGTCCCCGCATTGCCGATAATCCGCTGGCTGAACCCGTTGCCCGTCAGATCAATCGCCGCCGTCCCTGTGGCTGACAGGGTTTGCAAAATCTCGACCCCCGCAGCGGCCGCAAGCACATAAGACACCGCCACCATCACACGGTCTGCACGGCCCTGCGTGCTGCCCTCGACAACGCAGCTGCCCGCATTGCGGATGATATAAGTGTCATTGCCCACGCCCCCCTGCAAGTGATCGGCGCTGTCGGGTCCACTGCTGCTGTCCTGCCCGTCCAGCGTATCATTGCCGTGCCCGCCAAACAGGCTGTCCACTCCAAGGCCCCCGGTCAGCGCATCATGCCCGTCCAGCCCGAATATCCGCGTCGCCTCGGCCGGGCCGGTCAGCACATCGGATAATATGGTACCGACCAGATCGCCCGACACCGGGTCAGGATCGTCGGGTTGCGGGTCGGGATCGGGGTCTGGCAGATCAAGGTCGGTCCGGATATGGGTCAGGTTCAGCAGGTCGGTCAGCTGCAACCGGGCCACATCAATCGGTGTGCCGGTATTGCTGCGCACGACCAGCACCTCGGTGCCGTAGCGAATGGTCATGCCAGTGCTGCTGGCGGTGATCGACAGCTGGCCGATATTGCGCAACAGCCCCCAGCCGGACAGATCGATCTGGTCCTGCCCCAGGGTAAAATCCTGGATCCGGTCGGTCACCCCATCGGCGGTCAGGATAAAGATATCGGCCCCCGCCCCGCCATAAAGCAGATCATTGCCCGCCCCATCCGCCAGAATATCGGCCCCGTCCGCACCGGACAGCCGGTCAGTGCCTGCGCCACCGATAAAGATGTCATTGCCCGTGGTCCCGGTCAGGGTTTCACCCGGAAAGGCGGTCATCCGGGTTATCCCGGCCGGACCGGGGTCAAAGCGCAGCATGGTAATGCCGGTTTCACTGCTGCTGGCGGCAAAAATGTCGATCCCGCCGGCGCTGATCTGTGCGGTGAGCGCACTGATATTCTGCAGACCCATGCCTTGGGTATCTGCGATATGCGCCCGGGCAATCAGTTGTCCGCCGGGCAGCAACTGCATCACGCTGATCCCGTCATCCGCCCCGCCCGCAAAAATATAGGTCTGCCCGTCCAGACTGACCGTGGCCAGGGCTGTCACCCCGGCAAAGCGGCTGCCCAGATCGTCGATCACATGATCAATCACCCGCAGACTGCCGTTGGGCAAAATCTCCATCACGCTGATCGACCCTGATCCGGCAGCGGCCAGCAGCAGATAGGTCTGTGCGCCCAGAGTGGCCACCGACAGGGCGGTGGGGGCGGCAATCCACAGCCCCTGATTGGCCCCCAGATGGGCGCGGGCGGTCAATCCGCCATCTGCACCCACGGCCCAACTGGTCACGCCGGGGTCAGCGGTGCTGGCCGAAAATACATATTGGCCGCCCGCCAGCGTCACAGCGGCCAGGGCCGTGACCTGATCGGCATGGGCCACCGGATCATCCGGTGTTATCCCGCTGCCGGTCAGCTGTCCGGTTGCATCAAACACCACCCGCCCGATCCCGGCATGGCCTGCGATCCCGCCGTAAACCACCTGCGCCCCGCTGCCCAATGTCACCGTCAGCGGCTCGACCAGATCGCCGCCGAAAGCAGGCGGGTTGCTCAGGCTTTGGGCCGGCCCCAAACTGCCATCCGCGCCCAGCAGGCGCAGGGTCAGCGGCCCGCCATCCCCGCCGCCCGACAGCAGCGACACAGCCCCCCCGGTCGGGGCTGAGGTCTGGGGCCCGGTCTGCACAAAACCCAGATCCGCCACCGCCCCGGCACCGTCAGGGCGCTGATAGGCGGCACTATCGGTCAGGCTGATCCCGGCTGGGCCAACCGCCCAGGCGGTCAGCGCCCCGTCAAACCGGGTTGTGGCATATAGCACAGCCCTGCCGCCCGCTGCTGGCGCATGCAGGTCCAGATCGGTGATCCGGGACATATCCGTATCCCCGGCGACCGTCTGATAGGCCACAAAGGTCAAGGCTGGCATAAGAGGATATCTCCGAACCGGAAAAACGCAGACGACGGTCCGCAAGACCTGTTCGGGAAATCCGGTGCCGCCGGGGGCCGAAATGCGGCGTGACCATGGACCTTACGCGAAAATTGATTAAACCGTGGCAGACCGGCGCGCTGCCGCCTTGGACAGGTCACCCTTGCGCATGCCTATTGCTGCCACGCCCGCACCCCTGTCGGACCATGACCATATGCTGGCATGGGCAATGACACTGGCCGCCCCGGTAATCGCGGCCGCCGCTGCGCCGGGGGGCCTGGCTGCAGTCATTCCGGCGCAGGTCAGCAGCGGGGCGGACAGTGACGGACGACGGGTGCTGTATGCCCCGCTCGAGGCCCTGGGGCGGTTATCCTGCGGTCTGGCCCCGCTGCTGGAACGGTTGGCACTGGAACAACTGGCCCATACCCCACCGCTGCTGAACGCCATCCGGCAGCTGTTGACTGCAGCAGTGCGGCCGGACGGGCCACAAGCGCTGAACTTTTCCTATGGCCGCCAGCCGCTGGTTGATACGGCGTTTCTGGCACAGGCGGTGCTGCGGGCCCCCACTGCATTGTGGCACGGGCTGTCGCCTGCCGGGCAGGATGGGTTGCTTGCAGCCCTGCAGATGGCGCGCAAGATCCAGCCCTTGTTCAATAACTGGCTGCTGTTTCCGGCGATGATCGAGGCGCTGTTTGCCCGTCTGGGCCTGCCTTGGGACCGGATGCGCGTGGACTATGCGCTGCGCCAGACCGAGGCGTGGTATTGTGGCGACGGGGTCTATGGCGATGGCCCAGTGCTGCAGGCCGATTACTATGGCAGCTATGTGATCACACCGATGTTGTCCGATATCCTGTCGGTTGTGGCCAGCCATGACCCGGACTGGACAGCACTGCAGCACAGGTTCGCGCGGCGCCAGGCCCGTCAGGTCGAACTGCTGGAACGGATGATCGGGCCGGATGGCAGTTTTCCACCGCTGGGCAGATCAGTCGTCTACCGCTGTGCGGCCTTCCAACCCCTGGCGCAACTGGCTTTGCAGGGACGGCTGCCGGACTGTCTGCCACCGGGCCAGGCGCGCACCGCCCTGCTGGCGGTGATCAGCCGGACCCTGCGGCATCCCGATACGTTCGATGCAGGCGGCTGGCTGCGGATCGGGCTGAACGGATACCAGCCCGGAATGGCCGAAACCTACATCTCGACTGGCAGCCTGTATCTGTGTGCGACGGCATTCCTGCCGCTAGGCCTGCCCCCCACCGATCGGTTCTGGACCGATCCGGCGCAGCCCTGGACCCAGGCGCGGGTCTGGACCCTCAGCGCGACGATTGCCCCTGATGTCGCATTGGAAACACGCCCCACCCCCACCCCGGCTTAGCGCCGCTCGGGGGCCGCCCCACCCAGCAGCCGGGCAATCTCGGCCAGTTCAACTGCCCACAGCCGCCACGCAATGCGGATAGCACTGCGCCGCTGTGGCCAGGGGGCGGAGGTGCGTGCAAGACGGCTGATCTGGCGCAAAGGCGGGGTCAGGCTGCGCAGCAGCCACTGCAGCCGGCCCCGCCGCGTGCCATGGCGCAGCTGGCCGGCCTTGACCCGGCGGGCCTTGATTGCAAGTGACGGCCAGTCGCTGCGGCAGGGATGCCCGACCCAAGCGTCCGGGACCAGCCTGACCGGATGCCCGGTCTGCCCGGCCTTGCGGCAAAACGCGGCATCCCCACCCGACAGGCGGGCCGGATCAAACCCGCCAAGGGCGGCAAACACGCCACGTGGCACGGCCAGATTGGCAGTCGCGGCATACCCGTGCCGGACATAGCGGTCCTGCGGGATACCGCGCAGCAGGTCATAGATTTCATAGGGGTTGGGCTGCGCCGGGGCGATCATCCGGACCGGACCCGCCAGTAAACCGGGCAATAATCCATGCGGATCTTCAGTAACAGCCCCGGCCAGTGCCGCCAGCCAACCCGGCCCGGGCACACAATCCGCATCGGTAAACACCAGCCAGTCACCCCGCGCCCGTGCGGCCCCATGGTTGCGCGCAGCATAGGATCCGGGGGTCGGGCAGTGCAGCAGGCGCATATGGGGGGGCAGATCAAGGGCGGGAATTGGCGTCGCCAGATCGGTCTCTGGGTCGTTATTCACAATAAGCACTTCGAAATCCCCGGCAGGCAGGGTCTGCGCCAGCAGGGCGCTGTGCAGATGCACAAACAGCGGCCATTGCCGGTAGACCGGGATAATGACTGAAAACTGCAAGCTCATTGGCGGCCCCCGGCGGTCAGCGTGATCCGGGTCGCGATCCGGGCTGTATCCTCGGGCAGGACAATCTGCAGACGGCCCTCTTGCAACAGCGCGAAAAATCCATCGCAAAACCGGGCGGCATGGGTCGGGGTCGGGCGGAACCGGGCGCAATCAGGGCGATGGCTAATACCGCAGCGGGGGTCCGGGTGTCGGGCAAGATATTGCCGGGCCTCGGCGATGACCGCCGGATCGGCCAGATCGCCGGACAGCAGGATATCCGGCACAGGCCCCCGGTCTGGGCCGAACATCGCCGCAGGCAGCATCGCCCGCCGTTGGGCCTGTGCGGCGGGCGGCAGGCCCTGCGGATAGCGGGCCTGCCAGTAGCGGCTGATCTCGCGGTAGTAATGGCGCAGACCGGCATAGATGCTGCGGGCATGGGTCTGCGGATTGCGGGTCAGTGATCCGGGGATGTCACGGGCAAAGGCCAGCGGCAGATCAGGATGGATTTTGGCCACGGCGCCTGCCCCATACGCCGTTTCAATCCGCCAGATCAGTTCGGTATCGGCCGAGACGCGCACCTCGTCCCAGCCGCCCAGCCGGTCAAACACGGCGCGGCGGACCAGCAGGGACGAATGGCTCCAGTCAATCAACCGGTGGCTCAGCCGCCAGCCCGGGGTGAACTGCAACCCGGGGCGGCAGCGCACCCAATGGGTCATTACCGCCATCAGGGCCTGATTATGGGCCAAAGCCCTGATCTGGGTCGCAATCTTTTGCGGATGCGACCAGTCATCGGCGTCATGGGTGGTGATGAACTGCCCGGTGGCCTGCGCCAGACCATGGTTGCGCGCGCCATAGGCCCCGCCATTCTGCACCAGCCGCAGCACCCTGATCCGAGGGTCTGACCGGGCCAGCCGGTCAACGATATGGGCGGTGTCATCAGTGCTGGCATCATCCACCACAATGATCTCAAGATTGGCATGGGTCTGGGCGGACAGTGACGCCAGCGCCGCGGCGATACATTCCTGCGCCTGGAAGGCGGGCAGAATGACCGAAACTTTTGGCTGGTCCGGAGTCGTATCCGGGGCCATATCCGGGGCCACGGCCGCAGGCCTATCCGGCGCCAGCAGCGGCAAAAAAGCCAGCGGGGCAAAACCGCGACCGGTGTAGATCTGGTTGATCAGGGTCAGACGGCTGGCGTCATCGGCGGCCAGATTGGCGCGGATCAAAGTGAAATCCGGGTTCCAAAGCAAGGTCGGGGTGATGCGCAGGGCCTGCGCAATCAGGTCGCGGGCGGCCCCGGTCTGGCCGGTGCGCTGCAACAAGACGGCCAGCGGAATAATCCGCGCAGGGTTTTGCGCAACCCGGAGGGGACCGTTGGCAAGGCCCATCAGCAGCTGCAGCGCCCGGTCGGTATCCCCCTGAAAGTCCCACCATGCAGCCAGCGTCAGGCTGGCCTGCAGCTGGGCCCACAGAGGGTTGGCCCATCTTCCCCCGGCCCCGTCGCAAAAGGCTTGCAGCGCCGGAATAGCGGCCTCACTGGCCCCGCCCCACAGCAGGTCGCGCCAGCGGCTGACGCGGCGGTCCGCGACAAAAGCGCCCGGAAACCTGACCTCGCGCCGGACCAGTACGCGCCAGCGCGGGACCAGTGCGCGCCAGCGCGGGACCAGTGCGCGCAAGCGCGGGACCAGTGCGCGCCAGCGCTGCGGGACCAGTACGCGCAAGCGCGGGACCAGTGCCCTTAGGGGCGGGGCCATTCAGCCGGCCCGCATCCGCGCATCTTTGCGCCGCCGCCGGATGCGGCGCACCACAGCGCGGACCGGGGCCATCAGGCCCGAGCGTTTGAACCGGGTCAGCAGGCCCGGTGCTGCATCAGGATCAGCGCTGCGGCCGGGATGCAACGCCCGTCGCATAGCCCGCCGTGCCGCGGCTTTGACCCGGGCCAAAAGGCCGGTTTTGCGGCGGGTTGGTTGCAATACCAAATCCGCAGGCACAGCCAGGGGCAGTCGCTTTGGCCGGGCCGCCTCGATCAGGGCATGTTTTTCGGCCTGAACCTGCGACAAGGCTGCGGTCAGCGCCATGATATCCTGCAGATGGGTCTGATCAGACTGCAATTGGGCCTGCCATTCGGCTTCGCGCTGGATCAGGTGGGCGGCGTGGATCGCGGTTTGGGCCTGCAACTGGGTCTGCAACTGGATCTGTGCTTCGGCCTCGCGCCGGGCCATATCCGCGCGCAGCTGGCCGATCTGCACGGCCAACTGGTCGCGATCCCCCGCCAGCAGGGCATAATCGCCCGCCAGCATGGTGTGGTCGCCCGCCAGACTGGCGTGATCATCTTTCAGAATGGCATGGTTTTCCGTCAGCTGGTCAAGGGTCGCCTGCACTTGGGCCAGGGCGACTTTTTCCTGTTCCAGATCATGCACACGCACCTGATAAGACGCGGTTTTCAGGCCGCGCGCGGCATAGGCCGTGTGCAGATCCGCCAGCGCTGTCTGGGTGGTCTGCAGATCGGTCTGGGCCAACGTCAGGGCGCTGGCCGCAATCTGGTGCTGGCGGGCTTCATGCGGGCCTTCCCATTCCAGCCGGTGCAGCAGCCCCAGCCGGGTAAAGATCAGCTTGATCTCGGCATCCGCTGCGGGGTCATGGGCCTCTGGGCCAGATTGACCCCCGGATTGAGAGGCGCCCAGTCCGGCCCGTTTTGCCAGCCCGGTCAGCCGGTAGGGCTGATCCGGCCCCCACAGCACCGCCAGCAGGCCCTGCCCCGCGCTAAAGCTGATGGTTTGCCGGGTTTGCTGGATCTGCGTCAGAAATTCCTGGGCGGCGGGGGCGTCGAACTGGGTATCAGTGCCATGCAGCAGCATGATCCCGCGGGGCGAAAGTTTGGTCGGCCAGGCATAGGTCAGGGCATCCGCCAGCTGTGACGTGACCACAAGATTGACATATAGCAGATCGACCGATGCAGGCGCCGTGCGGGCCAGAAGTGCGCGTTGGTCCAGCGCCTCGATCACCGAGAAATCGGGGTAATGGGCCGCGTTATAGGCGCTGATGTCGGCTGGAACCTGTCCCGGAACTTCTGCGGGGACTTCTGCAGGAACCCCGGGGGAAACCTCTGACGGGACGGCACCCGCCGCCACTGGTGCAGCCGCATCATGCACTGTGGGCCAATCGCCGATCCCATGGCACCGGGTTGCCAGATCCAGCTTGTCCACAGCCTGACACAGGGCAAAATGCGCCACTGCATCATCCACCCCCAGAACCACTATGCGGGTCGGGCGGGTGGCCTCGACCAGCCAGAACAGGAACGGCAGGTGATACAGAACCTCTGAGCGCTGCACATAGCGGGCCCGCCAGAACAACATTTTGCTGGTCAGCGGCGAGACGACATCGGCTGCCGATATCTGCCCCCCCGGGTTCTGCCCTGCCGTGTCGGTCATCTGGGTCATGTCATGGGCCATTAACGCAAACTACACGCGCCATCTGTGGTGTCAGGAATAAACTACGGGTTCTCCTAGCAGGGCCGTGCTGGCTGCACCAGAAGTGATATCGGATCGACAGACAGGCTGGCCGGGTCAACAGACAGGCTGGCCGGGTCAATAGACAGACTGGCCGGGTCAATAGACACAACACCGGGCGCAGCGTATAGGCCAGTGCAATCTGCCGCTGATACCGGCCTGACCCTGATGGCGATGTGATGACTGCATTCAAACTGTCCTTTCCCCCGGAGGTCGCCGATCTTGTGCGCGCCCGCTATGCAGCGGCGCGGGTCATTCTGGAATATGGATCGGGCGGATCGACGCTGCTGGGCGCCGGCCTGCCGGGCAAACTGATCTTCAGTGTCGAAAGCGACCGGGACTGGGCGATTGCGCTGCAGACCCGGATTGATCTGGCAGACCTGCCATCACCGGCGATCATCCATTATGCCGATATCGGACCAACCGGGCGCTGGGGTCGGCCTGTGGATGACAGCCACTGGCATAAATACCATCACTACCCGCTGCAGATCTGGTCTGCGCCGTTTTTCCGGCATCCCGACCTGATCCTGATCGACGGGCGGTTCCGGGCGGCCTGTCTGGTTGCAGCCTGTCTGCATATCACCCGCCCGGTCACAGTCCTGTTTGATGATTATGTCGACCGGGCGGCCTATCATGTGGTCGAACGGATGGTGCAGCCCCGCCAGACCGTCGGGCGGATGGCCGAGTTTCATCTGACCCCGCAAAGCTGGCCGGTCTGGACCCAGGATCTGATGGTCGAGCTATGTACCAAACGCACGATTGCCGGATCGGACATCACCTATTGATCCCCGAAATTACCCCTGCAAATACCCCCGCTGTGTCAATCCTGATGCCCGCCTACCGGGCGGCCACCACCCTGCCCGAAAGTGTGGCCTCGGTGCTGGCCCAAACCCGGAGCGACTGGGAATTGCTGATCATCGAGGATGGCTCGGGCGATGCGACCCTTGATGCGGCGCGCGCGCTTGCAACCGCTGATGCGCGGATCCGGGTCATTGCGCTGCCGGTCAATGGCGGGGCGGCGCGGGCGCGCAATGCAGGACTGGCACAGGCGCGTGGACGGTATATCGCGTTTCTGGATGCCGATGATCTCTGGTTGGCGGAAAAACTGGACCGGCAACTGGCCTTTATGGCCCGCACCGGGGCGGTGTTCAGCTATACCGCCTATCTGCGCGAGGCGGCCGGACGGCAGCGGCTGGTCAATATTCCGGCCACGGTCAGCTATGCGGGCCTGTTGCGCGGCAACAGCATCGGTTGCGGCACGGTGATCTATGACAGCGCGGCATTGGGCAAGGTCGCAATGCCCGATCTGCGCTTGCGGCAGGATTACGGGCTGTGGCTGCGGCTGTTGCGGCTGACCCCGCTGGCGCATGGCTTGCCCGACGCGCTCAGCGTGCATCGCCGCCGCCCCGGATCGCTGTCGGCCGGGCCGTGGCGGCGGGTCAGCGGCACATGGATCCTGTACCGGCAGGTTGAAGGGTTGTCACGCTGGCAGGCGGCGCGTTGCCTGTGCGCCCATCTGGTCAACCGGTTTCGGGCGGTATATTGAAGGGCGATACATCAAGATCAACGTCTGGTTGCAGTGTTTGCGCCATCAGGCCCCGTCCCCGTAGCGTATGCCACATGTTCAAGATGGACCAATCCCCCTGATACTGTAAAAAGGCCGATCCATAGAATGTCGGATATGAAGAGTATGACTGTTGCTAAAGACGCGCCCCAGGGTCAGGGGGCCCAGGATCATGCGGGCCAGGATCATGCGGGCCAGGATCATCTGGGCCAAGACCCCCGCAATGTCTGGGCCCGGCTGCTTGCCGCATTGGAACACGCCCGGGCGGGCGATTTCGAACAGGCCGATCTGCTGTTTGAAGCGGTGAAATATACCCCCGCGCTGAGCTCCGGGATCGCGCAGATCTATGCCACGCAGATCGGCCTGCTGCGGCATCTGCAGGCGGGTCAAAGCAAGGCCGATAAATCCCCTCCTAAAATCAATATCCCCGCTGATTTTCTGGGCAGCACCGACCCACGGTTGCATCTGCCGTTGCGCGCGCTGGATATCAGCAAAACCCATCCGTCGCCATTTCCGACCGGTCTGGTGCTGCCCCGGCATCCGGGGGCAGGCAATACGACGCAGTTTTTATACCAGGCCGCCGCAGCCTTTGCGACCGACCAAAGCGCCCAAAACCGCACCATCGTGATCATCCACAGCCCTGCCTCGGCTGCCGCCGCCGCCGCATTGGTGCAGGATCTGCAGGCGCAGGATTTTGCCGGACAGATCCGGTTGGCGGTTTTTGGAGCCCATGCCAGTGCCGGGGCCAGTGCCCATGCCAGTGCCGGGGCCAATGCCGGGGCCAGTTCTGCGGCCAACAGAACTGCAACGAACGAACGGCGCGACCTGCAGGCCGCACAGTTTGGCTGCACTTTGCTCAGCCCCGAGGGGGCCGGACATCTGGCCCGGATCACCGGGCAGGATGCGGGCGTCGATCTGGTGTTTTTCATCAGCGGGGCCGTGCGTCTGGATGAAACAGCGCTCAGCCGGGCCGATCATCTGGGCCGGATCAGTGACAGGCTGGTGCAGCCGCTGATCCCCGCTATAGACACTGATACGGGGACAATGGTCACCGCGTTCAGCACCCGGCAGGCGCAAAAGAAAATCAATTCACGCTATCCGTTCCGCGATATGCGCGGGCTGAACATGGCCCTGCCACCCACCTTGCTGCAACATGTCACCTTGCCGGGGCGGGTGGATCTGCTGGACGGGCGGTTCAAGACCCTGCATCAGGCGGCCCGCGAACTGGCATTCCGGTGCTATAATGCCGGGGCCTATTTTGAACCTTTGCAAGTGACGACCCTGATCCCGGATGCGGTCCCTGATACCGAAGCCATAACAGATCAGGCCAGTGTCGATCAGGCCAGTGCCGATCAGGCGCTGTTTGTGGCCCTGTGCCCCAATCACTGGGACCGCAAGAAGGACGGGATCTATACCCATCCCAAGGTCAGCATCTACATCCCGGTCTATAATGCGCAAAACTACATTCTGGATGCGATTGATAGTGTGCTGTCACAGGATCTGCAGGACCTTGAGGTCTGTATCGCCGATGACGGGTCAAGCGATGACACGCTGGCGCTGCTGGACCGGCACTATGGCGCGGACGCCCGGGTGCGGGTGGTGTCCAACCCCAATGGCGGGATCGGCTATGCCTCGAACCGGGCGATCGAAATGGCGCGCGGGCTGTATATCGGCCAGCTGGATTCCGATGACCTGCTGAAACCGGGGGCAGTGCGGCAACTGGCCGAATATCTGGACGACCATCCCGAAACTGCCTGCGTCTACAGCGCCTGCGAACGGATCGATGCGGCCGGTGCCTATGTGCAGGACGAATATAACTGGCCCAAATGGTCACGCGAAAAGATGATGGTCACCTCGATCGCGCATCATTTCCGGATGTTCCGCAAACAGGCCTGGGACCGGACCAGCCATTTCCGCCAGGACATCGCCAATGCGGTGGATTACGACATGTTCCTGAAACTGGCCGAGACGGGCAGCTTTCACCATCTGGACAAAAAGCTGTATCAGCGCCGCTGGCATGGCGAAAACACCAGCCTTGTGAACGAGGGGGCGCAGACCGGCAATACCCACCATGTCCAGCGCGAGGCCCTCGCCCGTCAGGGCCTCGCGCCGTTCTGGGACGTGCATGTGCCCGATCCGGCCCAACCCCGCAAGATCACCTACCGGCGTAAACCGGGCAAGCGGATGGTGCTGTTCTGGCCCGATTATTCCCGCTCTAACCCCTATCAGAAACTGCTTTATGGCAAGGCCGCCCGGCAGATCGAATTCTGTGCCGGTACCATCGAGGCCGCCACGGCAATGCTGGATCAGACCCTTGCACATAAAGGCGACCCCGGCCTGATCAGCTTTCACCTGCACTGGCTGAATTTCCTGCTGCGTGATGTGACCAAAGCGGATGTGGCGCGCCGCTATACCGATGATTTTCTGACCAAACTGGCCGCCTTCAAGGCCAAGGGCGGGCATCTGGTCTGGACCATCCACAATACCCTGTCGCATGACAGCCCGTTTGCCGAACTGGAACGGGAGATGTCGCGGCGGATCGTCGGGTTGGCCGATGTGCTGCATCTGCATTCTGCCGCCTCGGTGGCCGATATCACCGCGTCCTTTGCGCTGGACCCGGCCCGGATCGTGGTGTCGCGGCATGGCCATTACGGCGGGGTCTATCCTGATTTCATCAGCCGCGATGTGGCCCGGCGCACGCTCGGGATTGCCCCAAACGAAGATGTGATCCTGTTTTCGGGGCAAGTCCGGCCCTATAAGGGCGTCGAAACCCTGATCGCGGAATTCCGCATTCTGCTGACTGAACGGCCCCGTGCCCGCCTGCTGATTGCGGGCGAGATGAAGGCCGATATCGTGGCCACGCTGCCCACGGCCCTGTCCGCCGCGGAACGGGCCCGGATCGATATGTCGGGCCGGTTCATCGAAGATACCGAAATGCAGCTGTTCTTTCACGCCGCCGATGTCGCGGTCTATCCATACCGCAATATCCTGACCTCGGGCTCGCTGCTGCTGGCGCTGTCATTTGGCGTGCCGGTGGTTATCCCCGAGGTGGGGATGACCCGGGATGTGCTGGCGGGAACGGATGCGGGGGTGCTGTATGGCGGGCCGGATAACGGGCCAGATAACGGGCCGGATGGGGCGACGCTGGGCACCGCCCTGCGCCAGGTGCTGGCGCGCAAGGACGCAGGCCAGTTGCCCGCGATGCAACAGGCCGCCCGGGCGCTGGCACGGGCGCAGGACTGGCCGGATCTGCAAAACACCTTGTTTGCGGGGCGATAAGACACAAACAAGGCCAAAACACGCCGATCCTTGGTCAGCGCAAGGCCTTCCCCGGCAGCTTGAAAATACAGACCTCGCGCTTTTTGCCCCACATGTAATTGCGATAGATCGTCAGATCCTGGCCCCCCGCAGCCTTGACCAGGGCGTTGTCGATAGTGTTGACATGGCCCTTTGTGGTGATCGGAAATTCCTTCCACGGGCAGGCCACCAGCACAAAATCGCGGGCCAGTGCCTGACAGCGGGCCAAAAACGGCAAGGGGTCAGGAACATGTTCGATCACATGGGAACAGATTACGAAATCCCACTGCCGGTCCTGAATCGAAAAGATGTCCTGGATCAGAAACTCGACCTCTGGGATCATCAGCTTTTGCAGCATTTCGAAATTGTTGACGATATCAACAGCGGTGATCTGCAGCTTGAGCTTGTTATGCGTGCCCGCGTTATGGATGTCATACAGCAGCTTGGTGCCGCCAAAGGACTGCGGCCCGATATCCAGCACGGTCTTTTCGGCATTGGTCGGGGCGGCCATATAGGCGTTGTGAATAAAGGGCAGCAGTTCGGCCATGAACAGTTGTGACTGCGGGATACCCATATCGATGAATTTCTGCGGATCGCCCCGACCAAAGCTGACGCAATCCTCCATCAGGGCGCGGGCGTCCCGGCGCATCGCGGTGATGCGGTCCATAAGCTGTTGCCGGGCGTCCTGTGGCGGTACGGTGGGGGCTGCAGCGGGCGACGGGGCCGAGGCCGACGATGCGGCCGATGATGCGGCGGAAATGACCGGATCAGATGTCATGACGATGCTCGTTTCGGACATCGCCGGCGGCACGTCCCGGGGCACCAGATCGGGCAGGGCCGCAACAGCCGGTTCCGGAAGGTCCGCTGCTGCCGGTCCGGGTAGTGGCGGCTTTGGTTTGACGGCAATCTGCGGAAAGATACGATTGGTCCATGTGACATTTCTCTTTTTTACAACAGCGGGATTTCCGGCCAATATGCTATAGGGCGGCTGCACCCCCGAAACCACAGCCCCTGCACCGGCAATGGATCCATTGCCGATTTCACTGCCCTTGAGAACAAGACTGTTCATCCCCAGCCAGACGTGATCGCCGATCCGGATATCCCGCGCCGGATTGATCCGGGTCCCGTCCTGCATGTTATAGATGCCATGGAAATCCGAATTATAGACCCGCGGATTCGCAAACAGACAATTATGCCCAATGTAGATCGCTTTGCCTTCGGCCGCCCGGATATCGACAGACATATTGCAGATCAGCCGGTCACCTATGATGATATCCGAGTTCTCTTCGGCCACCATGACACCTTTGACGATGCACCAGCTGCCGATGGAAAAACGCCCCCCCGGCTTGACCGAGATGCTGATGCTGTCAAATATTGTATTCTCGCCGCAGTGAAAACTGGCGCCCTCTGCCACCATGATCCGCACAGTATCGCGCAACTCGCACCCCTCTGCGCCCAGACCACTTGCCGCGAACTGGGCAGCATTCGTGGCCACAATCGCCATCAGATATCCTCCAGCCGTTCTTCATCGCAGACCAGCGTGTTGATCCGGGCGGAAACAGTCGCAGGCGGTTCGTCACCTTGGGGGGGCACAGGTCCGGCCGGCGGCACAGAGGGGGCTTGCTGCAGATAATTGCGGAAAAAACAGCGCATCGCATGGGCCACGCCCGCCTCTTCGACATCGCGCAGGTCGGGGGCGTAATAGGCGCCGCGCGAAAAGCCAGATGTGATGATTTCAAAGGATGGGAAGTAATCGACGAAATCATAGCGGTCACGGGCCATTTGGGCGGCAACGCGCAGCACTGATTTGGAATAGGTCGTGGCCGCCAGCACATGCTGCGCCTCAAAGGTGGCAATCAGCGGCACCGGTGACACGGTCAGCAAAATCCGCAAGGCAGGGTTACGGGCGCGCATGAAATCAATCGCGGCACATAAATCAGCAGTCACTTCGGTCACGCTAAAATTGTGAAACCGGTGCTGGTCGGGGCGATGTTCCCCCGCACCGCAGCCCGGACAAATCGCATAAACGGTGCCGTCCTGGACATTTTCCCAAGCCTCGGTCAGCCCCAGGGTAAAGACAAATACATCGCTGTCTTCGACAATCCGGCGGATGGCGGCAAAATGCTGGGCCCGGTCAGCATGGTATTCGGGCAAGGTCAGAAACCCGCCGTCCTGCACAAAGGGGCGGAACGGGTCGATAAAATGTGCCGTCCCGGCCTTGTCTTGTGTGGGCCAGATATCATCGACCGGCTGGCGCAGGCCGTAAGCGCGCTCCAGCAGCTGCAACATCTGGCGCACTGTATAGATATTGCCGTAGCGGGCGGAAAACGTGCCGTAATTATAGGCCTGCAGGGTGTCTGCATCCAGCAGCGGATGGCCCGGCTCGGTGACAAAATAATTGAACCCGCTTTTTACCATATAGCGCGCGATATGTTGGGCAAAACAGCTGCCTGCTGTGGCCATCCTGTCGGTCGCACTGATGGCAAACCGCGGGTGCAGCACCGGGTCGATTTCGGCGGGCGGCACTGTTGAAACAGCGCGGCGCCAATAAGATGTCGCAGGCAGGGATTTGTACGGGCACGGGACCGGTTGGAGCATCGTTTGAGAGCCGGTTTGCAATGACATCGGATCAACCATGGGATGCGCCCCTTTGTCCGGTCGCTATCTGTGCCAGCCGGTGCAGCAGGATCGCGGCATAGGTATGATTTGCATGCACCGCATCCTTGATGAAGTCTGGCAGAATAAACCCGTCCGCATCCTGCACGCCAGATAGCTCACCAGCCAGATAACTGGCCAAATCACCGGCCAGATACTGCAGTCTGGCCGCCGCACAATACCCGGCGGCCAGCTGGTTTTGCAGATGCCACAACTTCAGCCGGGTAAAGGCCGGAGTGATCAGGGCGGCTTCTGTGGCGCCTTTTGGATCGTTGGCCAGCAATGCGGCAATCTCCTGCTCGCCGCGCGGCGGCGGTGGTGGGCCTACCAGAATCATCCGGTCATGAAAGGCGGTTCTGGCCAGGATCGGGGCATAGGCCTGAAATTCGGCCATCTGCTGGGCCAGAACCCAGCGCACCGCGGCGCAAGGCAGGATCGTGGCCCCCGGGGTCAGCGGCAGATCCGGGTGGCTGTCCAGCACAAAGTCGAAATGCCGGGCGGATGTGACCATACCCAGCTGATTGAAAAAATTGCCCTGCACCATGCTGACAGCCCAGGTCCCGGATGCAGTCGGACGGGCCTGCGCCTTGTTCAACAAGGCGATGATCACCGGATTAAGGGTGGGTTTGGTGCCCGGCTGCAGATAGATCACCGGGCCGGGCAGCTCTTTGGTGCCACAGACCGGAACCTCTGCAGTCACGCCCGGATGCGACCAGCCTTCGGCTATGGCGCGGCGCACCGACCAGACATGACTATGCCCGAAAACCACCAGATGCATCAGTCTTGCGCCCTTTTGACCGTTGCGCCGTTTTGATCGCGCCCCTTCGCATAGCCGGATGCGAAACCGCTGTCCACGTGTGCCAGACTGCCCGTGCCTGGGCGCAGGCCAACCGCCTGATTGCCAATCATATTCCAAGTAAGGGGCATATTCCGGGTAAGGGTCAGATTTCCAGAACCCGTTGATAATACCGGCGCAAGAACAGCATCGACAGCACCAGCATGATCAGCGAGGCCCCGCAGACATAAGGGACCGAGACAAAGCTGGCGTAATAGGTCGGATAAAACCCGGTGCGGACCAGTGCGATCACATGCATCACCGGATTCCACCACAGGATATCCTGAGCAAACCGCGGCATATCCTCGTAGATAAACAATATCCCCGAGGCCAGAAACAGCGGCTTGGTAATGACCGGCCAGACCCGTTCCCAGACCGGAAACAGCCCCATCAGCAAACAGTTCATCAGCCCCACCGCAAAACCCAGCAAACCCGCCAGCCCCAGCCCGATCAGAATCGGGGCTATATCAATCACACTGCGGGTTTCGACCGACAGAATGATCCCGATGATCACAATGAAAAACACCATGAGCGAGGTCAGCACATTCAGCACGAACCGCGCCAATATCGCATGCATCCAGGTCAGACCAGGATAAACCAACAGCGACCGGCAATAGCGCAATGCGGCTGCAATCTTCATCGACAACTGGCTGTAAATATCGAAGGGCAGATAACCGGTCGCATAAAACAGCACGAAACTGGTTCCCAAAGCCGGGCGATGCACCACGAACGAAAAGCAGACCGACAACAGCACGATCGCCCCCACCGGCGAGATGACGGCCCATAGATAGCCCCCCGGCGACGGGCCATAAGTCGAGCCCATTTCGCGGATCACCAGGGCTGCAATCACCCGCAGATCGCGCCCGCGCGGCGGCCGCAGAATAGCTGTGTCAGCAGGATCGGCGGGCACATCAGTCACCCTGCACCGTCCCCATATTGGCGTGGTGCTGTGCAATCGCCTCTTCGATATCCTCATAATAGGTCAGCCGGCCGTTTTCCAGCACGGCGGCGCTCTGGCACAGGTTGCGCAATTCGGCATCCGAATGGCTGACCACGATCGCCCCCGCACCTTTCATCCGGTCCTCGAAATACATCCGACTTTTGCGTTTGAAGGCCGCATCGCCGACGGATGTCACCTCGTCCACCAGATAGGTGTCAAACGGCATGCCGATCGACACGCCAAAGGCCAGCCGGGTTTTCATGCCGGATGAATAATGCCGGACCGGCACATGGAAATGCGCCCCCAGTTCGGCAAATTCCTCGACGAAATCAACCAGCCCGTCGCTGTCCACACCGTAAATCCGGGCAATGAACCGGGTGTTCTGCATGCCGGTCATGTCGCGGTGAAAACTGCCCGCATAGCCGACCCGCCAGGACACGGTGCCGGTCATCGTGATCTGGCCCTGGTCGGGCCGGACCAGTCCGCCGATCATGTCCAGCAGCGTGGATTTGCCCGCACCATTGCGCCCCAGCAGCGCCATCGACACGCCGGACGGGACGGTCAGATTGATATTATCGGCCACCACCTTGCGGCGGCCGCCGGTTCTGAACTGCTTGGACAGGTTTTCAAATCTGATCATGCGCGCCCTGCCCCCCTTACACCCGGTCAGCGGCTGTCGCGCAATGAATAATAGATCAGGCCCGCAATCGCCCAGATCAGAAAACTGAACAGGGCCACCACGCCCGCCAGCAGGCCGCGCTGCGGGAATTCGGACCGCTCGGCCAGTGTCGGGCGGATATAGGCGGCCAGATAACGGCTTTGGCGGTTCGCCTCGGCGCGGGCGGCATCATAGGCCGACTGGGTCACAACATAGGCCTGTTCGGCAAATTCCCGGTCCACGGTCAGGCGTTCAAACTCGGCGACAGTGGTGGCAAAGTTATCGCCCCCCGGACCCTGCCCGCCTGCGCCGAATTTCTGGCGTTCCTCATCAATCCGGGCCTCGATCACTTCGATCCGGCGTTGCGCCTGCTCCATCCGCGGATCGCCTTCGCGCGATGTGCCGGCCAGCAGATCAAACTCGATCAGGGCACTGGCCAGTTGAGCTTGCAGTGTATTGAGCAGGCCCATCTGACCCTGAATATCCGCCGTCAGATCGACGATCTGGTTTTCCAGCCGGAACGCGGTCAGCGCCTCGCGCGCCTGTTTCAGCCGCTCGACCGCCATATCCAGATCTTCACGCGCATAGCGGCTGCCATCTTCGCGCGCGATCGCCGACAGCGCGTTGATCATCTTGGAACTTTCGTCCTGAATGGCGGTGGCAATCGCTGCGGCATCGGTCGCAGTAAAAGCCAGCACCCGCAACTCCATCAGCCCCGACGAGGCATCATAGGACACCCGGACCATGCGGCGCCAATAGGCGGTCAGATCCTCGATCGTGCCTGCGGGGTTGAAACTCATCAGCGGGTCCTGGGCGCGGGCCAGCGTATAGATCCGGCGCAGATCAAGCTGCGCATCGATCAGCGCCACAATTTCCTGACTGCGGATGAATTCGTACAGGATATCGGCATCACGCCCGCCACCACTGGTTACCCCAAAAGTGCTGCCCAGCCCGCCCAGAATATCCGTCGCACTGGAAATATCTTCGTTGCGCACGGTAAACCCCAGGGTCGAGGCATATTGGTCAGCCGCCCGGTCATACAGATACCAGACCGCCGCCGTGACCGGCACAATCACCAGCACGACAAAGGCAATAACCAGACCCCAATGGCGTTTCTTGACCCGGGCAGGTTTGGCTGCAGGCCGGATCTGGCTGGCTGCTGGCGGGGGCTGGGGCTGGGGTTGGGGGCCAGGCAACGGCTGGGCCGGGGATATGGGTTGAACGGCTGACAGGACCGCCGGACCTGATACCAGCGGCTGCTGATCAGCCGCCGGGCCACCACCCGAATCTGCAAGACCCGAATCTGCGATACTCAATTCTGCAATTCGGGGAGTAGTGGTCATCAGACGCCTTTCGATGCAGTCATCGGGCAACTTACCGCGTCCCGGCGGGTTGCACCAGTCTGCACCCACCCGGCTCTCAAGGTCTGGCCCTCAAGATCTGGCGCTCAGAGTTCGGCAGCACTGGTGCGCAGACCCCGGATGCGGCATACAGCAGGTCTGACATCGCGCGGCCTGGGGGGCGACATGCGAACCGGATCCGGCCAGGCTTTTGCGCTTGCTTGCTGCGTGGCTTTGACCGCAGTCCTGACCGGCTGCGCCTTGCCCCGGGGTGCAGCGTTCGAGGCCGAAGTTCTGGCGGTGCAGACTGCTGACCCCGCAACAGATGAGCAAGCCCCTGATTTTGCAGTTTATTCCATCAGCAGCGCCAGCCTGCCGATTCTGGACGACTGGCCCGCCACCGGGGCGCGCCGCTATGACTGGATCCAGCGGCAGGAACAGCCCGCCTCGCTGCTGATAGCGCCCGGCGATACCCTGGCAGTCACAGTCTGGGACGCCGAGGAAAATTCGCTGATCGCCGGGCCCGGACAGCGGGTGGCACAGTTACAGGATGTGCAGGTTGCAGCGGATGGAACGGTGTTTTTGCCCTTTGTCGGGCAATTGCGGGTGCAGGGCATGTCAGCCAGCACGGCGCGTGACCGGATCGAGGAACGCTATGCGGCCACCATCCCCTCGGCGCAGCTGCAGGTCTCGGTCATTCCCGGCCGGGCCAATACCGCCTCTCTGGTGGCCGGGGTGGCCGCCCCCGGCGTCTATCCGCTGGCCGACCGGGATATGACGGTGCTGGGGCTGTTATCGCTGGGCGGCGGGGTTTTGCCCGACTTGCTCAACCCGCAGATCAGGCTGTTTCGCGGATCCGAGGTTTATGGCACTTCGGTATCCCGGCTGTATGAAGAGCCTTTGTTAGACACTACTTTGACCGGCGGTGACCGGGTGATCATCGAGGCCGAAGAGCGGTATTTCCTGTCGCTGGGCGCTGCTGGGTCCGAGGCCCTGCATTTGTTTCCCAAAGACCGGGTTTCGGCGCTGGATGCGCTGTCAATCATCGGCGGCATTGCCGATGCCCGGGCCGATCCGCAGGGCATTCTGGTGCTGCGGCAATATCCGCAGGCCGCCGTCGGCACCGGCAGCCAGCCCGGACCACCCCAGCCCCGCGTGGTTTTTACCATTGATCTGACGACAGCTGACGGGCTGTTCAGTGCCGGGCGCTTTGCAATCATGCCGGGCGACCTTGTCTATGCAACCGAAAGCCCGGTGACAGCGGCCACAACCATCCTGGGTCTGCTCGGCTCCAGCCTGGGGATCATATCCCGGCTGTAAGGTTACCTGTCAGGCTGACCCATAAATCACCATAAGCCTGCCCCTGTCTTGCCATAGTCCTGCGGTCAGTCTGACCCTGGGGGTACCCCTCATGTCCGCTGCGGACAGGACTGGTGCTAAATGGCGTTAACGGCTGCTGAACAATATCTGCTTGAGCTGATCAACCGGGCCCGGCTTGATCCGGTGGCCGAGGCTGCGCGCTTTGGCATAGACCTTAATCAGGGTCTGACGGCCGGCCAGATCGGCACCCGGGCGCAGCAGGTTCTGGCGCATGATACCCAATTGGAAAGTGCGGCACAGGGGCATTCCGACTGGATGCTGGCCGCCGATGTGTTCAGCCATACCGGGTCTGGCGGGTCCAGTGCGACCGACCGGATGCGCGCCGCCGGGTTTGAATTTTCGGGCAGTTGGCGGTCGGGCGAAAATCTGGCCTTCAGCGGCACCACCGGGACGATCAACCTGCAATCGGCGATCACCCAGCATTATGACGGCCTGTTTCGCAGTGCCGGGCACCGCGCCAACACCCTGAATGCCAATTTCGCCGAGATTGGCGTGGCCCAGGTCGAGGGGCGCTTTACCCAGGGTGGCAATACATTCAATGCCTCGATGCTGACCGAAAACTTTGCCAAATCCGGGACCAATGTGTTTATCACCGGGGTGGCCTACCGGGATCTGGACAGCAATCAATTCTATGGCATGGGCGAAGGCCGGGCGGATATCTGGGTGCTGGCCGATGCGCCACGGGTGACCACGGCGACGGCTGGCGGATACCAGACCAGCGTGAATGCCGATGCCACGACCGAGGTCAGCGTCGGCCTGGGCAGCAGCACCTTGGCCGCACTGGTGCTGGATATGTCGCTGGGCAATGTGAAACTGGATCTGGTGACCACGACAGCGGGCCAATACAGCCTTGATCTGTCCGGCTCGGCCACATTGGTATCAGGGATCGCCAACGCCCGGCTGTTGGGCACGGCAGACCTGAACCTGACCGGCCATACCGGGGCCAACCGGCTGACTGGCAATAGCGGCATCAATACGCTGGCGGATGGTGGCGGGGCCGGGGCGGATGTGCTGATCGGTATGGCAGGCAATGACAGCTATATTATCCGCAATGCAGGCAGCCTGATCGTTGAAAGCAGCGGGCAGGGCACCGCCGACCGGGTGTTTGCCGCCCTGTCCTATGCGCTGGCGGCGGACGATAATATCGAGATCATGCAGACCACATCGGTTGCAGGCACCGGCGCAATCAATCTGACCGGCAATGCCATGGCGCAACAGATTTTCGGCAATGCCGGGGCCAATGTGCTGCGCGGCATGGGCGGGGCCGACCGGCTGACCGGCTGCGGCGGGGCCGACCGGTTCGTGTTTGCAGCCATGGCCGACAGTCTGGCGGGCAAATATAACTGCGACACGATCACAGATCTGCAGCGCGGTGCAGACAAGATCGACCTGTCCCTGATCGATGCCTCGACCGCCAGCAGCGGGCTGCAGGATTTCAGCTATATCGGAACGGCGGCCTTTGGCGGGCTGGGGGCGGCCTCTGCCGGACAATTGCGCTGGCAGGCGCTCAGCGGCCCCGCCGGGGGGGTAGTGATCGACGCCGATCTGAACGGCGACGGTATCGCCGACATGCAGATCATGCTGACCGGGCTGACGGGACTGGCGCAGACGGATTTCCTTTTATAGGAAGGCCGGACCGCTGTGTCGCTCGTTCTGGCCAGCAAGGATGGGCCATGAAGATCTTCACTATCGGCTTCAACAAATGCGGCACAACATCGCTGCACAGGCTCTACAAGGCCTCCGGCCTGCACTCAGCGCATTGGCGTGTCTCGCCAGATGCCTATCTTGCACAGATCATGGTCCGCAACTGGATGGGGCACAGACCCCTGTTGACCGGGCTGGAGGCCTTTGATGCCTACTCCGATCTGTTCTATCTGTCGGGCAGTAACTACCTTGAAGCCAACAGGCTGTTCGATGTCCTGGACAGACAGTATCCGGATGCCCTGTTCATTCTAAACACCCGCAACAAAACGGCCTGGCTTCAATCGCGGGCCAGACATCGGGGCACAACACATCCGGGCACAACACATCCGGGCACTGAGTCGGGATCCATGCTCGAACGCAAAGCCAGCTGTTTCGGAGTGCCAGAGGAAGAGGTCATGTCGATCTGGGCGGATCAGTGGGACGCCCATCACGCCCAGGTCAGACTGCATTTCCGCGGTCAGCAGCACCGGTTTGTGGAGTTCGACATCGAAACCGACCCGATCGGGAAACTTGCGGCCTTTCTGGACCGACGGTGCAAGATACAGACCAGCGCATGGGCACAGCATAACCCCACGGGCTGACGGGTTGGGCAATTGACACGGCGTTGTTGCAGAACTCTGCCCTCGGAGGATTCACATTGGGAATCCATGCGGTTAGACAGGCTGCATGAGCAAGCCGACACCCGCCCGTTACCGCACCACGAACTGGCCCAGCTACACTGCCGCGCTTCGCAAGCGCGGATCACTGCTGGTCTGGCTGGACAAGGCGGTGACCTGGCTCGCGCCGCACGACGGCAGCCCCAGTCGGCCTGCGGTGTTCTCGGATGCAGCGATCCAATTCTGTCTGACGATCAAAGTCCTGTTCAAGCTGCCGTTGCGACACACGACCGGGATGGTGGCCAGCCTGTTGAAGATGGCTGGTCTGGACTGGGCCGTGCCGGACTACACCACCCTGTGCCGGCGGCAGAAGACACTGGCGGTCCAGATCCCCTATCGCCGTGCCGATGGCCCCCTGAACCTCTTGTTGACAGCACAGGCATCAAGGTCCTCGGTGACGGCGAGTGGCAAGCCCGCAAGCATGGGCCGCAGGGTCAACGCCAATGGCGCAAGGTGCATCTGGCCATGGACACCGCGACGTCCGACATCCGGGCGGGCGAGTTTACCCCCAGCAGCGAGGGTGACAGCCCCGTTCTGCCGGAGCTGCTCGATCAGATCCCTGAAGGCGAAGAGATCGGCACGGTGACCGCCGATGGGGCCTATGACACCCGCCGTTGCCACACCACCATCATTGACCGCCAGGCCACTGCGATCATCCCGATCCGCAAGAACGGCCGACCTGACCACGCTCTTTGCGGACCGCTGATGGGGCTGATGGACACCGCCGCACGCGTCGGTTTCGAAGGGACGTTCACGGCTGCGGATATTTTTGGACAAACTGAAGCAGGTTCAGGATCTTGCGCCCAGCCGTCTGACCGAATTGGTGTCTGATATGGTCGAGGCGGTCAGATCCGGTCTGACTGACCCTGTCGTCTCAAATAGCAGGCCCAGTCGCGCTGCGGGAAAGCTGCTCACGCTGTTTCTGACCGATTGATGCGCTGTACCTCTGGCGACGTCATCACGCAGAGCCCCTCACAGCCCTGCCCCTCACACACTTGCCGGATCATACTCTGTCGCCGCCCAGTCTTCAAAACCAAGCGGGCTTTGCGCATTGCGGGCGGCATAAAGGTCCAGCACCCGGTCCAGAACGCCGGTTTTGGACCAACGAAAATGCAGATAGCGGGCCGACAGCATGCGCCGGGCGCGCTGCACCGGCTCGCCCATGATCACCATCAGATAGACCGCGCTGGCAAAACCGGCCCGGTCAGCGCCTGATTTGCAATGCATCAGAAACGGCCGGGGCAGGGCGCGGAACTGCGCGATCAGTGCGGCAATCGCCGCACGGGACGGCGCGGCGCGGGCCTGCAGGGCGATCCCGTGCAACGTGATGCCTTGGGCGGCACAAGCCTCTTTTTCCAGCAAAATGCTGGGATTGCCGCCGATGCCGCGCAACGACAGCACATCGCGCACCCCCAAAGCCTTGATCGCGGCAAAACGCTCTGCTGGCGGATGGTTCGACCGCCAGACGCCGGGGGCAATTTCAAACTGATTGGTCCACCAGATGCGCAATATTCCATGATCCAGCCAGCGGTTATAAATCCGGGCGCGGCGACGGTTGTCGGGCGTCGACAGATCGGCCTTATAGGCCTGCTGCAACCGCCGTTCCCAGTCTTTGAAAATCAATGCAAGTCTGCTCATGCCCAGTGCATCTAGCGATGCCCGCGCAGCGCAACAAGGGACCGGCCCGCGCTTGCCCGAAGCGGGGGTATTCTATAGGGCTGATGTGACAGATTTGCAGGACGCCTGACGTGACCGATGCTGTTGCCATACTGCCTGCGCGGGGCGGGTCAAAACGGATAAAGGGCAAGAATATCCGCCGCTTTGCCGGAACCCCGGCCATCGGCTGGCCGATCCGGGCGGCGCAAAATGCGGGTTGTTTTGGCCGGATCATCGTCAGCACCGATGATCCGGGCATCCGCGTCACCGCCATCGGTCTGGGGGCCGAGGTGCCGTTTGCGCGGGATGCAGCCCTGTCAGACGACCACAGCGGCACCACAGATGTGATCCGTGATGCCGTGATCCGGCTGGGGCTGGCCCCGGATACGCCGGTCTGCTGCCTGTATCCGACCGCGTTTTTTGTGACTGCTGCCGATCTGAAACAGGGTCTGTTAAAGCTTGATCAGGGGGCAAACTGGGTGTTGGCGCTTGGGGCCTACCGCACCCCCATCGACCGGGCCTACCGGGCAGATGGTGACCGCGTTATCGCCCGCGAGCCTGCCAAGATGCCGCTGCGAAGCCAGGATCTGGAGCCTGCCTATTTCGACGCAGGCCAGTTCTACTGGGCCCGGGCCAGCACCTGGGCCGACCCCACAGCCCGGGTCTGGGACGGGGCGGCAGGGGTGATCCTGCCCGCTGAACGCTGCATCGACATCGACACGCCCGACGATTGGGCGCTGGCCGAACGGATGTTTACGCTTCTGGGGCTGGGGGCCTGATGCGCCTGCTGATGCGCCTTTTGATCCGGGCCGATGGCGATGCCCGCATCGGCGGCGGCCATGTGATGCGCTGTCTGGCTTTGGCCGCGGCGGCACAGCAGGCCGGGCACAGCGTCACCTTCCTGACTGCCACCGGGCCGGGGCATATGGCCGAGCGGATCGCGCAGGCGGGATGCGAGGTGATCACCCTGCCCCCCGCATCCGTCGATCCCGACCCCGAAGGTCCGGCGCATCAGCACTGGCTTGTCGCGCCATGGCGGACCGACGCCGCCCTGACGGCCCAAACCATTGCCCGGCTGCAGCCCGACTGGCTGATCTGGGATCATTACGGGCTGGATGCGCGTTGGGTCAGCGCGGCCCGGGCCGGGTCGCCTGCCCTGCGGGTCATGGCGATTGACGATCTGGATGACCGGACATTGGGGTCTGATCTGGTGCTGGACCAAACCCGGATCAACCCCGGTCCGCGGCACTATCAGGCTCTGTCCGGGCTGAACGGCCCGAACTATGCCCTGTTGCGCCCCGAATTTGCCGCCGCCCGCCCAACCGCTCTGACCCGGCGGGGCGGGGCTGTAGGCCGGGTGCTGATCGCCCCCGGCATGGGCGATGCGGCAGGGCTGGCCCCTTTGGCGCTGGCAGCCTTGGCCGATTCTGCGGACCTCAGCGTCGATGTGGTGATGGGCCGGACCAGCGCCTCGGTCCCGGCTGTGCAGAACTGGATCGCCACGCATCCTGATGTGCGCCTGATCCTCGATACATCCGACATGGCCGGGCTGCTGACACAGGCCGATCTGTGTATCGGCGCGGGCGGGATGAGCAGTTGGGAACGCTGTAGCCTGGGCCTGCCTGCTGTCGTGGTCGAGGTGGCCGATAATCAGCACGCCAGCATCGCCGGGCTGGTGCAGGCCGGGGCCGCCATCGGGCTGACACTGGGGCAGGCGCAGGCAGGCGGGCTTGGCCCCGCCATTGCGCAGGCTATTGCACAGGCCCCCACCATGGCGGCACGGGCCGCAGCGCTGTGTGACGGCCAAGGCACGGGCCGGGTGCTGAGCGCACTCAGCGGGCAGTTGCGCGCCATCACTGCCGCTGATGCACGCCTGCTGTTTGACTGGCGCGGCCAGCCCAAGGTGCGGGCTGCCAGCCTGAACCAAAACCCGCTGATCTGGGAGGATCATCTGATCTGGCTTGAACAGACCCTGAAACGGCCCGACAGCCTGCGGCTGATCTACAGCGAAAATAGCCGGCCGCTCGGCTCTGTAAACGCCGTG
Source organism: Rhodobacterales bacterium (assembly GCA_031422295.1). Lineage (GTDB taxonomy): Bacteria > Pseudomonadota > Alphaproteobacteria > Rhodobacterales > Rhodobacteraceae > JANOMH01. The sequence continues at coordinate 65,798 of JANOQM010000058.1, read as the reverse complement.
CAGCAGCCCGGACACCTCTGGCTCTGGAGCTTTCATATCGGCCCGCCTGATACGCCCAAAGGGACGGGCGGGCGGATGCTGGCCACCTTTCTGCACCACCTCATGCAGCGCCCCGATATGGCCGGGATCACGGCGCAGGTGCGCCACGACAATGCCGCCTCGCTGGCGCTGCACCGCGCCCTGGGGTTCCGGCAGGCTGGCAGCGTTGAATCCGGTCTGCTTGCCTTCAGTTTGGACAGGTGCGATGTAGCCGCAAGGCTGGGGATGACCCCTTAACCGGAGGCACGCGATGCAGGCCACGTTTTCCATCGCCGGGCGGCCCATTGGCCCCGCCCACAGCCCCTATGTCATTGCCGAATTGTCGGGCAATCATAACGGCGATCTGGGCCGGGCCTTGGCGCTGGTCGATGCCGCCGCCAGCACCGGGGCCGATGCGGTGAAACTGCAGACCTATACCGCCGACACCATCACCATCGACGTGGACCGCCCCGAATTCCGCATCAAGGGCGGCCTCTGGGACGGGCGGCATTTGCATGAGTTGTATCAACAGGCCAGCACCCCCTGGGACTGGCACCCGGCGCTGCTGGAGCGGGCGGCAGGCCATGGCTTGCACTGCTTCTCTTCGCCGTTTGACCCCACGGCGGTGGATTTTCTGGCCGGACTGGGTGTCCCCGCCTATAAAATCGCCTCCTTCGAACTGGTCGATACCCCGCTGATCGCCAAGGCAGCCTCCATGGGCAAACCGCTCATCATGTCCACCGGCATTGCGAACTATGCCGAGATCGAGGACGCCATTCGCGCCGCCCGCGGGGCAGACGGCATCGCCCTGCTGCATTGCATTTCCGCCTATCCGGCCAAGCCCGAGGAGATGCGATTAGGCACTATTGCAGCCCTTACCGCCGCTTTCGGCCTGCCCGTCGGCCTGTCGGACCATACATTGGGATCGGCGGTAACCGTGGCGGCCATCGCCCTTGGCGCCTGCATCATCGAAAAGCACCTCACATTGGCCCGTGCCGATGGTGGCCCCGATGCCGCGTTTTCGCTGGAGCCTGCCGAGTTCACCCAACTGGTGGCCGATGCCCGCATCGCCCATGCTGCGATGGGCCCGCCGCAATATGACCGCAGCGGCGTCGGCGGCGCCAATGCGCAATTCCGCCGCTCGCTTTATGTCGTGGCCGATGTGCCCGCCGGGACCGTGTTGACCGAGGGCCACGTCCGCTCGATCCGCCCCGGCCATGGTCTCGCCCCCAAACACCTGCCCGCCGTGCTGGGCCGCCTGACCGCACGGGAACTGACGCGGGGCGAGCCGTTCGACTGGGGCATGGTGCGCTAGATGCGTTTGTTTGCCGTCTCGACCTCGGCCAATACCGACCGGATTCTGGCGCAGATCAAGGCCGGCGGCGTCACGATGGCCTTGCACATGGGCGATGTGACCGCCGATTTCAAAGCCTCGTCGCTGTCGCGCCTGACCATGCGGCGCGGGCGTCTGGGCCATCTGATGGACGATCAGCGCTTTACCGGGGCGGCACGCGCCCTGATGCTGGACCCGAACCATGCCGCGCTGATGGAAGAATTCATCGACCACCTGCACCGCACCGGCCCGCTGAACACGCACCGCGCCCACCCGCTGACCGGGATGCAGGCGTATTTCGATTATTACCACATCCTCGCCGATGTGATGGCCGAACGGATGATCGCGGCAGGCATCACCCATTGCCTGTTCTTCAACATTCCGCATCTGAGCTATGACAGCATGGCGTTTCAGGTGGCGCAGGCGCTTGGCCTGCCCTGCGTCATCGTCACCCAGTCGCTGTTCCCCAACCGCTATTTTTCCATGGCGCACCCCCGCGACATGGGCGATTTCGCGCCCGCTGGTACCGCCCCGCCCTATCCGATGCAACGCGGCGAAAAGCCTGATCTGTTCTATATGAAGGGGATCAAACAGGAACGCGAGGCAGGCGGAACCGTCTCTGCCAAGGGGTTTTTGCAGTTCCTGACCTATCTGGCGCTGAAACGCCCGCTGCAGGCGCTGAACCCATTTTATATCACCCGCCTGTATCGGCACATGCAAAAAACCTACGCCGCCTTTCCCAAATGGCGCGATCCGTTCGCACGTTTTTTCCACGCGGATAACCTGGCCTACTTCGACCACCTCGCCCAGTTCGAGGAGACGCCCGTCGATCTGACCGGCGATTTCATCTATGTGCCGCTGCAACTGCAGCCCGAAATGACCACCTCATCCTTGGGCGATGCGTTCCGCGATCAGGCACTGGCCGTGGAATGGCTGGCCGGACTGCTGCCCGAAGGCGTCAGGATTTTGGTCAAGGAAAACCCCAAACAGCATTCCGCCCATATGCGCGGCCCGCTGTTCTTTCACCGGCTGAACCGCATCCCGTCGGTCACCGTCCTGCCCTCCTGGGCCAATACCGCCGCACTGACCGATCACGCGCAATTTGTGGCCACGATCACCGGCACGGTCGGATGGGAGGCGGTCCGCTCGGGCAAGCCCGCGCTGGTATTCGGCCGGGCCTGGTACCGCCGCCTGCCCGGCGTGGTGGAATACCATCAGGGGCTGACCTATGCCGATATTCTGGCGGCCAGCCCCGATCATGACGCGCTGCAACAGGCTGCAGGCGATCTGCTGGCGCGGACGCATCCGGGCGTAGTGGACCGGCATTATACCAAGTTAGTGCCTGATTTCGATGTGGATGCCAATGACACGGCGGTTGCCGCCACCATCATTGGCCTGCTGAACGGCACTGCAGCCTTTACCTTTGGTCCGACAATGCGTCGGTAAGCGCCGCCACAACCACATCCTGATCGGCATCCGTCAGCCCCGCATAGATCGGGATACTGATGGCGCGGTTGTAGTAGGCTTCTGACACTGGAAAATCGCCCGTGTTGAACCCCCGCGCACGCCAGAACGGCTGGGTATGCACCGGGATGTAATGCACATTGACCCCAATCCCGGCGTGGCGGAGGGCGGCGAACACCGCGGCGCGGTTGTCCACCTGTATCGGATACAGATGCAGCGCCGACCGGCTGTCGGGTGATTGGGCCGGGCGCAGCAGCGGCAGATCGGCTAACAGCACCCCATAGCGCGCCGCAATCGCCTGCCTGCGGTCCACGAATGCGGCCAGCCGGTCCATCTGCGACAGACCTAGCGCCGCCTGCATCTCGGTCATCCGGTAATTATACCCCAGATCGACCATCTCGTAATACCAACCGCCCGGATTCGCCCCCATCCGGGCCGGATCGCGGGTAATGCCGTGGCTGCGATGCAGCCCCATAAGGTACGCCAGTTCCGCATCTTGCGTCGTGGCCAACCCACCCTCGGCGGTGGTGATGATCTTGACCGGATGGAACGAGAACACCGCAATGTCGCTATAGGCACAATTGCCCACCGGCTGGCCCAGATAGCTGGCGCCGATGGCATGCGACGCATCCTCGATGATCCGGATTCCATGGGGCCGGGCCAATGCCGCGATCGCCGCCATATCGGCGGACTGCCCGGCGAAATGCACCGGGATGATGATCTTGGGCAGGGTGCCTGCCTTGTCCGCCGCCGCGAGTTTCACTGCCAAAGCCACCGGATCCATCACATAGGTATCCGGCGTGATATCGACAAAATCGACATCCGCCCCGCAATAGATACCGACATTGGCGCTGGCGACAAAGGTATTGGGCACGGTCCACAGAATGTCACCGGGGCCGAGGTCCAGCGCCATGCAGGCAATATGCAGCGCCGAAGTGGCCGAATTGACCGCCACCGCATGCGCCGCCCCCGTGGCCTGCGCCACCGCCGCCTCGAACCGTGGCACCACCGGGCCTTGGGTCAGGAAATCCGACCGCAGCACGTCTGTCACCGCATCAATATCGGCCTGGGAGATGTCCTGACGGCCGTAGGGGATCATCAGAACTGGCCAATCTTGGCACGGTTGGCGGCAATCCAGCGGGCCAGGGCGGGCGCGTCCATCCAGTCGGTATTGGTTTCCGACGAATACATGAAATCCTCGGCCACCTGGACCCCGTCCTTGATCCGGATCGGATCTTTCGACCAGTTGTGGATCGCCGGGATGATCTTGAAATAGGTCGCATATTCATAGGTATGGGCGGCATCCTCGGGGCCGATCATCTGCTCGTGCAGCTTTTCGCCGGGGCGGATGCCGATCACCTTTTGCGCCGCACCGGGGGCGACAGCACTGGCTATGTCGGTGATGACCATGGAGGGGATCTTGCGGACATAAATTTCGCCGCCCACCATATCGTCGAACGCATCCCAGACCAGTTCTACGCCCTGTTCCAGCGTGATCATGAAGCGGGTCATGCGCGGATCAGTGATCGGCAAGGCCTCACCCTGCGGCAAGGACATAAAGAACGGGATGACCGACCCGCGTGACCCCATCACATTGCCATAGCGGACCACCGAAAACCGGCAATCCTTGGACCCGGCATAAGAATTGCCGGCGACAAACATCTTGTCCGAGGCCAGCTTGGTCGCACCATACAGGTTGACCGGGCTGGATGCCTTGTCGGTGGACAGCGCCACGCAGCGTTTGACCCCCTTGTCGATACAGGCGTCGATCAGGTTCATCGCCCCGATGATATTGGTCTTGACGCATTCGAACGGGTTATACTCGGCGGTCGGCACGATCTTGGTGGCGGCGGCATGGACCACGTAATCCACCCCGTCCATGGCCCGGTACAGCCGGTCACGGTCACGCACATCGCCGATGAAAAACCGGACCTCGGGCAGATGGCCATAAATTTTGGCCATTTCCCACTGCTTCATCTCATCGCGCGAATAAATGATGATCCGACGCGGTTTATGCTGCGCCAGCGTCATCGGCACAAAGCGCGATCCGAAAGATCCGGTGCCCCCGGTCAAAAGTATGGTCGAACCGGCCAGCATGCACATGCTCCCTGATAGCTTTGCCCCGACAGCACTGCGCAAAGGCGATGGATGCCTCACTTAGTCTGCGATGGCGGTCTTGTCCATTGTTGCAGGCCCGGTTCGGGGCCTCACAGTTTGGCCGTCCAGACCCGGTAGCGGCCTTGCCCGGTCACTTCGCGGATCAGGCCGCGCGCCTGCATCCGCGCCAGATTGCGTTGCACCGTGGCCTGCCCGGCCCCGGTCAGTTTTTCGGCCACAGGGGCAGTGACCATCGGCCATGCAGCCAGCACCTTGATCAGTAACGCCGGGGTGCGGCCCTGCTGATCGGCCAGTGCGGCCCCGGCCCGGACTGACCATGCCGCGAGCCGGTCCAGATGCAACAAAGCGGCCTGCGTCGCCTGTGCCGCACCGCGCAGCCAGACCGCCAGCCGGTCGCGCACCGGGCCATCCCGGCGGGGGGCAAAGCCTGACAGCGCCAGCGGCAGGAACAATGCCCCCGGGCCCCCTGCCATGGCAGCGCCCACCATGTTCCTGGCAGTTTCGCCGCCCACCCGGGCGGCCAGCACGGCGGCCTCGATATCCCGCGTGGCCCCGCTTTGGCCCTGCGGGTCTGCCGCCAGTATGCGCCAGCCGTAAAACAGCACCGCTGACCGGGTGACCGGATGCAGGGCTGATAATGACGCTGACAAAGCGGCCAGATCCTCGACGCCTTCGGGGGCGGCGGCCTCGGGGCCGTGGCGGCCAAAGAAATCAGCCAGCCCGGTGGTGCCTGCATCCGTCTGTGCTTCAGGTTCGGGCCCGGGTCCGCCCGACAACCGGCGCAACGCCCAGGCCGCGCGCAGCAGGCTTTGACTATCGGCCTGCGGCCCGGTCAGGCGCAGGGCATCCCACAGGGCCAGCCGTTCGGCCCCGATCCGGTCCCCGGCCCACCAGCTCAGCTCGGCGGCCTCCAGCAGGGCCAGACGGTGGCCCCAGCCCTCGGGACCTGCGCGCAGCCGTTCGTGCAACATGCCAAACAGCCCTGTGACCTGCGCCAGATCGACCGACAGGCTGGCCTGTGCGGCCACCCAATCCGCCGGGGCGATCAGCGGGCGGCGGTCAGCATGGGGCAACGGGGCCAGATCGTGGCCCAGATCATGGCCCGGATCATGGCCTACATCATAGCTGGGCAAAAACCACAGATCGGCCGCAAGATCAGCTCCGGCCCGGTCGCGGTCATAAATCCCGATCCCGGCAGGGTCTGGGGCTGGGTCTGGATCGGTGTTTTCTGGCAGGGGATCAGTATCCATAGCGCTCATTTAAGAACATGAATGATCCCGTCTCAAGCGTTTTGTCCGCCGCAGCCCCGGGTTATGCTGACAAGACCCGGTCACCGCCCTGGCTATGGGCCTTTCCCAGTGAAAACCACAGCCAGACCCGCTTGCATGCGCCATCAACCGGTCGTTTGGTTCCATGGCCCGCAATTGCAAACCAGACCCGGTCACGCGCCCAGACGTTTATCGACCCAGCCCAGAAACGCCTTGTCGGGCGAGCGCAGCCTGGGCCGGCCCGACCGGACCCAGATGCTGCGCCATTCCGCCTCGAGCGCATATAGATCCCAGCCTGCCGCACGCACCCCGGGCCGGGCGCGCACCGCCTCGAGCGTGGCCGCAGACAGCGGCCCAAGCTCTGGTCCCGCCTCGATCATGCTGGCCTGCGGGGTGACGCTCAGCATGTCATCCTGCAGCACCATGTCGTAATCGGGCAGATGGCCCTGGGCGATGATATCGCGCAGCATGGCACGGAACACCCGGCGCGGGCTGGCGGACCCGGCCTTTTTTTGCAGCAGCTCCAGCGAGATGCGCCATTCGGCCTGCCGGCCGCAATGCTTGCGGGCCAGTTCATACAGGCGGCGTTCCAGCGGGCGGCGCAGGGTAAAATAGGCGCGGTTCAAGGTCAGCACCGATTTGGCCAGCACCGCCTGAAACAACCATTCGCTCAGGGTCACGCGGACCTGCACCATCCGGCCGCCGCGGGTGCGGCGCACAATCTCCCAGTCCTCAATCAGGCCAAAGCCGCGGGTGACCTCATGCGCACCCTGCACCAGATTGGTGGTGATGCGGGTGCCTGCGAGCCGCTCGAACGCCTCGCGCAGCCTGGCGTAGGCATCACCGCTGGTCTCGCGGTTGGTGGCAGTCAGCAGATCATGCGCGGTCAGATGCAGGGTGCGGGCCACGGCGCGGCCGGCATTGATCGCGGCCATCAACTGGCTGGTGCAATAGATCAGAATATCCTTGTCATGGATCGTGGCGCGCCCCCTGACCGACGGCGTGATCTCAATCTGTGCGCCATTATGGGCATAGCGCAGAATGTTCAGATCAGGGCGGGTGGCAAGGGAAAACAGCGGATGCTCCATACTGGCCAGATCATCCTTGGGCGGGGCCGCAAAGATATCGCACAGAAAGAAATCCTGCTGCTGCGGGGCCAGTTGCCCGGCCTTTGACGCATGCGCCAAAGCGGGCACCCCGGATGGGTGAAACCTGTCGATCATAGCGGCCTGCCTGCCTCTGCTCCGGTTCCTGCCGCCGGTTTGCCCGGTCTGCACAGTTCCGCATTTTGCCCCCTCCGCGCACAGCTGCGATTCGGGGTTTCATTGACACCAGGTTAAAGTTATCCACAGGACCCGTCCAGCAGGCCCGCACCGGCCAAGCTATTTTGTACCGCCCGCTCTCGGGGTTTCAGAATCGGTCCAGCGGGGTTTCAGAATCGCCTGATCGGGGTTTCGGAATCGCTGCACCCCAATGATCGCCGATCAACGCCCTGATTAGATGGACCAATATGATGGTGCCACCGCAGATCAGCAGGGCTTAACCAGCTTATAACATACAGATAACACCCAAAGATCGGAAAGACCGACCTGAAAGCCACAACAGAGGCTTAGAAAAACATAAGAGAAACAGCAGAGTGGCAGTCGATGTTGGGACAAAAGTAGCATGTTACGATAAAAATAAGACATGCGTATATTTACATGATATTGGTATCCTATGGAGCTATTCACCCCACCTTTGACCAGCCTTGCGGCCTTTGCGGCCAGCCCGCAGGGGAATGCGCCTGCGGCAGCAGTTCCCCGCGATGTCTCAATCTGGGAAATCACCACATGGATCCTGCCGATGGCCCCCGAACATCTGCGCCGGGTCTTGGGCAAGAACCCCGATCTGCCACAGGGCAGGACCGGGGCCGAGGGCGGGACGCGCTGGTTTAGCTGGTCAGACGTGGCCGCCCTGCGGCAGCATTTCGCCGTCGTGTCGGCGCGCAGTGCCGGCTGGGGCAAGGCCTATGTGCCGCGCCGCCCAACTGGGGCCCGCGCCCCGCTGATCGCGCTGACCGGGCCGCAGGGCCAGTCGGGGCGCAGTACCGCCCTGCTGCATCTGGCCTGTGCGGCGGCACTGGCGGGCTACAGGGTGCTGGTGCTGGATGCTGATCCGGCGGGGCAACTGGCCCCACAACTGGGCGCGCAATGGGGGGCCACACAGCCCCCTGCCCCGCCTGCGACATCGCTGCTGCCGTTAATCGCCCGGTCCTGCGGCGTCCATCTGCGGGGCGTCAATGCCAGCCGTCTGGACCGGGGCGAGGCGCCTGTGCCGATGGACGAGGTGATCGCTGCCGCATTGGACGGCGCGGCCACAGATGCCACGGCCCTGATCCGGCCCACCGCATGGCCGGGTCTGGATGTGATCGCGGCCAGCCCTGACCTGCTGCTGGCGGATATGCAGATTGCGGGCTGGTGTCGCAGCTTGCGCAGCTGGCACCCGGCCCGCGCCCTGGCCGCCGCCCTGGACCGCGCGGGGCTGCGCAGCCGCTATGACCTGATCCTGTGCGACACCGGGCGCGGGCTGGGGCCACTGGTGCTGGCGGTGCTGTCATCGGCAGATGTGCTGCTGGTGCCTTGTAGGGGGGGCCAGGTCGCGGATGGATTGGCCGGGTTGGCCCGGGCGATGGCGCTGCAAGAGGCCGAGGCCACAATGACCGCGCGGGCGCTGGGGCAGGTGCCGCCACGCGCGGGCTGGCGCCGGATTGTCGGGTTGCAGATTGGCCCCGCCCAAGCCACCGCCACCCAGGCCACCGTCACCCAGGCCACCGCCACCCAATCGCTGCCCCCCCTGCCCGCTTTGCTGCCCGCCCCCTTGCCAATCGTGCCGCAGATCACCGCCGGACAGGCAGCACATCTTTATGCGCTGGATTACCGCGCTGTCGGGCGGCTGGCCTATGGCCCGCTGCGCGACGGCTGCGATGCCGCCTGGCGCGGGCTGGCCGGGGTTCTGACCGGGCTTTGGGCCGAGGATGCGGCGGCGGTTTCAGAGTCTGATCGGGCCGGATAGACTCGGATGCGGGACCAAAACCTTCCCCGCGGGGAAGGTTTTGCGGCCACCAGTGGTCCGGTTGGACTGTGATACGGGCCGATTTTGGCTTTTGCCATTTGCCGCGACTCAGCGTAGATTTCCAGAAAACCGGAATCTACGTCCGCAAAAACCCGGCAAACACAGGCAAACACAGGCAAACCATGTTCACCCATACCGATCTTGCCGCCCTGCAGGCGCAATCGCTGAAACTGCAGCAGCATATCCGCAAGCAAACCTATAGCCCCGCGATGGAAAAGACCCTGCGCCGGTTTTCCAGCTGGGAAGTGGCCGAACTGATTTTCGGGATCAATCAATCCACCTTTCGGGGCCGCCTTGCCGCCGATCCGACCCTGCCGGTGGGACAGGTCGAGGCCGAAGGCCGGCAGCATTGGTTTTCGCTGGACGAAATCAATACTCTGCGCCGCCGCATGACGGTCAACCGCAAATCGCTGATGCCACCCCGCCCCGCCGGAAAACGGGCGTTTCGCGCCGCGATTGCCAATTTCAAGGGCGGGGCGGGCAAATCCACCGTGGCGCTGCATCTGGCGCATGCCGCCGCTTTGGACGGCTACCGGGTGCTGGCGATTGATTTTGATCCCCAAGCGACGCTGAGCCATGCGATGGGCCTGACCGATGTGACCGAGGATCATACAGTCTGGGGGATCATTGCCCGCGACCTGATCCACGAGACGGACCGGATGAATGCGGCCTCCAGCGGGGCGGCCTCTGGCACGCAATTGCCGCAGCGCCGCCTGCCCGCATCGATCCGCGATCTGGGGCTGGAACAATTGCAAACCGCCGATTTCATCAAACCGACGCCCTGGAGCACCATCGACATTATCCCGTCCTGCGCCAATGCCGCCTTTGTCGAATTTGCCAGCGCCCAATACCGGCATCTGAACCCGGACTGGACGTTTTTTGCCGCCGTGTCCCGCTATCTGGATAGCCTGGCTGATGAGGCCTATGATCTGATCATTTTCGATTGCCCGCCGGCGATTGGGTATCAGTCGATGAATGCGGTGTTTGCCGCCGACCTGCTGTATGTGCCATCCGGCCCCGGCTATTGGGAATATGACAGCACCACCAGTTTCATTGGGCAATTGTCCGAAGCCTTGGGTGATCTGGCCCAGGGATATGGGCCGAATAGTCCAGGAACCTTCCCCGCGGGGAAGGTTTTGCTGCCCAAAACCTTTTGCGACATCCGGTTTCTGATGACCCGGTTTGAGCCGGGAAACGAGTTGCACCGCGCGATGTATGAAGCCTTTCGTAAGGTTTTTGGCCCCCATCTGGCGACGCATCCGATTGAAATGACCCGGGCTGTGGAGCAGTCGGGGCGGTTTTTATCCTCGGTCTATGAAATCGACTACCGCGAGATGACGCGCGAGACATGGCGCCGCGCACGGGGCAGTTTCGACCGGGCCTACGGCGAGTTCAAAGGGTCGGTGTTGCAAGGCTGGGACGGGTTGGATCAGGGATCGGAGACCACATCATGAGCAAGAAGCGCCGCGGTTTTGATATTGATCTGGAGGGTGATCTGGCCAGTGATCTGGATGGTGATCTGGCCAGTGATTTGGACAGTGATCTGAACGGTGAAGATAGGTCTGAAACAGACACTAACATGGCTGAAAGCCAGAAAAAACCGGCCCCGGTGACGCCCGTGCGGCGCGGCCCGATGGCCAGTGCCATTCATGAAACCGCAGGGTCATTGCGCGCCCGGGCCGTGGTCGAGGCACAGATCCGGGCCGAGAATGATGCATTGGCGCATGAACATGTGCGGCTGAAAGCCCTGGGGCTGATCACTGATCTGATCGGGTTGGACCTGATCGATACCTGGAAACTGACCCGCGACCGGGCCCGGCCGCGCGCCGGCCTTGATGACCGCGAGATGGAAGAGCTGGCCTCGTCAATCCGCGAGGTCGGCCTGTCCAATCCGATCCGTGTCGAGGCACAGCCGGATGGCCGCTATGAGCTGGTGCAGGGGTTTCGCAGGCTGCAGGCCTACCGCGCGCTGCTGGCCGAGACGGATGATGCCGCGCGCTTTGGCACGATCCCCGCCGTGATCATCGCGCAGGGTGACACGCTGGAGCGGCTTTACCGGCAGATGGTCGATGAGAATATGGTGCGCAAGGATATATCCTTTGCCGAAATGGCGCAGATGGCGATCCATTATGCGATGGATCCCGGAACCACAGAAACAGACCCTGATAAGGTGGTAGCCCAGCTTTTTGGGTCGGCCAGCTATTCTAAACGCAGCTATATCCGCCGGTTTATCCGGGTGATCGAGGCCCTCGGCGAGAACCTGCTGTTCGCCTCGGAAATTCCCCGCAATCTGGGGCTGGCGCTGTCCGAGCGGCTGGAGATCGAACCCGAGACGGCGCGCATGATCCGGGTCGAACTGAAAAGCTGGGGCGATAACCGGGGGGTCTGTGACGAGCTGGATGTGCTGCGCCGCTATACCCGCGATGTCGATCTGGACGAACCCACCCGCGACCCCAGCCTGCCCGCCCTGCCGCGTGTGCCATTCGCCGCCCCGCCGCGCGGTTTTGCGCTGCTGCCGCCGGTGGCCGGAGGGACAAAGCTGAGCTTTCAGCTGCGCAGCGCCTATGGCCCGGTCCAGTGTAATGTGGCGAATGGCCGGATCGAGCTGCGCCTGAACCGCGATCTGGCCCAGTTTGACCGTGATCGGCTGGAAGCCGCAGCGCAGGCGCTGCTGGACCGGCTGGGGTAGGCGGGCTTGGGGTTTCTCATCGGCCCGATCCGGCATATAGGCAGGTCAGATCAACCGACCGCCCGCCCGAACGGCCCTTTTGATGTGATGCGCAGATCATGAAACGACCCAAGATTGCAGTGGCCGGGATCGGCTATGTCGGCCTGTCCAATGCCGTCCTGCTGGCCCAGCATAATACGGTGGTCGCCACCGATATTGATCCGGCCCGGGTGGCCCTGCTGAGTGCTCGCCAAAGTCCGGTCTCGGACCCCGAGCTGGAGGCCTATCTGCAGGGCAAGATGCTGGACCTGACCGCCACCACCGATGCGCAGGCGGCCTTTGCCGGGGCGGATTTCGTGATTGTCGCCACGCCGACGAATTACGACCCGGTGACAAGCTTTTTTGACACATCAACTGTCGAACGTGTGGTTGCAGCCGTGATCGCGGTCAATCCGACCGCCACGATTGTGGTCAAATCGACGGTGCCAGTGGGCTTTACCCAAGGGCTGTGCCGGCGGCTGAACACCAGCCAGGTGATCTTTTCGCCCGAATTTCTGCGCGAAGGCCGGGCCTTGTATGACAACCTGCATCCTGCCCGGATCATTGTCGGTGAACAATCCGACCGGGCCCGGACCTTTGCCGCCCTGTTGCAGCAGGGGGCGGTGGCGCAGAATATTCCGGTGCTGTTCACCGAAGCCTCTGAGGCCGAAGCGATCAAGCTGTTTGCCAATACGTTTCTGGCGATGCGGGTGGCCTATTTCAACGAGCTGGACAGCTATGCCCTGTCGCATGGATTGCAATCGCGCCAGATTATCGAAGGGGTCGGTCTGGACCCGCGGATCGGGTCGCATTACAACAATCCGTCCTTTGGCTATGGTGGCTATTGCCTGCCCAAGGATACCAAACAGCTGTTGGCAAATTATTCAGACGTGCCACAGAGCCTGATTCAGGCGATTGTGGCCGCCAACAGCACGCGCAAAGATTTCATCACCGAACAAGTGCTGGCCCGCCGCCCGGCCTGCGTCGGGATTTACCGGCTGCTGATGAAGGCGGGGTCGGATAATTTCCGCGAAAGTTCGGTGCAGGGCATCATGAAGCGGATCAAGGCCAAGGGGATCGCGGTTGTCGTCTATGAACCCGAACTGCATGAGACGCAGTTCTTTGGCTCCCGGGTGATGCATGATCTGGCCGCGTTCAAGGCCTGCGCCGATGTGATCGTGGCCAACCGCAATGCCGCCGAACTGGCAGATGTGGCAGATAAGGTGTTTACCCGTGACCTGTTCGGATCAGACTGATCCGAACAGGTCGCGGGGGTATATCACGGGCAAAAGCTCAGGACAGAATGTGATCTGACTGATGCTGGGTCAGAAACTCGAACCGGTCACCCAAGGGTGCATCAACGCGGTGATTCTGGGCGGCATCATCTGCTTGATCCTCGCGGGGTCTTTCGAACGTGTCGCGGTTTTTCACAAATGTTGCTGTCAGCGTATCGAGATCTGACACCCGGCTGTCGACAATCAACGTGTGAAAGGATGTCTTGGCAGAAACAGGGTCCAGCGACTGGAACGGATTTTGGATGATCGTGGTTTCGGCGATTTTATGAAAGTCGCTGGCATCCTTGACGATATCAAAGGCCTTGAGATCGCCGTTAAAGTTACGGCCGCCCCAGGGATTGCCGAAAACGAGGTTCTGGCCGTTGCTGGACAGCAGCGTGCCCTCCATCGCCGCCGCCCCGGCAAGTTTGCCATCAATCAGAACCTGTAATTGCCCGTCAACCAGCCGGATATTGATGCTGTGATTCAGGGTATCGCTCAGATGGGCGCCTTTGGTCAGCACTTTGACCTCGCCTTCGGTGGTAAAGGCCCGGAAAGAAAGTTCTCCCTTGCTGTCAACCGACGCGACAAAGCTGCCATGCAGGCGGAACAATTCGCCCGAAGTATTGGCGACATCGGCATCGAGTTTCAGGCTGATGCCGAAATCTTCGGCCCCCAGAATATCGACCACATGGGCCCGGTTCACCGTGGCTTGCACGCCGGTCGCACCCAGTTGCAGACCCTCTGCAGTCATCGCCTTGGGCAGGGCAAGTACAATTTCGGCCCCCGCCTCATAGGCGACAAAGCCCTTGTCCGCGGTCATTGACAGAATATGCGAGCCTGCGACGGGCACGGGCAGTTTTACAGTATCGGTGATGCCGCCAGGCTGCAGGATGGTCAGCGTCACATTATAGGTGCCGCCTTGGGTATAGGAATGGCTGACCACCGTGCCTTTGGCAAAGGTGCCATCGCCAAAATTCCATTGAAACACGGTGCCGGTGGGCAAAGCGCTGATGTTATCGGCGGACATGGAGGCATCAAATATCCGGGTGTCGGCCTGATTTGCAACACTGGTGACGTGGAACTGTGCATTCACTGCGGCGTCGCTGCTGTCCCGGGTCTGGGTTGCACCGGCGCCCAAACGGTCCAGCATCCCGCCTTCGACTGCGCGGAAATCATGAATGCCACCAGTCGTTTGCAAGGAGGTGCTGATGAAAATATTGCCGTAATAGCCCGGGGCCTGATAGTTCTGATCCTGCACAAAGGCATTATCGCGCACCTGCCAGCCGGCCTGACCCGACCAGCCATTCAGGCCCCCGGTGGCATTATTGGCGATGATGACACCGGTCGCATCGCGGGACACGGTGATTTGGGGAATTTCCACTGCCTGATCGGCCCCGTCGGCATTGCGGCCATCATTATGCAGCACCGAGTTGTTGCGGATCACCAGACCCGCAGTTTCGCCCACGGTGATGCCATGCGCATGGGCATTGACGATGACGTTTTCCTCGATCAGGACATTGCGGTAGAACATTTCGGTCCCGGCCAGACCGCGGTCCACCAGATCATTGCGCATAAAGATCGACTGCGTCGCAGTGCCGGTGCCGATATCAAGTGTATTGCCGCGGATGATGATATTTTCGCTGGGGCTGTCGGTGCCATTGGTCCAGAACTGGATCATGTCGCGGTGGTCAGTGGAGGCCAGTGATCCGCGGAAGTCGTGAATCGTGTTCTCTGCGATCAGGACATTCTTGACCTCGGCAAAGTCCATGCCATCCGAGCGGATCGAATGAATGTCATTTCCGACAATCGTCAGGTTGCCGCTTTCCGAAACCGTCATGCCGCGATGAAAGTTGAAAATCTCGTTGTCTTCTACCTTGATCCCGGTTGATCCGCGCACCGACAGGCCGACTGCAAAGCCATAGCCATTATCCACCGCCGAGACACCCGAGGCCACATCGCCGTCAAAGGTCGAGTTGCGGATCGTGATATTATCCGATGCATTGACAGCGAACGGGCGGGTGTAGATCGCATCGCCGGGCTTGAATGTGTAATCAAAGGTCAGCCCGTCCAGCGTCAGGTTTGCCGCCCCGCTGAGATCCATCTGCGAAAACACCGCCGGTTTGTTCGGATCGGCCGAGGCGATGGTGACATTCGAAGGGAATGTGATGTCAAAGCCCGATCTTGACCCCAAAGACAGCTTACCGTAATCGCCCGGCGCCAGCAGGATCGTCTCGCCGCCGGTGGCTTTGGCCAACGCGGAATAGAGCCCGTTCAACGTTGAGACGGTGATTGTACTTGCCATGAAATTCCCTCAAAAGTGCTGCTTGGCCCAAAGTGTAGACCCTACTTTTCACCTGCAACCTCAGCCAAAATTGCGATGATCTTTGGGCGTGATTGGGGCGGTTGTATGAAAGACTTCAACAATCCACCGTACGTATCCGTCATCAGCGGCAAAATCGGCAGAGTTAGGCCGAAAAGGGCCTGTAGGATTAGTGGATTATTGCCGGCTTTGTGGCCGCGCAGTGTCAGCCGGACCATTGGCCTGCTCTGGTCTATTGCCCGGTTATCACCGGGCGGGCTGACCTATTGCCCGGTTATCACCGGGGCGGCTGCATGTCCTGCCCCCAGTCGGACGTTCAGCGCGATAAAGCTTTGGGCGTGGCGCAGCGCCATGTCAGCCAGCGCGCGGTCGGCGGCAGAGACCGCCTCTTGCGCATCAATCAGATCGCCCAAGGTGGCCTCGCCCTGTTCGAACACAGTGCGGGTCAGATCCAGCGCCTCGCGGTACAGCCGGGCGGCCTGGGCGGTGGATTGCGCCGAGGCCGCGACCGCCTGATAATCGACCAGCGCATTTTCAACCTCGAGGATGGCCCCAAGCACGGTGGATTTCCACGCCTCATGTTCCTGCCGGGCGGCGGCCTGCCGGGCCTCGACTGCGGCGCGTCCGCTGCCCAGCGGCAGGCCGGGCAATTGCAGCACCGGTCCAAAGAAATATTCCGCCGTCCGGCTACCGCCGTTCAACGCATCCAGCGAAATGGTGCCGGTCAGCGACAGGCTGGGATAGAGGCGGGCTTGGGCGAGGTTGATCTGCGCCACAGCGGCATAATAGCGCCGTTCGGCAATCCGGATATCGGGGCGGTTGCGCAGCAGATCGGCGGGAATGCCAACCTGTGGCGACAGGCCGGGGCGGGGTTGGCTGCCATGGGCTAATGCGGCCATCAGATCGGGGGGCAGGGTGCCGGGGACCACGCCCGCCAGCACGGCGATTTCGTTGAGTTTGACACTGACAGCGGCCTCTTGGTCGGGCAGGCGGGCGCGGATTTCGGCGACCCGCGCCTCGGACCGCAGGATATCCAGCCGGGTGGCCGATTCGGCGTCAGCCAGACGGCGGGTCAGGGCCAATGTCTGGAGCCGGCTGTCCAGTTCGCTGCGCGACAGGGCCAGAATCCGCTGGCTATAGCGCAGTCCGGCATAGGCATTGGTGACCGTGAACAGCACCACCAGCCGGGCTGCATCAACCTCGGCCGCACTCATGTCGATGCGGGCATCGGCGGCGCGCAGTTCTTCGCGGCGCGCGCCGTAGGGGTCCAGCATCCAGCTGAGCCCCAGTTGCACGGAGCTTTGCAGATCCGGCCCGGTTTGATCGCTGTCCGAGACCTGCACCCGGGCCGATGGTGACAGCACGGCAGCACCCGGCACTGTCTGCAACAGCGCCTGCGCCTCGGTCACCCGTTCGCGGGCGATGGATAATGTCAGGCTGTCGGTCAGCGCCAAAGTCACCAGCCGGTCCAGCACCGGATCGTTCAGCCCCTGCCACCAGGCTGCATTGCTCAGCAACACCGGCGGCAGGTTCTGGGTGCGGGCATAGCCGGGCAGAAACGGAAAACTGGGGGTAATATAACTGGTTCCGGGGGCGCAGCCCGACAGACCAAGCGTCGCACTGATGACAAATGCCATCTGCATACCACCAAAGGGCGCATTGCGCCTGCTGTCATGTCGCGTCGCCCGCACGGATTGGCCTGCCTTAATGAACTGCGATGATCTGCCTCGGGTGCCCCGCTTTTGGCAGCGGTGGTCAAGGGGCAGGATGCCTGTCCTGACGTTGTGCTGCAAGCATGCCGGGGCGGACGGGGCGATTGGGCCGGGATTTGTGCCCCCAAAACCTCAGGTCTATTCGCGGAACGCCCGCTGCAGTTGGCTGGTGATCGGATCGAGCAGATAGGTCAGGACCGACCGGTCGCCGGTTTCCAGAAACGCCTCGACCGGCATGCCCGGCATCAGGGTGACATCGCCCAGCCGGGCCAGTTCCGCAGGCGTTACCTCCAACCCGACCCGGTAAAAGCTTTGCCCGGTTTGCGGATCGGTGATCGCCCCGGCCGAGATGGTGGTGACATGGGCGGTCAGTTTCGGCGTGCTTTGGGTGTCAAACGCGCTCATCAGGATTTGTGCGGGTTGCCCGGGATAGACATCGTCAATGGCGCGCGGATCGACCCGCAGTTCGAAATCCATGCCTTCGCCCAGGGGCACAACCTCGAGGATCGTGGCCCCCGGGGTGATGACCCCGCCGATGGTGGTGACCTGCAGTTCATTGATAATGCCATCGGCGGGCGCGCGAATCGCGATCCGGTCCAACTGGGCGCTGCGCGTGACGATTTCCAGTGTCAGTTCTTCGGTCTGGGTGACCGCCCCGCGCAGGTCGGTGACGACCTGTTCCATGAAACTACGCTCGGCCTGCAGGGTGTCCAACTCGCGGTCGCGCTGCGCATTGGTCAGGCGCGCCTGTTCGGCCTCCAGACTGGCCAGTTGCCCGCCCAGTTGCGACATGTTGCGCTGCACATCGCCCAGCTGACTTTGCCGGGCCAGGCCCTGTTCGACCAATGTGGTCTGATTGTCGATGTCGCGCTGCAAATAGCCCATCTGATCGCGGATCGCGGCAATCTGTCCGGCGACGCCGCTGATCTGGTTGTCCAGCTGCAGCTGGGCCTCGGTCAACTGGTCGCGCCCACCGCGCAGAACCGCCGCCCGGGCGGCAAAAATCTGCCGCTGGCCAGCCTCGTCGGCGCGCGTATCGGGTAGCGCAAAGGGCAGGGCGGGATAGGTAAATACCAGATCGGCCTGCCCCAGCTGTTCAGCCATCAGCCGGGCCCGCAGTGCCAGTGCGGCGGCCAGCCTGCCGCGCGCAATATCCAGATTGATGGTCAGCAGGGTCGGGTCAAGCTGCAACAGCAGCTGGCCTGCCTGCACGATATCGCCGTTTTGCACGGCAATGCTTTGTACCACCCCGCCATCCAGACTTTGCACCAGTTTGGGCCGCCCATGCACCATGGCCTGCCCGCCCGCGATGACCGCGCTGCTGATCTGTGCCGTCGCGGCCCATGTTCCCAGCACGCCCGCCAATAGCAGAAAGCTGAACCCGCCAATCAGGGCGGGGCGGTGAAAGTCGATGTTAGGGCCAAAAGCCGCACCCGGCGCAGCGCCGGAAGCGGATGCAGGCTGGCCTTGGTTCAGGTTCCGGTTCAGGTCCCGGTTCAGGTCTGGTCGGAGGATATCTGTGATAGCCGTCATGCGGAACGCTTTCTGCCGGGGACGGCGGTTTTGGCAGTCGGACCTGCCGGATCGCCGATATAGCGGATCAGATGCGGGGTCAGCGGAACGGGTTGGGGCAAGGGGGGCGGGGCGTCTGCCGGATGAATGACCGGAATCCGCACGACCGGTATCTGCGTCTCAGTGCTGGTGTTCGCCTGCGCGGCGTCTGCCTGCGTGGTGTCCCCCGGCGCGGTGTCTGCTTGCGCGGTGTTCGCCTGCGCGGTGTCTGCCTGCGCGGCGGGGCTGGCTGCCGCATGTATCCGACCGCCGGTAGCCTGCATCAGCACCTCTTCTTTGTCGCCAAAGGCGCGCATTGTGCCGGCCTCGAGGATCAGCAGTTTATTCACGGCGGCAATTGCGCTGGGTCGGTGGGCCATCACGATCACCGTCGATCCGGCCTGGCGCAGGGCTGTGATGGTCCGGGTCAGCGCGTCATCGCCAGCCACATCAAGGTTCGAGTTCGGTTCGTCCAGCACGACAATCGCCGGCATGCCATAAACCGCCCGGGCCAGCCCGATCCGCTGGATCTGTCCGCCCGACAGATACTGGCTGTCGGCGCTGCCCAGCAGGGTGGCATAGCCCTGGGGCAGTTTCAGGATCATCTCATGCACGCCGGTCAGCCGGGCGGCGGCGATGACCTCGGTATCGCTGGCGGCGGGGTCAAAGCGGGCGATATTGTCACGGATCGTGCCGGGCAGCAGATCGACCACCTGCGCCAGATAGCCGATTCTGCGCCCCAGTTGCACCGGGTCCCACTGGTCGGCTGTCGCGCCGTCAAACCGGATCTCGCCCCGGTCCGGTGCGCTGACTCCGACCAGCAACCGGGCCAGGGTGGATTTGCCACAGGCCGAATTGCCGATCACCCCCAGCCCGTCACCGGGCAGCAGATCAAAGCTGATATCGGCCAGAATGGCGGCAGGGTCGGCCTTGGAATGAGGCCCGGGTTGGGCCCCTGATTGCACCAGACGGGTCAGTTTCGTCACGCTGATCTGTCCTGTCGGGTCGGGCAAAGCGATGGGGGCAGGTCGGCGTTCAGCCGGTTCAGGGTGGTTTGCGAACGGGCCTGCCAGCAGCCGCTGATGCGCGGCGGCGGCGCGACCCAGACTGCGCCACTGTCCGATCAACTGGTCCACCGGGGCCAGCGCACGGCCCGACAGCACGGATGAGGCGATGATCATGCCACCTGATATCTGTCCCTGAATGACCAGATAGGCCCCCAGCGTCAGAATCGCCGATTGCAGCAGCATCCGGAATGCCCGGCTGATTGCGGCCAGCATTTCGGACGGATCGCTGCCCTGCTGGGCGCCGTCCAAGGCGCTGTCATGCAGGCGCTGCCAGCGCGCGGTGATGGCGCGCTGCATGCCCATGGCCAAGATCGTTTCCGCATTGCGCCGGCCTTTGTCGGTAAAGTCCCGCTCGGTTCCTTCGACGGCGGCGGCATTGCGGATCGGCCCTTGGGTCAGGGCCCGGTTGAGCAGGGCAATCCCGCCCGTCACCGCCGCCCCGGCCACGGTCAGCCAACCCAGCCAGGGGTGGACCATGAACAGCACCGCCAGATACAGCGGGACAAACGGCAGATCGAACAGCGCCGGAACCGTGGGCCCGGACAGAAAACCGCGTACGCCTTCCAGATCGCGCAGTGGCGGGGTCACAGCACGGATTGCAGTCCCGGGCACCCCGGTGCCGATCCAGTCGGCAAAAGCCGCAGATCCGGTGCGCTGGTCCAGCCGCAGGGCGGCGCGCGACAACATCCGGCTGCGCAGGAAATCATACAGGCCCAGAAAGCCGTAAAGCACGGTGACAATGATGAACAGATTGACCAGCGTCGGCACCGACCCGCTCGCCAGCACCCGGTCATAAACCTGCAGCATATAGACCGACCCGGTCAGCATCAGTACATTGAGGATCGCACTGAAGCACAGCACGCAGACCAGCGCCGGGACCATCGCCCGCAATGCGCCGCTGTAGCTGCTGTCGCCTTGCTGGCCAGAGGCACCCGGGTTTGCGCCAAAAGCGACAGGCCTGCGCCAGTTCCGTTCAGTCATTGCGTCGCCCCTTTGATCGTTCACGACCAGACCGGCACTGCACACCACAGCTTTGTTGCGCAGCCCGAGCCAATCCTGCCGTTCTGTCAGGTCTGTTGCCCGGATATGGCACCTTCAAGGCGGCAATCTGTCCGGATCGGGTCATCTGTGGCGGATTGGCACGATTAGACTAACGCAGGCCAATAGGTGCCATCGGCGGCTGGTCACGGAGGACCTGTCCTGTGATACAACTTTGCCGTGTTATTTCCTGATGCCGCTTTTTTCCGCATAATCTGGCGGAATCTGCTGAAAAACACAATAAAAAGGCCGGATCAGCCAGATTATGATGCGTGTCATATCACTTTCAAACACAGCCGACATAAGCTAAAGACAGTATAAAATTGCAACCAGAGAGTGAGTCGTTATGAAAAAGCTATTGATGGCACTTGTTGCAGGTCTCGTCCTGATCAGCCCGGTGCAGGCGGCAACCTATAGCGTCGATATCACGGCTGACCCCTACCGGGTGCCGGGTGCACCGGGTCTGCAGACCCGTGCTGTGGTATTGGCTCCGTCAGGGTCGCAGAATTTCAACGGGTCGACCATCAGCTTTGATCTGACCAATCCGGGCGACAGCTTTTCCGCCGATATCTATGGCCTTGTGACTTTTGAGACGGCGGTTGATCCCGATGATTTCATCGCCAGCCCTTCGACCGCGACCTTTGATTTCGGCTTTGCAGTGCAGACCATTCTGGGCACCACCGGCGCTGTGCAGGTGGGCCAAAGCATATCGGCGCTGGCGCAGTTCATCGACGGATTCGTGGATATTGGCGGCGGCCAGCGCATTCTGATCTCGCTGACCAATACCGTGTTCGGGGCCGGCACCGGGTTGTTCACCAATGGCCGTCCCGGCGTGGGCTTTGTCAACGCGACCTTCACGCTGGCCGCCGTTCCCCTGCCCGCATCACTGCCGCTGGGCGTGTCGGCGCTGGCGCTTCTGGGCCTGCTGGCACGGCGGCGCAAACCGGCGGCGTAAAGCAACGGCAGCCTGTGACGGGTGGCTGTGAAGGCCTGGTGCGCCGGACTGGGCTGGGCCTTCGTGTATTTCGAACCTGCCCGTTGGGCCCGGATCAGACCTGACAGCCGATCGGCGGGGCGGACCAGTCCACGGGTGCGCCGTCAATATCGACATGCCAATCTGCAAAGCCTGGAAACAGCGGTGCGAGTTCATCGCCGATGATGCGACGCATGTCCATGCCGGGTTGATTGGGCCGGCCCCCGATCCGCATCTGTTCTTCGGCCAGCCCCAATTGCCAGCCATAGCGGGGGGTCTGCCAGAAACCCAGCCCGGTATAGCGGTTATGCGAACGCTGTTCGGCGGCGGGGTCCGCCCCGTCGCCATAAAGATCGGACAGGCCGCCGCCATGCAGGATATTGTTGTGAAAGGCGTGGCGCTGCGAGCTTTCGCCCGGCCCCAGCGCCAGTGAATTTGCAGGCTCGGGTACGCGCGGATCGGCAAGCAGGCTGTTGTTCCAGTAATAGAATGTGCTGCCTGCCACCGGATCGCCGCTGTCATCTGCCCCGCCCTGACCTGCGCCGGGGCTGCGGTTCTGGGACACAAGGGCGCGGTTCTGCGACGCGGGCGCACAGTCCAGTTCGCAAAAGGCGAAATGGATCCGGCTCGCCTCTTGATAGGTCGCATAGCCGCCGACCCGGCGGGTCCGCACCCCGTAGACCAGCACGGCATCGCTGCCTTCGTAGAAGTTGAATTTGTTGGAATGGGCATCCTGTGCGCTGTCCTCGAACAGCGAAAACGCCAGAACTGCCTGCCGCAGCCCATAGAACCGGGCGGGGGATTTGGAAACCTGGGTGATGTGCAGAAACCGCAGATCGGCGTTGCTGCAACCCGACAGGAACAGGCCAAAGCTGCTGGGCGCGGGCCCGATGCTGGTCGCATGGATGGTCACGCCGGTGGCACCCCGCAGATAGAGCGCCCCATAACCCCGGTCGGCGGCGGAAAAATTCTCGCCCACCCGGCATTGGATGATCCGCAGGTTCTGGGCGGTTCCGTCGGCGGCACTGGTGCGCCGGATGCAGATACCGTCCAGACGCTCCAGCCCCGCCGCCCGCAGCACTTCGAGGCCGAACAGTTCCACATGGCGCGCGGCACCAAAGTCGATGCAGGTCGGGCGGGTCGATATTTCGATACCGTTTTCCAGATGCGCCGGATCGGCGGGATGCAGATAGACGGCGATGTCGCCTGCAGCGGTGGCCCGCGCGATCCATTGGCCGGGGCCCAGCACGGTGCCGATATTCTGCAGCGCATAAAGCATGACAGGCGCATCGGCCCTGCGCTGCACCACAATGTCGGGGTCGGCCAGCGTCAGGGTCCCGGTGGTGGCATCGAACCCGGCGATGTCCACCGCACTGACCAGATTGGGCCGGTGATAGACCAGCACCCGGACCTGCTGCAGCTGTGCCTGCGTCAGGCCGGTCAGTCGCGGATCGCGGATCGCAGTGATCTTGTCTTCGGCATCCAGCAGGAACATGCCGGTGTGATAGGTGTCCTGGTCGCCGGTGCGCCCGGGGTCCGACATGTCGGCCCGGTCGGTGGCAATGCTGCGCCATGTGCCTGCCTCGTGCAGGTTCAGCGCATGGATCGCGCCATGTTGCACAAGGCTTGCCGGAAACCGCGTCACAAACACACCCTGTGCTGCAAAGCCCAGTTCTGCCGCCTCGGCGGCAGGGCAGGGCTGCCAGCCGGTCAGCACATCGGCAGCACTGATCTGCACCCGTTCCTGCCCATGCCGGTGGATGCGGTAGGGGGCAGCGGGGCGGCCCTGCAGTGCATCAAGGCTGATCATGTCGCGGTAAATCCCGCCCCGGACCGACAGGCTGCCGCCGGGCAGGGCGGCCAGCCGGTCCACCCCGCGCTGCAGCGTGCGCAGGGGGCGGGCCAGACTGCCATCGGCCGTATCGTCACCATCCGGGGCCACATACAGCGAGGCGTCGGTCGGGGCGGCGATATCGGGGTTCCAGCCATAGCGGATAGCCAATGCTTCGACCGCCTGCACCGGGCGCGGACGGAATGGCCAGAGAGCGGCGGCAGTGAGGGAACCCAGCAGGGTGCGGCGCGAGAGCATGATTACCTCCGGTTTTCTCTGCAACAGGACAGTCGATCAGAGGCTCGGTTCAATGCCGCATCTTGCGCAGCTTCTTGATCAGCAGCCTCGGATTGCTTACCAGCCGCCTTATCCGGACCAGCAGGTCATTCCACCGCCCCAGCGAGTTGAACGGATAGCGCGCCAGTTCCGGCCATAGCCGTGCGATCACCGCATGCCCCAGCCGGTCACTGCGCTTCCAGTCGGGCGGCAAGCCGATCATCAACTCGACCGTTCTGAAGGTCAGCAGCGGAGTCAGGCGCACCAGCGTCGGATCACAGCAGAACTGCGCGGCGTACCACGGACCATTGCGATGCTCATGATAGGCTGTATCCAGGACCTGCAGGGAATCCAGCGCAGGCAGGTCCGTCAGCCAGCGATCAACCGCAACAATGAGCGCTTCGACGGCAGGAAGGCCGAAACGACTGACCAGCAAGGCAGATGTGATCGGCGTGCGCTCGGTGTCGGAAGCGCGCCAGAAAAAGGCCCGTGCAACTTCACCGCCCAGACCGCCTGCAAAGTTGTGGCTGTCTTTGAGCGGCCAGACACTGGGATGAAAGCGCGAATTTGTATCTGCATTGCAGTGCCCCCCCCGGCGGATGAACAGCGCCCGCTGTTCCTCGGTGGCTACCTGTCGGGGCAGGGTAATGTGGTTCAGCCGCAGATCTTTGGCGATGCGCCGCGCCATGACCGTATCGACCTCGTGGCGATCCCCGCCGGTCACGGTGACAAAGTCGATATCCTTGAGGTAGGGGCGGGCGCAGGCCAAGAGCATCCGCGTCTCGTGCCCGGCGGTCAGGGCAAAAGCCAGTTTTTTGGGGCCACCCAGCAGCGCCTCGATCTGCGCCCGGACGATGGCGATAATCTCATCGACGGTGGCGGACGGGTCGGATGTCACCGGCAGGGCAGTGGTTGGCCAGAACCGCCGGACCTCCCAACTGTGCAGATCAAGGTAGTGATTGGGCAACAGCCGGTGCAGGCCGTGATGCGCGGTCAGACCGGCGGGAAACCAGCCTTCGCCATCCACCCCCAGACGGTCAAACAGCACCTTGTCGAACCGGGCGTCATATGCGGCATCATCCAGCAGCGCCAAAGCCGTGGACCCGGCCATCCGCGCCACCGGATCATAGACACAGGTCACTTGTGCCGAACAGTCGGGATAAATCCGCGCCATACCCGCCGCCGCGCAGAGCCACAAAAACCGACCGCCCAAGGCGCACAGCACATCATAGGCAAAGCCATCCGCATCCGTACCCAGCGCAACAGGGGCCTGCCAGGCCACCGTAATCATGGATTTACCCGCCAGATCGATCGGAAACCCCAACAGGACACCCACCGCCGCCCTGACCAAGGCTGATGGCAATGACAGGATCGAACTGAAGTCAGGTGATTACGGCGACCTGAAGTTGCGCGATCTGGATTTCGCCTCGGAAGTGGTGATCACGGCGCATGATCCGGATGCGCCGCCGCGGATCAACTCGGTCTCGGTCTGGTCCAGTACGAATATCAGCTTTGATAACATCAACTTTGATTTTGTGCCCACGGCGAAAACTGTCGAATGGTCGGCCGCAGTGCGGGTTGACGGATCCTCCAATATTGCGGTCCGCAATTCGACCATCACCGGTGGCGATTCCATTGCCGGAATCGATCCGGATGCGCCCGCCGGGACCCAGGGGTCGCAGGGTATCAAGGGCTTTCCGGTCGGCGTGGGCATCAGCGTTTACAACAGCACTGCAATCACGGTCACAAATAACGATATATCCGAGTTCACGGCGGGCGTCCGGTTCAGCAATGTGAACGGCATCGAGATGGACGGGAACGAGATTTTCAATGTCCGCAAAGTGCCCGTCGGCGGCGGCAATGTCAGTAACATCACCATGTCGGATAACTACTTTCACGACCTCACACCGTGGAAGTTCGGCGGGCTGGGCGACCACGGCGATTTCGTGCATTTCTGGACGAGCCCCGAACAAACCGTGCCAAGTACGAATTTCGTGTTTTCAAACAACATCTTCATGCAAGGCGATGGGGTCCCGGTTCTTGGCATCTATCTGGACGACAACACCAATGACATGGGGTTTCGCAATGTCCTGATCGAAGGCAATGTCATCCACAACGGCAATGCCCAGGGGCTGCGGATGGAGGATGTGAACGGGCTGGTGGTGCGCGGTAATACCTTCCTGCAAAGCAGTGGTGATGCGTTCGATGCGCCGATGATCTATCTGGCGGATGGCACCCGGAATGTCGTGATCGACCGCAATATCCTGTCCGGGGTCGTTGGTCCGGCCTTGCAGAATCTCAAGGGCAACAACATCGCGATCCTCGATAACGTCACGGTCCAGATCCATGATCCGCTGGCGGTGGATTACGTCGGCAACCTGTTCACCAATGGCCTGATGCCATCCCCCGAAATCATCGATTTGCGTGTATTGCCGGGCAGCATGGTCGATGGCTACGGTGCCGGGATGA
Organism: Rhodobacterales bacterium; assembly: GCA_031422295.1. Taxonomy (GTDB): domain Bacteria; phylum Pseudomonadota; class Alphaproteobacteria; order Rhodobacterales; family Rhodobacteraceae; genus JANOMH01. The sequence goes on along the minus strand of JANOQM010000058.1, from coordinate 39,265 downwards.
GCCAGGTCAATGACGCCGGCCGCGGGTTTGACGGGATCATCAGCGAAACCCGGGGCACCGGCCTTGAGATGAGTACGCATCAGTTCAATCTGTCGGATGGCGCGATGGCTGACGGCAGTGCAATCACGGCCAAGGCCACCGTGCGCTGGGATTTCGGTGACGGCACAGGCGCCCAGGGCGCCCAAGCCGGTCATACCTATGGGGCAGCGGGGGTCTATCTGACCAAGGCTACGGTGACTCTGCCGTCCGGTCAGGTCTATGTCGTGCTCAAACATATCGAAGTGACATCAGCAGTTGCGCTGGAGGCCACATTCGACCGCGGGCTGAAGGACGAGTCTGATCTGCCGCAAGAGGTGCAGGCGATCGGATCAGTCCGGTTTGTACAAAGTGATTTTGGCCAGTCGATCCGGCTCGATACCCCCAAATCCGCGGTCAAGTTCACCGCCAACGAAGAGATTCTGGGTAATTCGGATTTCACGATCTCGCTGGCATTCAAGAAGAATGCCGGGGCCGAGGGCCTTGGCGGACGCGTGCTGTATTTCTCGGGAACCGCAGTCATTGATGTCAGCGCCGATGGAGTCTCTTTGCGCGGTGCGACCAGTGACGGCGAGGCGATTGTGTTGCGGTCGTCGGGCAGTGCCGGGATTCGCGACAGCGACTGGCATCAGATCACCTATACCGCATCGCAGACCGATGGGACCGCCATCCTGTATGTCGATGGCAGGGAAGTGGCCCGGATGGACGGGCTGACCGGTGGCCAGCACACCACTGCCGGACACAGTTTGTATCTGGGCAACCCGTTTGGGGCGAATATGGCCGGCCTGCTGGACAATGTGTCATTCCTGCAGGCTGCCCTGACCCCGCAACAGGTCCGCCAGAGTTATGGCGAGTTTCAGTCCGGGGACATCGCGAATTTCCGGCCCGAAATCGCAACAACGATGGTCGCCGATGAGTCTGCCACTGATCTTTCGCCATCCGATCAGGCCAACCCGCCGCGGCCGGTGGACAGTTTGCACCAGGCCGGTTGGGCCGGCTATACGCTTGACCCTGCGGCCGCTTCCATCCGGCTGATGGGAGATGCGACCGTTGTGCAGACCACAGATGGCACGGGCATCCGGTTCGATGGCGATGGGGATTATGTGGCTTTGGGCCGGATGTCGAACCTCGAGGCGTCCGACCGAGTTGCGTTTTCCATCGATTTTAGCCGCGCGGCTGCCGAACAGGATGCAGCCCGCCTTGTCTGGAACCACCAGAAACTGGGTCTGACCCTGCAGGATGACGGGCTGATCGTGCAGGTGGCGACGGCCAATCAGGGCTTCAAGTCATTCGTGGTGCGCGATCTTGGCCTGAATGACACTGATCTGCATCGCGTGACCGTGATGGTTGACGCCGAGACGGACCGGCTTCAGGTGCTGCTTGACAACAAGATTGTGCTTGACGAGCGCGGCACTGATTTCGAGATTGTCGGTGCGGGTGGCCGTGAAGCAGGCTGGAGTATCGGGACCGCTTGGAACCGGCCTTTCGAAGGGGATGTCACCGAATTCCGCCTGGGTGACCGGTTCGAGTTTCTGGCAGGCAACGTCTATGGATCGGAGTTATTAAGCTGATCTGATCACACGGGGTCATCGACAAGGGCCAGTCGGGGGCCAGTCGGAGGCCAGTCGGGGGTCAGTCGGGGGGGCTGGGCGGTGGCGGGGCCGCCCCGAACGCCCCGAACGCCCGGATGGCTGCCGCATCAGACAGGTGTGACCTGACTGCAGCAGGTGGGGGCCGTTCGAAACTGGCCAGCAGGATTGTAGCGGCCTCGGCCCAATAGCCCTTGAGTGCCAGCTGCGCCGCCTTGGCCACCGAATAGGCATAGGCCCCCCAAAGATTGCGCGGCCGGAACCGGCGCATGAACCGCAGCCGCGCCCGGTGTTTGAAATACAGCGAAAACGCCGAGGCCGGCCGGCCCAATGTGGGCGAGCCGATGGCGGTGCCCGCCCGGTGATAGACAATCCCGCCCGCGCAATAGGCCAGCGGAAGGTCACCCCGTCGCAGGGCCCAATCAACCTCCTCATAATACAGAAAATAATCCTCGGCCATTGGCCCTGCCCGTTCATAGAACGCGCGGCTGACCACCATGCTGGCCCCAGTGATGAAGTCGAGGGATGCAGGGTCTGGTGCGGGGGTCGTGGCATGGGGCTGGCCCAGACCGCTATTGCCGGTAACACCGGTACGCCGGTTGATCAGGCCACCGTCGATCTGGATGATCTCGGGGGTATCGAAGTAAATCACCCGCCCCCCCATCAGGGCAAAACCACCAGCCGGGCCGGGCGCAGTGGCAAAAGCATGCGGAGTCTCTGGCGGTACGGCGCTGTCGGGGTTGAGAATCCAGAACCGGTCGACCCCGGGCCGGGCGGCCAAAAAGGCCAATCCCCGGTTCACGCCCGCCGCAAATCCGCCATTCACCCCGGTTTCGATCAGGCTCAGGCTGGTTTGCATCGTTCCTAGGCCAGACTCTGTCCGCAGCGCAACAGGTTTGGAACACCCGCTTAAAACGAAGGGCATGTCCGCAGATGGTACGTAAGGCGTGGCCCCCGACGCCCAGTCGTGCAAGGCGGCCAGCGTATCATCGGTGGAGGCATTATCGACGATGACAATCTCCAGCCGGACGTCCCGGGCCGCCAGCAGGCTTTCGAGGCAATCACGGATCACATCGGCGGAATTGAACGTCACGATGACGACGCCAAGGTTGGGAAGGGTCATGGAGTGGTCCTGAAGTGATGGGCTGAAAAGATGCGCGCAGTGCCTTATCGGATTTTACCGCCACCGCCACGGCCACGGCCGCCGTCACCGTCACCGTTTGGCGGGACGGGCGGGAACCGGGTATAATGGGCAGCCGTGGCCTTGGAGACCGGGGCGGCAGAAAAAGCCATACCCTGGCTGGCCGGCGGGATTTGGCGGGCGGGTAGGGTTTGCGCCGCGTCTTTTGCAAGCCCTGACGCAGGTCCGGATCTGGCAGTGATCAGCCACATGCCTGCGCCGAACATGAAAAACACGAAAGAATAGACATTGGTCCAGATATGGACCGTGCTCATGGTGAAGCTGAGGCCGAGAAAGGTGAATACCCAGGCCCGCCGGAACAGGATCAGCATGGCATCCCCGGCAAAATCCCGGCGCATGATCCGCGCAATCGCGATGATGAAGCCAAGCGCCAGCGGCACGAATCCCGGAATGCCGTAGCGGACTGCCATCACCAGCCAGAAGTTGTCCATGCTGCCGGAGTGCATGTACCAGGGTCTGACCCAGTCATTCATGCCGATGCCGTATAGCGGGTGGATCCAGACACTCTTCATCCCCCATTCAAAGATGATGCTGCGCCAATAGGCGTTATGCGCCGAAAAGGTCGCATAGCTCATGAAAACCTTGATCGGGGTACGGTTTGAAAAGATGTCGATGATCACATAGGCCACGGCGAACAGGCCCAGCAGCAGCCACCAGCGCCAGGTTACCTTTGCAAAGATCGCAGCCCACAGGATCAGCGCGATCTGCGCACTGATCGCCAGCAATGCGCCGCTGGACAGGGCCAGAAAGCCCGCCCCGGCAATCAGCGCACTGCTGACATAGCGCCGCACCCCACCGGTCATGTCCTGCAGCGCCACGAAAGCCAGCGAAAAGGCTACTGAACAGAACAGGCCATAATGGATCGGATGGGCAAAAACCGCTTGCACACGCTCCAGCCCCATGCGCCCCTCGATGGTGACGATGCCAGTGGCAGTCAGGCCGAACCTGCGCAGATACTCGATGAGCAACGGCCGCCCGGTCAGCGCCTCGTGCAGTGCCAATGGCACGGTGCACAGCACAATCAGCACCAGGGCCCGGCATAGTGCGGCGAACGCCTCGGGCGTACGGATATAGGCCCGTCCCATGACATAGCCGCCGAGGAACTCCATGCCGACCGATCCGACCTGCTGCACTACCTGGTCGGGATTATTCACCGCCAGTGCCACCACCGCCCAGCCGATATGTGCCACGAACAGGATGTCGGTGATGAGTATCTTGCCGTACCGCCCCATCAGCAACTGGATCATCAAGGGCACGATCATCACCAGCAACAGCAACCGTAGCGTGGTCATCGCCAGCGGCCCGGCCTGAAACCCGATCGGGATCACCACGGCCAGAAGATACAGCCAGACCGGCAGCGGCAGTTTGCCCGCGATCTGCGGTAAGCTAACGAGAGCGGGGGATGCCCCCGCACGTCCGGCGCTGCGCCCCATCATGTCATCTGTCACGGCCAAGGCATGGTTCCCGTTATCGTATCGTGGTTTTGCAGGCTTCTTAGGCGATCTGCCATAGAATGGCGACATTATTGCGCCCCTCTTATGCGCAACCGGCAATACGATCCGGCAGATATGCGCCATGATGCAGCGCATGACCGGGATCGCTGTGGCCCATGCGGATTCCCTTGCATCAGTTTTTGTGTGACAGTTTTTGTGTGACAGTTGATTTATTGCCGCGCCACGGCGCGTCGGACGCTTGTTCGGGGGCGCGCGCGCCGTTAGGCTTTACCCGCCTGAAATATGCACCGGAATCTTTCATGAACAGTCACAGCAATCCCCCGGCCAAGGCCCGGCGCCGCGGCCTGAACCGGCTCAAGGGGCTGCGGACCCTGTTGGTTACCCTCAAGCGGCTGTATTACACCCGGCTCTGGGGGATGGATATCCATCCCACGGCGCAATTTTCGCTGTCTGCGAAATTCGACCGGACCTTTCCCGCCGGTGTACATATCGGGCCGAAAACCTACATCGCTTTTGACGCCCGCATCCTGACGCATGACATGACGCGCGGGCTGTATCTGCATACGCGGGTCGGTGCCAACTGCTTTGTCGGCGGGCGCAGCCTGATCCTGCCGGGGGTCGAGATTGGCGATAATTGCGTGGTCGGGGCGGGGTCTGTGGTCACAAAATCGGTGCCATCCGGGTCATTGGTCGCGGGCAATCCGGCGCGGGTTTTGCGCAGTGGCATCGCGGTCACGGACTATGGCCGGTTCCTGACCGCCGATGCGACCGAGGCTGCATTGGCAGAAGCGGGACTGACCTGAGAGTGGCCGGCCCTGTCGGGCTGACGCCTATTCGCCGGGCACTGTGGGCTGCAGGCCGGTCAGTCTGCTGGCCCCGATCCCGGCACCCTCCAGTGGTCCGCCGGGCAAGTAGCTGAACGAGCCCAGGTTCTGCGGATCGCCAGTGCGCGCCGCGACAAAGACCAGATCATAATACAGGCCCTCGGCCAGACGGCCCCGGTCCTGGATGAACAGATTATCGGCAATGACCCACCCGGCCTGTGCCTCATCACCCGCAATCCGGCTGACGACATTGCGCAGGATCTGCACATTCCGCGAGGGTTCCGCCACGCTGATCCGCGGGTTCCACAGCGCCACATTTTCCCGCTCGCCCTCTGACCGGGCATTGCGGATGACCGTGTTATTGCGAATGATCAGGCCATCAGTTGCGCCCACCACGATGCCATGCAGATGGGCGTTGATGATGACATTCTCTTCGATCAGGATATTGCGGTAAAACATCTCGTCCCCGGCAAGGCCCCGGTCGACCAGATCGTTGCGCATAAAGATCGACTGGGTGTACCAGCCATTGCCTGAGTTCAGCACATTGTTCCGGATCACGATGTCGCGGGACGCAGCGGTTGTCCCGTTGGTCCAGAACTGGATCATATCGGCGTGATCACGTGATGCCAGCGAGCGGATAAAGTCATGGATATGATTGCCCTCGATCAGCACCCGTTCGACCTGGGCAAAGTTCATCCCGTCCATCCGCAGACTGTGGATATTGTTGCCCCGTAGCACGATATCACGGCTGTCGCTGACCACGACACCGCGGAAAAAGCCCCGGATCTCGCTGTCGGCGACCGTGACTAGCGCGCTGTTGGTGATGCCCAGGGCAAACCCGGTGCCGAACCCGTCTGCCTCCGGCCCTGCCCCCTGCGCCAGATCGCCGTCGAACACTGCGCTCCGGATCGTAATGGCCTGGCTGTTGATGATCTGGAACGGGCGCAGATGCGGCGGATCGCCCGGCGCATAGCTGTAGTCAAAGCCGAGGTTCTCCAGCACCAGCCCCTCCACCTCGCGCAGCACCATCCCGGAAAACCGCGCAGTCCCTCCCTGATCCGCCCCCCGCAGCACAACCGGCTGGTCCTGCGGCAGCACCAGCCCGCGCAGATCAAGTGCGCCATAGTCGCCGGGGGCCAGCACCAGCATATCGCCCGGGGCGGCGGCGAGGAGGGCCTGTTGCAAGGCGGCAGGTGTCGCGACCGGCACTGTTTCGGCTTGGGCGACAGGCCCAGCGACCAGAGCGGACAGCAGGGCAAGGGAACAAAGCTTGATCATAACTGGTCCTAATGGTGGGAACACGGGGGCGCTGAACTGCTTTTTACGGCAAGTTGGGGTCAAAGGACACTGTCTGCGTCGGTACCAAGGATACCTGCCAGCGGCGGATCGGCGATCAGGGAGGCGATGTCTCTTTCCCACCAGCGGCTGGCTTCCAATATTGCAATCGTGCTGTCGTCCAGACGCCGGCGGATCAGCCGGGCCGGAACGCCGCCCACGACGGTGTAGGGGGCGACATCGCGGGTGACGACAGCCCCTGCCGCGATCACAGCGCCATTGCCGATGGTCTTGCACCCCCCCAGGATCGTCACCCGGTCGCCGATCCAGACATCATGCCCGATGGTCAGCGGGTTGTCCGTATTCAGCGGGATAGTATCATGCTGCACAAATCCCAGCGCACTGCGGTAAAAGAGCGGGTGCAAAAACGGGCTGTCAAGCGGATGATCCCGCCGGCGCACGATCAGCTCGCTGCCGACCGAGCAATAAGCCCCGACCCGGGTTCCGGCGGGCAGCACGCCGGGTTTCAGGATCGCGCCATAGCTGTAACGCCCGATCAGAACATCATGATGAAGGCGCAGAATGTCCCGCCATGTCGCGGAATGCATCAGGCTGCCTTCGAACCTGTCGCACAGCTTGCGGCACACCGAGCGCAGGCGTCTGAACTGGTACAGCCGCATAATAAGCGGCGATAGCGGGTTGCGCGCCCGCAGATCTGCACGCCGGGCCCGGGCCACTGCATCAGGGTGCCACATCGTTGTTCCCTCCCATCCCGCGCAGGCGGATATAGCGCCGCAGATCGCCCGAGGCCCAGATGATCTGTCCGGCAATAAGTGCAAAAACAAGGCCGATCCAAGGTGCTGCAAAGTCAGGCGCGCCCGGGGTCTGGTCGCTCAGAACGGCGGCTCCGGCCGTTACCAACAGGGCGGCAGCCCCGGCATGCGGCCAGATCAGGCCTTGCAGGCCACCCGCCGATTTATAGCGTAGCAGTAAAATAGCCGTGATCTGGCCCAGCACTTCGCCCGCAATCGCCACCCAGATGATCACCAGCAGATCGCCAGAGGTGACGGCCACAGCCCAGCAGACCGGCAGTGACAGCACCCGGCCCAGGTTGGATAGCATGGCATTACTGGTATGCCCAAGGGCCAGCGCCACGATTGCGGGGCCAGCCTTGAACACCCGGACCGCCTGCATGACCGCAAGCCAGGGCAGATAGGGCAGCAGGTCCAGATATTTGTCGCCCAGCAGCAGATACACGACCGGCGCCCCTATCAGCACGGTGATCATGACGAGGGACAGCCCCAGCAGCAAAACCGCCTGCAGTGTCACCGCACTCAGATGCGCAAAGCGTGGGGCGTCACCCAGCGCCGCCGATAGCTGCGGCAAAAACAGGTTCTGCACTGATTTTGCCATCACCAGTGTCGGGGTCAGCGTCAGGGTGAAGCCCATGGCGAAAATCGCCAGCGCCTCCATTCCCAGTTCCCGCCCGACGATCAGTTTGTCACCCTGGAATACGGCGAACAGCAGGATCCCGTTGACCAGCAAGGGCCAGCCGAACCTCAGGCTTTGGCCCATCACCGCCCGGTCCAGCAGCAACCGGTAGGGCCGGGTTGCCACCAGATGCGAGGTGACCGCCGTCAGCACCGCCTGCAGGATGACCGCATACAGCATCACCTTGTAATCGCCATACCAGACCGACAGCGGCCAGACCGCCAGCACCGAGGCCAGTGCAGGCACCGCCCCGGTCAGCAGCAGCGGGCCGAACTGCATCTGCCGGTTCATCCGGTAGATATCGAAATGCACCAGCGCATTCAGCACCGGGACCAGCGCCATGAGCCGGTAGGCCCAGGCCGCCTGCGGCACCTGCAGGAAATCGGCAATCGGGGTGGCCAGCGCATACAGCACCGCCCCCGCGATCACCCCGCGCAGCACCTGAAACCCTTGCAACGCGGCCTGAAACCGCGGATCGTCGCCGTCTTTGGCTTGAACGATCTGCTGTTGCAGCCCCAGTGCCGACATCATTTCGACCACGGCCATGGCGATGGCAAAGGTCGCCGCAATGCCGTAATCGGCCACGGGAATCAGCCGCGCGATGATCAGATTGCGCGCCAGCAGCAGCAAGGCGGCGGCGGCATTACCTGACAGGATCAAAACGGCAGAACGCAACATCGGCGGGGGTATGCTTTCTGAAAAAAGAGACGCTTTCATGCGCGCTTGTTCAGGTTTGCCATCCTGTGGTCAAGATAGGACACTATGGGCAGGTACAAACAAGCGGGTTAAGCCCGTGGGTTGAACAGGACAGGCAGACCAGATGACCACCTCTACCCCTACTCCCTCTGGGCGCTCGCCTGCTTTGGCCCGGGTGGCGCGGGGCGATTCATGTGCCGGCTGCGGCGCCTGTGCCGGGCTGGCGCCGGGCAAAGTGGTGATGCAGGTCGCAGCCCCGGGTTATCTGCGCCCGGTGCAGACCGCCCCGCTGAGCCCGCCCGAAGAGGCTGCCATTGCCCGGGCCTGTCCCGGGCTGGGGCAAAGCGTGGCTGCACAGGGCCGCGCCGATCCGGTGCTATGGGGGCCGTATATGGCGATGCAGACCGGTTGGGCCACTGACCCCGCCATACGCTTTGCCGGGTCATCGGGCGGGGCCTTGTCGGCGATCTTGCTGTATCTGCTGGACAAGCGGGTGGTGGAGGCCGTGGTGCAGACTGCCGCCGCGCCGGATTTGCAGATCGGCAATGCGACAGTGATCACGGATGACAGGGCCGGGGTGATGGCGGCGGCCGGATCGCGCTATGCGCCCTCGGCCCCGCTGGCCGATCTTGCCGCCCATATGGCCCGCGACCAACGGCTGGCCTTTGTCGGCAAGCCCTGTGATGCGGCGGCGTTACGGGCGATCTGTCAGGCCGATCCGGCGGTGGCGGCGGCCTTCCCGGTGATCCTGTCATTTTTCTGTGCCGGTGTGCCCAGTCATGCCGGGGGGGCCGCCGTGCTGGCAGCCCTTGGGGCGGACCCGGCCCAGACCACCGCCTTCCGCTACCGCGGCAATGGCTGGCCGGGGCAGGCCACGGCCACCCTGACCGATGGCACCCAGCGGTCGATGAGCTATCACGACAGCTGGGGCAAGATCCTGTCCAAACATGTGCAGCACCGCTGCAAGATCTGCGCCGATGGCACCGGGATTGCCGCCGATATCGTTTGTGCCGATGCCTGGGACAGTGACGCGGCCGGCTATCCGGTGTTCACCGATGCCCCCGGAATCAGCCTGATCGTCGCCCGTACGCCGCTGGGGGCGCAGCTGATCGCCGCCGCCCAAGCCGCCGGGCAGATCGAAACCGCCCCCTTCGATATGGCCGATCTTGCCGCAATCCAGCCCGGTCAGCGCGAGCGGCGGCGCGCCTTGTTTGCCCGGCTTGCAGCACTGCGACTGGTAGGGCGGCCAGTGCCCCGGTATGAGGGCTTGCAGATTGCTGCTGCAGCGCGGCAAAACCCGTGGCAGCGCAATCTGAAAAACTTTCTGGGCACATTGCGCCGCAGCTTTCGCCGCTAACTTACAGGATTTGTCATGCCTTCCCGTCCCTTACGCATCTGCCTGATCATGCATTCCACCCGGTCCGATAATCTGGGGGTGGGCGCGCTGACCGTGTCTGAGGTCGAGATTATCCGCGCCATCGGCCGCGACATGGACCGCGCCGTCGAGATTACGGTGCTGGACTGGAAGGATGCCCGCGCCCCCTATATCAGTGGGCCGGATATCAGGGTGGTCGATATGGATGGGCGGATGATGCTGAATCCATTCGGGTTTTTCGCCACGGCCCGGCGGTCTGATATGGTGATCGACATTGGGGCGGGGGATAGTTTCGCCGATATTTACGGGTCCCGCCGGCTCAGCCGGATGTTCATCCTGAAATACCTGACCCATCTGGCCGGCACGCCGCTGGTCATGGCGCCGCAAACCATCGGGCCGTTCACCAAGGGCTGGTCTACGGCATTGGCTAAACTGTCGATGCGGCTGTGCGCCGTGGTGGCGACGCGCGACCAGCTGTCTACCGCTGCGGCCCGGGCGATGGGGGTCACGCGGGATCTGATCGAGGCGTCGGATGTGGCGCTGCGCCTGCCGTATGATCCGCCTGCGGCGCGGATTGCGGGCGGTTTGGCAGCGGGTGGGCTGGTCAAGGTCGGCATCAATGTGTCGGGCCTGCTGATGGGCGGCGGCTATACCGGCAAAAACCAATTCGGGCTGACCCTGGATTACCCCGGCCTGATGCGTGACCTGATCCGCCATTTCCAGACCCACCCGGACGGCTGCGAGGTGCATCTGGTGCCGCATGTGATCGTGCCATCCGGGCCGATGACCGGCGAAGATGATTACCGCGCCAGTGCCGCATTGGCCGCCGAATTTCCGGGCGTTGTGCTGGCCCCGGCCTTTGCCTCGCCGTCGCAGGCCAAAACCTATATTGCGGGGTTGGATTTTTTCATGGGCGCGCGGATGCATGCCTGTATTGCGGCGTTTTCCAGTGGCGTGCCGGTGGTGCCAATGGCCTATAGCCGGAAATTCGCGGGCCTGTTCGGGTCTATTGGGTATGATCAGACAGTGGATTGCACGACCGAGACAGCGGAGGTGATCTTGGCCAGGATCGTGGCGGGGTATGAGGACCGGGAGGCTATGGCAGCCGAGGCGCAGCAGGCCCTGGCGGGGGGGCTGGGCAAACTGGCGCAGTATGAAACCGCACTGGCCGCTGTGATGACCCGGCTGGCGGGCCGGATCGGCTGACCCCACAGAGCACCATGGCCATATTATGTGCCTGACCTTACGGCGCGCCCGGTCGGTTCCAGCGTCCTGACAGACGCTCTGGATTGCCGCCCAGCAGCAGCTGGATCATCCGCCCCGTGCGGTACAGCCGGATCCGGGCCAGTCCGGCAAAGGCCAGAGCCCGGTTTCGCACCCCGCTGATACGGTCCGAGGTCAGGATGCGGGGGATTTCGGCGACGGGCGAGACTGCCATGGCCATGGTCTTGAGCCCCCATTTGAGCCGTCCGGTCAGGCTGCCCCGTGCGCTGCCATAATCATGCGCCATATGCCGGTCCCATTTGTGATACAGTTCGGCCATGCCGGTCCTGGCGGGATGGTACACCTTCATCTGCGGTACATAGCGGATCGCATGGCCGCCCCGTGTGGCGCGCTGGCCCCAGTCGCGGTCTTCGGCCATGCCGATCCCGGCAAACGGGCCCACGCTGTCCAGCACTTTGCGGCGCACCACCAGATTGCCGGTGCCGGTGAACCCTTCGCGGGCAATATAGCGGTCCATCCGGTAGGCATAGATGCTTTCATAAGCCTCCAGCAGGGTCAGCCGGGCGGGGTCGGTCAGCGCGATGCGCACATCACCGCCCAGAATCTGCGCAGCCGGGTCCGCCATCGCAATCCCGGCGGTGGCCAGCCAGCCCGGGTCGGCGATGCAATCGGCATCGATAAAGGCCAGAATGTCATGCTGGGCGTGGGCTACCCCAAGGTTGCGCGCCGGGCCGGGCCCGGGGGTGGTTTCGTGCAACAGCTGGACGTCCGGATAGCCCGCACAGATTGCAGCAGGCAGGTCGGTCGAGCCGTTATCCACCACGATGATCTCGTCCGGCACCCGGATCCCGCCTGCCAGAGAGGCCAGGCAGCGGGCCAGCATGACGGGCTGGTTCAGATGTGGAATGACGACAGAAATGGAGGCCAGATCAGGCCCCGGATTGGCATCTTCAGACGTTGTTCCGGCTCTGCCCAAAAGCATGTCTTTCATCTGTCTCTCCGGCGCAATGACACATCTTGCATCTTAAACGCCAGTTGCATCGTAAACATCAGAGCGATGGCAAATCTGTGACAGCCGTCCGGCAGGACCGACCTTTGCCTGAGCGTCCATGCGGGCGGCAAGTCCAGACAGGGCTGCGGCCTGCACCGCAAAGCCCGTCAGGCCGGTTTCAGCACCCGAATCACCCCTCTGACAGGCCTGTGGCAGATGTCGGACCGCAGGGGCCTGCATCTGCTTTGTTTCCCGGGACGGTTGCTAAACCCGGGATTGGCGGCGTTGCGGCGGATGCGGAAACACAGATGCAGCCCAGAGTTGTAAAATCTCGCGCATACCGGGTTTGGGTCGGTTCAGTATTGCGTGCGGGGTCAATACCGGTACGGGATCATGGAATATTCATATCAATTGGAGTGGTCTTTGATGTTTAAAACCATCGCTATTTCTGCCGCATTGGCGCTTGCGTCATTCGGCAGTGCCAATGCGGCAACCATCGTCTTTACTGCGACACCTTTGACGGATGTTGCCAATCAGGCTGCGGATTCGTTTTCAGGCACCTATGCTGAAAACGTCACCGACTCGATCGGCGGTGTGCGCCGCAGCATCTGGGAGGGGACGGCCCTGAACGGGATCGGCGTGTTCACCTCGATCACCGGCAGTGCGACCTACAGTTTTGTGCGCAGTTCTGTACTGAAGTTCATCTGGGGGTCGCCCGACGCCTATAACGCGATCGACTTTTACAACAACGGGGTGTTCGTCGAAACGGTGACTGTTGGCGGCCCCTATGGCCTGAATGTGCCAAATTCCTTTGCCTCCATCACCACCGTCGGCCTGTTTGACGAGGCGGTATTCAAGTCGGGCACGCCTGCCTTTGAGATCGGCAATCTGACCTCGGTTGCCGCGGTCCCGCTGCCTGCTGCAGGCTTTCTGCTGCTGGGCGCGCTGGGGGGGATTTCGGCACTGCGGCGGCGCAAGGCTGGCTGAAACCGGCGTTTGCCGGGGCTGAAACCGGCCCCTGCCGGGCCCCGTAGCAAGCCTCTGGCAAGATCGAATCAATCAAAGGCCGGGCCGGGATTAATCCGGGCCCGGCCTTTGCTTTTCCCAAGTAATGCAGGCGAAACGAGTGAAAAATGTTACAAATGGAAACGATCACCGGCGATAAAACCGGCAGTAAAACCAGAAAATACACCCATAAAGCAGTGCCTGAGTGGGAACCACAACCTGAGGTAGTAAAATGAACGAAATCCAGAACAAAACAGGGGGCATTGCTTGCGGTTCGTCGAACAAGGCAGTAATCTGGCGTTAATGTGTCGTTAAGTGATGCAGTTGAGCGTCATCATCATGATTGTAAGGAAGAGCTATGTTTAGCAAAATGAAATATCTGGCCGTCGCAGCTGTGCTGGCTGTGACACCACTTGTGGCCTCGGCCGCTACACTTATTGAAGACGGCAACAGCTATACCATTGGTTATGCCGAGGACGAATTTTTCGGCAATATCGATTCTGTAGGTGGCGCAGGCTCTTGGAGCGTTGTGTTCAATGCCGATGCTGATCCGGTAAGTGCGGAATCAAGCGCAACAATCGGCAACATCGTGTTCAAGCAGTTCAAGAACCTGACCATGTCCTGGCTCGACTCCGGCATGAACGTGCTGTCGACCATCAACATCGGCGTAGGCGATACTGTTCTGTCGACCGTGTTCACGGTTCCGAACCTCAGCCAGACACTGCTGTTCACCTGGACCAACTCGACGGCAGGCGCTGGCTTTGACGTAGAAGTCGCTGCTGCGGTTCCGTTGCCGGCCGGTGGCCTGCTGCTGATTGGTGCATTGGGCGGCATTGCCGCGCTGCGTCGTCGCAAGACCGTCTGATCTGGTCTCACTTTGAAGTACAGGCCGCGCGGATGATTCTCGATCATCCGCGCGGCCTTTGGTTTTTGCTGACCGGTCAGGCGTGATCCAGCGCGAGGATTGTTGCGAAAGCCGGGTCAACCACCCGCAAGGGGCAAATTTATCTGTGGAATTTCCCCCAAAACTCCCCCTCTGGTTGAAGTTTGTGGCAGATACGTGATCATTGCAGATGCAGCATTTTTTTGTTAAGATTGAGACAAGATGAAGTTGAATGTCGTTTTTGGGAGTGTGTGCTTATGAAAAATATAATTGCAGCCGCTGTTCTTGGCCTGTCGATGACCAGTGCTGTGTCGGCAGCGACGCTCGTTCTGCAGGATGACTTTGAGTATGGTGCAGTAGATGTGCTCAACATTGGCCCCAACTTTTTGGCACCCAACTGGACTGCCGGGCCGACCCTTGATTACATCATCACCAACGGCTTCGGCAATCTGTGCCGCGGTACCGGGGGCTGTATTGATCTTGACGGTTCGGAAAATCTGTCAGGTCTGCTGTCGAGCGTGGTAGTTTTTGCAGCTGGCACTTATGAGCTGGCCTTTGAACTCTTTGGCAACAGTCGTGGGGCTGATCCTGACTCGGTCACGATCACCCTGGGAAGTTGGTCGACCACGATTTCGAACATCTTGTCTGGTGATGATGTCTCGACAATCGTGCCGTTGACTTTCACGACAACCGGTGGTGCCCTGACGTTCCAGAATGCGGGCGGCGACAATATTGGTGCCGTTTTGTCCAGTGTCACGCTTTCTGCTGTGCCGCTGCCGGCCGGTGGTCTGTTGCTGCTGGGGGCTTTGGGCGGCATCGCGGCCCTGCGCCGTCGCAAGACGGTCTGATCCTACGATCACGCAGATTGCAGAAAGGGCCGGTTGATCCGGCCCTTTTTCATGTCTGACCCACAGTTTACCAGCCGGCATTGCCAGTCTACCGGGCCGCTCAGTTATAATAGCCGTAGCTGTCCTCTTCGGTCATATAGCGGCATTTGTTCAGCACCACGCCCAGCACATTGGTCTGCGCTGCCAGGTCGCGTTCGCAGGTATCGACCTGGCTGATCGTGGTATCGCCTGCAGCGGCGACCAGCAGGACGCAATCGACGCGCGATGCAAAGGCCATGACATCATCGCCTGCCTGCATCGGCGGCATGTCAAAGATCATGATCGTAGGGTCATAGGTGGCGCTGATCAGGTCCAGTGCGGCGGCCCCTTGGGTGCTTTGCAGCAGTTCGGCGGAATTGGGCACTGCCCCGTGATGGCTGGCAAAGGCCAGGTTGCTGCCGTAACGGACTGCGCTGTCGGCCAAGGTGGCGGTGCCGTCCAGCACCTTGGCGATGCTGTGTTCGGTGCTGATTCCCAGATATTTCGCCATCGACGGGCGGCGCATGTCCAGGTCGATAATCAGGCTGCGCTGGTCTTGCTGGCGGCCCAGACTGAAGGCGAGGTTCAGCGCCAGCATGCTTTTACCACAGCCCGGCCCCGGCGAAGTGATGGCCAGCCTGCGCCAGCCGTTGGCCCGCATCTGTTGTAGCAGCCGGGTGCGCATCACGTCAAAGGCGGTCGCCGCGTGGCCAGGGGCAAAAGCCACGATCCGGTTGCGCTGCAAATGCGCGGCCTTGGGCGCAAAGGCCGGCAGGGCGGCCCAGTTTTTGGTGATCTGTGCTGCAGGCTGTTGCGTGATCCGGGGGGTGGTCTCTTGGGCCGGATCAGACACCCGGCCCCCGGAATGCGACAGGTCTGCGGACATGTCGGACCCATCCGTGCGGGTTGCGCGGGCTTTGGCAATGGCGTCCTGGATCTTTTCCATGTCAGGTTCCTTTTCGGGGCGTTCGGGCAAGCAAGCGTTATCGGAAAATCCGCTCAAAGACGGCTGTCAGGCCAAACCGGGCCAGAAGCTGATCCAGCACCTGCTCCAGCGGCATGATCTGGGTCTGCACAAACCACAAGGCTGCGGGCAGCACGACCAGCACCAGCGCAAAAGCTGCGGCAATAATCAGGCGGCGGCGCAGGATCTCGGCCTTGGTACGGATCAATGGCAGGGTGCCGAACGGGGTGATTCCCAGCCGGGCGGTCAGTTCGGCCGGGCGGCGGATCGCCTTGTTCATCAGTTCCAGCAGAACGACAAGGCCAAGCCCAAGCACCAGTCCTGCACCAATTCCAGCGGCAGCCACGATGGGGCGGTTCGGGCTTTCTGGCGCACGCGGCGCTATGGCCTGTTCGATGATCGAAATCCGCTGGCCTTTGGCCAAAGCCTCGATCGTGTCGCCGGTTTCGGCACGGGCGCGGTTGGCCACAGCCAGATCGTATTGCACACGCACATTGGCATAGTCGCGCTGCAGCGTATCCAGCGCAATCGCATTGCCCGGGGTGGCCTCGATCGACTGTTGCAGCGCGGCCATTGTCGTTTCGATCTGGAGTTTTTGGCTGGCCAGGAATTCAAGCTGGCCGTCAATATCCGCCAGTTGCAGATCAAAGGCCGACAGTTGTACCCCATCATTCGAAATGGTCCCGCCGGCGGCCAACTGGGCGGCCACCCTGCCCTCGAGTGCTGCAATCTGCGCCTCGAGCATCTTGACCCGCGGATTTGTCGGCGACAGCACGGCCAGGGCGTTGGTCAGTTCGTCGCGCAGGCTCTGCAGCTGCCGCTGTTCGGGCGTCATTGCGGCGGCGGGAACAGTATCGACCACTTGCCCCGTCGTCTCGTACAAGGACACCAGCCGGTCGCGCCGGTCACGCAGGACGGAAACCTCGCGCTCAAGCTGCAACAGACGCTCCTGGGCCGCGGCCTGCTGGCTGCGCCGGAAATCCAGACTGTCTGGCAGTGCCTCCAGATTGGCCTCCTGAAATTCCAGAATCCGGCCGCCCAATGTGGCGAGTTCCTGATCCAGCCGGGCCACGTCCTGGGTAAAAAACTCCAGCGTCTGGCCCGCAACATTGGTCCGGATCTCGACGTTTTCTTTGAGAATCAGCGTAACGACCTCGTTGGCCACCGTGGCCGACATGGCCGCTGTCGAGGCTTCGAAGCTGACATTGACGATGGTGGCTTGCACCGGGCCGCGGTTGGCCGCAGTCCCGCCGGTCGTGATGATGCCGATCCGGCGGCGCAGATCTTCAACAATCTCGTCGGCGGGCAAGCGTGTGGCCTGCTGGTCGTCGGCTGCGCCATAGATCTGCAGCCGGTTGGCCATGTCCAGCAGGCTGTTACGGGTCAGGATGCGCTGTTGGATGATCTGCAGCTGTTCAGTGGCCTGGGTTTCGACCGTGGTTGCGGCCAGTTCGTCGGGGATCTGTTGCGATTCCACGATCAGCACGGCCCGCGCGACATAGACTGGCGGCAGGACCGTGGCCAGTGTCACACCGATCGCTGACCCGATCGCCAGCAGGATCAGGAAATAGGGCAGTCTGCGCCAGAACAGCGACAGGTAAAACTTCAGGTCCATCGTTATTCCATCTTCCGTCTGAGTTCGGGTCGCGGTTCCTGTTTAAGCTCGGGTCTTAACTCGGTTCTCAACTCGGGCCTCAGTTCGGGCCTTGGTTCGGGCCGCAACACCAGTGCGGGGGGCTCAGACCAGCCGTTTCCAAAGAACACGCCATCATTCAGCACCTGCTGCACCAGGGGGCGGTCGACATGCCGTTGGGTATTGGTGAACGCATAAACCATGGACAGATCGCATAACTGGTTGACCAGACGCGGCACACCCCGCGTCACTTCATGCACAAGATCGGTGGCGGCATCGTTAAAGATCTGGTCAACCGCCCCGGCCACCTGCAGCCGGTGTGTTATATAGGCGCGCACCATCATGCGGTCCATGGCGACAAGGTGGTAACTGGCGGCAACCCGCTGGGCAAACTGGCTCATGTCCGGGCGCAGCACCATCTGGCGCAACTCGGGCTGGCCGACCAGCACCAGTTGCAGCAACTCGTCCTTGTTCGAGTTGATATTGGTGAACATGCGCAATTCTTCCAGTGATTCCCGGCTCAGGTTCTGCGCTTCGTCGAAAATCAGGATAACCCGGCGGCCCATGGCATATTCGGCAATCAGATAGGTCTGAAACTGGCCGAACAGATCGACATAGCTGGCCTCGGGGGCGGCGGGCTGGTTCAGCGCCAGCAGCACCCAACGCAGCAATTCCCCGCGCGACCCATGCGCATTGGAAATCAGTCCGATGCGCACATCCGCGCCGACCGATTTCAGGAGTTGATGCAATAATGTGGTCTTGCCAGCGCCGACTTCGCCAGTGATCAGGGTGATCGGTGCCCGGGTCAGGATGCCGTATTCCAGCATGGTAAAGGCCCGCTTGTGATGCGGCGACCAGAACAGAAAGTCAGGATCCGGGACAAGCGAAAACGGCCGCTCACGCAGGCCAAAATGGACTGTGTAGATATCCAGCGTGCTGCTCATCGTGACCCCGAACCTTCTTTTGTCGCCGTATACTATCAAAAATGGCCGAAAGTGCGACCGATCAAGACTTTGTCAAACAAATCGGCCGCCGCTGTGGCCGGACCGGGTCCTAGGTCAGTGGCACATCACCCTGCCGCCTCATGCCACGAACCATAGCAAGAGGGTAGCAGGCATTCGACCCTTTCTGCACAGCGGCATAACCTGGCCCGGTGGGTTCCACGGCGCGGATTTTGCCGCGCAAGGTGGCGACTCTGACGCGAAAACAGGCTGTTTGGTAATGCACTGATGTTGCCGACCTTGTGTTATAGAACCGGCAACAAACTGCCTGAAATCCCGAAATTAACTAAAAAGATGTTTGTTATTATGTAGTTAATAAAACAATGTAATGAAAAGTTCATTAAAAATTCGTTGCGATTCTGCGCATCTGTCTTTAGAACCAACCAGGCGGGAGGTCGATTCGGGTTTCCGCCCGTGACGGCAGCAAACCATTTCGAGCGCTGGGGTTACAAAGCACACGTTTCTGCTGCGCAGCATGTTTTATGACGATGGTAACGAGGACATTGATATGACTCTGAGTTCGACAGATGTCGCGCGGCCCACTGATAAGGGTGCCGCTGGTGGGGTATCATTTCTGTTTGCGCCGCGGGATGCGCTGTCTGCCGATGATGGCGGGATATATCGCAATGGCCTTAAGCGGCTGCTTGATATCACATTGGTCGTACTTGCCGCACCGGTCACGGTGCCGCTGATCGCCTTTCTGGCCCTGATCGTGGCGCTGGGTGGCGGCAAGCCGTTCTACAGCCAAAGCCGCATTGGCCGGGGTGGTAAAGTCTATACAATGTGGAAACTGCGCTCGATGGTCCGGCAAGCGGATGTCGCGCTTGAGGCGCATCTGCAGGCAAATCCGCTGGCCCGGGCCGAATGGGACCGGACCCAGAAACTCAAAGTCGATCCGCGCATCACCCGCTTTGGCAAGATATTGCGCAAATCCTCGTTCGATGAGCTGCCGCAGCTGTGGAATGTCTTCAACGGCGACATGAGCCTTGTCGGGCCGCGTCCGATGATGCCCTGCCAGCGCAGTCTGTATCCGGGGCAGGCCTATTACCGGTTGCGTCCGGGGATCACCGGCATCTGGCAGGTCTCCAAGCGCAACGAGAGCTCTTTTGCCGACCGCGCCGGGTTTGACGCCGATTACGCGCGCAAGCTGTCGCTGCGCACTGATCTGGCCCTGCTGGGTGCGACAGTGCGTGTCGTGTTGCGCGGCACCGGATACTGAGCTTCGGACAGGGCCAGATCGGACAGGGTCATATTGCGGCCAGATTTGCGCTCTATCCCGACCTGTGCTTAGCTGAGACTGGCGCTATTGCTGTCAAGATCACTCATTTCGGATGAATAGAATGCTGCGTTTTTCTCTTGTCGTGCTGATGCTGGTCGCAACTCTTTCGCTGGCCGGGTGCGAAAGTGATGAAGAAAAAGCCGAGCGTTATTTCCAGTCCGGCATGGCCCTGCTCGAGGCAGGTGATGTGGACCGGGCCCTGGTCGAATTTCGCAATGTGTTCAAATATGACGGCTTTCACCTGCAAGCCCGGCAGGTCTATGCCGACACGCAGTTGGCGCGTGGCGAGGTGACCGAGGCCTATGGCCAGTATCTGCGCCTGATCGAACAATATCCCGATACTGTCCCGGTTCGCGTCACGCTGGCCGGGATTGCCGTCGGCCGTGGCGACTGGGACGAGGTCGAGCGGCATGGCAATGCCGCCATCGCCCTGACCCCGGATGCGCCCGAGGTGCAGGCGCTGGCAGTTGCGCTGGAATACCGCAAGGCGGTGCTGGATCAGGATGATGTGGCCAAGGCCGCTGCGGTCAGCCGGGCCGGGATTGTGTCGGGGCTTTTGCCCGATAATCAGGTGGTGCGCCGGATTCTGATTGATGCAGCCCTGACCGGCCCTGCGCCGCAAACCGCCATGCCGCTGCTGGATGCCGCCCTGGTGCTGGAGCCGGATGTCATTGAATTTCACATCTTCAAATTCCGCCTGTTGCAGGAGGTTGGCGATACGCAGGCCTCCGGGGTTCAGCTGGAAACCATGTTCAAGCTGTTTCCCGAGAATGAAGAGGTCCGCACCGCCCTGATCGGCTGGTACATGACGCAGCAGGATTTTGACGGGGCCGAAGCGATTTTGCGTGAACTGGCCGGGGCCGATACGGATGCTGTCGAAGGCCATGTGGTTGTGGTGCAGTTTCTGCGCGCCGCCCGTGACACTGCAACAGCCGTGGCCGAACTGGACCGGCTGATTGCCGCAAATGCCGGCCAGCCCAATGCCGATCTGTACCGCGCCCTGAAGGCGGGCCTTGATTTCGAGGCGGGCCAGCAGGATCTGGCGATGACCACCTTGCAGGATATCGTGGCCACCGCTGAACCATCGGACCAGACCCGCCGGATCAAGCTGATCCTGGCGCAGATGCTGGTGGTCACCGAAAATCCGGTGGGCGCGCGCGCCCTGGTGGAAGATGTGATTGCCGAAGATACCACCAATGTTGAGGCGTTGAAAATGCGGGCCGTCTGGCTGATTGCCGATGACCAGCCGGATGCGGCCATTGCAGACCTGCGCGCCGCCCTTAGTCAGGCGCCGCGCGATGCCAGCGTCCTGACCCTGATGGCCGAAGCGCATGAACGCGCGGGCAGCCCGGAACTGGCCGGCGAACGGCTGGCCATGGCGGTCGAAGTGTCGGACAGTGCCCCCGACACAGCGCTGCGCTATGCCCGGTTCCTGTTGCGCGACGGGCGCACCCAGGTCGCGGAATCCGTGCTGCTGGACGCCCGCCGTGTGAATCCCGCCAATCTCGAGATCTTGTCGCAACTGGCCGATATCTGGCTGGCAACACAGGACTGGGCCCGCGCCCAAGAGGTGCTGGACACGGTGCAGACCATCGACACACCCGAGGCCGCGCGGATGGCTCAGTCCCTGCAGGCCGCCCTGCTGATCGGACAGGACCGGACCGAAGACAGCCTGGCCTTTCTGGAAGGCCAGATCGGCCAGGGCGGCAATGACAGCAGTGCGATTGCGATGATCGTGGTCACCCAGTTGCGCAGTGGCAAACTGGACGAGGCCCGCGTGACCCTTGATCAGGCCCGGATCGCAGCACCCGATGACATCACGCTGAAACTTCTGGGGGTCTCGGTCGATACGATTGGCGGCGATCTGGAGCAGGCCGAACAGACGCTGCGCGAGATCATCGCCGCCGCCCCGGCCGAAGAAGAGCCGGTCAAGATGCTATACCGGCTTCTGGCCGCGTCGGGGCGTGCGGCCGATGCAGCCGCAGTGATTGACGCAGGCATTGTGGCGCAGCCGGATGGGGTGTCATTGCCGCTGATCAAGGCGGCCTTGCTGGAACAAAGCGGCGATATCGACGGCGCGATCATTGTTTACGAGGCGCTATATGTCCGCAACAGCAGCAATGTGATCATTGCCAATAATCTGGCCAGCCTGATTGCCACGCACCGCGATGATGCCGCTGCACTGGAGCGGGCCTTTGCCGTGGCCCGGCGGTTGCGCGGGCTGGATGTGCCGGCGTTTCAGGATACCTATGGCTGGATCGAATACCGGCGCGGTAATTTTGCCGAAGCTTTGCCCGATCTGCGGGCCGCAGCCCTGGGCCTGCCCGATGACCCGCTGGTGCAGTTCCATCTGGGTATGACCTATGTCGCCCTGAACCAGCCCGCCGAGGCCGCTCCGGTCCTGACCCGCGCCCTTGATCTGGCCGGGGACAGCCCGCTGCCGCAGTTCCAGCTGGCGCGCGACACACTCGCCAGCCTGCCAGTGCAGCCATGATCGGGGTGATTTACCGGCGTTTTGCCTGTGGCCTGTCCGCAAATAATTGTTGCAGGTCAGGCACGTCCCTGTGGTAAAGGCGCCTGACAAGAGCGCTGGATATTTCAACACGCCCCATAAAGCCGTAAAGCTGGACCAGCCGGGCCGCTTGGGGGCAGCCCGGTGTTCTGGTGGTGCATCCCGGTCAGGGGCCTCTGCCGGAACAAGACCAAAAGGAGACGGATGATGACACGGTCCTTAACTTTGGCCAAAACCTTGGCCAAAACCTTGATCGCCACGGTTGTGACAGCACTTGTCATGCTGCCGGGCCTTGTTGGCCCGGTTGCCGCACAAGATGCCTACCGGATCCGGCCCGGCGATGTGCTGCGCATCGAAGTGCTCGAGGATGCCACGCTGAACCGCTCTGTGCTGGTCTCGCCTGACGGGCGCATCTCGGTGCCATTGGCGGGGTCAGTGATGGCAGCCGGTAACCCGCTTGAGGCGATCCAGCAGGCGGTCTCGGCGCAGCTTGCACCGAACTTTGCCGCCCCGCCCACGGTATTCATCTCGATCGAGCGGTTGGCCGAACGGGTGCCTGCCGGTCCGCTGGCCCCGCCCGCTCCGCTGCCGACCATTGACATCTACGTGCTGGGCGAGGTCGGCGGTGCCGGCAAGCTGGAAGTCGCCCCCGGCACTACCGTGCTGCAGCTGTTTGCCCAGATGGGTGGCTTTACCCGCTTTGCCGCGACCAGTCGTATCCAGTTGCGCCGCGTCGATGCGAGCGGTGTCGAGCAGATTTATGCGCTGGATTATGATGCGATCGAGGCCGGCAGCAACCCCAATGGCCGTACAACCCTGGTCGAGGGCGATGTCATCGTGGTACCGCAGCGTCGCCTGTTCGAATAAGACCATCCTGAGGGCCCGCTTCTGAACAGGACCCGACCCGCCCGCAGGACAACAAGATGTCACCAAGACTCCAAGGAGAAGAGTTCGCGTGAAACATTCCAGGTTTGCCCCGCGCTTCCGTCACCTTGTGACCCACATGGCCGTGCTGTCGACCCTGGGGCTTGGGTTGGGGTATATGGTGGTCAGCAGCAGCATTGCCTGGGCGCAGGATGACGCGGTGGCAGGGCCATTGTTCAGTATCGGCTTGGACCAGCGGCTGGAATCCTCGAGCAATGCCGGGCTGTCCGTAAACCCGGCGGGCCGTACCCTGCAATCCAACACCCAGCTCAGTTTCGGGCTGACCGATGAAACCGCGCGCAACGCCTTTGCGCTGACCGGCAGCACTGGCTTGCGGATCGTCGATCGGGCCGGGACATCCGATACCGATGTCAGCGTCGCTGATCCGCGCATTGCGCTGTCTTATGCCCGGATCGGGGCAACATCGCGGCTGGATATCCAGACCGGACTGCGGATCAATGATCTGACATTCCTGCGCCCGCTGACCGATTTTATCAACCCCGATGGCACGCTGGAACTGCCCACGGATTTTGCCGATCTGCGGGGCAGCGGCACGCGCCAAGCCCTCAACTTTGACGCAACACTCAGCCTGCGCGAAGATGCGCCCTTTGGGCTGGTCCTGGCCGTCGGGGTGACGGACTTGGATTATACCGATGTCACCGATCCCGAACTGACCGACAATACCCGCAGTGATGTGACGGTCACGGCCCGCTTGGATATCACCGAAGTGGCGCAGGCCACCATCGGGCTGACCTATGCGACCTACGAGGATACAGACGAGACCAATGCGACGCTGGGCCTGGCCTCGGGGCTGACCATCACCCGGCCCGATGGCGCGCTGCGCTTTAGCCTAGGGCTGGACGAAACCGATGCCGGAATCCGGACCTCGGTCGGAGTGGGCCGCGATCTTGACCTGCCGAATGGGGCGCTGTCGTTTGATCTGGGGACGGTGCGCGGGGCGGATGGCGATGTCGACCTGACCGGCGCGCTGTCCGTCACCCATGACTTTGCCCTGGGTCGCGCCACGGCCAGCCTGCGCCAGAACCTGGCCACCGGCAGCGGTGACACCGAAGAGCTGCAGACCAGCCTGTCCTTGGGATTTGCGCGCGAGCTGACGCCGCTGGCCTCGCTTGATCTGGGGCTGGCCTATGTCAGCAGTCAGGATACCGGGACCGGCGACACCACCGACAATGCCAGCCTGTCGGCCAGCCTGGGCTATGCGCTGACCACGGACTGGACCCTGAATATCGGCTACCGATTCGAAAGCCGCGACGAGGATGGCGTCGGGCAGGCGCAGAATAATACGGTGTTCCTGGGGCTGAGCCGGGATTTCGACTTTTCGCTCTAGGTGTATAGTCCCACTACGTGATGTTACGATTGCGACCTGGTGATGCTACCACAAAGCCAAACGTAACCTCGCAGGGCCCCGTTCTTATAGTCCGTGCAACAGCCGCGTTCAGGCAGCCTTAGCCTTGCGGCGGCGCAAGGCGGACAGGCCGCCCAAAGCACCGACCAGCAAGAAACCAGGCTGCAGGCCACCGGCACTGCTGCCATCGCAGTCAGGCCCTTGACCCGGAAGTCATCATTCAGGCCATCCGCACCGACGCGGAACCGCGTGACGACGACGACGTCGAAATCAAACGGGTTGGCATCGCTGTCAAAAGCCACTTGGACAAAGCCGATGTCACTGTCGATCCACAGATCCCAGTCATCACTGCCGTCGCGATCACCTTCGCCGAACATGACCTCGCTCAGCCGGACCGTCTGATCAAAGGTGAAGACCAGAAATTCATGGATAAACCCGTCAAGCTGAGGGGTGTTGTCCCAAAAATAGCCCGCGCCCAGACCGGCTATGGTGTTGCGCGTGACATTTATGGCGGTCGTGCCACCACCGAACGGATTATTGCGACAGGCGGTGACTGTCAGACCGATCCCGTCAGCCGGGGTTGTATAGGTTGGAGCGGCGGCACCGCCCCCGAGCAGATTAAAGGTCGCCGCCTTGCGTATTCGGTTTCCATGGCGTCAGTGCGGATGATCCGGTAGTCTTTGCTTAGCTAATCCCGATCCGGTCCCGTGATGCCCAGAAACGCAAGCCTTGACTATGCCCGCCTGATCGCCGCGCTGGGGATCGTGCTGTTCCATGCAGGTGCACCGGGGGCCAGTATCGGCTATGCGGCCCTGCCATTCTTTCTGATGGTGTTGATCGTTCTGGCCCTGCCGGTGGCCGGGCGGATGGATTTTGCCAGCTTTGCGCGTGGCCGGGCAGACCGGCTGCTGGGGCCGTTCGTGCGCTGGTCACTGGTCTATGGCGGTTTGAAACTGGCCGAGGTGGTGATCAGCGGGCGGCCCCTGGCGGCAGAGTTCGAACCTTGGATGCTGCTGGCGGGTCCCGCGATCCATCTGTGGTTTCTGCCCTTTGCCTTTGCCGCCAGCCTTGCGGTCTATCCGCTGGCCCGCCTGTCACTGCAGGATATGACACCCCAGACCCGTAACCGTCGCCGGCTGGTCGGGCTGGCGGTGCTGACCGGGCTGGCCCTGCTGGCGCAATCCCTGCAGGACGATAGGCTATGGTCGACCCCGTTTGCACAATGGGGCTTTGCGCTGCCAGCGGTGTTTCTGGGGCTGGGGTTCGGGCTGGCGTTTCCGCAATCATCCCCACAAGCGCATGCGCAAGTGATGTTGCAAGGGCAATTGTCAGGGTCATTATCTGGGACCGTGATGATGCCTGCGACCCTTGGCGCAGCAGTGGGTGGTCTGGTGCTGGTAGCATGGGCGGCGGGATGGACGGACGGGCTGTTGCAGTTGGGGGTGGCGGCGGTGGCACTGCTGGTCTGTCTGACGGTCCTGCTGCGCCAAACCGCCCTGTCCCAAGCAGCGGCCCGGATTGCGCTGGGGGTTTATCTGTGCCACCCGCTGATCGGTTCGATGTTGCTCCGCCTCATCAATATGGACCAGCATAGTCTGGGGTTCGCAGGGCTGACCGGGCTGGGGTCGGTGCTTTTGGCCTGGGGACTTGATCATCTGCAGCGCCGGATCAGATCTGGGCGCGGACTCCGGCCTGCATCATAGCGCACCCTGCGTCGCCGATAAGACACAAATCTCTGGACAGGCTGTTTTGCGACCTGTCTGCTGGTGTTTTTGTGACCTGACTGCCATATAACAACCATGCTTTGGGGCCATAAGGCCCATCAGATATGTTAACCCCGGATGTGATCATGCCCGTTGCTACACCCGCAAGCAGTCCCGCAAGCACGGCGGCAGACCTGCGCCCCGCCCGGGGTGCGACCAGCCGGATCAATCCACTGGGCCTGATCTGGTTCATTTTGCTGATTACCAGTGCGCTGCCGGTCTACTGGCTGGGGTTTCAATCGCTGGCACGGGCCTGGATGACGCCGGAATATAGTCACGGGCCGCTGATCCCGTTGATCTCGCTGTATCTGTTCCTGCGTGAACTGCGGCGTGCCCCTGATTATCCCGCCGACACCCCGCGCAACCGCATTCCCGGCATCGCGCTGACCTTGTTTGCGCTGCTGTTCGGGATTTTCGGCAATCTGGTGCAAATCCCCGATGTGGTGACTTACGCCTTTATCCTATGGGTCGGCGGCGTCATGCTGACCGGCTTTGGCTGGCAGATCGGCCGGACCCACTGGGCCCCTGTGCTGCATCTGATCTTCATGCTGCCCTTGCCGCAATTCGTGTACTGGCAGCTCACGATTTTCCTGCAGCTGGTCAGCTCGCAGCTGGGGGTCTGGTTTGTCGAACTGGCCGGCGTGCCGGTGTTCCTTGAGGGTAATATCATTGACCTTGGGGTCTATAAGTTACAGGTGGCCGAGGCCTGTTCCGGCCTGCGCT
This sequence comes from Rhodobacterales bacterium, assembly GCA_031422295.1. Lineage (GTDB taxonomy): Bacteria > Pseudomonadota > Alphaproteobacteria > Rhodobacterales > Rhodobacteraceae > JANOMH01. The sequence goes on along the minus strand of JANOQM010000058.1, from coordinate 12,190 downwards.
ATCTGTTCCCGATCCTGTCGTTTTCCTATCTGTTCTCGATCCTGTACCGCGGGCCCCTGTGGCACAAGGCGGTGCTGTTGCTGATGGCGGCACCCCTGACAGTGTTCATGAATTCCTTCCGGATTGGCATGATAGGTATTCTGGTCAACAGCTATGGCATCGAACAGGCCGAAGGGTTTTTGCATTTCTTCGAAGGCTGGGTGATTTTCGGGGCCTGTGTCGGGCTGTTGTTCCTGCTGGCCATTGCGCTGCAACGGCTGACCCCTAACCCGTTGCCGCTGGCTGATACGATTGATCTGGATTTTGACGGGTTCGGGGCGCAGACCCGGCGGCTGGGCCGGATCGCCGCTGCCCCCGGGCTGATTGTGGCCGCTGTGCTCAGCGTGGCGGTGACGGCGGCCTTTGTGCTGGTGCCGCCGCCCGAACGAGTGGTGATGGCGCGTGACAGCTTTGCGCTGTTCCCGACCGAGATCGGGGTCTGGAGTGGCTATTCCCAGGCGCTGGAACCCGCGACCGAGGCTGTGCTGGGGGCAAGCGACTATGTGAACGTCACCTATTCCACACCGGGCGAAGCGGGTGCCGTGAATTTCTTTTCCGCCTGGTATGAAAAACAGACCGAAGGGTCCGGCATTCATTCACCCGAGGTCTGCCTGCCGGTGGGTGGCTGGGAAGTGTTTTCGATCGACCCGACGCAGGTGTCGATCCCGGACAGCGTCTATGGTGATTTTACCGTGAACCGGGCAGTGATCCAGAAGGGTCTGTCGCGTCAGCTGGTGTATTACTGGTTCGAACAGCGCGGCCGGCGAATGACCAATGATTATATTGCCAAGGCCAGCGTGGTTTATGACAGCCTGACCATGGGCCGCACCGACGGGGCGATGGTCCGGTTTGTCACCCCGATCGGCGGCGATGAAACCGAGGCCGAGGCCGAGGCCCGGATGTTGCGGCTGATGACCGACCTGCTGCCACAACTGCCCCGGTTCATTCCGGAATAGTGCGGCAACACAAAAGGGCCGCCCCGAAGGACGGCCCTTTGATTTATTGGCAGATGCTGCTGTCTTAGCCCTGCTTGCGCCGACGCAATGCAGCCAGCCCGCCCAGACCCGCAAACAGCAACCATCCGGCAGCAGGCAGCGGCACGGCACCCGGTGTGGGCGGCGGCGGGACTGCGCCATCCGTGGTGATCACCGACTTGGCCAGCGTGACCGCCCAGCCTTGGGAAGTGGTGTCGATATTCATCTGAACCTGCAGCCCGGACGCAATGTCGTCAAAGAAATTCGACCCAAGGGTAAAAGTGGTAAAGGCCCAGATGTCACTGCCGCCCTGCAGGAAACCCAGCGAGGTCCAGATGCCGTCATCCATGGCAAAGATCTCGTCCCGCTCCCCGGTAAAGCCGGGGCTGCCATCGAAATCGACGTCAAAGGCGGCAATCAGCAGCTCCGCTGTCGTGATGACACCGGCGATGGCATTATGCACCCAATCCCAGGTGCCGGCGTAATTATAGAAGGGACTGTCATATTTTTCGACATCGGTAGGCACGAAAAACCCGGTCGGGGCCTCGACAACATCAACCGTAGCGGCCTGAATGCCTCCGGTCGAGGCAAGGGCGAGCGTCGCCGCCGCAAGTGTAGTCCTTACTATATTCATCGTGATACTCCTTATAATTATTTGAAATCAGGCAACATTTTACTTTTTAAATACAAATAAAATTGATCGCCTTAGTGATTACACAATTGCGTCAACCATTCAAGCTGGATTCCCAAGCTTGAAACCAGCAAACGGTACAATCGCCATATTACAAAACCATACCACTCATATCGCGTTATTGTTTCCTAACTGGAAAATTTGGCCGGAAATTCCGCCTTCAGACCCTGCGGCGCAGCCCGGCCAGCCCGATCAACGCCGCCGCCAGCAGCATAAACGGCGCAGGCAATGGGACTGGCGAGGGCCCACCGCCATCACCACCACCGCCTCCTCCTCCTCCATCACCCCCACCCAGGCCGCCGCCTGTGGTGGTTGGTCCCGGCGGCGTGGTAAAACCGCCCCCCGCGTTACCGCCGGGCGGCGGGGTTTCAGGCAGGGCCGAGGCCACGGTTTGGGGCACAAAGCCGCCCTTCGGCCCGCCGGGTTCGATACAGGGTGCCAGCAGATGGTCGCCCTGTCCCAGATCATAGTGGCAGGCCGTCATTACGGCAGCACCCAGACACCCTTTGACCGTATTAAGGGCGGTGGGCACATTGCTGTCCGAGGCCTGGCTTAGTCTGACCTGCTGTGCGCCAGCGCGGAAATCGCCGTCGAAAATACCCGGGATATAGACCTGCGCCAGGTCGCCTGCGGCATCAAATGACACAAACACCTTGTCGGTCTGGGCATAGAACCCGGTCACGCTGTCCAGCCGGGCCAGGTGCAATTCACCGGGCTGATCTGTCATGCCGCAGGCGCGCAGCTCGGGCAGGCTGGCCAGGGGTGCGGTGGCCGGATCGGCCCGAAAGGTCACCCGGATGTCATTGGTCAGTGGCAAGGCTGAGGCAAGCGGCAAGGCTGAGGCAAGCGGCAGGCCTGAGGTAAGGCCTGTGTCGGCTGGAACCGCCATGGCCAATATGACCTGACAAGCGCTCAGGGCGGCAAGGTCGGGTGCATCCAGCAAATCGGTCACAAGATGGGCGGTATCGGCCGATATAGCCTGCAGCATCGGCCGTGCGCCCGCATTGAACGCGGCCTGCAAGGCGGCAGCGGCAGCCCCGTCAATCCACAGGCTGTCAGTGCTGGGTTCCAGCAGGGTCTGCACATCGCGCTGCACCCCATCAAGCGTCAACAGGATAGGGGTGCCCGGCGCAGCGCTGAATTTCAACTGCACCCGAAACCCGATCTGCGCATCCGTGGCTCTATTCGACATGGCATCATTCAGCGGCGCAACGGCCTGTACCGAGGCGGCAATGCTGCGCCGGATTTCGGTAAATGGAATGACGCTGCCACCGGGATCGGTATAGACCGAGGTTTCGATCCCGATCCGTTGGCTGACCACGCAGGCCCGGCCTGCCAGTGTGCTGACGATCGAGGCGCCGGAGGGCAGGAATTGCTGGGTCATGGCCTGCCCGCGCAGGTCGTCGCCGTCTGTCAGGGATGCCGCCCCGGCTGTGGTCCCGATAGTGGCCCCGGTGGCACTGATCAGCAGGGCCAGACCGGCCATCGCCAAAGTCCGGCGAGACCTGCGCCGCAGCACCAGATCAATGTCATAACCATCAGCAAATCGCATCAGCGGACCCACCGCCAACTTGATACAGGACAACCCGATACCCACAAACAGCCACTCAGACGCACAAAACACCCCTCCCGAACACCGGACTATGACCGGCGTGTCAGGGGCGTTGATAGCACAAACGGACATGGGCCGGGAGAGTCTCGCCATACTCCGGCCACATTTAGAGAAATTGGTTGAGAATAGGTTACACTGTCCCAGTCAATCTGACGATTAATCCGGGATTATCCACGTAACTGCGCGGGCAAGACCACAGTAGTCCGCCACACTGCGACGATTCGAGACCTATGACATGATCAGATCGTGCGCTGCGCCTGATCTGCAGTGTCAGCCCTGAGGCTGACCGCAAGAAACAGCAACACAGCCGCGACGGGCCAGAACAGGCAGGCAAGCCCACCCGCGATCAATCCGATCAGATCATGCGGGTTGCCCGCCTGATGTTCTTTCACTGTCATCACAATCGACAGAACAGCGATGCCAACATAGGCCAAAACAAAGAACGTCCAAAACATCGTGAGCGCTTCCTTCCTTTGAAATACCCGCTGCCGATGTGTTACATCCACAGCAATACATCCTAGGGTTTAGTTTAAACCTGATTCTTCGCGTCATGTCCAAGTGTTTGGTCGGGGGCATTGCGGATCGGCATGATGTTGCTGTGATCGGACATTATTCAGGCAAATTATTGCCGGACTTGTGGCCAGATCAAGGCAGCATACCTCTGCCGGTAATTGATGGCGTGGGTGTTACAGACACTTGCCGCTTGCGGCGGCTGCGGGCACACCTGCCAGATGAACAGGGATATACGACTTTCAGAAGATGACGGTCCGCAACCGGATAAGGTGCAGCTGTTGCCCGGCCTGTTGCGACCACGGCGCCTGCATGTCGTGCTGATCGTGCTGATCGTGCTGACCTGCCTGCCCGAAATTGCACTGGTTCTGGCCGATTGGGGGCTGATCGGATCGCCGCGCTGGCGGCTGCTGGCCTATCAATACGGCGCATTCTGGGCCGGGCTGCTGTATGGATGGGAACCCAATTATGCGGCCCAGCCAGTGGTGATGTTTTTCAGCTATGGGTTTTTGCATACCGGCCTGTGGCACCTGGCCGGCAATCTGCTGGGGCTGGGCTGGCTGGGGCAGCGGATCATCGGGCGCTGGTCGCCCCGCCTGTTTATCGGGTTGTATCTGGCGGCCCTGCTGGGCGGGGCCGCAGGCTTTGGGGCCTTGTCACGCAATCCGGCCCCGATGGTGGGGGCATCGGGGGCGATATTCGGCCTTGCAGCCCTCTGGATCGGCGCGCAATGGCAGGACCGGCATCACAGCGGCCTGCGCAGTTGGGCGGCCTGCGGGCCTGCGGTGATGCTGACTCTGGCCCTGATCGGGCTCAATGGGTTGATCTGGGTGTTGGAACAGGGCCAGCTGGCCTGGGAAACCCATCTGGGCGGATTTCTGGCCGGAGCTGTGGCGGCGGCCCTGCTGATCCGGTTTCGGGTTGCGCGGCCAAATCCGATCTGACCCGATCTGACCCGATCTGAATAGGGCCTGAGCTGGAAAATATCAGGGCCAGTTGATTGGGGCCAGTTGATTGGGGCCAGTTGATCAGGGCTGGTTGATCTGGGCCTCGGCCGCCGGGGCCGGACGGCTATGCACCGCGTCCCGGCCTGCCTTAGCAAAAATCCGGTCATAGGCGGCCAGCAGGACCGGGCCGGAATGTTCCCAGGACAGATGCTCCAGCACCCGGGCGCGGCCTTGCTGACCCATCCGGCGACAGGCAGCAGGATCATCGATCAACCCGGCGATTTTTGCGGCAAAATCCAGTGGGTCATTGGCCCGGGCATAGACCGAGGCCTCGCCCGCCGAGACCCGGCCCTCGATCAGGTCAAACTGCACCACCGGCTTTTCCAACGTCATGTATTCCATGACTTTGTTCATCGTGGAAATATCGTTCATCGTATTCTTGGGGTCGGGCGATACGCCGATATCGATACTGTTCAGCACGGCCAGCATCGCCTGGCCAAACAACGCCCCGGTAAAGGTGAAATGGCTGCTTAGTCCGCGCGCCGCCACATCGCGTTTGACCTCTTCCAGATGCGAGCCAAAGCCGATGATCACGAAATGCACATCGGTCTTGCCCAACACCCGGATCAGATGGTCGGCGGCAATCGCCAGCAGATCCATGCCTTCCTGCTGGCCAATCACGCCGACATAGCCCATCAGGGTCGATGCGCCGTTTTTATGGGCGGGGTCCACCGGCATGATCTTGAAATTCTCGATCTGCGGGGCAGAGCGGACGACAAACACATCCTGCGGGTCCATCCGGCCGCGACGCTGTGCTATGGCCTTAAAACTGTCATTGGTGGCGATGGATACCGACGCCGTGGCAAAAGTCAGCCGTTCCCAGACCAGCATGATCTTGTAGAGCAAACCGCGCTTGCCGAACTTGGCCTCGAACAGTTCCGGGCAGACGTCATGGTGGTCGAACATATAGCGCACGCCCCACAGCCGGTACCACAGCGCCAGCAGGAACACGAGGTCGGGCGGATTACAGCCCTGGATCACATCGAACCCGCGCACCCGCCAGATCAGCCGGGCCAGCCGGAACCAGTGGCGCAGGGCATTGCCATATTCGCGGGCATAGGCCACCGCCCCGGCATGCGCCTCGGCGGGTTGCGGATGGCGCCAGATATGCACACCCTCGATCACCTCATGGGCGGCGGTCCAGCCGCGCGCCATCGGGCAGATCACCGACACTTCATAGCCCGCCTGCACCAGCGTTGTCGCCTCGAGCCAGACCCGCCGGTCCAGCGGCACCGGCAGGTTTTCCACAACGATCAGGATCCGGCGTGGTGTGGTAAAGCGCATGGGTCGTCCTTGTGGGTCGGAATCAGGCAGTATTGGGTCGGGCGGCAGGGCGGTCATGTCTGGCTAAAAAACCTCTGCCCGCAGCGATTAGAGCATCCTGCATCCGGGGTGCAAACCCTTTTCGTCCAGCGCCTTAGGCAAAATGCGCCCAAGGCAGGGAACCGCCGATGCGGCATTCCCCCCTCACCCCCGGTACTCCCCCCCCGGGCCGATCAATCCCGGGCCGATCAATCCCGCGCATATACATCCTCATAGCGGATGATGTCATCTTCGCCCAGATAGCTGCCAGTCTGCACTTCGATCAGGACCATGTCCAGTTTGCCGGGGTTTTCCATCCGGTGGACCGCGCCCAGCGGAATATAGACCGACTGGTTTTCCGAAATCAGGCGGACCTCGGCATTCACAGTGACTTTCGCCGTGCCCTGGACCACGATCCAGTGTTCTGACCGGTGATGATGGCTTTGCAGCGATAGCGCCGCACCCGGATGCACGACGATGCGTTTGACCTGAAACCGCTCGCCCATCGCCAGACTTTCGAACCAGCCCCAGGGCCGGTGATCGCGGGGGAATGTCTCGGCCTGTTTGGCGCCTTCGGCTTTGAGGGCGGCGACGGCCTGCTTGACCTCCTGGGTACGGTCCTTGTGGGCGATCAGCACGGCATCGGGCATGGCGATGGCCACAATATCGGTCAGGCCAATACCGACGATCTTTTGGCCCGGCGCCTCAGAGCGCAGCAATGTAGCAGTGCAATCCACGGCCAGTGCGGCCCCCGACAGGGCCACCCCCTGCGGATCCGCGGTTTCGCGCCAGACCGCCGCCCAGTCGCCCAGATCGGACCAGCGTCCGGCAAACGGCACCACCGCCAGATTGGCAGCCTTTTCCATCACCGCATAATCAATCGAGATCGGTTTGATCTGGCGCCATGGCCCGGCGGCAAGGCGCAAAAACCCCAGATCGGCCGTTGCGCCGTCCACGGCGGCCTGCACCTGCTCCAGCAGGGCAGGCGCATGGGCGCGGAACGCCGCAATCACGGTCGAGACGCGAAACAGGAACAGCCCGGCATTCCACAGATAGCGGCCTTCGGCCAGCATGGCCGTGGCGCGGGCCATATCCGGTTTTTCCACAAAACCGCGCAAGGACTGCGGCGCGGGCGGCGCTGTCAGATCGGGGGCAGCGTCCAGTTCCAGATAGCCATAGCCGGTCTCAGCCCGGTCCGGCGCAATCCCAAAGGTAACGATCTGCCCGGTTTGTGCTGCAGGCACGGCGGCGGCCACCGTGGCCGCAAACAAGGCCGCATCCGGGATCACATGATCGGACGGGGCCACCAGCATCAGCCCCTCGGGGTCGGTTGCGGCCAGATGCAGGGCGGCGGCCAGTACAGCGGGGCCTGTATCGCGGCCATCGGGTTCGATCAGCACGGCGCCGGGCACGATACCGGCCTGCGCCAGCTGTTCGGTAACGATAAACCGGAACGCATCTGCCGTGACCACCACCGGGGCGGCAAAATCCGCCCCCGCCAGCCGCCCGGCCGAGGCCTGAAACAGGCTGTCCCCGCCGATCAGTGCCGAAAACTGCTTGGGATAGCTTTTGCGCGACAACGGCCATAGCCGGGTACCAGAACCACCGCATAACAGGACAGGCGTAATCACTGCAGTTCAACCTTTGTCAGGCAGCCTTGGGTCGGGCTGCGCAGGATATTAACGGGCGGGTTGCAGCGTCTTGCGCGCCAGTCCCTCAGCCCGGGAGCCGCCAATGTCAGTCCCCGCCCAGATACCCATCTTGGCCCGTTGCAGCAACGGGTAATCCGCCTGTCAAAGTTGCTGGCAACCCGGGGCATGGACGGGAGCATGAACGGGGGCATGAACGGGGGCATGGGCCCAAAACTGGCCCGATTTGGCTGGCCTGATTTAGCTGGCCTGATTTAGCTGGCCCGATTTAGCTGGCCCGATTTGGCTAGACTGGCCGGACTGCCCATGCCATCCGTGGGACCGTGTCAGCGCAACAGATAGGGCCCGGATGTTCCGCGTTCTGATTACCGGCAGTGCCGGGTTTATTGGCTACCACCTGGCCCAGCTGCTGCTGGCCGAAGGCTGTGTCGTCCACGGCTATGACGGGATGACTGATTATTATGACATCCGCCTGAAACAGCGCCGCCATGCCTTGCTGCTGCAACACCCAAGGTTCAGTTGCACCGCAGGCTTGCTCGAGGATCAGCCGCTGTTTGAGGCGACAGCCGATGCTTTTGCACCCGACATCATCGTGCATCTGGCTGCACAGGCCGGCGTGCGCTATTCATTGCAGGCACCGGGGGCCTATCTGCAAGCCAATGTGATCGGCACGCTGAGTGTATTAGAGGCCGCCCGCCGGTGCGGAGTGCGCCATCTGATGATGGCCTCGACCTCGTCGGTCTATGGCGGCAATACGCAGATGCCGTTTTCAGAGTCTGATACAGCCGATTTGCCCCTGACCATCTATGCCGCAACCAAAAAAGCCACCGAGGGCATGGGCCATGTCTATGCCCATCTGTGGGGCCTGCCGGTCACATGTTTTCGGTTTTTTACGGTCTACGGGCCCTGGGGGCGGCCCGATATGGCGCTGTTCAGGTTCACCGCGGCGATCTTGGACGGGCAGCCGATCGATATCTACAACCATGGCAACATGGCACGCGATTTCACCTATGTGGGTGATCTGGTCCGGGCAATCCGCCTGTTGATGGATGTGGTGCCATCAAAACCGGCAGAGCGCCCTGTGGACAGCGTGACACCTGCAGCCGACAGCTTATCCCCCATAGCCCCTTGGCGTGTGGTCAATATTGGCAATTCCACCCCAGTGCCACTGCTGGATTTCATCGCCGCCATCGAGGCCTGTCTGGGGCGCAAGGCTGTGCGCAATTACACCGATATGCAGCCCGGCGATGTGTCTGCGACATGGGCCGATGCGACATTGTTGCAGCAGTTGACGGGCTACAGCCCGCAGACTGATGTCCGGGACGGGATTGCCCGGTTTGTGGACTGGTATCGGGACTATTACGACAAATAGGGGCATGGGACGCTGACACCCAAACCTAATCTTGTTATTCAGACTCAAACACATATGGTAAACACCAGTCTTTGAATCGGTGTTTATTGTGACGTTGCAGACCTTTCTTGTCCGATCCCCGGCCCCCGGAGAGCCGATGATCGTGGCGCTGTTTTCTTATCGGTATGACGCGGCTTTGGTACCGGCACTGCTGGAGAACCTATGTCCCCTGGTGCATGCCTGGATCAGCTGGGATGACCGTCAGGCGACCGCATCGCTGAGCGCCGAGCCGGACCGGCGTGACATGTTGCTGGCGGCGGCGCGCCGGATGGGGGCGGATTGGATCCTGGCGATTGATCCCGATGAACGGCTTGAGACCGGCTTGCGCGACAGTATCCGGGCCATGACCGCCCCCGGTATTCAAACCATCTGGACCTTTACGCTGCGCGAAATGTATGGGCCGGATCAATACCGGGTGGACGGCGTCTGGGGTCGCAAGACCCAAAGCCGGCTGTTTCCCTGTGCCATTGCGCAAACTGCGGCGGGGGCGGCGCTGCATGGGCATTGGTTTGCCAATACCAGCGGGCTGGTCCTGCAGAAATCGGGCTATGATCTGTATCATCTGCGCATGGCCACCCAGGCACGCCGCCAGCACCGGCGCGACACCTATGCCGCCGCCGATCCGGAGCGCAGACATCAGGCTATCGGCTATGATTATCTGGCCGATGACCGGGGCATGGTGCTTGAGCCGATCCCGGTGGGGCGCGGGTTTTTGCCGCCCCATAGCGAGGATGGTGCGCTCTGGGCCCCCACCATCACCGCGATCGGCACGCCCGGCCCCGATCCGGCCCGGTCAAGGCTGTTGTATGTGCAGACCAGTCTGCGCCATCAGGGGCAGCGTGCAGCAGCCTTTGTGCTGCGCGATATGGTGGCCGCCGACCCCGAAGATGCCGATCTGCTTGCGGTAGCGGCGCATCTGCATCTGGAGGCGGGCGATCACGCGCTGGTCGATGAGTGTGTGGCGCTTTTGGCATCGCATAACTTGGCGCTGAATTACGGGCTGTCAGTGCAGGCCCGGTCGCTGGCCCAACGGCAGGACAGGGCCGGGGCGGCGGCGGTTCTTGCCGCTGCTTTGCGGACCTGCAAGGCCAACCGCTATCTGACCGATCTGGCCCGGGGGCTGCCCCCCCTCCCCAAGGATATGGCCGGTCCGGATGCGAACTGGCGGCGCTGGGTCAGCGGTTCTGCCCGGTTGCACCGGGGCAGCCGCGTGGCACAGGCAGATCTGGCGGTTGTGGTGATCGGCTACCGCGCCCCCGCCGACCTGCGCGCCGCCGTGCAATCCTTGATTGACCAAGACACGGGGGCCGAAATTATCGTGGTCAATTCCGGTGGCGGCGATGCCACAGCCCGGCTGGCCGGACTGTTGGACCATGTGGTGCTGATCGATATCCGCGCGCGACTGTTCGTCGGGGCCGCCCGCAATATCGGCATTGACGCATCCCGTGCCCCCTATGTGGCCTTTCTGGCCAGCGATTGTTTGGCCGCCCCGGGCTGGGTCAGGAACCGGATTGCCCGGCATGCAGCGGGGGCGCAGATGGTCTCGACCCCGGTGGTGCCGCAGGATCCGCGCAATATCTACAGCCGGGCGGCCAATGCGCTGCTGCACTGGCGCAGGCGGCCCGATCTGGACCCCGCAGCTGTGGTGCATTACGGGCGGTCCTATGCGCGCTGGCTGTTCGCTTCCTATGGCTATTTCGCGCCGGGTTTGCGCGCCGCCGAGGATAGCGAATTCCACAGCCGGATCCCCGGAAACATCCCGCCGGTCTGGGCCCCCGACGTGTTGACCCGGCATCGCTATCCGACCCGGTTTGTGCCGTTTCTGCGCGATTGTGTGACCCGTGCTATCCGCCGTGCGGCCTGTCCGCCATTCAGCAGCTTTGTGGCCCCGCCTGCGGTCTGGCGGCAGGTTCTGAGGCTGTGTCTGATCCGTCACAAGGCCGTTCTGGCGGATGTCTGGCAGCAACAGGGTTTCGGGTGGCAGGGTTTATCGGTGTGGGCCCTGCTGAAACTGGCCCTCGGGTTGGATCTGGCCGGACTTGCCATCGGCTATCGCAGGCTGGACCGAAACGGCGGGGCAGACAGGCCCGGACACCTGCAAGACCCGGGACCACAAGACGCGGCCCGGATCCTGATCCTGCATCAGAACTGGCGCCGTGCCGTGCAGCAGGCCAAGGCGCTGGTGGGCCGCAAGACCCCGGAAGATGACATCCGAGCCCGTGCGATTTTGACCGCGATTGTCCAGATTGCCCCGGCTGAAACCGCCCCGATCCTGATGCTGTGCGACCTGCTGGTGCGGCAGGGCTTGCCCAAGGCCGCCCTGTCTGCCGCCGAAGACGCGCTGATAGCTGTGCCCGGCAATGCGCATGTCTGGTCCAAGGCCAGCCAGCTGGCACGCCTGCTGGGCCGGGCTGACATGGCCATACTATATGGCCAGGGCGCCCTGGCCAGGGCCCCGGCCAATACAACTGCCCATCTGACCCTTGAACAGATCTACCGTGATCTGGGCAAACTCTATCTTGCGCGGCGGCGGTCAGCCTCGCGCAAGGCGTTGCAAGACACGACCTTGCCTTAAAACACCGTGAAATCGTTGAACGTCACACCCACCGGCGCACCCCGCAGATTGCCAAACAGCACCCGGACGCCTGCGCCGTTGCCATCCGCATCATACCACAGATTGCCGTTATCGGTTTCATAGATGATCCGCATATCGGCCGTCGTGGCCTGCCCGGCGGTTCCGGCATGGAACCGCGTGGCCGCAAGCCCGCCGTTGCCGATGCCGGTAAAGAACCCACCCTCTAGCAGGATCTCATCCACGCCAACGGCGAAATCTGTAATGATATCAACGTTGGTTGCGGCCAAGGCGGTTGAGAATACAAACCGGTCCGCCCCGCCATTGCCGGTCATCGTGTCCTGCCCTTCGCGCCCGTCAATCTGATTGGCCCCGGCATTGCCGAAAAACGACTGGGACACAGCATTGCCGGTCAGGTTGATT
>JANOQM010000057.1:0-2018 GCA_031422295.1 Rhodobacterales bacterium | reverse complement strand
TGCTAATCTGCGGATCAATTCCGCGCGGCTGTGGGACAGCCTGATGGAAATGGCACAAATCGGGCCGGGGATTGCGGGTGGCAACAATCGCCAGACCTTGACGGATGCGGATGCGGCGGGGCGGGCGCTGTTTCAATCGTGTTGCAAAGCGGCGGGTTGTACGATGGGCGTCGATACCATGGGCAACATGTTTGCGACGCGGGCGGGAACCGAGGATCTGGACCCGGTGTATATGGGCAGTCATTTGGATACCCAGCCGACGGGCGGCAAGTATGATGGCGTTTTGGGCGTGCTGGGCGGGTTGGAGGTGATCCGGTCGATGAACGACGCCGGGATCAGGACGCGGCACCCGATTGTGGTGACAAACTGGACGAATGAGGAAGGCGCGCGGTTTGCGCCTGCGATGCTGGCGTCAGGTGTTTTTGCGGGCATTCACACGCAGGATTATGCTTACGGTCGGCTTGACCCCGACGGCAAGCGGTTCGGCGATGAACTGGTGCGGATTGGCTGGGTAGGGTCGGAGGTTGTCGGCGCGCGGAAGGTCCATGCGATGTTGGAACTGCACATCGAGCAGGGGCCGATATTGGAGGCTGAAGGAAAGTCGATTGGCGTCGTGACTCACGGCCAAGGGCTGTGGTGGCTGGAGGTGACGCTGACCGGGGTGGACGCGCATACTGGGTCTACGCCCATGTCGATGCGTGCGAACGCGGGGCTTGGCATGGCGCGGGTGGTGGAACGGGTGCACCAAATCGCCATGGGGCATCAGCCGGGGGCGGTGGGCACGGTGGGGCAGATGAATGTGTTCCCGAATTCGCGCAATGTGATCCCCGGCAGGGTGGTGTTCACGGTAGATATCCGGTCGCCCGATCAGGGGAAACTTGATGCGATGCGCGGCGAAGTGGAACGCGCCGTGGCGGCGGTGGCGGCGGAACTGGGGCTGGGGTGTGCGATTGAAGCGGTCGGCCATTTCGACCCGGTGACGTTTGATCCGGGGCTGGTGGCCGTGGTGCGCGGCGCGGCGGAACGGTTGGGGTATTCGCATATGGATATCATCAGCGGTGCTGGCCACGATGCCTGCTGGATCAACCGCGTCGCGCCGACAGTGATGGTGATGTGCCCCTGTGTGGGCGGGCTGTCGCATAATGAGGCGGAGGAGATTTCGCCGGATTGGGCGGCGGCGGGAACGGATGTTCTGCTGCACGCGGTGCTGGACGTGGCGGGGGTGGTGGGGTGAGGGCAGAGCGGTCCTGCGTCCCGGGCTTGATCCGGGACCTCTGCCCGGTGCCTGCACGCAAACCGGCGCGAGGTCCCGGATCAAGTCCGGGGCGTGATAAACACATCCTTAACCTTGTTGCAGCAAACTGGGATCATGGCGCAGTTCGTCTACATCATGGCCTCTCGACCCTGTGGGGCGATTTACATTGGCCGGACGGTAAACCTTGCCGCCCGAGTAGAAGCGCATCGCGCTGGCCTGTCGGTCCACACCGCGAAATACAAAATCCGCACCCTGGTCTGGTTCGAGCTGCACGAGGATTTCAGTGTAAGTTTACAACGCGAACGCGCGATCAAGCGGTGGCCGCGGGCGTGGAAAAACGTGCTGATTGCCGAACACAATCCGCACTGGCAAGACGTGACCGCGCACATTCCAATCTGAACCAACTCCGCCCCGGACTTGATCCGGGGCCTCTATCAAAAAGGCAGGCTTGGTTCTGTAAGAGGTCCCGGGTCAGGCCCGGGACGCGACTTTCCTTAGCCATCGGGAGCACCCCATGACCGCCATCATCAAAAACGGCACCATTGTTACGGCCGACCTCACCTACGCCGCCGATATCGCCATTGACCACGGCAAGATCACCGCCATTGGCCCGAACCTCAAGGGCGACACGACCCTCGATGCCTCGGGCTGTTATGTCATGCCCGGCGGGATTGATCCGCATACGCATCTGGAGATGCCGTTTATGGGACGTATTCGGCGGATGATTTTGAATCCGGCACGCGGGCGGCGCTGTCTGGTGGCA
>JANOQM010000056.1:0-140590 GCA_031422295.1 Rhodobacterales bacterium | reverse complement strand
ACCGTGGAAAGAACGGCTTCAACCGCTCCATTTGTGCATCCGTCAGCCAGAAAAGATCACTCATGCGGCACCCCCTTGGATGCCAAAAGTGAATCAAACCAACACTGCAAAAGCAAGCTATTTAACAGGTCCTGACCCTAGCTAAAACCTCGAAACTCGCCCGGGTTTACATGAATTCGGGGATATCCGCCAAGTCACGCAATCCCACCCGCGATCAACCCTTTGGCGATCTGCCGGTAGGCCTGCGCCATTGCCCCCTCGCCTGCCGCAATCGGCACGCCAGCGTCACCGGCCAGCCGTGTATCCAGATCCAGTGGCAAGGCCCCCAGGAATGGAACCCCGATCCGCGCGGCTTCGGCCTGCACGCCACCATGGCCAAAGATATGCGCCTCGTGGCTGCAATTGGGGCAGATATACGTAGACATATTCTCGATCAGGCCCAGCACCGGGGTTTTCAGCGTATTGAACATGTCGATGGCTTTGCGGGCATCCAGCAGGGCCACGTCCTGTGGGGTGGATACGACAATCGCCCCGGTCAGGTGGGTTTTCTGACACAGGGTCAGTTGCACGTCGCCGGTGCCGGGGGGCAAGTCTACTATAAGGACATCCAAAAGCCCCCATTCCACTTGCCCCAGCATTTGTTGCAACGCGCCCATCAACATTGGGCCCCGCCAGACCACGGCCTTGTCCGGGTCCACCATCAGGCCGATTGACATCATGGTGACGCCATGTGCCTGCAACGGAATAATGGTTTTACCATCCGGACTGCCGGGGCGTTTGTTCACACCCATCATGCGCGGCTGGGACGGACCATAGATATCAGCGTCCAGCAGGCCCACACGGCGGCCTTCGCGGGCCAAAGCGACGGCAAGGTTGCTGGACACAGTCGATTTGCCCACCCCACCTTTACCACTCGCAATCGCCAGAATACGGTCAACACCTGTGACACGGGCGGGGCCGGCCTGCGGAGTCGGGTGGCGACCGATGGTCAGGGACGGCGGCTTGGGCGCGGGTCCGTGGGCAGTCAGCACCACCGAAACTGCCGTAACTCCCGGCAGTGCACCGATCATTTCTTCTGCACTGCGGCATAAAGGTTCAAGTGTGCGCGCCTGATCGGGGGACGTGGCCTCGATCACGAATTTGACAACCCCGGCGTCAACCGACAACGCACGAATCAGATCACGACTGATCACGTCCCCGCCATCGGGCAGTTGTAAATTTGTCAGCGTTTTCAAAATAAGATCGCGGGTTACGTCCATCTTTCATACTCCTGTCACGGTTGCCATTCGCAAACCGCCCATTCTTGCAGCAACACTTGTCAGCTTTGCAGCAAATCGCAAGGGCGGGTCGAAGTTGCGCCTATCACATCGGCAATTTGCCTTGAAACAGGTCAGTCACTCATATGCATTTGCTGCATAGCGGCATTGCGGAAAGGGCCATTGTGCATCTGCAGCAAAAGCCTAGGTTTGATCCCGAGAGCGCTAACAAAGTGTTCCAAGACAACGTTGAGAGCAGATAGAGAAAGGCCGCATCATGGCATACGCAACTGACATCCGCGCATATGGCGCCACGCTAAGCCAGCGCATTTCCGAAACCCGGGCTGCACTGGCAGACCGCTACGCCAAATATAGCACCTACCGCCGCACGCTGGACGAATTGGCCAGCCTGACTGACCGCGACCTGACGGATCTAGGCATTAACCGCTTTATGATCAAGAATATCGCGCATGATGCGGCATACGGCTCTAACTAATCGGCCAAACAGCTGATGGGCCAAGAAATTCCCATCGGACCGGGCTCTTCCTCCTCCCTGAACCCGGTCTGACCTGCGACCCGCTCACCCTCCTCCCCCCGAGCGGTTCGTGAACAGAGCGGCGGCACCTTCCTCCTCCCTGGTGCCGCCGCGTCTCAATTCCGGCGCGGTCCGGCCAAGAATTGGCCACTGGCCTGCGTCATAAGACAAATCGAATACGGCCGCTCTTGTCCTCCCTTGGACGTCCGTCACTACAGATGCAGTGTCTTCCTCCTCCCTGACGCTGCATCTGCCAAGACCAAGACCGGACTTTGTTGTTCTTTCTCCTCCCTGAACGACAAGAGTTCACAGCACGGCGGCACCAACCTCCTCCCTGGTGCCGCCGTTTTCATGTCTGGGGGTCAGTTCAGCCCATAACCGTCAACGCCGTCTGCCCCACCATAGGGCGGTGTTCGTTCGCCCGGGTGGGCACAGCAATGCCGGGCTTGGGTGCTTTATGGCTCCGCACCTCCTGTAGATATTCCGCGCTGTGACCTCGTAGCGTGCCCGCCCGATAGGGGGCGGACGGGCACCCCCCGGCGCGCCAAAGCGCTTGATTCCAGCCGAAGAAAGAAGGAGCGAGGCTTCAGGTCTCCCCCTAAGCCCGAGCGTCCTTGGAACTGTCCATCACGATATATGACGTGATCGACCGGACCGCAGGGACACAGCCCAGCACGTCAGTATGAAACGCCTTGTAGCTGGCCAGATCACGCGCCTCGACCCGCAGCAGATACTCAAACGCGCCCGCGATATTGTGGCATTCTACTACTTCCGGGGCGCGGTGCATTGCCGCCTCGAACCCCGATTGCGCGGCTTTGGTATGTTCGGACAGGCCGACGGCGACATAGACCACATAGGCCCGGCCCGTTTGTGCCGGATCCAGCCTTGCCCGATAGCCCCGGATCACCCCGCGCCGTTCCAGATCCTGCACCCGGCGCAGGCAGGCGGATGGTGACAGACCAACCCGGTCGGCCAGATCAAGGTTGCTTTGCTTGGCGTCGCGCGACAGCTCACGCAATATCTTGTCGGTGATGGGGTCAATATTGGTCATGGATTGCAGGAATACTGCAATAACGCTGCATTTGGCAATTTCATTTCACGCCCGTGGCCATAAAGTTGCGCGATGGACCTGCAACTGCTTCCCGCCCTGATCCTGTTCGCCTTTGTGACATCTATCACGCCGGGACCGAACAATATGATGCTCATGGCCTCGGGCGCGAATTTCGGGTTGCGCCGGACCCTGCCGCATATGCTGGGGGTGGGCATCGGCTTTGTGGTGATGATGATCCTGATCGGGCTGGGGCTGATAAAGGTGTTTGACCGATACCCTGTCAGCTATGACATCCTGAAATGGGGCGGGTTGGCTTATATGGTGTGGCTGGCGTTCAAGATTGCGACGCAAGTGCCAAAGGTGCCGGAACCCACTTCGCAGGCCCGGCCGATCACATTCCTGCAAGCCTGCGCCTTTCAATGGGTCAACCCCAAGGCGTGGTCGATGGCGGTGAATGCCATCACGCTGTATACGGCCCAGCAATCCCTGCCCGGGATTGCCTTGGCCGCCGTAGTGTTCGGGCTGGTCAATATCCCCTCGGTCGCCTGTTGGGCGATGCTGGGCCAGCAGATGCGCCGGTTCCTGACCTCGACCACGCGGTTGCGGGCGTTCAACATGACCATGGCCGTGCTTTTGCTGCTGACCTTGATCCCGGTGCTGTGGCATTAAGCGGGTATGAGAATTTCTTTGATGTCAGCGGCTTTGGTCGCGGCCCTTGTTGGCTATGGAAGCACCATTGCCCTGGTTCTGGCCGCTGCCACTGCGGTGGGTGCCACCCCGGCGCAAACAGTCTCGTGGGTCTTTGCAGTCTGTTTGGCCAAAGCGGCAGGGTCGGCGTATCTGTCATGGTCGCAAAAGATGCCGGTCGTGTTGGCATGGTCAACGCCGGGGGCCGCGCTGATTGCGGCATCCTCTGGCCATGCCATGGGCGGGGCTGTTGCGGCGTTTATCCTTGCGGGCGGGCTGATCTTTCTGACCGGGCTGATCGGGCCCTTGGGGCGATTGATCGGCATGATTCCAAAGGGAATTGCGGCGGCAATGTTGGGCGGGGTGCTGCTGCCGTTCTGCCTGAAAGTCCCCGCCCAAGCTGTGGCGTTGCCCTCTGTCGTTGCCCCAATCATCGCCGTATTCCTGATCGTTCGGCTGTGGAATCCTGCCTTTGCGGTGCTGGCGGCATTGGGCACCGGACTGGCGCTGTCATGGGGAATGTCGCCACCCATGCTGACCTTTGCCTTGCCCGCGCTGACATTCATCGTCCCGGTCTTTGACCTGCACAGCCTGATCGGCCTTGGCCTGCCGCTGTTTCTGGTCACCATGGCCAGCCAAAACCTGCCGGGTTTCGCCGTGTTGCAAGCCGCAGGCTATACCCCGCCGGTGCGTCCGGCACTGATTGTGACGGGTGGGTTGTCGGCGCTGGCCGCCCTGTTCGGGGCGCATACGGTGAACATGGCGGCGATTACGGCAGCGATTTGTCTGGGCGATGAGGTACATCCCGACCCCGCACAGCGCTGGAAGGTTGGGCTGGCTTATGGGTTTTTCTGGCTGTTGCTGGGGTTGGCGGGGCCAATGATACTAGCGGCCCTTGTGACCTTGCCGCCAGAGGTGATGGCGACTGTCGTGGGTCTGGCACTGTTGAATGCGCTGATCGGGGCATTGAGCACGGCCTTCACCGACCCGACCGACCGTTTTGCCGCGGCGGCCACAGTGATTGTCAGCGCATCGGGGTTCGCGGCTCTGGGGATTGGGGCGGCATTCTGGGGGTTATGTGCAGGGCTTGTTATCTATGCAAGTGAACGGGTTATAAGACGAAGCCAAGGTGATAGATGAACACACCGGAACCCTTGTCCTGCAATTCTTTTGTTCTCAAATATCCCCGCGCGGCGCGCATTCACTTCCTTTTGCCTACCCTTCAAAACGGCACATCATCCGCCATGTCGGCGCCCACGACATAGCGGGCCACAACCTTTTTATCGCCTGCTTTATCGAACCGGATATCAAGCTTGTCGCCCTCAATCCCGCTGACTGCGCCATAGCCGAATTTCTGGTGAAACACCCGGTCGCCGATGGTAAAGGCGGACACGGCAGTCATGTCGATGGTGATATTGCGCGCCTCGGCCGGGGCGGACATGCCGCGCTGTTGGCTGCGGCTTTGCAGGCGTCGCCAGCCGGGGGAATTGTAGACATCGGCTTTGGATGCCTGTTGATGCAAGGTCGACGCCCCCAGCGCATCCAGCATCGGTGACGCCATCCCCGCCGCCCCGAACCCGCCGCCATACAGGCCGGGCGGCGTCAGGATGTCGATATGTGCCGGCGGCAATTCGTCGATGAACCGCGACGGCATCGCCGATTGCCATTGGCCGTAAACCCGGCGGTTGGCGGCGAAAGACACGGTGCAGATAATCTCGGCCCGGGTGATCCCGACATAAGCAAGACGGCGTTCCTCCTCCAGCCCCTTGAGCCCGCTTTCGTCCATACTGCGTTGCGACGGAAACAACCCATCCTCCCAGCCCGGCAGGAACACGGCGGGAAATTCGAGGCCCTTGGCGGCGTGCAGGGTCATGATACTGACCTTTTCGCCCGCCTCTTCGGACGAATTATCCATGATCAGCGACACATGTTCCAGGAACCCTTGCAGATTCTCGAACTGTTCCAAAGCCTTGACCAGTTCCTTGAGGTTTTCCAGCCGCCCCGGTGCCTCGGGCGTCTTGTCCTGCTGCCACATGCCGGTATAGCCGCTCTCGTCCAAAATCATCTCGGCCAGTTCCATATGGGTGTCGGCCTCGGCCCTCACCTGCCCCGACCAGCGGTCAATCCCGTCGACCAGTTGCGACAGTTCCGACAGCCCCTTGCCGCCCATCAACCGTCCTTGGACGACAATCCGCGCCCCTTCGACCAGACTGACGCCATTGGACCGGGCGGCGCGCTGAATGGTCTGGATCGCCTTGTCACCTAAGCCGCGTTTGGGGGTGTTCACAATGCGCTCAAACGCCAGATCATCCTCGGGCGACACGGCGAGCCGGAAATAGGCCATGGCATCGCGGATTTCCATCCGTTCGTAAAACCTTGGGCCGCCGATCACCCGGTAAGGCAGACCGATGGTCAGAAACCGGTCCTCGAACGCCCGCATCTGATGCGACGCGCGGACCAGAATTGCCATGGATTCCAACCCCATGGCGTCCAGCCCCCGCGTGCCGCGTTGCATCGCCTCAACTTCCTCACCGATCCAGCGGGCCTCTTCCTCGCCATCCCAATGGCCGATCAGGCGGACCTTTTCGCCGTCTTTTTCGTCCGTCCACAGCGTCTTGCCCAACCTTCCCTTGTTGGCGGAAATCACGCCGGATGCGGTGGCGAGGATATGCGGGGTGGACCGGTAATTCTGTTCCAGCTTGACCACGACCGCGCCGGGAAAATCCTTCTCAAACCGCAGGATATTGCCCACCTCGGCCCCGCGCCAGCCATAGATCGACTGGTCATCATCGCCGACGCAGCAGATGTTTTTGTGCCCGCCTGCGAGCAGCCGAAGCCACAGATATTGGGCGACATTGGTGTCCTGATATTCGTCGACCAGGATATATTTGAACCAGCGCTGATACAGCTCCAGCACGTCCGCGTGCTGTTGGAAAATCGTGACCATGTGCAACAACAGATCGCCGAAATCGGTGGCGTTGAGTTCCCGCAGGCGGACCTGATAGGCGGCATACAGATCCGCGCCCCGGTTGTCATAGGCCGCCGCATCGGCCAAGGGCACCGCCCCCGGCCCCAGCGCCTTGTTCTTCCAGCCATCAATAATGCCCGCCAACATCCGGGCGGGCCAGCGCTTTTCGTCGATCCCGGCAGCACTGATCAGCTGTTTCAAAAGCCTGATCTGATCGTCGGTATCCAGAATGGTAAAGTTGGATTTAAGGCCCACCAGTTCGGCATGACGGCGCAGCAGTTTCACGCAGACCGAATGGAACGTGCCCAGCCAGGGCATTCCCTCGGCCACCTCGCCCAACAACCGACCCACGCGCAGCTTCATCTCGCGTGCGGCTTTGTTGGTAAATGTCACCGACAAAATCTCGTTCGGTCGCGCCCGCCCGGTGGCCAGCAGATGCACGATGCGGGATGTCAGCGCCTTGGTCTTGCCGGTGCCCGCGCCCGCGAGCATCAGCACCGGCCCATCCAGCGCCTCGACCGCGGCGCGCTGCGCCGGGTTCAGATCATCCAGATAGGGGGTGGGCCGCGCAGCCATGGCTTGGCGCGACAGGGGAATGGCCGCCACAAAGGCATCTTCGTCCGAATAACTCATGCGCCCCACAATACCGCGCTACTGCGCCCAGATAAACCCTTGTTCGCTATCTGTTCGCATTTTTTCAAATGCCCGCAAAACAGGCACTCTTTCCATTTCTTTGGTTTAAAAATATCCCCGCCGGAGGCTCTGACGCCTGTCAAACGCGCAGACGCTGCAGAACCGGGCAAACCGGTTGTCCCTGCCACAGAATCTTCATACACGTTTTCTGCATCTGCACAGGAACCGCCCCATGCCCGAATTCAAGAAAATACTCATCGCCAACCGGGGCGAGATTGCCATTCGCGTCATGCGGGCCGCCAATGAAATGGGCAAAAAAACTGTCGCGGTCTATGCCGAAGAGGATAAACTGGGTCTGCACCGGTTCAAGGCGGACGAGGCGTACCGGATTGGCGAGGGCCTTGGCCCGGTTGCCGCCTATCTGAGCATTGATGAGATTATCCGCGTGGCGATCATGTCGGGGGCCGATGCGATCCATCCGGGCTATGGACTTTTGTCCGAAAACCCCGATTTCGTCGATGCTTGCGATGCGGCGGGCATCACCTTTATCGGCCCAAAGGCGCTGACCATGCGCCAGTTGGGCGACAAGGCATCAGCGCGGCGCGTGGCGATGGCGGCGGGTGTGCCGGTGATTCCGGCGACCGAGGTGCTGGGCGACGACATGGATGTCGTGCGCCGTCAGGCCGCCGAAGTCGGCTATCCCTTCATGCTCAAAGCCTCCTGGGGTGGCGGTGGCCGGGGCATGCGCCCGATCCTGCACGAGGGCGAACTGGTCGAGAAGGTCCGCGAGGGGCGGCGCGAGGCCGAGGCGGCGTTCGGCAATGGCGAGGGCTATCTGGAAAAGATGATCCTGCGCGCCCGGCACGTCGAAGTGCAGATTTTGGGCGACAAACATGGATCGATTTACCACCTGTGGGAGCGGGATTGTTCGGTCCAGCGCCGCAATCAAAAGGTCGTGGAACGTGCCCCTGCCCCGTATCTGACCCCGGACCAGCGCAATGAAATCTGTGAATTGGGCAAACGCATCTGCGCCTATGTTAACTACGAATGCGCCGGAACCGTCGAATTCCTGATGGATATGGACACCGAGAAATTCTATTTCATCGAGGTCAATCCCCGGGTGCAGGTCGAACATACCGTGACCGAGGAGGTGACGGACATCGACATTGTCCGCGCCCAGATTCTGATTGCCGAGGGCAAGACGCTGGCCGAAGCCACGGGCTGCGCATCACAGGCCGATGTCACCCTGAACGGTCACGCCTTGCAATGCCGGGTCACGACCGAGGATCCGCTGAACAACTTCATCCCCGATTATGGCCGCATCCAGATGTATCGCAGCGCCACCGGCCCCGGTATCCGGCTGGATGGCGGCACTGCCTATTCCGGCGCGGTCATCACCCGGTTTTACGATTCCTTGCTCACCAAGGTCACCGCCCGCGCACCCACGCCCGAAATGGCGATTGCCCGGATGGATCGGGCTTTGCGCGAGTTCCGCATTCGCGGCGTGTCCACCAACATCGCCTTTGTCGAAAACCTGCTGAAACACCCGATGTTTCTGAACAATCAATATCATACCAAGTTCATCGACCAATCCCCCGACCTGTTCATCTTCAAAAAACGGCGCGACCGGGCCACGAAGATTCTGACCTATATCGCCGACATCACCGTCAACGGGCACCCCGAAACCGCCGGCCGCGCCACCCCTGCGGCGGATGTGAAAAAGCCGCGCCCGCCGGTGCAAACCCTGACCGAATACGCGCCGGGCACGCGGCAACTGCTTGACACGCAAGGCCCCAAGGCCGTCGCTACCTGGATGAAGGCGCAAAAACACTTGCTGATCACCGACACCACGATGCGCGACGGGCACCAGTCCCTGCTTGCCACAAGGATGCGGTCGATCGACATGATTAACGCGGCCCCGTCTTATGCCGCTAAGATGTCCGGCCTGTTCAGCGTTGAATGCTGGGGCGGGGCGACGTTCGATGTGGCCTACCGGTTCCTGCAGGAATGCCCGTGGCAACGCCTGCGTGATATCCGGGCGGCGATGCCCAATGTCATGACGCAGATGCTGCTGCGGGCGTCGAATGCGGTGGGCTATACGAATTATCCCGACAATGTTGTGCAGGCGTTCGTGAAACAGGCCGCTGTCAGCGGCGTCGATGTGTTCCGCGTCTTTGACTCGCTGAATTGGGTCGAAAACATGCGTGTCGCCATGGATGCAGTGATCGCGGCGGATAAGGTTTGCGAGGGCACGATCTGCTATACGGGCGATATGCTCGACCCGGCGCGGGCGAAGTATGACCTGAAATACTATGTCGGCATGGCCAAAGAGCTTGAGGCGGCTGGGGCGCATGTGCTGGGGCTGAAAGACATGGCGGGCTTGCTGAAAGCCCCCGCCGCGCGGCTGTTGGTCAAGACGCTCAAGGATGAAATCGGCCTGCCGATCCATTTCCACACCCATGACACGTCTGGTGCCGCCATTGCTACCGTGCTGGCCGCTGCCGATGCGGGGGTTGATGCGGTCGACGCCGCGATGGATGCGTTTTCGGGCAATACCTCACAACCGACGCTGGGGTCGATTGTCGAGGCTTTGCGCAATACTGACCGCGATACCCGGCTGGATATCAAAGCGATCCGCGAGATCAGCAATTATTGGGAGCAGGTCCGGGCGCATTATACCGCCTTTGAGTCCGGCCTGCAGGCCCCCGCCTCCGAGGTGTACTTGCACGAAATGCCCGGCGGGCAGTTCACCAATCTCAAGGCGCAGGCCCGCAGTCTGGGCCTTGAAGAACGTTGGCACGAGGTGGCGCAAACCTATGCCGACGTGAACCAGATGTTCGGCGATATCGTCAAGGTCACGCCATCGTCAAAGGTGGTCGGCGACATGGCCCTGATGATGGTCAGCCAAAACCTGACCCGGGCACAGGTCGAAGATCCGGCCATTGATCTGGCATTCCCCGATTCGGTCATCGATATGATGAAGGGCAATCTGGGCCAACCCCCCGGCGGGTGGCCCAAGGGCATTCAGGACAAGGTTCTCAAGGGCGTCGCGCCAATGACCGACCGCCCCGGAAAAGCCTTACCTCCGGTCGATCTGGAGGCAGTGCGCCAGAAACTGACCAAAGAGATGGATGGAAAAACCGTCGATGACGAGGACCTGAACGGCTACCTGATGTATCCCAAGGTGTTCCTCGATTACATGGGCCGGCACAAAACCTATGGGCCGGTGCGGTGTTTGCCAACGCGCACCTTCTTTTACGGCATGGCCGAGGGCGAAGAAATCAGCGCCGAGATTGACCCCGGCAAGACCCTTGAAATCCGGCTACAAACCGTGGGCGAAACTGCCGAGGATGGCGATGTCCGGGTGTTTTTCGAACTCAACGGCCAGCCCCGCACGATCCGGGTGCCGAACCGTAAGGTCGCCGCGCAAACGGCAAAGCGGCCCAAGGCCGAGGCGGGCAATGCCAAACATATCGGCGCGCCAATGCCGGGTGTCGTGGCGACTGTGGCGGCCACTGCCGGAAAACCGGTGCATGCGGGCGACCTGCTGCTGACCATCGAGGCGATGAAGATGGAAACCGGCATCCACGCCGACCGCGACGGGGTGATCAAGGCGGTGCATGTGCATGCGGGCGCACAGATCGACGCCAAGGATTTGCTGGTCGAGTTGGAATAACCCGCTGTCACGCATCTGTTACGCCTGACTGCTTCAAGATCGCGGTACAACGGGGGCCAACTTGCAAAAACTGCTGGTTCTGACCGATCTGCATATCTGCGAGGCTGGGCAGCTGATTATCGGGCTGGACCCGATGGTGCGGTTTATGGACGTATTGGAAGCGGCCCTTGCCCATCACGGCGACGCAGAAGCGCTGATCATCATGGGTGATTTGACCCACACGGGTAAACCTGCCGAATATGCCCGACTGGCCGAGGTGCTGGCCCGTGTGCATATCCCGGTTTTACCGCTGCTGGGAAATCATGACCGTCGGGCAACGTTTCTGACGGCGTTTCCGCAGGCACCTGTGACCAAATCTGGGTATGTGCAGGCGGTGATGGACCTTGAAGGGCACCGGATCATCACGCTGGATACTTTGGCAGGTCCGCCCTATCCCAAAGGCCAAAGCGCCGGAATCCTTGGGCCAGACCGGCTGAAATGGTTGCGCCGGGCATTGGAAGACGCCGACGGGCGCATTCCGCTGGTGTTTGCGCATCACCCGCCAATGCGGATCGGGCTGCCGTTCATGGATGAGATCAGGTTGCAGGACGGGCGCGAGATGCTCGCACTTCTGGCCGCCTATCCCGGTGCGCATCTGTTTTGCGGGCATGTCCACCGCACGATCAGCGGATCGGTCCGTGGCGTCCCGTTCACCCTGTTCAAAAGCCCGTGCCACCAGTCGCCGCTTAACCTGCTATCAGACGACAGCACCTTGTCGGTCGACGAGCCGGGGGCCTACGGCCTGCTGCTGCTGTCCAAACGCGGGGTTATTGCCCATTCCGAAGACGTTATGCCCCACCCCCCGGCGCCGTCCCCCAAAGCCGGCAACGGACAGGCCGAAATCTGACGCGGCCCGCCACTTTCCCCCTTGCGGAACCAGCCGTCTGTTTATATTTGCGGAACACCAAGCGGAGCGCGGGCGTAGCTCAGGGGTAGAGCATAACCTTGCCAAGGTTAGGGTCGAGAGTTCGAATCTCTTCGCCCGCTCCAGTTGGATGATAGCATTATCAAGGCTTTAAGAAGCGCCCTCCGGGGCGCTTTTTGCTTAGATGGCGGAGAAAGGTCTACGATCCAAGCAAAATCTAAACAATTGGGGGAAAGCTACGGGACGGAATCGGCGGTATGGCGCTGCTACGCCAATCTGCTGGCCCAGGCAGGCATATTCATTTTCCAGTAGATCATCGCCGCCCCATGACTTATCGACGGGACGAGTAGGAATCTTGGGCTTCTATCTGATATTATTCATAGATTTCTGATATGTCGGGTTAAATGGAAATTCCAAGGCCCCGTGGGTTGAGGCAGACGCAATAGTCTCAATGTGCTGTCACCGGTGCAGAAGGCACCTTTTCTCCGATGCCGTTTAGGCAGCTCTAGCGCCTCGCAGGCGTTCTTGATGAGTCTCAGGTCTTCAAGCGTTTGGCCTTCGTATAGCCCCGGCCTGTTACAATGAAGCGTTCGATCATTATCACGATGAACTTGGCTGGCGCATCAGCTGCCATATCCGACTCGTACGCCTGCGCTCCAGCACAGGCAACGAGGTCGTATTGGACAGCTGCGGGTTTCCATCATGCGTCTTTCTCCATCCGTCCACGGCGACGGCGACCATGGCTTTGTGCCGATGCTGATCAACATCGCCCGCGAAAAGGGCGTGTCGGCCTATATTGGCGAGGGGACCAATCGCTGGGCCGCCGTGCCGCGACTTGATGCCGCTACGCTTTTCCGGCTGGTGCTGGAGAAGGGTATCGCAGGGGCGAACTACCACTGCGTCGCCGAGGAGGGAATCGCGTTTCGCGACATTGCCGCAGCCATCGGTCGTGGCCTGAACCTGCCGGTCGTGTCCCTGTCACCCGACAAGGCCGCCGATCACTTCGGCTGGTTCACCGGGTTTGCAGGCCTTGATTGCCCGGCGTCCAGCGCGCAGACCGGCGCACAACTGGGATGGCAACCCACGCGGGCCGGGCTGCTTTCGGACCTTAATGAGGGGCGCTATTTCGAAAGCTGATCGCCCGCGCCCGCTGATGCCGTTGCTCCAAATCTCAGCCCGTCAAGCAAAAGGTCAACCATGCGCCCCGCATGGTCTGCGCCGTCGTCACCCGAGGCAACCGAAAGGTTGCCAATGGCGCGCAAAAGGTCGTAGGGCGCGACACCGGGGCGCACATCTCCCGCGACCGCAGCCGCATCCAGTAGCGATGCAAGGGCAGGCTCGAAATTGGCACGGAAATAGGCAGGAAGTGTCTCAAACGCCGGATCGCCGGAATGCAGCGCGGCGGCGAGGCCTTTCTTGGTGGCGATGAAGTCCGCGTAACGTTTCAGCCAGCATGACAGCGCTTCGCCCGGCGGGTGTTCTGCCGCGAGCGCCCCGGCTTCGGCGGTGCAGGCATCCACTTCGCGGCGAAAGACGGCCGCGATCAGATCAGCACGGTTGGGAAAGCGGCGATACAGCGTGCCAAGGCCGACGCCCGCCTTTGCCGCGATTTCGCGCACCGGGGCATCAACGCCCGAAGTCGCAAAGACCGCCTTTGCGGCTTCGAGCACTGCATCCTCGTTGCGCTGCGCATCGGCACGGATGGGCCGTTTAGGCTGCCGGTCCTCGTCTCGCGTGCCATTCGACTTTTCTGTCAAACGCGCCTCTTTCATCGGCTGGAGTCCAGCACTGCTAATATCACCCTTGATAAACGGATCACTGATCCGTATGTAACTCCAGCAAACGGATCAAAGTTCCATTTATGTGCGGATCAACGTTCCGTTTGCAGATGTATAGGCGAGCCTCTCCGGTTTCGCCAGCCAAAAGTCAGGAGACAACCCCATGAACAACCTCATCACCGAAGCCCGTCACATTCCCATCACTGCGCCCTCCCAAACCATCTCGATCAGCCCGGTCACGCTGCCCGCCCCCGGCAGAGGGCTGCCTTTGGAACTGCGGATCACAGCGCCGGCGACCGGCAGCCCCCTACCCGTCATTCTGTTGTCGCATGGTCATGGCCCTTCGCTCTATCTGTCGTCAAAGGATGGCTATGGCCCGATGGCGAATTTCTACGCAGCCCATGGCTTTGTCGTCATTCAGCCGACACATGCCAATTCACGGGTGGCGGGGCTGCCGTCCGATGCCCCCGGAGCCCCGCTGTTCTGGCGGTCGCGGGTGGAGGACATGACACTGATCCTCGACCAGCTTGCGGAGATAGAAGCGTCTGTCCCTGCAATCGCAGGTCGTATCGACCACAGCAGGATCGCCGCCGTCGGGCATTCGATGGGTGCGCAGACTGTCGGTATGTTGCTGGGGGCGCGGCTGACTGATCCGAAAGACGCGAACGCCACGGACGTGAACCTGATCGAGCCGCGCATCAAGGTTGGCGTTCTGTTGGCGGCTGCGGGCAATGGCGGCGATGATCTGAGCGCATTTGCGCGCGAGAATTATTCGGCCCTGAACCCAAACTTCACGCATATGACAACCCGAACGCTGGTGGTGATGGGCGATCAGGACGTAAACCCGCATCTGACCGTGCGCGGGGCAGATTGGCACGCCGACCCCTATCATATCGGCCCGGGAAGCGATGCGATGTTGACACTTACGGGGGCAAAACACGGTCTTGGCGGCGTCGCGGGCTATGATGCAAACGAGACCGATGACGAGGACCCGGATCGTCTGGAAATTGTTCAGCGGATGACATGGGCGTATCTGCGCTCCGCGCTTTATGAGGGCGACGCAAGCTGGCCGGACGCGTGTAAGGCGCTGAAAGACCACGCCCATGCACACGGCCACGTCGACACCAAGTAAGGCGAGGACGCTCGGCTCTCACTCTGGCTGCACGCCCTTTTGAAAGACGTGCAGCCATTTGTGGGACGCATGGCGCAGCCTAACTGCCGCGCATCGCCCTGAACCCCGCCCTGATCTCGCTTACGAACGCCGTTGGCTGCTCCATCGCGGCAAAGTGGCCGCCGTGGTCGAGCTCGTTGAAGTGGACAAGGGTGCTGAATCGCTTCTCCGCCCACGCACGCGACAGGCGCACCTTCTCTCCGGGAAACATGCTAATCGCCGTGGGCAACGCTAGGGCCCCCGGCCTGGCCTGCCCCATCCTCATTTCTGTCATCGCCTCCCAATACAGCCGCGCCGATGATGCGGCGGTGTTCGGCAGCCAATACATCATGATGTCGTCCAGCATCGTGTCATTGCTGAACACGCTTTCCGTATCACCCCCGCTGTCGGACACGTCCTGAAACATCGCATATATCCAAGCGGCGAGGCCAGCGGGCGAGTCCGACAGCGCATAGCCGATGGTCTGCGGCCGCGTCGCCTGCAGTTTGGCATAGCCTGACAGCATCCGGTCATAGCGGCGTGCGCTGGCCAGCATCGCCTGTTCAGCAGGCGTGGCGTCTGCAATTTCCTCCGCTGTCGGCTGGTACATCACAAAGTTGAGGTGGATCCCCGCACAACCGGCCGGGGCTTTATGCGCGATTGCTGTGGTGACCGCCGCCCCCCAATCGCCACCCTGCGCGCCCCAACGGGAGTAGCCGAGCCGGTCCATCAGCGTGATCCACGCATCCGCAATGCGCGAAATGCCCCAGCCCGTACCGGTCGGCTTGTCAGAAAAGCCAAAGCCGGGCAACGACGGGATCACCAGATGGAACGCATCGCGCGGATCGCCGCCATGGGCTGCGGGATTGGTCAACGGGCCGATGACATCGCGAAACTCCAGCACCGACCCCGGCCAGCCATGCGTCAGGATCAGCGGCATCGCGTCTGGTTCGGGCGAGCGGATGTGCAGAACGTGGATGCCCAGCCCGTCGATTTCCGTGCGGAACTGACCCAGTCCGTTCAGCAGCGCCTCGCAGCGCCGCCAATCATAGGTGGTTTGCCAATAGTCACACAGCGCCTTCAGCTTGGCCAGTTGCGGGCCTTGGCTGGTGTCAGGCACCGTCTCCGCGTCGGGCCAGCGGGTACGTGACAGGCGGTCCTTCAGGTCGATAAGGGCGTCGTCCGGGATCGACAGGTGAAAGGGTTCAATCTGGTTCGGCATCACACGACCTCTCTGGCGGGGGCCAAACCGTTGGTCAGAAAACTGCGCAGGGATGTCGGGCGTACGCCGGGGTAATCGGCACTGGCGACATTGCGCAGCCGCCCTTCGCCCGACATCATCGGCAGCAGATATTGCAGCGGCAACAGCGCCATCGGGTGCGCGCCTTCGGCCACCATCCGGCGCAATGTGGCATAGCCTTCATCAATCGACCCCCGGCAGATGCGGGTCAGCGACCGCCCGGTCGCGGCTTCATAGTCGTTGGCGATCTGGTGGACGGTGCGGCGGTCTCCCGCAACCTCGACCACGGTGTTCAATGTCTCCGGGATGTCGATGGCAGCCACAACATAGGCTGCGACATCATCCAGCGTGGTAAAGTCGAGGGGCATGTGGCCGTCGCCCCAAAAGCTGATCGTCCCCGCATCAGCTTGAACAAGGCCCGGCGAGGCAAAGATCACGTCCATAAACCCGCCATTCAGGATATGTGTGTAGCCGACACCACTGGACTGCAGGTGACGCGCAAACTGGCGGCGCACATCCAGATAGGGATTGATGCCTTCGGGCACCGAAAACAGGTCTTCGGCGAAATCTGAAGGCACCAGACGTGCCACGCCGGTCTGGCGACAGGCGTCCAGCAGGTTCATTTGCCCGTCGATGATGGTTTCCGGCCCACCCTGCACTGCCGAGATGACTGCGGTCACACCGTCGCAAGCGCGCAACAGGCTGTCGCGGTCTTGTAGGTTGGCATCGACCACTTCCGCCCCCGCCGCAACCCAAGCTTGCGCGCGCACGGCATGCTTTCCGGTCAGTCCACCGCGCAGGCCCACCCGGACGTGCCGGGGTTGCGGGCTGGACAACAGGGCGGCCACAATGCGGTGCCCCAGATCACCCGCACCGCCAACCACCAGATGCGTTTCAGTGTTCGTCTGCATGTGCGTTCCCCTGACAAGTCCGTTTGGCTGGCGGGATTGCGCAGCCCCGGTTTACCTGAAAACAAGATAGATGTTGCGGCAACATCGGGTATGGCGGGGCAAAGCAACACGTCGTTGCGATTTGGGAACGATAGATGGAAATTGCCGACATCCGCGCTTTTGTGCGCATCGCCGATATGAACAGCATATCGGCTGCGGCCCGCGCGCTGGGTCTGCCAAAATCGACGATCAGCCGATCTTTGACGCGGCTGGAGGCGATGATCGGATCGGTGCTTGTTGAACGCTCCACCCGTCATCTGCGCCTCACCGATGCGGGCGTGCTGTTTCGCCCTTATGCCGAGCGTATCCTTGTCGATGTCGATGAGGCGTCGACGGCACTGGAAAGTTACGGCGGCGTACCGCGTGGCCGGTTGCGGATCAATGCGCCGTTTACCTTTGCGGTGGGCCTTCTGGCGCCAATGCTGCCCGCGTTCATGGCGCGCTATCCAGAGGTGAACGTGGTTCTCGACGTTGAAAACCGGATCATCGACATGCCGGTTGAGGCGGCCGACCTTGTGATCCGCATCGGCACCCTGCCCGACACCGGCTTGATCGCTCGCAAGCTGACCCCTATCGAAATGTGGGTCTGCGCTAGCCCCGGTTACCTTAGCGCACAGGGCAGTCCCGCCACGATTGCCGATCTGGCGGATCATGCCCTGATCGCGGGCTTTGACCGCGTGATGAGCTGGACGTTTCGCATGGCCGATGGCAGCACCGAAGCAATCGAGGTTCAGCCCCGCACGGTCATCCCCGAGCCAGCAGCACTGCAGATTGTTCTAAAAGGCAGCGCTGGCATTGGCCGTCTGCCCGGATTTCTGGCACAACAGGCGGTCGCGGATGGCACACTGGTACGGCTGTTTCCCGTTGCCCGGTCAGACGTGATCGACGTGCATGCGCTTTACCCGAGCCACCGCAGCCTGTCGGCAAAAGTCCGGGTCTTCATCGATGCGCTGGTGCTGCATCTGGCGCGGCTTTGAACGGTCGGCGGCAGCGGTGACAGCCTTTTGCGCCGCGCCTCAAAGCCGCCGATGTTGCAGTCAGCCCGGCAGTGTGACGATGATTGCGCCACGATCTGTCGCAACTACAGTGTGCTCATATTGGACAACCGGCGCGCGCGGCTCGCTGTAAAGGGTCCAGTCGTCGCGACCCGTCGTAGCCCAGATCCCACCCCGGGATAAAAACGGCTCGACGGTCAGCACGAGGCCATTGTGCATCCGCCGCTTGTCGCCCCGTGTGGGCCAGGTCGCCACTTCTTCAGGATATTCGTGAAGGGCGCGGCCTACACCATGACTGGCAAGGTTCTGGATCAAGGTATAGCCCCGCGTCGCTGCGAAACGTCCGATGGCTTGCCCAATCCCCGCCAGCGGTTTGTCATGGCCCACCTGTGCAATGCCGATCCGCATGGCGCGCTTTCCATCCCGGCACAGTCGATCAAGTGAGGGCCGAACCAAGCCCATGCGGAACGTGGCTCCGGTATCGGCAAAGGTGCCGTTCTTCGAGGCTGATACGTCAATATTGACCAGATCGCCGGCCAAGATGACCCGGTCACCGGGAATGCCATGCGCGATTTCTTCATTCACGCTGATACAAGTCGCGCCCGGAAAGTCATAAGTGCTTTGTGGCGCGGAGGTGGCACCTGCGCGCTCCAGAAGTGCGCGGCCGATATCGTCCAGCTCTCTCGTCGTCATGCCGGGTTCCATTGCTTTGGCCATGGATTGCATGGTGTTGGCCACGACACGGCCAATTTCTTTCAGACCATCAAGTTCATTTTGGTTTGTGATCGTCATTCGGTGTCTCACTTTAATTGTGTCGGAGTGTTGTCGAGTCTCTACCACTGACCGGCGGCTTTGTCCGTCAGTCTGGAAATTGGCCCCCTACCGGAACCCATGTGCCGCTGACGGTCGTTTGCGGCGGCGACCATAACATACGAGCTTTGGCCAAGCTGATCCGCTGCCGCGATGGTCGGCTTTGAGCGGTGGGTTCACGCCAGCCGCTGCCGCAACACGTCGATGAAGGCGCGCAGGCCCGCTGGAATTTGTCTGCGGCCCGGAAAGTAGAGAAAGAACCCCGGAAAGGCCGGGCACCAGTCGGACAGCACTGGCACAAGCCTGCCATCTGCAAGCCACGGCTGCGCCGCGCGTTCAGGCACATAGGCAATCCCCAGCCCGTCAGCCGCCGCATCGACCATCAGCCCGGTATGATCCAGCGTCAGCGGGCCGTTCACATCCATGGCGAGCATCTGGCCGTGACGCGCAAACTCCCAGCGGAACAGCTTGCCGCTGGGCATCCGGTGGCGGATGCAGGCATGGGCGCGCAGATCGTCGGGTACCTGCGGCACCCCGTGCTGTGCCAGATAGTGCGGCGAGGCCACGGCCAGAAACCCTGCCTCGCCGTCGAAATGCACAGCGATTATGTCTTGCGGCACTGCCTCGCCCAGACGCACGCCAGCAGCAAAGCCCTCGGCGACAATGTCGATCAGACGGCCTTCGGTTACGATATCGACGGACATATCGCGATACTTCGCCAGAAACGGCGGAACCACGGGGCGTACCAATAGGCGTGCCGCCGTTTCGGGCGCGTTGATGCGCGAGGTGCCCCGCAGCTGATCGCGGAACTCATCCACCTCACGCAGGGCGGCGGACAGATCCTGCAAGACCGGCTGCAACCGGGCCAGCAGCCGCGCCCCGGCCTCGGTTGGTTGCACCGAGCGGGTTGTGCGGTTCAGCAGACGAACGCCGAGATTCTGTTCAAGCGTGCGCATCGTGTAGCTGAGCGACGAGGGCGACAGACCAAGCTCATCTGCCGCACGCCGGAAATTCAGATGTGCTGCCACGGTCACGAAGGCCGTCAGATCATTGAGGGTCGGCGCAGCCGTTCATGGCGATCCTTCATCAGATCATGCCGGATTGCTGGCATAGACGCATCTGTTTGTCAGCCCCATCTTGGCGACATCAACATAAGAAGGCGAACTCAAATGACAAAGACCTGGTTCATCACCGGCGCATCTTCAGGCTTCGGACGCCTGCTGATCGAGTAACTGCTGGCGCGCGGCGACCGCGTTGCCGCAACCATCCGCACGGCCGACGCGCTGGACGGGTTTAAGGCTCTCTATCGCAAGCGATTAAGCGTCATCCTTCTGGACGTGACTGACACAGCCGCTGTGCGCCGCGAAATCGACCGCGCCTTCGATGATCTCGGCCGCATCGACGTGATTGTCAGCAACGCCGGTTATGCCGTGTTCGGGGCAGCGGAGGAGGCGAGCGATGCGCAGGTCCGCCACCAGATCGAACACCAATCTGATCGGTGCGATGACCGTCACTCGCGCCTGCCTGCCGCATCTGCGCAGGCAAGGCGGCGGGCGGATCCTGCAAATCTCGTCCGAGGGCGGGCAGATCACTTACCCGGCCTTCAGTCTGTATCACGCCAGTAAAAGGGGCATCGAAGGCTTTGTCGAGGCCGTGGCGAAAGAGGTGGCACCTTTCGGGATCGGCCTGACGCTGGTTGAACCGGGTCCGACCCGGACCAACTTTTTGTCCGGCATGGTCCAGCCTGCGCCAATGCCTGAATATGAGAATACCCCGGTTGGCGACGTGTGCCGGGGCGTTCTGGGTGGCGGGTTCAGGATTGTTGGCGATGCGGCAAAGATGGTCGATGCGAAGATCGCATCTGCAGACGGGACCACCGCCCCGCTGCGCCTGACACTCGGGAGCACCGCCTACACATCTGTCCTTGCCGATCTGACGGAACGGCAGGCTGCACTTGAAGCGCAACGAGACGTGGCGCTTGCCACTGATGCAGATGCCCGACCCGATCCATCGGGCGTTTTCGAGCCTACCTCCAGACAACAGCCTTCTGGAGGTCGGTCATAACCACCTAAAGTGAGCAACGTATTCAAGAACTGAACGCCAGCACAACGCAACGGTCAGTATAATCAGCCGGGACGTCAGTGTTTGATAAAGTCCAGAAACGCCCGCAGCGGCGTGGGCAAGTGGCGGCGACTGGGATAGTAGATGAAAGGCCCTGAAAAGCCGTACCACCAGTCTTCGAGGACAGGGATCAGACGACCGTCATCCAGCACCGGGCGCAGCCAGTCCTCGAAAAGAAAGACCATGCCAAGTCCGGAAATCGCGGCACTGATCGACATATCGCCCGCCCCTGCCGTGACGACCAAGGGACCGGATGGATCGATCTGAAGATACTCGCCAGCCCGCTCAAACTCCCACAGCGGCATCGCGCCGCTGAGGAACCGTTGCCGGATACAGGCGTGGTTCAGCAGATCCTTTGGATGCAGCGGCGTGCCGCGCGCCGCGAGATAAGCGGGAGCGGCTGCTACAGCGTATCGCTGCTTTCGCGGGCCAATCGGCACCGCAATCATGTCTTGTTCAAGCCGTTCATCATAGCGCACGCCCGCATCGGCGCCCGCTGCGAGAACGTCGGTGAAGGTGTCATCCACAACGACTTCCATCCGGATATCGGGATACGCCCGCAAGAACGCCTCGGCAATCGGCGGCAGAACAAGGCGGGCGACCGCGACCGGCACGTTCAGGCGCAAGGTGCCCGCCGGGGTATCGCGGTAGCCGTTCACCACGTCCAGTGCCGCCTCCACTTCGCCAATTGCGGGCAGTAGCCGGTCCAGCATCCGGGTGCCAACCTCGGTCAGGGTCACGCTGCGGGTGGTGCGGTTCAAAAGCCGCACGCTCAGGCGCGCCTCAAGCCGGGTGATTGCCATGCTGAGCGTCGAGGCGGGCGTCCCGCTGACCCGCGCAGCTTCACGAAAACCGTGGGCGCGGGCCACAGCAATGAACGCCGCAAGATCATTCATGTCCGTCTTCATTGTGCAGATTTCCGTACAGCCCGTGCCGACTGTATCAGCTTATCGAACTCCCGGCGAGCAGCCATCTTCCTTGCACCACCCCAAACACAGGAGACGCACGATGACCTCTCATACCACCCTTGGCACCCGCTTTACCTTTCCCGGAACCTCGCTGACCGTGAACCGCATGGGCTATGGCACCATGCAACTGCCCGGCCCCGGGGTCTGGGGCCCGCCCAAAGACCACGCCGCCGCGATTGCCGTTCTGCGCGAGGCAGCAGCCCTGGGGATCAACCACATCGACACGGCCGATTTCTATGGCCCGCATGTCGCGAACCAGCTGATCCGCGAGGCACTTTCACCTTATGCCAATGACCTCGTGATCGTCACGAAAATCGGCTTTTCGCGTGGCGATGACGCGTCATGGCTTCCGGGCTTCAAGGCGGAAGATCTGACCTGCGCCGTGCATGACAATCTGAAAAACCTCGGGCGTGATACCCTCGATATCGTCAACCTGCGCTGTGGCGGAGCGGACGGGCCGACGGATGGTTCGATTGCGGAGCCATTGGGCGTATTGGCCCACCTGCAACGCCAAGGGCTTGTCAAACATATCGGGCTTAGCAATGTGACTGCGGCGCAATATGCTGAAGCGTCTGCGATCGCAAAAATCGTCTGCGTGCAGAACCACTACAATCTTGCGCACCGCAGCGATGATGACCTGATAGACCACCTTGCCGCGCAAGGTGTCGCCTTTGTGCCGTTCTTTCCGCTGGGTGGGTTTTCGCCCCTGCAATCGGCGGCACTATCTGATGTTGCGACGGACATAAGGGCGACGCCAATACAGGTGGCGCTGGCGTGGCTGCTGCAAAGATCGCCGAATATCCTGCTTATCCCGGGCACGTCGTCGGTCGCCCACCTGCGCGAAAATACGGATGCGGCGAACCTCCAGCTTTCAGAAGGCATGATCGCGGCACTTGATGCGATTGCTGTGCGGTGAGGGTGGCCGCATAGGGCGCTATCTCCCTTGGTCGCAGGATCTTGGCTGGATGTGGCAGCTTGCTGCTGCCTCATCCAATTGCAGGTCTGAGCAACCCCCGATCCTCCAGACGGTTTTCAGGCTAAACTCAGCTTCTGTCTTAACCGGCTGATCGGTTTGCGCAATTGCTCGCTTCGAGTCGACAGCGGTCGGTCGGTTCAGATTGCATCAAGTGTGGCGACTACCGTGATCTCTACAACTGCGCCTTCCCTACGAAGTCCTGCGACTTCTACGGCGGTCCATGCAGGAAACGGCTCCAAAACAAATTCCGAACGCACCGCACAAAATAGGTCGAAGTGATCGCGCAGGCCGACGTGGTAGGTCGTCATTTCGACAACCGCGTCAAAGTCTAGTCCGGCCTCGCGTAGAACAGCAACAATCTTTTCAAAAGCCTGCCGGAACTGATCTTCCAAACTGTCTGGCATGGTGCCGTCCGGGCTGCTACCGGTCATGCCTGTCACAAAGACATGGTTACCGGAAATGATCCCCGGCGAAAGTTTGATTCGGTCAGCGATTGTCCGTGATCCGGGTGGATAGAGTGCCTTTTTCGTCATCTTCCCTCGATAACTCTGCCGAAATGCCAGAATGGCTGAGCGGCTGCACACTCGTCAAGGTCCACTCTGTCCCACATAGCAGACCAGTTTCACACCGCATTGCTGCCGACTGTCGCAACGGTTGCGTCTTTCAATTATATTGCATCGGCAGAACGCATTGAAGGCGGCTTTTGGAAAGAAGGACGCCGCTGGGTCAGGCCACAGCCCCTCCTAATGGCGCTCGCGATGGTTCGTCGTGTTTCGACGCCCTAATATGTCATCTGTCTGTCGTGATTCCATTGGGTTTTCACCCTTCTGTTTGCGAAACTGGCCAGCCTTCCAAGGCGCAACTGGCGACTTTCAAAAGGCTTTCCCTCTCCAACCCATCGCGCGCCAGCACTGACATTCCCTGTATCACGGCGACGACCATTGCCGCCAAGGTCGTGGCCGACGCCGTTTCGGGCAAAACTTTGGTGGCAATATCCCGGTCGATACGCCCTTTCAACCGCGCCACGATATCGCGCCTTACATCCGCAACAGCTTTCTGGACGTCCGCCGAGTCCGTCGATCCGCTGGCCGTGGCGCTGGCCAACAGGCAGCCGCGGGGGGTCGTCTCGCCGGTAAAGGCGTATGCTGCTGAGGTAAGCATGTCGCTGACGGCATCCCGCGCCGTCGCGGCCTGATCCAGCGATTGCTGCAAGTCATCCGGCGATCCGGCGTAAAGACACATCGCCTCCAGAAACAGCCGCTTCTTGTCACCGAACGCTGTGTAGATGCTGGGGGCCGTCACACCCATCGCAGCCGTCAGATCGCTGATCGACGTCGTCTCGTATCCATGCCGCCAGAAGGTCAGCATGGCCCGCTGCAAGGCCGCCTGCCGATCAAAGGACAGGGGACGACCGGGCTTTCTCGGCGTGGGCGTGGCAATATCCATAGTGATCATTATTAATTAGGTTGACGTCAATAGGCAAGAGTTCTAGATAAATCGTATCGACCGTTATGAAATAGGAAAACCCATGCCCCTCACAAACTTCCGCACGCTTGGCCGTTCCGGCCTTGTGGTCAGTCCACTCGCGCTTGGCAGCATGACTTTCGGGCCGGGAGGGTGGAACGCAGACGACACAACCGCGCGTGCGATTTTCGATGCCTACCGTGCTGCGGGCGGAAATTTCGTCGATACCGCCGATATCTATGCAGGCGGCGAAAGCGAGGTTCTGGTTGGCAAGTTCATCAGTGAAACCAAGTCCCGCGACGAGATCGTTCTTGCCACGAAGTTTGGCTTCAACGGCTCCGCCAGCCCGCTGAGTGCTTCTCAAACTGCCGCAGGTAATCCGAATGCGGGTGGTGCAGGGGCCAAGAACATACATCGCGCGCTCGAAGCCTCGCTGAAACGTCTTAGGACCGATTACATCGACCTCTACTGGATGCATATCTGGGATGGCGTCACCCCGGTCGAGGAAATCCTGCAGACCCTCGGCGACCTCGTTCGCGCAGGCAAAATTCGCTACTTCGCCTTTTCCGACATGCCTGCGTGGCTGGCCATGAAAGCCGCCACAATAGCTTCCGAGCGTCGCATTCCGGGACCTATCGCCATGCAGCTGGAGTACTCGCTGGTCGCCCGCGACGTGGAAGCCGAGCATTTTCCGGCAGCGCGCGAGGCCGGGATGGGGGTCATGCCATGGAGCCCGCTGGCCGGTGGTTTTCTGACCGGCAAATACAAGCGTGGGGACACCGGCAACACCGGCCGGCTGAGTGGTGCCAACCCGTTTGGCGACAGCAAATTCACCGACCGGAATTGGGATATCCTTGATGCGCTGACCTCCGTCGCTGCGGAACTTGATCGCCCCACAGCACAGGTTGCCTTTGCTTGGACAATGGCCAAACCCGGCGTCACCTCCACGCTGATCGGGGCCAGTAGCCTTGCCCAACTCGCCAGCAACATCGCAGCAACTGAAATCACCCTCAGCCCTGACCAAATGGCGCAACTTGATGCAGCCAGTACCCCCGTCATGGGGTTTTCCGCCTCGCTGACACAACCGATGATCCGCCGCATGATCTTCGGCGGCAATGGGGTGACGGGCTGGCAGGAATAGATCAGTTGAGAAACGCCGACCAACTGCGGATCAAAGCGACACTTGTGCTGTTTTGATCCGCAGATGTAAGTGTGCCAAACAGAAAAACCACCCAACTCATGACTGGCAACCAAAAGATTAACCTCTCCGCCGATACCTGACGGATGTTTAGCCCTAATCTGTAGTTCTATTTCAGTCGGCGATTGGTTGCATTGATCAGGGTATGTTGAAATGTATTTCAAGCTTTCATGGTTTGGCGCGGGGTGAAGTTCCCATGCCCACATCGAGTTTACGTCTCATTTTCCAGTCGACACCGCCACTCGCTCGGGCAACTCCTAAAACGTTCAATCCTTTGCGTTTCTCCAAAGTCGTGGACCAAGGCACCAATTGGAACCCCAGCCCGTTTTCGATCATCGCAAAGCGGCCCGAAGCAAGGCTCATCCGCTTGCGGTAAATGCCTTCGACCTGCCCGCCGCTTTCCGACTTCACATAAGACTGCTTGAACTCAAGCGAAACGCTCGCCGCGATTATCGGCTTCCACCTGATAGGCAAAGTCGGCCTTCACGTAACGCCCTTCAGACCGGCTGCAGGATGTGTCCGGGCGCGGCACCGTCGCGGTGATGCCAGCCCTGTGGTAGCCCTGTGGCAGCTGAGGATTTCGCGGGAGCTGAAGTAGCCGTTGTCCGCAACAATGTGCAGATCCTCACGTTTGAGGACTGCCTTTACCTTCGTTGGAGGTCTTGGTCGCGATGGGGCGATTATCACAGGTATTGATGATCTGAAGTTGGACTTGGAAGCTGGGCCAGACCCCGCAGCACGCGGCAGATAACATTGGCAAATGCCAATTGAGGAGAATAGAACATAACATGAACATATAAAGGGATTCTCTGTGCGGTGGCTGTCAGCACACACATCAAGGGCTCGACCCGAACCTGCACAGGGCTTTGTGCAGGCAAACACGCGCACTCTGTCAGAGGTTTTTTCGACCACGACAACAGATGCGGGGATGTCGGGTTTTGTCATGTCTGTCGTTCCGAGTACGAATGCACCCATCCTGTGGGTGCAGGATCACATGTCGCAGAACGAATCCGGGCGCCCCTATTTGCCCGGGCTGATGACACAGCGGCCCGTGATCCACATCACCCTGCCCCGTGCGGCGGATGTTTTATGGGCGATGGAGGAAGGCTTGCGCTGCGCGTCGCTGGCCGCAGTAATCGGCGAGGTTTGGGGCGCGCCGCATGTGCTGGATTTTACCGCCACAAAGCGGTTGGCAACCCGGGCCGAAACCAACAATCTGCCCTGTTGGCTGATCCGCCGGGGGGCCACGCCCGACCTCAGCGCGGCCCGGAATCGCTGGCGTATTGCATCACTGCCATCGTTGGCACATCCCTACGATCCGCAGGCACCCGGCGATCCGCGCTGGCAGGTGGAACTGTTCCGCTCGCGCCAGGCGGATCCCGGAACATGGGTGGCAACTTATGACCGGGCGGCGGATCGTGTCGATTTTTCTGCCGCATTTCGCGATGGAGCGGTGGCAGACAGTGATGGCTCGGCAGAACGACGCGCCGCCGGATGATGTCGCCGTCGTACTGGCCACCGAAGGGCCGCACGGCCCGGTCATCCATGCCACCAACCGTGCCGCCCGGCTGGCCGGGATCGGCGCGGGGGCGCGGGTCGTCGATATGCGGGCGATCTGCCCCGATCTGCAGGTGGAATATTCCGATGTGGCCGGTGACAAACAGGCGCTGGACCGATTG
This sequence comes from Rhodobacterales bacterium, assembly GCA_031422295.1. Classification (GTDB taxonomy): domain Bacteria; phylum Pseudomonadota; class Alphaproteobacteria; order Rhodobacterales; family Rhodobacteraceae; genus JANOMH01. The sequence continues at coordinate 113,551 of JANOQM010000056.1, read as the reverse complement.
GCCCTGTGGGCCCGGCGCTGGTGCCCATGGACGGTGGTGGACGGGCCGGATGGCTTGATCTTCGATACGACCGGGGCCGATCACCTGTGGGGCGGTGAGCCTGCGATGCTGGTCGAGATGGAAACCCGGCTGTCGCTGCTCGGGCTGTCATCGCGGCTGGCGGTGGCCCCTACATGGGGGGCGGCATGGGCCTTGGCGCGGTTTGGGCCTGTGCGGGCGATTTGTCCTTTTGATCAGTTGGCCGCAAGGATTGCCCCTTTGCCAGTCGCGGGCCTGCGGCTGGATGGGGATACCCTGCTTTTGTTGCAGCGGCTGGGCCTGAAAACCATCGGCGCTGTGGCCGAAGTCCCGCGCCTGTCGCTGGCCCGCCGCTTTATCCGCTCTGCCTTGCCCGCTAATCCGTTGCTGCGTTTGGATCAGGTGATGGAAACCTTGGCCGAACCCGTCGCCAGCATCGAGGCACAGCCCCGGATCAGGGCCGAGGCCCGCTTGTCCGAACCCATTCAGGATCCCACCCACTATCTGCCATCCCTGTGTGCCGATCTATGTGCGCAACTGGCCCATGCCGGATTGGGGTGCCGCAAACTATACCTGACCGTCTATCGCACCGATGGCGAGGTCAGTATGGTCGATCTGATCATCGCCAGCGGCAGCCGGGATCCGCACCACCTGCATGGCCTGTTCAAGGGTAAACTTGAGCGGATCAATCCCGGCTTCGGCTTTGATCTGATCACGCTGGACGCGGGGATGGTTGAGCCTTTGGGCACTGTGCAGACCCGGCTGGATGGCAGGGCCGAGGCGGATGTGCAATTGCCGCAACTGATCGACCGGCTGGCCGCCCGCTTTGGCTCAAAAGCGATCAAACAGCCGATTTTACAGGCTAGCTATATGCCGGAACGCGCCGAAAGCTGGAGTAATGCTGCCCCAAAAAATCACACGACATTCCCCGATCTTGTCAAGGAACGCCCAATCCGCCTCTTGACCTCACCCGAGGAAATCCGCGTTCTTTATGCCGTGCCCGAAGGCCCACCTGCCCAGTTCATGTGGCGCAAACAGATCCATCGCGTGGCCCGCTATGAAGGCCCTGAACGGATTGCCCCCGAATGGTGGAAAGACCGCCCCGGCACCCGGCTGCGTGATTACTTCAAGATCGAGGATCAGACCGGCAGGCGCTTTTGGCTGTTCCGCGAAGGCCTGCACGAGGATGGGCGCGGCGGCGATCCCCGCTGGTTCCTGCACGGGATGTTTGCCTGATGCCCGAAATGGACAACCAGCGCCCAAGGCGCACCCTGACGGATGCGGGGTTTACCCCAAAACTGCGCGCGTCCTTTGTGGAACTGGGGGTGACCAGTTGCTTTTCGTTTCTGCGCGGCGCCTCGGATGCCGTTGATCTGGCCACAACCGCAGGGGCCAAGGGCTATGATGCCATCGGGATTGCCGATCTGAACACAATGGCCGGGGTGGTGCGCCTGCACTCTGCCGCGCTCGGGGCCAACCTGCGTCCGGTGATCGGCTGCCGGTTGCAATTGGTGACAGGCGAGGCGTTTCTGGCCTATCCGCGCGACCGCGCCGCCTATGGTCGGCTGTGCATGCTGCTGTCCAAGGGCAAGATGCAGGATGTGAACGGAGACTGGCAGGCCAAGGGGATCTGCGACATCACACTCGATGATCTGGCCGCCCATGCCGACGGGGTGCAGCTGATTGCTATGCCCCCCGAAAACCTCGACCCCTTCGCTGCAAACCTGCGCCGCCTGACCCACCACCTGCCAACCCTGCACCACATCGCCGCCAGTTATCTTTATCGCGGTGACGACCGGGCCCGGATCAACCGCCTGGATGCATTGGCGCGGGCACATGGGCTGTCGATCCTCGCCACCAATGACGTTCATTATCACGCCCCCAACCGTCGCCCCTTGCAGGACGTGATGACCTGCATCCTGCACAAGACGACGATCACCAAAGCCGGGTTTCTGCTAGCAGCCAATGCAGAGAGGCACCTAAAGTCGCCCACGCAAATGGCCCGGCTTTTTGCCGCATGGCCCCACGCCATCGCCGCCACGCGGGATGTGGCTGATGCCTGCACCTTTGATCTGCGCGAGCTGTCCTATGAATACCCGCAGGAAAGTATCCCCGCTGGCCGCACCCCGCAGGAGCATCTGACCGAACTGACCTGGCAGGGGGCCGCATGGCGCTATCCCGACGGGCTGCCGGAAAAGACCCATGCGGTGCTTCTGAAAGAGCTTGCGATGATCGCGAAACTGAACATCGCCCAGTATTTCCTGACCGTGTATGATATCATCCAGTTTGCCCGCACGCAGGTGACCCCGCCGATCCTGTGCCAGGGTCGTGGGTCGGCGGCCAATTCGGCGGTCTGTTACATGCTGGGGATTACGGCGGTTGATCCGTCAAAGCACGACCTGCTGTTTGAACGCTTCATCAGCGAGGAACGCCGCGAGCCCCCCGATATCGACGTGGATTTCGAACATGAACGGCGCGAAGAGGTGATCCAGCATATCTATGCCAAATACGGCCGCCACCGCGCGGGCCTGTGTGCCACCGTCATCCATTACCGCCCGCGCATGGCGATCCGCGAGGTCGGCAAGGTCATGGGCCTGTCCGAGGATGTGACCGCCGCCCTTGCCAAGACCATCTGGGGCAGTTGGGGGCGTGAGGTGGGGGCCAAAGAGGCCGCAGAGGCTGGCCTTGATCTGACCGATCCGCTGATGGGGCGCACCATCAAGCTGGCCGAACAGATGATCGGCATGCCCCGGCACCTTGGCCAGCATGTCGGCGGGTTCATCCTGACCGAAACGCCGCTGACCCAGACGGTTCCCATCGGCAATGGCGCGATGCCTGACCGCAGCTTCATTGAATGGGACAAAGATGACATTGATGAGTTGCGCATCCTCAAGGTCGATGTGCTGGCTTTGGGGATGCTGACCTGCATCCGCAAAGCGTTCGATCTGATCGACGCGCATTATGGCAAACGCTTTGATCTGGCCACGGTGCCAAAGGAAGACAGCGCCGTCTATGACATGCTGTGCAAAGGCGACAGTCTGGGCACGTTTCAGGTGGAAAGCCGCGCACAGATGAACATGCTGCCGCGCCTGAAACCCCGCCAGTTCTATGACCTCGTTATTCAGGTCGCCATCGTCCGCCCCGGCCCAATTCAGGGCGATATGGTGCATCCCTATCTGCGGCGTCGCAGTGGTAAGGAGGCCGTCATCTACCCGTCACCTGGGCCCGAACATGACCCCGACGAGTTGAAAAAGATCCTCGGCCGCACCCTGGGTGTGCCGATTTTTCAGGAACAGGCGATGAAGATCGCCATCGACGCCGCCAAGTTCAGCCCGGCCGAGGCAAACGAGTTGCGCAAGGCGATGGCGACCTTTCGGTCACGCGGCACCATCGAGACGCTGCAAACCAAAATGGTCGGTCGCATGATCGCGCGGGGTTATGATGCGGAATTTGCGCAAAGGTGCTTTGACCAGATCAAAGGGTTCGGCGAATACGGCTTTCCCGAAAGCCATGCGGCCAGTTTTGCGCTGCTGGTCTATATCTCCAGCTGGATCAAGCTGCATTACCCGGATGTGTTTTGTGCAGCCCTGCTGAACGCGCAACCAATGGGGTTTTACGCCCCCGCCCAGATCGTGCGCGATGCACGCGAACATGGGGTGATAGTGCAGGCGCCGGATGTGAATTACAGCGATTGGGACAATACGCTAGAGCCTGTGGGGCCGGGGACGTACGCCATGCGGTTGGGGTTACGACAGATCAATGGGATCGCGCAGGTGATGGCGCTGCGGCTGATCGCGGCTCGACACTCCCCTTTCACCGATCTTCAAAATCTGATGATGCGCGCAAAGGCTGATGTGGGCAGCATGCGTAAACTGGCGGCGGCCGATGCCTTCCGCTCCCTCTCGCTGGACCGCAGGCAGGCGCTGTGGGATGCGCGGGCATTGCGCGATGCACCAGACCTGCCGCTGTTTTCAAATAGGCGCGACGAAGGGCCAGAGGTCCCGTTCACCCTGCCGCAGATGCCAACCTGCGAACATGTCGTCGCCGATTACCAGACCCTGCGCCTGTCACTGAAGGCACATCCCATGGCCTTCCTGCGCAAGAGTATGACGCGGCAAGGCTATACCGCTGCAGGTGACCTGCCCCGCATGCGCAACGCGCAACAGATTTCACTTGCCGGGATCGTCCTGATCCGTCAACGCCCCGGCAGTGCCAATGGCGTCTGTTTCATCACGTTGGAGGATGAAACCGGTGTTGCAAATCTTGTTGTCTGGCCCACCGTGTTTGAAGCGTTTCGCCGTGTCATCATGCAATCTCGCCTGATCGACGTGCGCGGCATCCTGCAACGTGATGCAGATGTCATTCACGTGGTCGCAACCCATCTGACAAACCGCAGCGACGCCCTGGACCGCCTGTCGAACGACCCGATGGAGGTGCCCCTTGCCCGCGCCGATGAAGTGCGCAAACCTGTCCCCAACGGCACACATCGCCATCCCCGCGACGCCCGCGTCATCCCCAAATCGCGTGATTTCCATTGAACATGTGACGTCGCCAGATTTACAAAACGACATTTAACCAGATGCGCGTTTGCCGTCAGAACCAACCTTAGAAGGATGTTGAGTATCCCAAACGGCAGCATGCATCCAAGACGTTTGATCCGCGCCTGACGATAGTATATCTCGTGATTTATTTCTGTGCCCTGCACTCCCCCAACCATTTCCTGCTGACGGCAGACCAGTTGCGCCTGACGCCGCTGCAAGGTCTGCGCATCGCGTGGCCAATCCTGGTGGCGACTTTGGCAATGACCGCCCTTGGCGCCATTGTCCTTGCGGTTTTCACCCCGGCATTCGAACCAGCAACATCGCAAATCGTCTTTATCGGTCTGTCCGCCCTGACCGTTCCGCACATGATCCTTTCCGCAGTATTCAGGTCAGTCCACCAGTAGCAGTGCGTCGGCCGGACTTGACCGATCTAGACCAGCAGCGGCGCACCACCGACAGCAATACAGGGTATCATGCGCCTTAAACGCGGGAACAGATTGTCAGAACCGTGCCCGATGGATTTTACGCGGGGCTGGCCTATCTTCACGTTATGGAAACCAGCGCCAAAACCTCCGTCCTTTACAACGCGACCTGTCCGGTCTGCAATTTTGAGATACAGCATTACGCGCGGTATGCGGGTGCCAATAATCTGCCGATCCGGTTTGACGATCTGAACTCGGACGCACGGGACCAATGGGGGCTGGATGCCGACACTGCGGCCCGGCGGCTTTATGTGCTGCATGAAGGCACGCTGACATCGGGGATACCGGCGTTTCTGGTGCTATGGATGCAAATGCCAAAGTATCGGTGGCTGGCAAGGGTGGTTGGATTTCCGGGGATCAAACAGATCGCCTGCGTGGCCTATGACCATGTCCTTGCGCCCGTCATCTACCACTGGCACCTGCGCCGTTTGCGCAGCCAGACAGCACGGGCACAGAACTGACAACGGAGAAAGTCTTGCCTCAGGATGATGATGGTACTGCGGTACCAACGAGCCGCGCGGCGCGACTGTTGCGGTTCGGTGGCATCGCTTCGGGGATTGCGGGTAATGTTGCGGCGGGCGGCTTGCGCGCGCTGGCCAGTGGCAAGCGGCCCGATCTGGCGCAACTGCTGCTGACGCCCGCCAACACCCTGCGATTGACCGACGGGCTGTCGCATCTGCGCGGTGCGGCGCTTAAGCTGGGGCAGATGCTGTCGATGGATACCGGGCTGGTCCTGCCCGATGAATTGACAGCGATCCTTGGTCGGATGCGCGATGACGCCCGCCATATGCCACCCAAACAGCTGCAAACCGCGCTGAACGCCGAATGGGGGACAGGCTGGTATGGCCGCTTTGCCCGCTTTGATGTGCGCCCCTTTGCGGCGGCTTCGATTGGGCAGGTGCACAGGGCTGTGACCCGCGACGGTCAGGACCTTGCGATCAAAGTGCAGTATCCCGGTGTCCGTGCCAGCATCGACAGCGACGTGGATAACGTGGCGACGCTGATGCGCCTGCCGGGCCTTTTGCCGCGCGGCATGGACCTCGGTCCGCTGTTGACCGAGGCCAAGCGCCAGTTGCACGCCGAGGCCGACTATCTGGCCGAAGCGCAGCATCTGGCCCGTTTCGGTGCCTTGCTGGAGGGGTCCGACATCTTTGCGCTGCCCGCGCTGAACACTAACCTAAGCACGCCGCAGGTGCTGGCGATGACATTCATGCAAGGCGCCCCCCTCGACAGTCTGGTTGATACCCCCCAAGCGGTACGCGACCGGGTTGCTGCCGCACTGATCGATCTTGTGCTGCGCGAGTTGTTCGTGTTCGGCGCGATGCAAACCGACCCGAACCTTGCCAATTACCGGTATGACCCCAAGACCGGCCGCATCATACTGCTGGACTTCGGCGCGGTTCAGCCCATCGCCCTGGCGCTTGCCGCCGATTTCCGCGCCCTCGCGCGGGCGGCGCTGGATGGCGGGGCGGATGCCACGCGCGAAGCCATGTTGCGGATCGGCTATTTCGGCCCCATCACTGCCCCGCATCATCAGGCCCTGATTCAGTCCATGTTTGGGGCTGCGATGTCTCCCTTGCAGCAGGACTTGCCGTTTGATTTTGACCGCAGTGATCTGCTGGAACGCCTGCGCGACATGGGACTTGCCATCGGCAAAGACCGCGAACTAAGCCATGTGCCGCCTGCCGCCACGCTGTTTTTGCATCGCAAGATCGGCGGCATGTATCTGATGGCGGCGAAACTGCGGGCGCGCGTCGCCCTGCGCCCGATGGTGGAGGCCTATTGCCGCGAGACGACCGTGCCGCGTTGACATTACGGCGGCGGGCATCACCTTCCGGCAAAAAGAATGGATGACGTATACAATGACAGACTGGATCGCAACCCGCGCCGAGGGTGACAGAGTTCTGGCGGCCTTCACGCCCAAAATGGGTCGCCGCTATGCCAATGGCCGTAACACCGATCATGGCCCCGGCGCGCACAAGGCGGTGTCGGTGCTGTCGCCCTATCTCCGGCGCAGGCTGGTGCTGGAATCCGATGCGGTGGCGGCAGCACTTGCCGCCCACGGGCCGGAAGATGCCGAGAAGTTCGTGCAAGAGGTGATTTGGCGCGGCTATTTCAAGGGCTGGCTGGAACGCCGCCCGCAGGTCTGGGACAGCTATCGCACCGGGCTGGAGGGCGATCTGGCCGCCCTTGACCGCGACCGCCGCATGCGCCGCGATGTGGACCGGGCGATGAATGGTCAGACCGGGATTGAGTGTTTTGATGCGTGGTCCACCGAACTGGTCGATACCGGCTATCTGCATAACCATGCGCGAATGTGGTTCGCCTCGATCTGGATTTTCACCTTGGGCTTGCCATGGCGGCTGGGGGCGGATTTCTTTTTCCGCCACCTGCTGGATGGCGATGCGGCGTCGAATACGCTGGGCTGGCGCTGGGCCGCAGGCCTGCATACCCGGGGCAAACCCTATCCCGCTGACGCGCAAAACATCGCCACCTTTACCGCCGGGCGGTTCACCCCGCGCCGTAGCGATCTGGCCGAGGTCACCCAAGGGCTGGAGGCGACCGAACCGGACGGCCTGCCCTCTGTGCTGCCGCTGCGCCCGATCCTTGCGCCGCAACCGGGCCGCCCCACCGCCCTGCTGATCACCGACGAGGATTGCCGGGTCGAGGATTTCGACCTTGCATCCCTCGATATCCGCGCTGCGGCGATATTGTCGGCGAGTCACTTGCGCTCCCCCCTGCCAGTGTCCGATCTGGTGCAGGTGTTTGAAGACAGCGCACTTGGCGATGCGGCATCACGGGCGGGCGTTGCGTCCACTGCATTGCGCGCGGATGACCCTGCCATCTTGGCCAAATGGGCCAAGAACGCCGGGGCGGCGCAGATTGCGACACCCTACATCACCCGTGGCCCGTTGCGCGACTGGCTGGATCAGGCCGCACCTTCCCTCGCTCAACACGGCATCACCCTGTGCGAATGGCGGCGTGACTGGGACACGGCGATCTGGCCCCATGCGACTGCCGGGTTCTTCAAGGTCAAGCAGAACATCCCGCGAATTCTGGATCAGGTGTTGCCCGCATGACGCTGAGCGACCCCCGCATCGCGCGGCTGATCACGCTGATCCGCGCCGCCCGGCGCCCCCCGGCCGGCGCGGGGCGTATCCTATTGGCGCTTGGCCTTGGGGTGCTGTGCCATATGCTTTTTGCAGCGGGTGTGCTGGCAATGATCGTGGCGATGTTCTTTGGCTTAAGCGAAAGCCTTGGCAGGGTGCCATGGCCATGGGCGGCGCTGTCCAATGCGGCGCTGATTGTGCAGTTCCCGCTGGCGCATTCGCTGTTGCTGACAGGGCGCGGCGGGCGGCTGCTGGCGCGACTTATCCCCGGCCCGCATGGGGCTATGCTGGCTACCACCACATATGCCATCATCGCCTCGGCCCAACTTCTGGCGCTGTTCGCGCTGTGGACGCCGTCGGGTATTGTCTGGTGGCGGGCAGAAGGGGCGGTGTTCTGGGCGGTGACTGCGGCCTATGCCACCAGTTGGCTGGCCCTGATGAAGGCCAGCTTTGATGCCGGGGCCGAAGTACAATCCGGTGCGCTTGGCTGGATGTCCCTGCTGGCGCGCATCCGGCCGGTGTTTCCTGATATGCCGACCCAAGGGCTGTTCCGCCTGATCCGCCAGCCGATTTACGTGGCCTTTGCGATGACACTCTGGACGCCTCCGGTCTGGACGCCGGATCAACTGGCGCTGGCCATCAGCTTTACCGCCTATTGCCTGCTTGCCCCGCGTCTGAAGGAACGACGCTTTGCCGCCCGCTATGGCAACCGCTTTGATAGATACCGCGCCGATGTACCGTATATCCTGCCCCGCATGGCCCAAGCCAAGGACCGGCCCGATGCGCAATGACCTGACGATTTATGACCGGGTGGCGGACAACTGGTGGTCGGATGAAATCCGCTGGGTTCGCACGCTGAAGAACCTGGTCCCCGGACGGCTGGCTTGGTTCGACCGCCAGATCGACTGGCAGGGCCGCGATGTGCTGGACCTTGGCTGCGCCGGGGGTTTTATGGCCGAGGCGCTGGCAGGCAGGGGCGCGCAGGTGACAGGAATTGACCCCGCCGCCGGGGCGATTGACGCGGCACGCGCCCATGCCCGGACAGGCGGCCTGCGCATCGGCTATGATGTGGGTGTGGGCGAGGCACTGCCTTATGATGACGCCAGCTTTGATGCCGTGGTCTGTGTTGATGTGTTGGAACACGTGGCTGACCTGACCAAAGTGCTGGCCGAAGTTGCGCGCGTGCTGCGCCCCGGCGGGCTGTTCCTGTTCGACACCATCAACCGCAACCCGCTGGCGCGTCTGGCCACCATCACCATTGCCGAAGACCTGCTGCGCCTGTTGCCGCGTGGCACGCATGATCCGGCGATGTTCATCAAACCGCGCGAATTGCGCAGGGCTATGCAGGGCGCGGGGCTGGTGCCGGGGGCAATAACAGGCCTTGGCCCCCGGGGTATCAACCGCCGGTTTGATCTGACCTTTGGCCCCCTGCCCCTTACTGCCGTGCTCTACATGGGGATCGCGCGCAAGCCAATTCTTGAGGCATTAGCATGACCGATCTTGCCCGCGAAAGCGTGCAATCCTACCCCCGCCCGCCTGCAATAGAACCCCTGCCGCAGCCGATCATTGTCCGGCTTGGCGGTGTAATTGTCGCCGACACCACGCACGCCCTGCGGGTGCTCGGGACGTACCACGCGCCGACCTATTACCTGCCACCCGGGAATATCCCAGGGGTGATGACCCAGCTTCACTTGTAAACCTCGCGCCGGTCGGCAAACTGTCTTACTCGCCTGCGCCATGCGCGGTAACTGCCGGATTTCAGATTTTGCCGCATCAGTGTCTTTACCTCATCCGGACCAAGCCCGTGCAGAGCGCGGATCTGATCAAAGCTGACATGGTCGCTTAGCGCCATCTCGATGATTTCGCTGATCGTTGGGGGATCAAATATGCGTTTTGCCATAAAAGCGGATTTGCCGTGGCCGCGCGACAAGTCAAGCATACGGTGGTGCCGTTGCCCGCATCTGTGCAAGGTAGTGTCCGGTATCAACCATACTGCCCCCTTGCTGCAAAGCAGAGGCCGATCAACGCGTTCGCACCGAATGCTTATGCCAGCATGATCTGGTTCAGAGTCGTAGGCTACATCGCAGCCCGCAATCGCAGGCACCACTGTCATGCAACTCGACCGTTGCAACGCCCCGCCATATCAACACCTTGTACAAAAACCGGTGTGGTTGGAACGGTGGCCAACAAGCCGCACGCGTGGCTTCCGGCGGATCGAGACCTATGTTCCGCCTCACTGGGCCGGATGCGCCCAAATCCCGCCTGCCAGCGAAAGCCAAGATGCAACTCAGTTTCGATTTACCGGGGATAGCCCCAGCCAATCTGGTGCTGGAATACCTGCACCTTACGCGCAAAGTCATGCCCAAGCTGGCGCGAACCACCAACAGCCACTGGCCGGTCCGAAACGACCACTGCTTTCAGCGCATCGTGCTCGACACCGTTTGCGGCGGGGTGTGGTACGATCACATCGCACGTCCGGCCTACAAGCATCTCAGTCACACACAGACCGCACTTGCGATCCGGCTTTGCGAACAGATCATCGCGGATAAAGTGGATTTGTCAGTGCTAAACCAACAGTCGCTGGCGTGGCGCAGCAAACCGCCGCGAGGCTGAGACGGAAAAAGACCAATTTGGTGGGAGGCAAGCAAGCGTCCGTCACATCTGTACTGAACCTCGACCAGCTTGAGGCGATCGAAGCGTCCGTTCCGTCATTCGCGGGGTCGAATTGACCACGGCAGGATTGCCGCTTTCGGGCATTCGATGGGTGCGCAAACTGTCGGCATGTTGCTTGCGGCGCGGCTGACGGACCCAAATGATGCGAACGCCAGGGATGTGAACCTGATCGAGCCGCGCATCAGCGTCGGCGTTCTGTTGGCCGCTACCAGTCATGGTAGCGATGATCAGAGCGTATTTGGGCGCGCGAATTATTCGGGCCTGAACCCTGATTTTACGCAGATGACGACGCAAACCCGTGTGGTCATGGACGATGCGGAGGTGAAAGCTGGCAGCAAACCGGGCTTTGCTTGGCTATATGCAGGGGCGTCTTGCCGGTCTGGTCACCCGGGGGGGTCAGTTTCAGAATTTTCGGTTAATCCCGGCTGATCCGCGTCGGATCAGGGTCGGGTCCACCGGCGATCCCGAGCGTTTGAATCTTGCGGTATAACGTTGGGCGGGATATGCCGAGCGAGAGGGCGGCTTTGCTGATATTGCCATTGTGCTGCACCAGCGAGTTTTCGATCAGGATCACTTCGGCGTGTTTCAGGGACATCGTGCTGGCCAGCCGCCGATCCTGGGCCTGTGCAGCGTGGCTGTCCGGGCTCTTGGGCCTGACCGGTGCGGTTATTTCCTGGGGCAGGTCGGCCAGTGCCACGTTGCGGGATTTTGCCAGATAGTGCAGGCGCGCAATCAGATTGCGCAATTCGCGCACATTGCCGGGCCACAGGTGGGTCATCAGGGCACCCTGCACCTCTGCCGCGAAAACCAGCAGATCACGCCCGGTTTCCGTGCTGATCTTGCGGTTGAAATGGTCGGCAATCAGCAGGATATCATCGCCCCGGTCGCGCAATGGCGGGACTTTCAGAATGACGGTACTTAGCCGGTAAAACAAATCACGCCGGAACCGCCCCGCCTCGACCTCGTCCAGCAGCACGCGATTGGTCAGCGACAGCACGCGTACGGTCTGGTCCGTCTCGCCGGGGCCTTGCAGCCCGGTCATCCGGTCCTCCAGCAGGCGCAGCAGGAAGGGTTGCATATCCACCGGCAATTCGCCGATCTCATCCAGACAGACCGGCACCAGGCTGCCCTTGGCCGGTGCCAGCAGCACCCCCTCGTTCAGCATCTGCGAGGTCAATGCAGCACAGTTTACCGTATGAAACGGTGACGTCTGGCCGGGAACCATACGCGAATGGATCAGCCGGGCAAACAGTTCTTTGCCGACCCCGGTTTCACCTTCGATCAGGGTTGGGGTATTGACGCAGGCGATGCGGTCAACGGTATCCAGCGCTTCAAGAATAGCGTCGCTGCGCCCGACGATTTTCAGATCAGACCCGGTGATAATGACCCCGGGCGATGCCGGACTGGGCAACGGTTTAGGGCGCTCGAACGCGATATGCGCGGCTTTGAACATCAACGCAGCGCCTTTGACCTCGCCGTTCAGATGAATCAGCTGGATATCCTTGCAGCCGTGGTCGGCAGGCAGGGACGCGAGGATTTTTTCCTCGGACAACCCATCACGCAGGTCCAGAAACCGCGCCCCAAGGCCCAGATCACGGTCGGACCGGCCCACCTCCAGCCCGGAGTTGCGGTTGAAGATCAGCCGCCCAAAGCGGTCAACCACGGCCAGCCCGTCGCGCGGTTCGTTGTTGCGGGTTGGCGACAGGCCGCCGATAGCCTCCATCAGCCTCATGTTCAGCAATGCCTGTTCATGTTCCAGTGCCACCTCGATATCGCGGGCCACGGTGGCAGCAAAGGCGGCGTTGTGTTTCTGGAAAATCCGGGTCAGGCCGGACAGGTTGATCACCCCGATGATGCCCCGGTCAATCGGGTCGCGGATCGGAGCGGCGGCACAGCTCCACGCCTTCATTCCCTCGCAGAAGTGCTCTTCGCCATGCACATAAACCGGCTGGCCCGCCCACAGCGCGGTGCCGATGCCATTGGTGCCGGATGCATGTTCGCTCCATAACCCGCCGACGCTCAGGTTGATCTTGCTGGCCTTGGTCAAGGTGGAACTGTCACCCACCGTCTCTAATATCACGCCATCCGCATCGGTCAGGATCAGCATCGCCTCGGCCCCGGACAGCAATTCGCCGATCTGGGTCAGCGATGCGCGCGTGGCGCGGCGCAATTCGGCGTGGTCATAGGTGGATTTACTGATCGGGGTGTTGCGTTCCAGCGACGGGGCGGCGAACTGATCGGGCTTGATGCCGGTGGTGTTGCTGCGCACCCACGATTGGTAAATCACCGACCGGACCCCGGTCAGCGGCAGGCTGGGGGCATTGCGGTTGGCGAGAAACTTGTTCCACGCCTTTGAGGTCTCCTGCGGGTCCACGTCGGCAAAGTCAAAGCCGGGCCGGGAACCGCCCCTCGATCCGGTATGACGCGCACGTTGATCCGAACTTATCATTAAATCCCCTCCCCTGGATTTAATCGTAGTCTGTGCGCAAACCTCGCGTCCTCGTCTTGCATGGGCGAACGGCCCCGTTGTTACGTAATGTCGAGCCGGGTTCTGATATCCTGCGCCAGGTCGTCTTCGGAATAGTCCCGGTTCACTGTGCGGTGCGCCAGATCGGCGATCTTAGCCTGCAGATCGGCGTCCAGCGGGCTGAAAAAACCATTCTCGGCCGTGGCGATGACGAACTGCATCGTGCCATTGATCCGCTTGATCTGACCTAGAAAATGCAACTGAATGCCGGAACTGTTATCGGCCAGCACAACCCGGCCATTGGTGCTGATCCGCAGATAAGGCACCGGCACGTCGGGCAGACGGGCGCGGGCCTGATCTACAATGATCAGCCCCTGGGCTTGCGGTCCGGGCGCGGCTTTCTTGGCCTTGTCGGCAGAGTACTTGCCGCCGCTTAGCGTGTCGGCCAGCTTTTCAATCGTGCCCCAATTGCGGGCAAGATGCTGTTTGGCCTGTTGATCTTCGGCGCGGGGGCCGGACTTTTTGGAATGGATGTCCACGCAGCCACACTCCCCTTGGATTTCGATGCGGTGGCGATTTGCCGCAGTGACGTTGCAACGCTAACACAGGCTAGCGATTCTGCGGCACATCAAATGCGGCGGGCCTGAACGGGCACCAAATGTAACGATCCGTTACACGCACTTGATGAGGCGCTTGTTAGTTAGGCCGGGATGCGTGGTTGGTTTCGGGCGGCGGTTTCACCTTGCCCCCCAACCGGCCATCGCTGATCCAGCGGGCCGCGAGCACAAAGGCGCCGGTGGAAAAATCGCGGCCATGGGCGGCAATCATTTCTTCGCCAATCAACGCAATGCGTTGAAAGAACGCATCTTTGCTGACCTCGTCGGCGGTCAGTTCAACTGTGGTTTCGGTTGCCATGTGTTATGCCTTTCAGGATTTGAACATGCTGTCGGGGAATTCGACCAATGCAGCGGACCCATCGGCCCCGGCCAATGCAAGGAATTTCCCATTGGTGGACCAGGCCATCGCCGTGACCCCGGCCCCGGTGTTTTCGCGCAGCAGAATCTCGGACGGTCGGCCAATTTCCGCCAGACTGAGCAGACCATTGGCATAGCCTACGGCCACAAGGTTGCGCGTCGGGCAGGTCGCAATCGCCGTGATCAGCACCAGCCCGGCCTTTGCCGATGTGATAGGGGCTTGGTCCGCCAGCCCCCAGGCCACCACCCGATAGGCCCCGGCGGCGACGACAGAGTTGGTCGTGGTGTTGAAACCGATGCTGCCGACGGGGGCTGGAAAATTGCCGTAGATGAATGCGGCATTGCTGGGCGTCTCGATCAGGCAGAAACCGCCTGGACCCAGACTGGTGGCCAACCACCCACCCCCCGCGTGCCAGAGGACCCCGGTCGGCGACCCGGCAATCGGTGTGTGCGCGGCGGCCTGATCCAACGCCGCGACGCCCCAGCGCGACACGCCCCCATTATGGGCTACAGCCAGCGTCAGGCCATCCGGCGAAAAGCCGATCCCGGTGACAACGGCGGGTGCGGTCAGCGTAACGGCCAAGTTGGCATAGCTGGCCGTCACAAACACCTGATCGCCACAGGCATAAGCCAGCATCGCCCCATCCGGCGACAGCGCCACATCATTGATCGCACCCGGCGCTTTGGCGGGCAGATGCACCGCAATGCCGCCGGGGGTCAGGGTGTTGATCCGGCCATTGTCCTTGGCAAAAGCAAAATTATTCGCCCCATGCGGCACCACGGCGGAACTGCGGCCGGCGCTGTAATCAGCGGCTTTTAGCGGCGCCACGGGTTTGCTGCGCGGCGCGATGGTCAGCCGGGCGGTATCGACAGCGCGCCGGATGCGGATATTCGAGCCCTCTTTATCCGCCGTCGCCGCCAGCAAAACCGCGCCATCGGCGCAGGCAAAGGCAACCGCAGTATCGCTCGCGTTAAAGGTGACGCCGGTCACGGGGGACGCCAAAACCCAGTCGCGGGCGATCAGGTCAAACAGTTGCAGATGCGCGCGTTCGTCTTTCATTCCGTTCTCCACCTAGGCCTGACACAGTGCCGCAATATCGGCGTTCACCTGCGCCATCAGTTCTTCCAGCTTCGCGATGTCCTGCTCGGATTCAGCCAAGGCTTCCTTCAGTTTGGCATCCTCGGCCCACAGCACCTCAAGCCGCTCCTGGTCACGGGCAGTTGCGGCACCTTCCGCGATGTCCCGCTCGGCACACATCACCTCAATCTCTTTGCCCGACACCCGTTGGCGGCGGCTCAGCAGCTTGGAGGTTTCGGCACTTGTCGTCAGAATCAGCGCGACCCGCATTTTCTGCAACTCGGCCATCTTGTCGGAAATGTCTGCCATGTCAGCCACCTGACCGCTCCTGCCAACCAGCCAAAAGTTCTTACCTGGGCCATTAGGCGGCGGTTCGCGTGTTGCACAAAATGAAATCGAAAACCCGGCCCCAGCGTCACGTTTCGTTACACTCCGTCTCCCTTCGTTACAAAAAATTATCCGTTTGGCGACACGGATTTTCCGGTCCTACAGTGACTAATCGAAAAATACGACACCGCCGGGCCACATGTCCGGACGGTCATAAGAACGAAGGAAGGGAGGCCTGCGTTGAAACTACAATTCACTGACATTTCAACGATATGGATCGCTGCCGGTCCATGTGGCTGCAGTTCTCTGACCTTTGCCGACTGGCCTGCCCACACACCCTCTCTCATGAAAGGTGAGCAATAATGTCGACACTGACACTGAACAAGATCACGTCGCAAAAAGGCATTTCCGTTGCCGATGCGACCAAGAAGATCGCCGACCTGGGCTGGAACCCATCCTATGTCCAGGAAGCGATGACCTACCCGACCGACTACAAGATCACCAAAGCCCCGCGTGACCCGATGAAGCAGGTTTTGCGGTCCTATTTCTCGATGCAAGAGGAAAAGGACAACCGGGTTTACGGTGCGTTGGATGCCGCCCTGCGTGGCGACATGTTCCGCAACGTCGAACCGCGTTGGGTCGAATGGATGAAGCTGTTTCTCGCGATCATCCCGTTTCCGGAAATCAGCGCCGCACGTTCCATGGCCATGGTCAGCCGTCTGGCACCGGGCGAGGATCTGCGCACCGGCTTTACCATGCAGATGGTCGATGAATTCCGTCACTCCACGATTCAGATGAACCTGAAGAAGTGGTATATGGAAAACTACATCGATCCCGCTGGTTTCGACATCACCGAAGAAGCGTTCGGCAAATGCTATGCCACCACCATTGGCCGCCAGTTTGGCGAGGGCTTCCTCACCGGTGACGCAATGACGGCGGCCTGCATGTATCTGACCGTTGTGGCCGAAACCGCGTTCACCAATACGCTGTTCGTGGCCATGCCGTCCGAGGCCGCCCGTAATGGCGATTACGCCCTGCCGACCGTGTTCCTATCCGTCCAATCCGACGAATCGCGTCACATCGGTAATGGCCATTCGCTGATGATGGCAGCACTGAAAGAGCCGGAAAACCACCAGCTGATCGAACGCGACATGAAGTATGCCTTCTGGCAGAACCATGCCATCGTCGATGCGGCTATCGGCACGTTCATCGAATACGGCACCACCGACCGCGACAAGAACAAGGAAAGCTATGCCGAAATGTGGCATCGCTGGGTGTATGAAGATTATTACCGGACCTATATGCTGCCGATGGAAAAATACGGCATCAAAATCCATCATGATGACGTAACGGCGGCCTGGGAACGGATCACCAAAAAGAATTACGTCCACAAGGTTGGACAATTCTTTGCAGTGGGCTGGCCGGTAAACTTTTGGCGGATCGAAGCGCAGACCGAGAAAGACTTTGAATGGTTTGAGCATAAGTATCCAGGTTGGTATGCCGAATTCGGCGAATTCTGGAAATGGTATGCCAAACTGTCCAAGCCCGGACAAAAGGTTCTGCTGTTCAACGAAGAGGTGGGCTATGCCTATCCGCATCGTTGCTGGTCTTGCCTTGTGCCCTGCCTGATCCGTGAGGACATGGTGGTGGACAAAATCGACGGTCAATTGCACACCTTTGCGCATGAAATTGACCGCTGGACCGCAGTCGAGGCATTTGCTGACGAATATCAAGGGCGTCCAACGCCTGCGATGGGCAAATTCTCGGGCAAGCGTGAATGGGAAACGCTGTATGATGGCATGGATCTGGCCGACGCGATTGTCGACCTGAACTTTGTCCGCTCCGACGGCAAAACCCTGATCCCGCAGCCGCATCTGCGGTTCGACGACAAGGATATGTGGACGCTCGATCACGTGCGCGGCCACAAACTCGGATCGCCACTGAATGCATTGCGCGGCATGGATGATGCGACACGCGCGCAGCATCTGGCCGATTACGCCAAAGGGTTCACGATCAACCCCTGCAATTAATCCAATCGGTATGGGCCGGAGTTTCCGGCCCATATCACCCCCGACCCGTTGCCCGATGGGGCACCGGATCAATAGATATGTCCTGAAAAGGCCCCATAAGATGTCTGACACCTACACTGTGCGTCTGGAACCCGTTGGGGTCGAGTTTGAGGTCGAAGAGGGCGAGACCGTCCTTAACGCCGCATTCCGCCAGGGCATTTCCTTGCCGCATGGATGTAAAGAAGGTCAATGTTCCGCCTGCAAATGCAATCTGGTTGAAGGCGAGGTTGATTTGCTGAAGTATTCGACATTTGCCTTATCAGACGGCGAGCGGGAACAGGGCGGGATTCTGCTGTGCCGTTCTCTCGCTCAGGAAGACCTCGTTATCGAATTGCTGAACTTTGATGAGGAACTACTGTCGAAGTCCATCGCGGTCAAAGACTTCAAAGGTGCAATCACCTCTAAATCCAACCTGACGCATGACATCCGGGCTATCGAGATTGATATCGAAACGCCGATCAAATTCTGGGCCGGGCAATATGTCGACATCACCGTCAGAACCAAAAATGGGGAGGAGATTACACGCTCGTTCTCCATGGCAAATACGCCGGACCAAACCCAAAAACTCAAATTCATCATCAAAAAATACCCCGACGGAAAGTTCAGCAACGAACTTGACGCCGGAGGGATCGAGGTCGGGGCCGCCGTCACCGTCCGCGGACCCTACGGCAGCTGCTTCCGGCGGGAAAACCGAACCGGACCCATAATACTGGTCGCCGCAGGGTCCGGCATGTCGCCGATCTGGTCGATCCTGCATGACCATATCGCCAGCGCGGAACGTCGCCCGGTGCATTTCTTCTACGGCGCACGCACCCGGGCCGATTTGTTCTATCTGGCTGAAATTGCGGCACTTACCGATGCATATCCGTCCATCACCTTTACCCCGGTCCTGTCACATGCCGACACCGACGCCGATTGGCACGGCGCCACGGGCTTCGTGCATCAGGTTGTAGGGACCGAATTAAAGCGCCTTGGGATCGAAGGTGATGGCGACGCCTATGCCTGCGGACCGCCGCCAATGATCGACGCACTGTCGCCAGTTCTGTTTATGGCGGATTTCGACCCGGACCGCACTTTCTATGACAAATTCACACCGTCCACCGCGCCGGTGCCGATCAAAGCGCATTGATACCACGGGGCCCAAACCCCAAAGCCAAAGGGAGAGAGACATGGTTGCCACATCAAGTTCAGTCGGATCAGGGGCCGCAGGGGCCGCGATTTTCGCCGATAGCGAAAGCCGGAAATACCGCTATTTCGAACCCCGCGCCAAACGGGCGACGCATTACGAGGATGTCACCGTCGACGTCCAGCCCGATCCCGAGCGCTATTTGATTCAGGACTGGATCATTGCATTTCCGAATGGCAAGGGTGCCTATGAAAAGGACAGCACCCAGGCCAAAAGCAGCAATTGGCATGCCTTCCGCGCACCCGATCAGGAATGGGAACGCACCCATTATCAGCGTCAATCCCGCATCGAGGTAATGGTGCAGGCGGTGATCAGCAATGGTCGTAAATCCGGCGCGCAGCATGCCTTTGACGCCGCTTGGGGCAAGGTATTGCAAAAGCATTTGGGTGCGTGGAAACACGTCGAATTCGGTCTGGGCGTCGCGCTGATGCAGGCGCAGCGCTATGGCTACACCCAGATGATCAATAATGCGACCTTGACCAATTCGTCGTACAAACTGCGCCTGTCCCAGGACATTACCCTGTATCTGGCCGAGATCGGCATGGATATCAAAGGCTGGGACGACGAAGCGGGAAAGGTGGCCTGGCTGGAAGATCCGATCTGGCAAGGCACCCGTGAAGCTATCGAAACCATCATGGGGGCTACCGATTATCTGGAGCAGTATTTCGCCACCAATCTGGTGTTCGAACCGCTGGTTGGCGAATTGTTCCGCTCAGGCTTTCTCATGCAGGCGGCAGCACCCAATCACGACTTCATGACACCATCGGTGATTGCGGCGGCAGAGGGCGATTATGAACGCAATCTGGCCAATACCATTGACCTGATTTATCTGTTGGCCAATGACGAAACGCACGGCGTTGCAAACCGTGCATTGTTCCAGACCTGGGTGATGAAGCATGCGGCACTGGCGGATAAAGCTGCCAAGCAATTGCAGCCGATCTGGAGCCAGGCCCATTCCAAACCAGTGAGTTTCGAGGAGGCGCGGGCTGTATCCGAAGAACGCTTCCGCAAGATCCTCGGCGAACTCAACCTGTCCCGCTGAAAGGAAACAGCATGTCAAACGTTGCACGCGACAATTCCCACGACAATATCTTCAAGGCGATGAAGGACATCACCTTTGAGAAGACCGTCTCGCATCAATGCGGTGTCACCATGTCAGATTCAGTCGAGGCCCGCGCCATTGCCGAATTCATGGATCAAAAGCCGGGGGTCACCGTGACCTATAACCCCGCGCTGATCCGCATCGACGG
Source organism: Rhodobacterales bacterium (assembly GCA_031422295.1). Lineage (GTDB taxonomy): Bacteria > Pseudomonadota > Alphaproteobacteria > Rhodobacterales > Rhodobacteraceae > JANOMH01. The sequence continues at coordinate 93,376 of JANOQM010000056.1, read as the reverse complement.
CAACGGCAAGCTGATTTTCAAGATGGATGAAATCAGCGAGTATCTGGGCCGCGAAATGACCGCCGAACTGTTCGAGGTGAATTCGTCGACCCATTATGGTCGCATGGTGCGCACCGACGATAATACTGTCGTTCTGTATGGCGACATGAACGAGATGCTCGAATTCATCTGAACCTTTGGCGCGGGGGTAACTCCGCGCCGATCCCTGCAACAACGTTAAGAAAGGTATCCCAGATGTTTATAACCCCCGAAGGCAAAGAGATCTTTGTGGTCGATGGCCACACCCATTTTTGGGACGCCAGCCCGGAAAACCAGAAAAATATTCACGGCAAGCAGTTCATTGATTGCTTTTATGCCTACCACTCGGGCTTGAGCCCGAAAGAGCAGTTGTGGGAGAAGTCGAAGTTCGAAAAGTATTCGGCCGATGATCTATACAACGATCTGTTCATCGACGGGCCGGATGACATGGCCATTCTCAATTCGACCTATCTGTCGGAGTTCTACAAAACCGGCTTCAACAATATCGAGCGTAATGCTTCGGTTGCCAAGAAGTACCCCAACCGTTTCATCGTCAATGGCGCTTTTGATCCACGCGACGGCCAAAAAGCACATGAGTACATTCACTACATGAAAGAGACCCACAATATCACCGGCGTGAAAATGTACACCGCTGAGTGGAATGGCGCATCCAAAGGCTGGCGTCTGAACGATCCTTTGGCCTATAAATGCTTTGAGCTGTGCGAGAAGCTGGGCATCAAGAATATTCATGTCCACAAGGGCCCGACGATCATCCCGCTGAACAAGGATGCATTCGATGTGCATGATGTCGATTACGCCGCGACCGACTTCCAGAATCTGAACTGGATCGTTGAACATTGCGGCCTGCCGCGCCTGGATGATTTCTGCTGGATTGCGACGCAGGAAACCAATGTGTTTGCTGGTCTGGCTGTTGCTCTGCCCTTCATCCATTCCCGCCCGCGCTATTTCGGCGAGATCATTGCCGAATTGCTATTCTGGATCGGCCCGGAAAAGATTCTGTTCGGATCGGATTATGCGATCTGGACGCCGAAATGGCTGGTCGAAAAGCTTTGGGCCTATCAGATCCCCGAGGATATCGCCAAGGAACGCGGCGTGCAGTTGACCGATGAGATCAAGGAAAAAATCCTCGGGCTGAATGCCGCCCGGCTGTATAATATCGACATCGCGGCACGCAAGGCAGAATTTGCCAAGCACCCGATGCTGATTGCGGCTGAATAAGATGGACGGCGCGTCTTTATCGCAATTGGACGAGGTCTGGGCGCGCCTTGATCTGGTGATGGACCCCGAACTTGATGAACCCGTAACGGATATGGGTTTCATTGAGGCGGTGTCTGTTGCCGGACCCACGACCGGGCACAATAACAGCACGGTCGAAATCAGCTTTCGCCTGCCAACCTATTGGTGTTCGCCGAATTTCGCCTTTCTGATGGCGCAGGGGATCAAACGCGAGGTGGAAACCTTGCCTTGGGTTGGGCAGGCCGTGGTCATGTTGCAAGACCATATGTCCGCCGATGAAATGAACGCTGTGATCAATAGCGGCGGTGTCTTCAGCGACGTTTTTGCCGACCTGCATCCCGGCGAAAATCTGGAGGCCTTGCGCGAAAAGTTTGACCAGAAAGCGTTCCAGCGCCGCCAGGAGGCGGTGATCCGAGGGTTGCTGGCGCAAGGCTATGTCGCTGATGTCATTGTCAACCTGACCCTTGCCGACCTGTCGTTGATCCCGTTCGACGATGCCGAGGTGACCCGGCAGTGCAGCCGCTATGTGGCGTTGCTGATGTCCAAAAGCCTGGCGCAAAAGGCCGCCGATCTGGCGTTTCCGACCTATCAGGGCACCCCGATTGGCGAGGATTTCAAGCCCTATATGGACCTGTTGCGCTCGGTCCGGATCAATATGGAATTCTCCGGCTCGCTGTGTCGGAACCTGAAACAAAGCCGCTATCTGGAGGCCGATACCTCGGGCGCTGTGCCGATCCTCGTCACCGTTGCCCCGTCTGATCACGCCTGCCGCTGACCGCATTCACGCATTAAGTCGAAGGAGAACCCAATGCCCAAAATCATGATCCACGGCAATGAAGCCCGTCGTGCCCTTGCCACAGGTGTCCAAAAACTGACCGCCGCGATTGAATCAACGCTGGGTCCGATGGGCATGAATGCGATGATCGACCGGCCGATTGGCACACCGCTGATTTCGCGTGATGGTGTATCAATTGCGTCGGAAATTGCGCTGTTTGACCGGTTTGAGAATATGGGCGCCCAAGTGGTGCGCGAAGTGTCGATGCAGACCAATGATGTGGCGGGCGATGGCACCACCACATCTATCGTGTTGGCCAATGGCATTATCAAATCCGGCGTGGCGCTGATTGAAAAAGGGGCCAAGCCGGTGGAATTGTGCCGGGGGATTGCATTGGCGGTAGAGGCGACGCTGGGTGCTTTGCGCACTGCGGCCAAACCGGCCACCGACCATTCAATCTTATCCGCCGTCGCGAAAATCAGCGCATCGAATACCGAATTGGGCGCATTGGTGGCCGAGGCTTTCCGCAGGGTGGGCGCACAGGGCGTCATCAGTACCGATTACGGGGTTGGCAATACCTCCACGCTGGACGTTGTGGATGGCATGTCATTCGACCGCGGCTATATTTCGCATCACATGGTCACCGATCTGGATGCAATGCGGGCGGTGGTCATCAACCCCTATATCGTGCTGTCCGACATTAAAATGAAAACTGCCAGCCAATTGGACGCGGCCAAGGCGATTGCGGCGGAAGATAACCGTCCGCTGGTGATCATATCCGAGGAAACCTCGCCTGAAGTTTTGCTCACACTCTTGGGCAAGGATGGCCCCGGCAAATACCTCGTCGTGCATCCGCCCGAGTTTGGCCATTGGCGGCGCAACATGATGGAGGATCTGGCGATCATCACCGGCGGCAAGGTGTTGGCGCGCGATCTGGGGGCCAGTCTGGAGAATATCACGCGCGAGGATATGGGTTCTGCCGACCGGATCGAGGCCACCCATACCGACACGATCATTGTGCGTGGTCATGGCGATGCACAGGCGATTGCCGCCCGGCGGGCGCAGGTGCAGCGGCTGTTCGAACTGGCCCCGCCAAATATCGACAAGGACAAGCTGCAGGAGCGGCTGGCCAAACTCTGCGGCGGCACGGCGGTGATTTTGGCAGGGGGCGTGACCCCGGTTGAACAGAAGCGCACAATCCAGCTCATTGAAGATGCGCTGAATGCCGTACGTGCTGCGGCTGAGGAAGGTGTTTTGGTCGGCGGTGGCGTTGCCCTCGCCCGCGTCGCCCCGTCCTTGGCCGATCTGGCCAAAACCGTGCAGGGCGATATTCGCAAGGGCGTCGAACTGGTGCAAGCGGTGCTGACTGTCCCCCTCGCCCGGATTGCGTTCAATGCCGGGGCCGAACCCAATGACGTCGTCGGCAAGGTCTGCGCCATGACCGGCGACCATGGCTACAATGCCGCGACCGGAGCCTATGAGGATCTGATGCAGGCGGGCGTCATCGACCCGGTGCGCGTGACCAGCGCCGCGCTGCGCAATGCGGGGTCGGTCGCCACGCTGATCCTGACCACCGAAACCCTGATCGCCGATCTGGCCGAGGATGAAGATCCAACCGCCGCCCGTGCCTTGGGTGGCGGGGCCGAAAATCTGGGCCGGAAATAACGAAAATTAAGGGAAGGGTTGCACCATGAAGGCCGCAAGACTCTACGAATACGACCCCGCAATGAATGTGCAGCTCAAGATCGAGAGCGTGAAGCCGCCAAATATTCTTGGCCCCAATGATGTGATCGTCAAGGTCGGCGCGGCGGGTCTGTGCCGCACTGATCTGCACATTATCGAAGGCGTCTGGAAGGACATCATGGATCAGGGCGGCAACCTGCTGCCCTATATCATGGGCCATGAAAATGCGGGCTGGGTCGAAGATGTGGGCTCGAATGTCACCTCGGTCAAACACGGCGATACAGTTATTTGCCACCCGCACCGGACCTGCGGCATTTGTCTGTCCTGCCGCTATGGCGACGACATGCATTGTGAACATTCGGCCTTTCCGGGCCTTGGCCTCGATGGCGGCTTTGCCGAATACTTCCTGACCTCGGAACGATCCCTGATCAAATTGAACCCCAATGTCACCCCGCTGGATGTGGCCCCGATGGCCGATGCTGGCATCACCGCCTACCGCGCCGCGAAAAAGGCGGCAGCGGCGCTGCGCCCCGGAGCTTATTGCGTCATCGTCGGTGTTGGCGGGCTGGGGCATATCGCGCTGCAATGCCTGCATGAGATCTCCGGCTGCCGGATCATCGCGGTGGACCGCGAGCCTGCGGCGCGGGCGTTGTGCAAGGAATTGGGGGCGGATTTCGTGCTGGATGGCGGCCCGGATATTGTTGAACAGGTCAAGCAGATCACTGGCGGCGGCGCACAGGTGGTGATGGATTTTGTCGGCGAACTGGGTGTTGAAAACCTGTGTTGGAAAATGGTTCGCCCCGGCGGCCAGCTTATCATGGTGGGCTACGGCGGCAAGGTCGAGGTGCCGACGGCGCATCTGGTGATTAACGAAATCAACATCGGTGGCTCATTGGTCGGCAATTACACCGAATTGGTCGAGCTGATGGAGCTGAATGCCGATGGCAAAGTGAAGATGCATTATACGCAGTATTCGCTCGATAACATCAACGTGGCACTTGATGACTTCAAGAACCGCCGCTTTGCCGGGCGCGGCGTGATCGTGCCTTAGGCACCAAAAGGAGGGGCAAGCCATGGAAACTGATACGCGGGTGAAAGACGTAGCGGCAGAGGCCTGTTACCGCCTGATCTATCGCAGCCATTCCTTGTTGGCGGCCAGAGACGACGCGGGCCTAGCCGACATTCTGAAAACCGCCCGGCACAAGAACGCCGATCTGGGCGTGACCGGGGCATTGATGCTGTATGACGATTGGTTCGCCCAAGTGCTGGAGGGGCCGCAGGCGGTGGTCGAGGCGCTGTATGCCACAATCAAAGCAGACCCGCGCCATGACGGCATCCGCCTGAACGAAGCCGCCCCGGTGCCCAAGCGCCTGTTCGGCAAATGGGCGATGGCCGTTGTGGCCGAACATCACGAGCCCGACCAGCCGATGGTCGCCACCACCGGCGGGCTGGCGCAGGGCGCACCCTGGAAAGTGACACTGGAACAAGAGGCGATCCTGACCCGGCTGCGTGACCTGACGCGCGGCTATGGGCGCGGGTCATAACCGTTTGAAATCAGATACGTAAGACGACCCCGGATGAACTTAGCCACATCCGGGCAACGGGAACGACAACAGCCAGAAATTGGCATGGGAGGGAGAGACTATGGATATCATCACCGCTTTGGCGGTTTCTATTGGCTTGCTTGGGGCCGTGGCAACCTACTTGTTTCTGACAATCGGCACGCTGCAAATCTGGATCGGCTTTATCGGCTGGGCCAGCTTTTACCATTGCGGCGGCGGCACAGAGGGCCTGACAAAATCCATTGCGGCCAATCTGTGGGGGGTCATCATGGCGTTCGTAGCGCTGTTGCTGATCACCCAAGTCAACCTGGGGCTGCCAGGCGTTATCTGGCCGTCGCTCGTGGTCGGCGTGACAGCGGCAATTCTGGTGTTGGGGGCCAAGATACCTGCGCTCAGCGTGATCCCGGCCACGGTCTATGGCTATGCCTCGACTGCCGGATACGGGCTGTTGTCCGGCGCATCCCTGACCGAGGTCAATCTGGCCAACCCGCTGATCTGCGTCAGCCTGTCGCTGGTCATTGGTGGTTTGTTTGGCATTGTGTCCGAAAAGCTTGCCGGGATTATCAAGGGGGGCAGCAAAGCTCCGGCCTGATTGCCCACAAAAACTCACCAACAGGGCAGGGCAGGATACGGCCTTGCCCAAACGTGTGACGTCGCGGTGCCGTGCTGGCCAAAGCTATTCACAACATGATCCGGGTTCTGGACGAGGCCCGCCGGATGGCATTTTTCGACGCAGCCTGTGGCATGGCGGCCTAGGCTTTGCCCCCTCCACAGCAGGCCAACTTCGTTCCCACCGGTACTGTTATCTTTCGGAATCCATGACCATCGTGATTTTCAAACCGGACTGTCCGCTTCAACGGCGCTATGGGTCATGGGTGCTTCAAGATGCGCGGCCCCGGCGTCAACCCTGCGACCCGGCCCGCAATACTGGCGGCGTCGATGCCAAAATGGCGGTACAGATCGCCGATGGTGCCAGTCTGGCCGAAATGCTCAACCCCCAGCGGCACGGTGCGATGGCCCCGCACCGCCCCAAGCCAGGCCAAGGTCGCGGGGTGGCCGTCGATCACCGTGACCAGCGTGCAATGCGGCGGCAGGTCGGCGAACAGCCGCTCGACCTGTGACACAGCGGCAACATTGCCCCGCGCCCGCGCCCGCAGCGCCGCCGTCCAGCCCGCATTCAGCCGGTCCGCCGAGGTGACGGCCAGTACGCCCACATCGCGCCTGCTTTCGCCGATGATGCCTGCGGCCCTGATCGCCTCGGGGCCCACCGCGCCCTGATAGGCAATCACCACATCGCAATTCGGCCCCGGCGGGCGCAGCCAATAGGCCCCGTCGATGGCCCCCTGCCGGAACGCATCGTCATGCCGCTTGCCGGGTTGGTCCAGCGGGTTCGACGACAGCCGCAGATAGACTGAGCCACCGGTCTGATCGCGCAGCCAGGTGCGTTCGTCCTGCGGCCCGTCGCCGTCGCGCTGCAAATAGCCGAAAGCCCATTCCATGATCACCGCCAGTTCATCGGCAAAGGCCGGTTCAAATGCAGCGAGCCCGTCCTGCGCCATGCCGATCAGCGGGGTGCCGATGGATTGATGCGCGCCACCCTCGGGGGCCAAAGTCACGCCCGAAGGCGTGCCGACGATGATGAACCGCGCGTCCTGATAGCAGGCATAGTTCAGCGCATCGAGGCCACGGCAGATGAACGGATCATAGACCGTGCCGATCGGGATCAGCCGCTTGCAGAACAACGCATGCGACAGCCCCGCCGCTCCCAGCAGCAAAAACAGGTTCATCTCGGCAATGCCCAGTTCGATATGCTGGCCATTGGGCGCGAAGTCCCATTTCGCGGTGGACGGAATACGGTGTTCGATGAACGCATCGGCCCGGGCGCTGCGGGCAAACAGCTTGCGCCGGTTGACCCATGGGCCAAGGCTGGTGGTTCCGGTCACATCGGGCGAGGTGGTGACGATCCGGGCTGCCAGCGCGCTGTCGCCTTTGGCCAGATCATCGAGGATCTTGCCAAATGCCGTCTGGGTAGAGATTTGGCGATCCGTTGACAGGACAATCGACGGCACCTGCAGGCGGGCGTCGTCAAACCGGCGACGGCCTGTGGCAAAGAACGGCACGGTATCAAGAAACCCCTGCAATGCGCCGGGGTCGTTTACCGTGGCGAACCTGTCCCATTCCTGCCCCGGCGGCACGCCCATGTGGCGCTGCCAGCCCTCCATCTGGGCCTTGGTCATCAGCCCGCCGTGGTTATCCTTGTGGCCCGCGATGGGGGTGCCCCAACCCTTGATCGTATAGGCCAGAAAGCAGACCGGGCGGTCATGGTCCACGGCGGCAAAGGCCCCGGCCATAGTCGCCACGCAATTGCCGCCAAGGTTCTCCATCAGCGCGGCAAGGGCCTCGTCATCGCGGGCCTCGATCAGACGGGTCACCGCGCCCTGATCACCCAGATCCTCCAGCAGCCGCTTGCGCCAGATCGCACCGCCCATGAATGTCAGTGCCGCATAGGTCTGGTTCGGGCAGGCATCAATCCAGTCGCGCAAAGCGCCGCCCCCCCGTTCGGCAAAGGCCGCGCGTTGCAATGCCCCGTATTTGACCCGCACCACATCCCAGCCGAACGCCTCGAATATCGCCTCGATCCGGCGGAACAGCCCCTCGCGCACGATCCCGTCCAGCGACTGGCGGTTATAGTCGATGATCCACCAGCAATTGCGCAGATCGTTCTTCCACCCCTCCTGCAACGCCTCATAGACATTGCCCTCGTCCAGTTCGGCGTCGCCCACCAGTGCGACCATGCGGCCCAGCGGCAGGCCCTGCCCCCAGTCTTTGGCGGCGATGAAATCCTGCACGATCGAGGCGAAAGCGGTGATCGCCACCCCAAGCCCCACCGATCCGGTCGAGAAATCCACATCGTCGACATCCTTGGTGCGGCTGGGATAGGACTGCACGCCGCCCTGCCCGCGAAAATTCTCCATCCTCTCGCGGTCAAGGTTGCCCATCAGATACTGAATGGCGTGAAACACCGGGGCCGCATGGGGTTTCACCGCGACCCGGTCTTCAGGGCGCAGGGCCGAGAAATACAGCGCCGTCATGATCGACACCATCGAGGCGGATGACGCCTGATGCCCGCCAACTTTGATCCCGTCCACCTTGGGCCGGATGTGGTTGGCGTGGTGGATCATCCAGTGCGACAGCCACAGCAGGCGCTGTTCGATGGTCTTGAGCGGGGTCATGGCGGCGGGATCCTGTGTGTGCGGCATTCAATCACGACGCAACATATCACCAAGTCCGCGCCGAATCTCGCCGTTCTGCGCAGCTGCATCGACCTTGCCTTGATATCCGCATGACGATGAATGTGTTTTGCGGCCAACGTCACCTGACCAATGCCCCGGCCACTAACGCCAGATCAAACGTGCCAAACGGCGCCCCGCAAGGAGCGCCGTTTTTCGTTTTTTCGACAAGGTTCAGATCGTCCCGGCGCTCATCTGTGCGGCAATGAAATCGGCCTGACGGATGGCCAGCGCCACAATCGTCAGCGTCGGGTTTTCAGCCGCCCCGGTGGTGAACTGCGACCCGTCCGAGATGAACAGGTTGGCAATATCATGGGTCTGCCCATTGCCGTTGCACACCCCGTCCGCCGCATTGGCCGACATCCGGTTGGTCCCCAGATTATGGGTCGACGGATAGGGCGGGGTCGGGAAACTGCGCACCGCCCCCACGGCGTCATAGATCGCGATACCTTGGGCATAGGCGTGATTGCGCATCGCCACGTCATTGGGGTGATCGCTGAAATGCACGTTGGGCGAGGGTAGGCCGAACTGGTCCGGGATATCTGCATTCACTGTCACGCGGTTGCTGGCCTGCGGCATATCTTCACCGACAATCCACATGCCCGCCATGTTTTCATAGCTGTCCAAGGCCGATGTAAACTCACGCCCCCAGCTTCCCGGATCAAGGAAAGCCGCCATGAACGGCAAGCCCAGCGACAGGGTTTCCAACTCGTAACCGCCGACAAACCCGCGCGACGGATCAAGCCGCGCTTCGTCCTGCACGATCCCCGCCATGGTGGTGCCGCGCCACATTTTGACCGGCTTGTCGAACACGCCATAGACCGACCCGGTGACGTGCCGCATATAGTTGCGACCCACTTGGTCTGACGAATTGGCGAGACCGGCCGGGAACATTTCAGAGGCCGAGTTCAGCAGCAAACGCGGGCTTTCGATGGTGTTGCCTGCGACGCAGACAATCCGGGCCGCCTGAAACTGTGAGACGCCATCGGCATCGAAATAGGTGACACCGGTAACCTTGCCGGTCTCATCATGTTCGATCTTGGCGACATGCGCCCGCTCGCGGACTTCCAGATTGCCGGTCGCCTCGCCATCGGGGATCTCGGTATAGGCGGTGGACCATTTAGAGCCCCATTTGCAGCCCTGAAAGCAAAACCCGGTCTGCTGGCAGGGGGTGCGATAGCCATCCTCGCGGGTCTGGATCGCCATCTTGCCAGTATGGACCGTTTGATAGCCTAATGCGGCTGCCCCTTTGGCCAACACCTGATAGTTGTTGTTGCCGGGCAGCGCGGGCCGGTCGCCGGTCTGGGTGACGCCCATCTTTTCTTCGGCTTTATCGTACCATTGCGCCATTTCCGCGCCATCAATTGGCCAGTCGAGCAGGTTTGCGCCCTCGACCGCGCCATAATTGGTCAGCGCCTTCCATTCATGGTCCTGAAAGCGCAGCGATGCGCCGGCCCAATGGGTCGTGGTGCCGCCGACAGCCTTGACGATCCATGCGGGCAGGCCGGAAAAGTCGTTTGCCACGCGCCAATCGCCGCTGGTCGTGCGTTTGTCCAGCCAAGCCAGCTGGCCAAATGATTCCCATTCGTCATTGACGTAATCCTGCGGCAGATACCGCCCGCCCGCCTCCAGCGCCACAACGCTGATGCCCTTCTGGGCCAGTTCATTGGCCAGCGTTCCGCCGCCAGCCCCGGTGCCGATAATGACAACGACGCTGTTGTCGTTCAGTGCAAATGGTGCAGCCATGTCGATGTCCCTCCGTTACAGCCAGTTGATGTCGTCAAAGCCACGGGTCAGATACCCGCCTTGACTGAAACTTTCGCCTTCGTACCCAAACAGCGGCCAGACCGCCTTTTGGTTATACAGGCCGGTCACCAGACCACCCCTGATCTGCTGAAAGAACGGCGTGGTTTCGATGCCGCGCAACAGGGCCACACGATCCTTTTCCCAACCCGCGCCCAGATAGCTGGCATAGCCTGCGGTCATGGCGGCAGCGTTCAATGCCGCGATACCCTCCTCGATCCCCGGGGCGGCCTCGGCGGTGTCATAGCCTTTGACGGCCACCACATAATATTCATCACCGATCCGGTCATGCGGATAGATGTCGCGCGCCATCTGGATCAGGGTCGCCATGGTTTCAGGCGTCAGCGCCACGGTTTCGGTGGCCCATGCCGCATCGGGTGCTGCGACAAAGCCCGCGCCAACAACGAATGTGGCCCCTGCCGCGACGGCGCTGGACAAAAGCTGCCGTCTGGTCAGCCCTGCCTTGGATGTTTGAAGTGTCATCAGGTCTCCTCCCCTGAGTTGATGGTGTTGGAAAGCCGGGTTAGAAAACCCGTTATTTTACTGATAGCGACCACCGCGCTGCAAAACCTCGATCTGATATCCATCGGGGTCTGCGATGAAAAAGAACCGGGCGATGACGGTCCCGGCGGGCGCGAAATCCACCAGCTTGCGCGGGGCCAGCCCAGCAGCCGTCAGCCGCGCATGGGCGGCGTCCACGTCATCCACGCTGAACGCCAGATGACCGTAGCCATCGCCCAAAGCATAAGCTTCGGTCCGGCCTTTGTTGACCGTCAATTCCACCTCGAACCCAGAGTCCGGGTTGGCGAGGTAGATTAGGGTGAAGCTGTCGAAATCAAGCCGCTCTGCCACGGTCAGGCCAAAAGCCGTGTCATAAAACGTTACAGAGCGCGCCTCATCCAGCACGCGAATCATTGAGTGTATCGCCTTGGCCAAATCGTCCCCCCTGGCATCCTCTGGCCACAACTGTGCCGGGATGTGCGGGGGGCTGGGTAGTAACCGGTTACTACCGGACCAAGATCATTCAGCCGCCATCAGCGTTGTCGGCGCAATAAAGGTCGTTTCGATGTAAACCAGTGCCGTACAGCGCAGGACAGAGCTGAAATTAGCTGGTTCACCATGCAATTCCAGCACTTCAGAATGCAGTTTTGATATGAACGCCGGGGTCGACAGCCCCTCTTGCCCGGCAATATCATCCAGAATTTGCCAAAACGTGCGCTCCAGCCGGACCGAGGTGCTTTGCCCGTTCAGCCGCAGCCGCCGGGTGACAAGCTCGTAGCGGGCCGGGTCCTGTGTCGCATATATCCTGCACATGATTTCGATCCCCCATGCGTTTTGTCGACTTAACCAATCAGAGTGTGACGCATCGCTACGGCTTTGACCATCGCTTTGGCGGGGCTGCGACAATCGTGCCGATACCCCTGCACGAACGATCAGTCAGGTGCTTATTCGCGACCAAGGAAGGTGTGACAAGGCTGCTTTGCTTTGCCTTCCGAAACTTTCAGAAAGGGCTTTGTCAAAATCACGCGACATCGAACCGGTCGGCGTTCATCACTTTGACCTAAGCCGCAACAAAGTCCGTGACGAATTTGCCCGCATTATCGTCGGCGGCATAAACCTCGGCTTAGGCGCGCCAGATCGCGTTTGATCCGAACACCAGATCGACCCGCATGGCGGTGACCTGGTGGCACGGTTCGCCAGAGTGGCAGGGATTGCTGCCAGATTGGCGACAGACGCCGCCGGGCGCGATACGGCGGCAACCTGCCCCGTCAGCCTGCAGTACGGTCTGACCTGCAAGGATCAGCCGCAGCGGCGTTTAAGGCCGGGAAAAACCCTGACATTGGTCAAAATGCCGCCCTAAATCGCTTGCGGGGCGTAGTCAGACGAGGCCACGGGCGTCACGCCTTTCAATAGTGCCACAGATTTCTCCAGCCCCTCCAGTGCGTTAAGCATAACATCCTCATGCTCGATTGCCAGCCAGCCGTCATAGCCACCCATTTTCAGCCGGTAGCAGAACTGCCGCCACCATGCCGCGCCGTGGCCAAAGCCCAGGGTGATATAAGACCAGCTGCGCCCGGGAATATCCACCAGGCTGCCGGTTTCCAGCAGGCCGGTCGTCGCCTGTTTCGGGGCGTTCAGGAAGGTGTCCTTGGCATGGACGTGATAGACTGCATCCCCCAGTGCCTCGGCCGCGATCAGCGGATCGGCCCCCATCCAGAACAGATGACTTGGATCAAGGTTTGCGCCCACCATTGGGCCAACGGCAGCCCGCAGCTTTAGCAGGGACGGCACGTTATAGACGACCTGATTACCATGCAGTTCCAGTGCGATCTGTTCGACGCCCGACGCCTTGGCCAGTGCCACGATCTCGGTCCAGAACGGGATCAGCACTTCTTCCCATTGATAGCGCAGGATCGCTTGGGTTTCGGGCGGCCAGGACGACACCACCCAGTTTGGCATCAGATCGCCCGCCCGGCCACCGGGCAGGCCGGACATGGTGCAGACCTTTTTTATGCCCATCTCGCCCGCCAGCCGGATTGTGTCGCGCAGGCATTCACCCTGCTTGGGGTCCGTTGGATGCAGGGGATTGCCATTGGCATTCAGGGCAATGACCTCCAGCCCTCGGTCGGCAAAGGCCGCAAGAAAGGCTCTGCGCGCCACCGCACTGGTCTTCATCGCCGCAAGGTTGAAATGCGGCGCAGTGGACCAGCCGCCGGTATTCACCTCGACCCCCGACACACCAAGTCGAACCGCCTGATCCAGAATCGCGTCAAAGGACATCCCGCCCAGACTGTCTGACACAAACCCGAGTTTCATTTTGCATCCTCTGTCCGGTCATAAAATGCCGGTTTTTCAATCATATTGACGGGCATTCTGTGGCCCTCGCGCAATGCGCGCACCCCGGTTTCGGCCACGATCGTGGCGGCATAACCATCCCAGGCATCCGCCGCGATAGGCGGGAATGCCCCGCTGCGCACGAAATGCAGGAAGGCCTTGTTCTGCCGCAAATACGCCGCGGCATAACGACCGCGCCAGTCGCTGTCGTAGCTGGTGCTGGCGCGCAGGGCAGCGTCACGGCGGGTATAGGCCACCGGGTTCATCGCCACGCATCCGCCCTCTGCCACCAGTTCAGCGCGGACGTCATAGCCATAGGCGGCGTTATTGTTGATCTCGATGTTGACCAACTGTCCTAAGGTGGTTTCCAGCACCATGAACACCGGGCCGACCAGTTTACCCTCGCGTGTGGGTTTGAACGCGGAAATCGCGGTATAATCCTGGCCGAGGACGAAACGCGCGACGTCAAATTCATGCGGCGCCGAATTGGTGATGGCCATATCGGCGGTAAAATCGGCGGCAGGGGTTTCGACGTTGCGGTGAAAGTTGTGCATCATCAACGCGCGGCCCAATGACCCGTCGTCCAGTGCCGCCTTCATTTCAGCATAGGACTGGTCAAACCGGCGCATGAAACCCAGCTGGATAAACCGGCGGCCCGATGCCATTTCAGCGCCAATCACGGCCAAGCATTCGGCTGACGATTGCGACAACGGCTTTTCGCACAGAACCGGCTTGCCCGCCGCAATGCAGGCCAGCGCCAGCGGCGCATGGGTGACATCCGGGCTGGCAATGACGACTGCATCCACATCCGCCCGTAAAATCACGGTGGCGGCGTCAGTGGTCACATCCAGCGCTCCAAAGGCCTCGGCCACGGCGCGGGCACGCGGCGCGGATGCGTCACAGACCACTTGCAGCGTTGTGCCCGGCAAATCCTCGGCAAAGATGCGGGCATGATCGCGGCCCATGACCCCCGCGCCAATCACGGCGATGCGAATGGTCATGCAGGTTGCGGCGCATGGCCGCTGTGCGCATCCATATAGGTGTCGATCTGGGCCTCCAGTTCGGCCATTGTCTCGCCGCCCGCCATAAGATCGGTAATCTCTTCGCGGCTCTTTTCACCTTTGCGGAAATCGGCGGCGATGGCCCCCCGGATCAGCACGGCGAAATGGTCGCCCACCGCCATGGCGTGCATCACCTGATGGGTGATGAAGATCACCGCCAGGCCGCGTTTCTTGGCCTCATTGACGATGCGCAGGACATGTGACGCCTGCTTGACACCCAGGGCCGCCGTGGGTTCGTCCAGGATCAGGACACGTGCACCGAAATGAACAGCCCGGGCGATGGCGAGGGACTGTCGCTCGCCCCCCGACAAACCGCCGACCAGACGGTCGCCATCGGTGATCCGGGTGATGCCAAGGCTTTGCACCGCCTTAACCGCAAGAGTGTTTGCTGTCTGGCGGTCAAACACTTTGAACGGACCCCAGCCCTTGGTCGGCTCAACGCCGACAAAGAATGACCGACCGATGGACATCAGTGGAAATGTCCCGCCAAACTGGTGGACCGTTGCGATGCCATGTTCGGCGGCGGCGCGTGGTGTGGCGAACACTTCCGGCTGGCCTTGCATCTCGATAGTGCCCGAGGATGGCTGATACACGCCGGACAGGATTTTGATCAGTGTCGATTTACCCGCCCCATTATCGCCCAACAGGCACAAAACCTCGCCTGCACGGACCTCAAGGTTGATGTCGTGCAGCACATCGATGGGGCCAAAGCTTTTGTTGATATCCGACAATTTCAGGATCGGTGTGGTCATGGCCGCGCCTCCTTTTTCTTGGGGACGTAGGACAGCGCCATCTTGCGGAACGTATTGTTCATCAGCACGGCTAGCAACAACAGCACACCTATGATCAGACTGGCCCAATTGGCGTCAAACGGGGTGTAGTAGATGCCCTGGTTGACGATAGCAAAGGTCATGGTCCCCAGTACGATACCCACGACCGACCCATATCCGCCGGTCAAAAGCACTCCACCCACGACGACCGAAATGATGGCGTTGAAGATGTAGGACTGACCTGCAGAAACTTGGGCAGAATTGTACAGAATGGCCTGGCTGAGCCCGACAAAGGTGGCACAGACACCGCTGCACATGAACAGGATAATGGTCATGCGTTCAGTCGGAATGCCAGCATTGCGCGCCGAAACCTTGTCGCCGCCCATCGCCAAAATCCAGTTTCCATAGCGGGTGAAATGCAGGATAAAGCCGAAACACAAGGCCACTGCGATCCACCAAAAGATCGTCACCTGATAGACCCCGCCGATGAATTGGCCCAGCAGCCATTTCGCCGTCGGCCCGGCCTGAATCGAGACCGAGGTGGTGCCAGTGATCAGGACGGACAGGCCCAGCAACAACCCCGCCACCGCAAATAGTGTTCCCAATGTCACGATGAACGACGGGACAGCCGTGCGGACCACCAGCATCCCATTGATAAAACCCACTAATCCACCAAGCCCCAAGGCGGCGCCAATGCCCAGCATGATGGGCAATTCGAAGTAGCCCGAGGTGATGGCCACCGTCATTGACCCCGCCGGAATCAGCGAACCGATCGAGATGTCCAGTTCCCCCGCGATCATCAGCAACCCGATCGGGATGGCGACGATCCCCAAAGATGCCGCGACATTCAGCCAGCCGGCCGCCCCGGATGGCGAGGCGAATTTGGCACCGCCAAAAATCCAGAAGAAAATGAATACCGCGGCCAGACCCAGAAACGACCCGGTCTCGGGGCGGCGCAGCAGGCTGCCGATGGAAAATCGTGGGGTGTCGCTGGTCATGATGCTGCCTTTGAACAGTTATGTCCGGCCCCCGACACTCCGGGGGCCGGACTTAAACCTACCGATAGCCCGCCGCAGCGCCTGCGAGAGTGGCGGCCACATTGGCCGCATCCACAATCCCCGGTCCGGTCAGCACCGGAGCCGAGGCAATCGCCGTGCCAAAGCTGACATAGGCATCGGCCATCGACACGGCGAGGAAGCCTTGCAGCCACGGCTGCTGGTCCACTGCGAACAGCTGCGTGCCCGCAGCGATCCGGTCCAAACCGGCCCCGTCCATATCGAACGACGCCAACGCGACCGTGGCGGTGACACCCGCCTGTTCAATCCCAGTCGCTGCCGAATTGGCATCACCTGCGGAAATGGTGATGACCCCGTCAATGGTGGGATCGGTCAGCAACGTGGCCTTGATCGCTTCGGCCACGGCAACCGGGTCACCAAAGGCCGAGGCGGGCAGCGGCAGTTGGGTGGACACACCTCCGATGGCGACGATGCCGTCAGATACGCCACGGCAGCGGTCTTCCAGGTTCTGCGCCCCCGGTACCGTGTTCACGCAGATCACATTCATCGCGTCATGGGTGCCGAAGTAATTGCCCGCAGCCAGACCGGCGGGGTATTCTTCGTTGCCGATATAGTTGATGGCCCCCAGTTCGGCAGCTTTTTCGGCGCCGCCCGAGTTATACAGAATGACCGGAATACCAGCTTCCATAGCGGCAAGAATTGCCTCGTCCTGCGCCTCAGGCACCCAGTTTGGCACGGCGATCACTGACGCACCTTGGGCAATCGCTGTACGCACCAGATTGGCCGCATCGCCGCCGATATTGTCATAGGTCTGCAACATCAGGTAGTTGACCGTGCCGCCATGCGCCTCGACCACAAGGGTCGCATCATCAATGCCGCGCTTGACCTTGGCAAAGAACGGATCATCCGCCCTGCCACCGACCACTGCGATGGTGACGCCCTGGGCCAGAACGGCCGAGGCGCACAGCGCAAGAACGGACGCAGCCAGCGCCGTTTTCACCGTGGATTTCAGGATTTTCATAGTAGCGTTTCCTCCGTGTTGCCGCCGATTGGCGGTATTTGGTTGGTGTTGCGTCGTCAGGGTGCGGGCCATGGGTCTCCTCCCCGGCACGGCACTTTTGGGGGGCGGGTCTAGCGGCCCGAAGCAGTCTTTGCGTTTATCTTGGCCAGCTTGCGCTGGTAGCGGGCGTCCATCCGGGCCTCGCCCTCGGCCGACCCGTCGTGCCAGCTGCCAAACCAGCGATCAAACGGCACCATACCGTCGGAATAGTTCACCTCGAAATGCTTGTGATGCAAATAATGGGAGTAGGCATGGCTGTCGAAAGCGGTCTGCCCCACTTCGATTTTATCAAACCCGACATGCCCTACCACAGCCCCGGTTCCGGTGACTTGCAGGTGATAGAGCACAAGCAATGGATGCGAGGGCAGCACCAGATGGATCAGGATATCCGACCAGTATAGCAGGTGTTCGACCGGATGCATCGACAGACTTGACCACGGGCTGGGGTTGACCGAATTATGGTGGACCGAGTGCACCCATTTATACAAAAACGGCGTGTGGATCAGGCGGTGAATGAAATAGAAATGCGCCTCGTGAAATAGCGGGATGATGGCCAGCAAGGCGATCAACGCCCAAGGGTGGTCGGCGAATGTGGTCCATGGACCCCAACCATGCGCCCAAGCATAGAGCATCCCAACCTCGTAGGCGGTCCAGATCGGCACGCCGGTGCCAAAGCTGCGGATCATGTTGTCGATGTTCTGGCTGCCGAACAGAAACACGTCCGATTTCTTGTCAGCCGGGAAAAGCCCGTTGAACTTGAAACGGTTCCCTTGGTCGCGGCGGACATACAGGCGCAGTTCCATGGCACCGTAGAACAGGAAAACCAATGCGGCATTGCGGATGAGAATGAAGCCGATCCAGCGCCAGTCAAGGGTTTGTAGGGTTTCCTTTGAGGGCGTCAGGTAGAACCAGATCACCGCCGCAAAACCCATGAACAGCAAGTTCCACGGCAGGATGTAATGCGGCAGCCAGCGCAGCAGTTTCAGCGGTTGCGGCGGCCAGATGATGATCGGGGCCACTTGCAAAGGTGTGTTCGGCGCGAAATCGCCGCGCTTGTTCCGCTTGCCGTATTTCAGATCGTCCATCGCTTGCCACGCCAGTTGAACAGGTTTCTATCATCCGGGTTGATCGAGGTGCGTAGGGGGCCAAAGGTGCAAACCGCATGTTGCGGAACGCGCGGCGCCCGCATTGCTTTTGCTTTGGGGTCGAACGCGCCGAACCTCAGCCCATCCAACCTTTTCTTGGTTATTCCCCTAAGGGCACCTCACTGCCCGACGACTGACTCCTAGCAAGGGTTGACAGAATGTCGCAGGTTATGTTGATTGATTTCAATCAAGACGCGCGTTTGTCTTTTTAACACGTCGTAAAAAGAACAAAAATTTATGGCCCGGATTACACTTTCAAATGTCGCCGACCTTGCTGGTGTGGGCAGCGCTACGGTAGACCGGGTGCTGAACGAACGTGACAATGTCAGCGAAGCAGTGCGCAAGCGTGTCCTTGATGCAGCGCGGGAACTTGGGCTGAAACGGCTTTTGCCATCCAGCCATCACCGCATATTACGTGTGAATGTCATTCTTGCGCGCCCTGAACGCCCTCTTATCACCCGCATGGCAGTCGAAATGCGCCGTCTTGCCCAGCGGCTCGACAAGACAATTTCGATCCATTGCTCCATTCTGAAATACGAAAGCCCCGAGGCTATCGCAGAGGCAATGATGCGCGGCAAATTTGATGCCGTCATCGTCGATGCGCCTGACGATCCGCTGATCCACCGCACCATCGGGGATCTGGCACGGCAGAACCGGCCCGTGGTGACGATCATCTCGGATGTGCCGGGGTCGGCGCGGCTGGCTTATGCGGGGACCGATCATTACAAGGCGGGTCGGTCGGCGGGCTATTTTCTGGGTCGGATGACACCACCCGCCGCTACACCGGGCAAAGTGGTCATCCTGTGCCACCATATTGGCTTTCAGGCGCATTCTGAACGTATCCGTGGCCTGACGGGCCATCTGGCCGCCGAGGTGCAGCATCTGGGTATCGCTGAAATCGTCCGGGGCGGTGATGACCCGGACATATCCGAGATCAAGCTGAAAGAGGCATTCCGCCGCCACCCTGATACAGTCTGCATTTATAACGCCGGGGCCGGGAACCGAGGTGTGATCGCGGCCATACTGGCCGACATCCTGCCGCAGCGCCCGAACTTTATCGGGCACGAGTTGACCGCAGTCACCCATCAATCCTTGCGGGACGGGTTGATGACCTTGACCATCGACCAAAACCCCGAACTGCAGGCCCAATATGCGCTGGAAGTCCTGATGAATCATTTCGGGTTTGAGGGCGCAACCCATGCAGTGCCGCCCTATGTCTCGACCGTGCCCATCGTGCTTTATGGGCCGAAGAACCTGCCCGAAACGCTGCCTGCCTGATGCAAATCCATCATATCGGGCCTTCGTCTGCCCGAGCCCCTGCCCTATCCCCTCCTGAAATGGGGGAAGGCGATGCACTACAGGAACTTCGGTCGCACCGGCTGGAAAGTGTCCGAGATCGGCTTTGGCGCGTGGCAGATTGGCGGCAGCTGGGGCACGGTGGATGATGTGGCATCAATCCGCACGCTTCTGTACGCGTTCGAGCAACGGCTCAATTTCGTCGATACGGCAGAATTATGCGGCGCAGGCCATTCGGAAACGGTGATTGGGCAAGCCCTGCGCCAATGGGCGGGGGGCAAGATCTATGTCGCCACCAAGGCGCAACCCACGGTCTGGCCCAACGCCGAAACCCTGACCCGTCGGTGCGGCATTGAAGGCGGAAGTTGCACCCTATTACAGCACCTTGGCCGAGGCCGCGATGCGCCTCGTTCTGGCGCATGAGGCTGTCAGCGTGCTGATCCCCGGCATGAAAACGCCGCAAGAGGTGGACACGAACACCCGCTATTCGGACAATACCCCCTTTCCCGCCGCTCTGATGGCGCGTCTGCCAGCCCATGAATGGGGACGGAACTTTTACCAATGACCCGCCAAATAGAGCGCTTGCGACCATATCAAATTGAGGCAGCTCTCGCCGAACGCTCGCTGATCTACCTGCCGCTTGGCACCATCGAATGGCATTGCAACCACCTGCCCGTAGGCCTTGATGCGTTGACCGCACATGCCCTGTGCCTGCGTGCCGCCGAGCGGACCAGGGGGCTGGTCTGGCCGGTGCTCTACTATGGCACCGGCGGCGGGCACGGGCAGTTTCCCTGGACTGTGATGATGCCGACGCCGATAGAAATCGAGGCGATTCTGACCTTTACCCTGCGCCGCCTGTCCGATCTTGGTGTAGCCGAAGCCGTATTATTCTCGGGTCATTTCGCAGACGAACAGCTTGCCATGATAGACCGTCTCGTCGCCGACTGGAACGCCCTTGGGCCGCCGCTAAGGGCGCGTGCCCTTGCCGTCAACCGGGCCAACATTCGCGGTTTTCCGCCTGATCATGCAGGCCTTTTCGAAACGACCCTGCTGCAAGGTATTGATGCCGAACTAATGGATATTACCCAGCTCAGCCAGATGGCCGACGACAAAGACCGCTTCGACCAAAGCTCGCCGCTTTGGGGAATTGTCGGGACCGATCCAAGGCAAGCCCCGCCCTTGCCAGCAGACGAACTGACATCAGCTGTGGTGGATTGGCTGGCCGCTACCGTGGGTTGACGCTGACGGCGCTTCGGTGGCCGATACCCTAAGACTGTGGTGGATTCCAGAACCGCGGATTGCTTTATCAGGACGCATGTTCGCGGCCCGCGTGTTCAAAACAAGCTTTCGGTCCCGTGCACACAGCCTATAACTGCTCTGGTCCGCAAAGCCGCACTCAAGGGCGATAGCCGCAAGGCACTGTAGCGCGATCGGCGGTAAGTCCTTGGCTAGCGCGATCCGGCGCTTGCGACCAGATGGGTCAGCCTGCCATGTGGCTCCTCGGCAAGACCAAAGATGCTGAGCGTCGCGCGTGCGGCTGGTGCAGTCGCTGCGTAGTTCACGTCAAGCCAGAAATCTAGCGCCGGATGATCCCGCAGTTGGAACAGGATCACCTAGGCATCGTCGGTAGAAATACCAGAGATCTGTCCGTCTTCGACACCGGTCAGCGCAAAGCGCATGACGCTGAGTGCCATTCCGAAAAAGCCGGCCCAAGGCGGCGGTCTGCTCCGGCGATGAGGAAATCTTTGCCGGGCTGACCTTTCCAGATGCCAAAACCGCAATTCGCGCATTTCCATCGGCGGGCGTTATGCAGCGCATCATTGCCCAGGGCGGGTGAAGCAGTTGTCCGCAAAACCCTGGCCGCCACCCTGCCTGAAGTGACCGGCACTGACGGAAGGGTCACATGGAACAATCAGTTCGTCTGGGTCAAAGCAGCACGGGTTTCTGACGAAGACCCAGCTTGATGGCATGCCGTAGTTTTTTGCCAAGATCGTGGCCCGCTGGTCAAGCAAGCCCGCGCCCGAAACGGCAGCAGTCATAATGGCCAACTGCACAAAGACGAGGGCCGCGATCAAGACAGGTCCATCTGCCCGGCCGGTATTTCAGTTTCGTCAGCCGTCAATAATCAGACCTTACCTATTGTAACAATCAAATTGACGGCGATGCGCCGCGTAAAACGGCAGGGAAACTGTCGGTTTTTGGGCTACCCCAGGGCGATACGCGGAGAGAGCGATGAAAGCTAAAGTTTTCCTCCGCAAAACTGGCAGAAGGCCACAGAGTTGAATTTCCTGGGGCCTCGCATCAAAGTCGTAGCGCGTGGTGGCCCTGACACAACTGGCGCAGGAACACGGACCTTCCCCTCGCTTTTTCACTCAATTGTCTTAGGTAGTCACAATGTTGATGATTCAAGGAAAACCGATGACCCGCTTTGCCCCTCAGTCTGATTTGCGCGCCTATCGGGGGGCGTTAGGGGCGTTTGCGACGGGAGTAACCATAGTCACCACCCAGACGGCATCAGGTCCGGTCGGGATGACCGCGAACAGCTTTGCGTCCGTATCACTCGACCCGCCGCTGATCCTGTGGTCGCCCGCAAAGTCATCCAGCCGTTTCGCGGCCTTTTCCCAGGCGACGCAGTTTGTCGTGCATGTTCTTGGGGTAGATCAACGTCCGTTGGCCGAAACATTCACCCGCGCCAAAAATGCGTTTGACGGGCTGGACTGGAGTTTGACGGACACCGGCAGCCCACTGATCCGGGGCTGCCTTGCCTCATTTGAATGTCAGACCGATGCGCTGCATGATGCAGGCGATCACGTAATTATTCTGGGCCGGGTCCAGCATGTGGCGCATCAACCGGGCGCGCCCTTGCTTTTTCATGGCGGGCAGTTTGGCACGGCTGCAGGTTAAAGCAGTACCTCTGCAACCGGTCTGCGCGCCCTTGGTGGCGGGTCGGCCCCCGGCAGACCAAAGCGGATCACCTGCACCAATCTGCGGTCAGGGCCAATGTTATAGCGGGCGCATACCTCGGTGCGGGTCAGCGGATGATCCGACAGTGCAGCCATTGGCCATCCCGCCATCCTGTGTTGCGTTGCCTCCAGGCACATCCGAAGATAGGCCCGCCCCGACGTGACAGGGCTTTCGTCGATGGGTCGATGAAAGCAGGCCAGCACTTGCGCCGACTGCGTCGCTGCGGCCTCGGCTGTTAGGGCCGGGGTCAGGCCCAGCCGGTCCAGCAGCGGCCACAGCGGGCCGAGGGCAAACTTTGCAGCCAACGCCGTAAAAGCGCTCAGGCGCATCGCATCGCGGCCCAATCCGTCATGGGCATAACGCGGATGCGACCTGTTGAACCGCATCCAGCCCAGCAGTTCCGCCCGAAACGCCGCATCGCGCATGATCTGCAGCCCGGCCCAGTCATGCTGGGCAGCGAGCCACGCTTTGTCCTTAGGGTCGGTTAGCAGCACAGCATCACCGCGGTCGAACGGCGGCACAGGGCCGTACGCGAACGTGCCCCGATGCGTAAAGCGGGTGTCCAAACTGCCCGACAGCACATCCGGCATTCCGCCGTCGGACCAGCGGATATGGGCGGCAATCCTATGGCTGGGCACCGTATGGCAGTCATTTTCAGCCCACAGATCGGTGGTATGGGCGGCAAGACCCTTGTCACTTAGCGCTATCACCATGGCCTCTAGGGCGGCCCCGCAAGACAAACCCGCATCCAACCCCAATGGATCGCCATGCCCCAATCCAACCGAAAGGTCTGCCGCCAGCAGCGCCCCATCGCCTTGCAACCGCCACCGTGCGGGCTGTATATTATGGACAGATGGCGCTAGGCCCGCACGCAAGACCAGCCATGCAAATTCAGACTGTTGCATGCGCTCCGCCTTTGGCAATGAGCCACGCCATGCGCTGGACCGCGCGCAACTCCAGCTCGGCCCGGGGGGATGTGGCCAGTGCGGGCATCGACAAAGCAATCAGCCGGAAAGGTGCATCATCCGCAAACAGCAGATGCGTGGCCGCAAAGCGGTCAAACAGATGTGCCAAATGATCAGCGTCGTCCCCCGAGGCCACAGTATCGGTCCGGCGTAACACCGGATTAACCGTAAAAAGCCGGGCCAGAACCGCTTCGTTCAGATCGGCTAAAGCCGCAGCATCAACCAGAACCGCCCCCTGCACCAGCGGATGATCCGCCAGTCCGCGCAAAAACCCCAATGCGTCAGCATGGTCAAAATCGGCCATATGACGCAGCAGCGACAGGCTTTGTTCTTCGGATTTCAGCGCCCGGGCATCACTGATGATCGCCACAACCAGCAAGGCGGCCGATACGATCGCGCCAACCAGAATGGCCCCGTCCTTGTCCATCGTGGCCAGCAGCGCGATGACCGCGGCGGCCAGCACCGTGACCAGAACAATTACTGCAAATCCGCCCAGAACCCCAGCATGACCAGCCTCGATGCGACCCAGTGAAATTGCCAGCCAGCACAAGAGCAGAACCGCAAGGGCGGATAATTGAATTGGCAGACCCAGCCACACCATCAGGTAATCCGCAGCCACCAGCGGGATCAACAACAGCAAAGACAGACCCAGCCGTTCGACAGTGCGGTTTTCAGAAGCAGAAAGAGACCGCGCATCCCGACCCAGCACCAGCCAACCGGACACCAGCAAACCACTGACCTGAAACAGTAAAAATCCGTAACTCCGGAACGGCTCGACCCAAGCCGAGGGTAGGACTGCCAAAACCGCAAACAGTGCCGTGCCCCCGCCGATCAAACTCTTGATCCAAGCCGGCGCATGGCGGCGTAACAGCCCCTCGGTCAGGATCAAAACCGAAATTGGGATCAGTGCAGCAGCCAACAAGGTCAGCGTCCGTAACCCTTGCAGCCCGGTCAGGCTGGCCAGCGCACGACCCGCAAACAGCAACATGGTGACGCGAAGCCCGAACAGAAACCGGCGGTTCAGCGAGTCTTCCGGCCCGCGCGCCAGAATGACCCCTTGCAACACCACCAATCCAACTATCGCGGCGACGGACAGATACAGGTCCGTCCAGCCCGGAGCATCTGCCCTCATCCGTCAGCCCCCGTCAGCCGGGTCAGAAACCGCCGGACCAACGGGCGCAGCAAAGCTGTCATCAAGGCTGAGCGTGGCTTTTCCACACGCGCTTTGTACGGGTTAAAAAACCACCCGCGATTATCTGCCCCGCGTTTGCGTCCCAGCACCGCATTGACCACCTCATAGGCCATCAACTGCCCTGTGGTGATAACCATGGGGGCAAACGACATCCGCGACCGGCGGCCTGCCACAACATCAGCCACCAGTGCCAGATCGACATAGCGGCGCGATGAGGATTGTAATACCACATGTTCCGCCTCGCGTAGAAACGCGCCGCTGCGCTGCGCGGGCGAAATTTTGTCCCAATCCGTGCCAAGTGTCGGATAGCCCATGCGGACCTCATGCGCAGGATCAGTGGATGCGGTAACATAGACCGAGGGCAAAGGGGCGGCATAGGCATCAATCACCGATTTGCCCAATCCCCGCGCCGTGCGGTACAACAACAAAGATGCACCCAGATCGTCGGTGCCATTCACAACAACTGCCGCCGCAGCGATGCAATCGCGCACGTGATTTGGCCAGTTGTCTTTGAAAACAGTTACTTGTAGCTCGGGGTTAATGCGTTTCAGGATCATCGCCGTGGCCTCGGCCTTGTGCTGGCCCAAGGTATCAGCAAAGGCAAACACCTGCCGGTTCAGGTTAGCCACATCAAAGCTATCGATATCCGCAAGGATCAGATGGCCAATCCCGATCCGGGCCAAAGCCAGAATACAGGCCCCGCCCATTCCGCCAGTGCCACAAACAAAAACTGTGGCGCGCTGAAGCTGGTCCTGTTCGGCTTGGGTGACAAAACCAATATTGCGGTTGGTCATTTCGGCATAGGAAAACTCCATCAGCTGCCCCCTGCCCGACGCAAAATTGACCAGTCCTTGCGGCTATCCGACCAGTATATCAATGGCAAGATCAGGCGGCGCAAGGCCACCATGCCGCCGGTCAACAGCAGACCAATAACCGCAGACTTTGGCACTTCGCGCGATAGATAGGTGCGGATCGCGGGTAGGTCCATGCGGCCCAGCTGGATCAGATCATCGCCGCGGACATAATCCAGTTGGGCAACACAAAAGTCATTGAACCGCGTATCGCGGTGCTTGGCGGCCACCTCAAAAGTCTTTTTCAGGTCATCGGACCCGCCGGTATAGGCGTTTGTAATCACAAACCGCGCTTCATCAAACCCAGCCTCTGGTCCGACGCCGAAAACGCTGCGGTGGTTGGCCATAATCCGGCGGGCTAGCAGTTGATGGGTCAAGGTGCGGCGGGGCGCATCCGCTATAGTTTGAGGCTGCGGCCAGACATCAGTAAACATGGTCGAGACCATGCCGACCACAGCCGGTACCTGCGTTACATTCGACACCCATAAAGGCCTAAATTGCTTGCGAAAAAAGATCAGGAAACAGGTCAGCCCATATAAAACCCAAGACAGATGTTTGCTGCGCTCATCAGGGTCCACCATGACCAGCCCCAAATGTAGCACTTCGGTTGGGCGGGGCTGCGTATCTACCTGCATTATTGCCAGCGCGTTAAACGCGACCGGGGTGCCATCGGTCCGGGTCACAAGGGTCACAATGGTTTCGCGCAATCGCGTCGCATCACCGGAAAACACGCCGTAGGTCAGGCCGCCAGCAGCAAGGGTTTTGGACGCCACATGCCGCAGATCGGCGCATAACGCCTCTAGCGCTGCCTGTTCCATCCACAGGCCCGGGCGTTCCACAATACGGACTCGCAGATCGGGACCAGACCGCAACGACAGGTCTAGATAAGGCTGCGACAAACTTTTGAGCGCCGCGCCGATCATCGTCTTACCCCCTACCCGCTGCGCCGATACCCTAGGCTGCGGACCGGACTAAAAACAAGCCGGGGATTCCAGACCATGCTCTGAAATCCCCGGTTTTCGGAGTTGCTTAAATACCTCCGCCGGAGGCATTAAAGGGTCTGATCCTGCCACGGGTCACAAATACCGGTTGACCAGATTCTCCAGCCGCTCTTGCCGACCCGACCGGGGCTGCGGGTTGATTGCTTTGGCGCTGACCATCGCCTCGATGCTGGCCAGATCGGTGCTCATCAAAGCGCGACCGTCCGGCGCATCCCAGCCCGCATAGCGCGCGTCCCGGGCCGCCTCCAGCTTGCCATCTGACAGCATCGCATGGGCGGCCTTAAGGCCCGCCGCACAGGCATCCATCCCGCCGACATGGGCAAGAATGAGATCTGCCGGGTCCAGCGACTGGCGGCGCACTTTAGCGTCAAAATTGGTGCCACCGGTGCTGAACCCGCCTGCTTTGAGGACTTCGTAAAACGCTAACGCCATTTCCGGCACATTATTGGGAAACTGATCCGTGTCCCAGCCCGACTGATAATCATTCTTGTTCATATCGATGGACCCGAAAATGCCCAGTTCACGGGCCAATGCCAGTTCATGTTCAAACGAATGCCCGGCCAGAATCGCATGCCCCTGTTCGATATTCATCTTCACTTCGCCCTCAAGCCCAAAATCCTTGAGAAAGCCGTAAACCGTGGCCACATCATAGTCATACTGGTGCTTGGTCGGTTCCTGCGGTTTCGGCTCGATCAGAATCGCGCCTTTGAACCCGATCTTGTGCTTGTATTCGACCACCATCTGCAACATCCGGCCCGCCTGTTTGCGCTCGCGGCCCATGTCGGTGTTCAGCAAGGTCTCATAGCCTTCGCGCCCGCCCCACAGGACATAGTTTTCGCCTTTTAACTGAAACGTAGCATCCATGCAGGTCTTGATCGTGGCCGCCGAAAACGCGAACACCTCGGGGTCAGGGTTGGTGGCGGCCCCTGACATGAACCTGCGGTGCGAGAACAGGTTGGCTGTGCCCCAAAGCAGTTTGGTGCCGGTAGCCTCCATCTTGGCTTGGAAATAGTCGGTGATTTCGCGCAGGCGGGATGTGTTTTCCGCGAAGTCCTTGCCCTCGGGGCGGACATCGGCGTCATGGAAACAGAAATACGGCGCACCGAGGATCTGGAACATCTCAAACGCGGCATCAGCCTTGATTTTCGCATGCGCCATGGTGTCGCCGAACCAGGGGCGGTCAAAGGTCTGGCCGCCAAACGGGTCGCCGCCGGGCCAGGCAAAGCTGTGCCAATAAGCGATGGCAAAGCGCAGATGATCCTTCATCTTCTTGCCGCCGACCACCTGGTCCGGGTTATACTGGCGGAACGCGTATTCATTGGTGCTGTCCGCACCTTCATAGGCAATCTGCGGGATTCCGTTGAAAAAATCAGTCATCGTTGGGTTCTTTCAGTTAAGGCCGCGCAGGGCCTGATATGAGGCGCGGTAACGCCCATGGGCTGCGGCAAAATCATCGGCCAATGCGGCCACAGGTTGGATGGTCCGGGCGATTTTCGGGGCGGTGGCAAGTTCCGTCCCGGCCCCGGTTACAGCCATCATGCCTAGCCTTGCCGCCCCGAATGCGCCGCCAAAATCGCCGGCCACGGGCAATTCGATGGACAGGCCCAAAGATGTGGCAATCGCCTGCACCCAATAATCTGATTTGGAGCCGCCCCCTACCCCGATCAGCCGGGTGATCTTTGTCCCGGTCCCGACCAACGCATCAAAACTGTCGCGAAACGCATGGGTCACCCCTTCAAGCACCGCGCGGGTCAGGGCGGCCCGGTCAGATGCATGATCCAGATGCAGGAAATGACCACGCACATCGGCATCATTATGCGGCGTCCGCTCGCCGCCCAGATAGGGTAAAAACAGGGTCCGGCCCGGCGCTTTCAACTGACCCAGATTGCCGGTCAAAGCAGTCGAGGTCTGGCCCACCAGTTTGGCGTACCAGTTCAGCGCATCGGCTGCGGCCAAGATCACACCCATCTGGTGCCATGTGCCAGGTAGCGCATGGCAAAATGTATGCACCGCACTGGCCGCATCAGGCTGATACGCGGCACTTGCGGCAAACAGCACACCCGAGGTGCCCAGCGACACGAATGCTTCGCCCGCTTTGACAACCCCCACACCCACGGCACTGGCCGCGTTATCGCCGCCGCCGCCCGCCACGACAACGCCTTTGGGCAGGCCCCATCCGGTAGCCAATGCATCGCGCAAAATACCCGACACGGCCGAGCCTTCGACCAGCCGCGGCATTTGCCCCCGGTGCATATGGGTGGCCGCCAACAATTCATCCGACCAGTCGCGTTTGCGGGTATCCAGCCATGACGTTCCTGCAGCATCCGACATTTCGGCGACATGTTCGCCAGTCAGCCAGAGGCGCAGATAATCCTTTGGCAACAGGACTTTGGCCACCTTTGCAAAGATTTTCGGCTCGTGCGCCCGGACCCAGGCCAGTTTCGGCGCGGTAAAGCCGGGGAACACGATATTTCCGGTCAGGGCGCGGAACACCGGATTGGCATCCAGCGCTGCCGCCTCGACCGCTGATCGCGTATCATTCCACAGGATACAAGGGCGCAGGACCTGATCCGCTGCGTCCAACAGGGTTGCCCCATGCATGTGGCCCGACAGTCCGATGCCACGAACCGCCTGCAGACTAATCGTCGCACCCAAGGTTTTCATCACCGCATCAGCAGCATCCAACCACGAGGCCGGGGCCTGTTCGGACCAGCCGTCAAATGGCCGGTTCACCTCAAGCGGGACAACGGCTTCGGCAATGATCGACTGATTTTCGTCAATCACTATTGCCTTCAGGCCGGATGTGCCCAGATCGAGCCCGATATACATCTCAGGCGGCCAGATGTGCTGGTTTCTTGCCCATGATGATCATTGCCAGAATATCATCCTCGCTGACCTCATCAACCTTAACAGTCCCCACCAACAGGCCGTTTTTCATCACCGACGCCCGGTCGCACAGCTGTTTGACCGCATGCACGTCATGGTCGATCAGGAAAATCCCCAGACCCTGCTTTTTCAGCTCGTTGATCAGGTCGGCGACCATCTGGGTTTCCTGCGGGCCAAGGGCAGCAGTGGGTTCGTCCATGATCAGAATCTGCGCGTTGAAATAGACCGCGCGGGCGATGGCAACGGACTGGCGCTGGCCGCCGGACAGGGCCGAAACCGGCACCTTGAATTTCTGGAAATTCGGGTTCAGCCGCTTCATGATCTTGCGGGTCTCGGCCTCCATCCCGGCGTCATCCAGCATGCCGGACCGGGTGGTCAGTTCGCGGCCCAGAAACAGGTTTGATGCTGCATCAAGGTTATCGGCCAATGCCAGGGTCTGATAGATCGTCTCGATATTATAGTCGCGCGCATCGCGCGGATTGCGGATCGTGGCCCGTTCGCCTTTGATGTAAATCTCGCCCTCGTCGGCCTGATAGGCCCCCGACAGACATTTGATCAGCGTCGATTTGCCTGCGCCGTTATGGCCGAGCAAGCCCACAACTTCGCCCGGATACAGGTCAACGCTGACCCCATCCACCGCCTTGATCCCGCCAAACGATATATGGATATCGCGCAGTTCAACCAGCGGGGTTCCCGTGTTTTGTATCATGGTTTGCCCCTTCACTTGGCTTTGCTGCGGTAAAGATTGTCGAGGTAGACAGCAAAGACCAGCACGCCACCGACGACGATTTGTTGCACGGCTGAATCAAACCCGATCAGCACCATGCCGGTTTGCAGACTTTGCATCACCAGCGCCCCAAGGATCGCTCCGTAAATCGTGCCCACCCCGCCAGCCAGCGAGGTTCCACCGATCACAGCGGCCGCAATCACATACAACTCGTCCAGCATCCCCAGCGCATTGGTGGCTGAATTCAGACGGGCTGACGCGACGACCCCCGACAGGCCCGCCAGCGCACCCATCAGCGAGAATATCCGCAAAGTCATCCAGCGCACATTGATGCCCGACAGGGCCGCCGCCTCGGGGTTACCACCGATGGCGAACACATAGCGGCCAAACCGCGTGCGGGTCATAAGCAGGGTCATGCCAATAGCGACGCCCAGCATGATCAGCACCGGAATGGCAAAGCCGTGGCTGATAAAAATGCCTTCTTCTGGTACGACGATATTATTGGCTGCGGCGTATTGTTCGATGATCCCTTTGGGCCAAGGGTAGGCATTTACCAGCAGCACCGCCCCCAACACCAGCCCGCAGCCGACTGCGGCCATGAACATTTCAGCCCAGATCGGGCGCAGCGGAAAGCCATAATTCTTGCGGCTTTGCCGACCTGTATAGAGCATCCACAGGATCGCCGCACAGGCCAATGCGCCAACAATCCAGCTGCCCATTGCGCCCACGGCCCCATAAGGCCCGCCGCCCAGAAGTTGGAATGTTGAGTCAACGGGCGAAATCGTGCGGCCACTGGCAGACAGGAACGCAGCCCCGCGCCAGATCAGCAGGCCGCCCAGTGTGACAATGAACGACGGAATGCCGCGATAGGCAATAAGCCAGCCATGAAAGGCCCCGATGACAGCGCCAAGCGTGATGCCGATGATGGCCGTTATGACCCAGATCAGCGGATGCCCTATGCCCAGATACTGTGGCAGCACCTCGACCTGAACCAGTCCCATGATCATCGCGGTCACGCCAACAATCGCGCCGACTGACAAATCGATGTTTCGGGTGATAATGACCAGAACCATTCCCGTGGCCATGATCCCGATAGACGAGGTCTGGACGGACAAATTCCACAAGTTGCGCGGCGTCAGGAAAACTCCGCCGTCCCAGATCGTCGCGGGGTTCAGCAGCGCCGCGGCATCACCTATTGTCCCCTCGCCCATGAACACGGCACCGCCTAATGCGTAGACAAAGGTGCGCAGGCCCGGAAAGATGTGAAACCCGATCCAGATCAGAAGCAATGCCGCGAACATGCCCAACAGTCGCGTGTCAATTTCCGTGCCACGCAGAAAGCGTTTGGCAAGACTGCCTTCATTTTGATTGGCGGGCACGTTGGATTTTATGTCGGTCATGTCTGTGTCCAATAATGTGACGCGCGGCCGCATTGGACACATATCGCGGGGCAGACTCAAGTCGTGCCCTCTGCGCAGTCCGGCGTTTGTGGCCTAGCCGTTCCGAATTTTTGAGATGATTTTGGGGAAAATGCGCCGGGCCACATGGACCCGGCGCACTGTCAGTCAGGAAAAGTTATTCGCAGCCGACGACGCCAGCGATTGCACCTTCACAAGCTTGCTCTTTGGTGATGTGGCCTGCGTCGATTGCGACGTTCAGATTGGCCACTGTCAACGGGGTCGGGTCCAGCAGGATTGCGTTCATAGCAACACCGTTAGCACCGCCCGAGAACACGGTCGCACCTTCAATAGCGTCAAGCGCAGTGCCAGCAGCCAAAGCCGAGGCAATCTCGCCTGCAGCTGTGCCCAACGCGCGAGCATCTTTCCACACCGAAACGGTCTGGATGCCGCGTGCAACGCGGTTGATCGCAGCCAAGTCACCGTCTTGACCGCCAACCGGGATCACGAGGCCCTGAGCGGACAAAGCTGCAACAACACCACCAGCCATGCCGTCATTTTCCGACAGAACAGCGTCGATCTCGTTGTTTGTGGCGGTCAGGATCTGCTCCATGTTCTTCTGAGCATTTTCCGGCTTCCAGCCATCCGAGAACGCTTCACCAGCGATGACGATTGCACCCGAATCGACCGACGCCTGAATGACGCTCATCATGCCTTCCAGCAGGAAGGCTGCGTTCGGATCGCCTGGGTCACCTTTGATGATGGCATAGTTGCCTTCCGGGGCAACGGCCAACACGTTTTCAGCAATGATCCGGCCCACGCCGATGTTGTCGAAGGTCAGATAAAAGGTGCGCGCATCTTCAATCAGACGATCATAACCAACCACCGGGATACCTTCGGCGGCAGCGAGTTCAATCGCCGGCCCGATGGCATCTTTGTCCCACGCGTTGATCACCAGCGCGTCAACACCCTGAGCGATCAGCGCTTCGATGTCAGCCAATTGCTTTTCCGACGACGATTGCGCATCTGCGGAAACATAGGTGTTACCAGCAGCTTCGATGGCAGCGACCATGGCCGCTTCGTCGATTTTCCAGCGCTCTTCTTGGAAACTTGCCCAAGACACGCCAATAGTCATGCCCTCGGCAAGGGCAGCACTGCTGAAGCCTGCCGTCGCGATGACGGCGAGCACGATTGCATTGCGCATATGAAACCTCCCTAATATGCACTTCCCCGATTTTATTCGGAGCCCGTTGGAAACGGGTATCGCGGGCTTGCGGCCCGACGTTCTCAGGGAAACTTAATTAACTTCAGTTGACAAAGTAAATTTTTCATCTTTCGGTCATATTTAGTACTATTTTCCTTTGACCCAGCCCGAATCTTAGGCATCCTGCCGATTAGTTACTGTGCAGGTGCAGAAATAGTTTGGGTCGTGAAGTATGTATGACGAGACCACCGGCATCGGTTTTGAAGGCGGGCCAGCAGGCTGCGGTCCGTTGCTGCCCGGACCCGGCGCCGAGTCTAAGCCCTTGCGCCAACAGGTTTTTGAGCATGTCCGCGCTGCCGGACGTGCCGCCCGCGCCGATGTCGCACGCGGTCTTGGAATCAGCGCGGGGTCAGTCACGACCCTGACATCTGACCTGATTGCCGTGGGTTTATTGCGCGAGATTGAAGGCACGTCCCGCGAATCACGCGAATCAGGTCGTGGACGCCCTCCGGTTGCGCTCGAGGTGGTCCATGAGGGTCGTCTGGTCATTGGGATCAAGTTGTCAGACGAACGCCATTCCGCTGTGCTGACTGATTTCGCGGGCAACATGCTGGCAGACGCCACCCTGCCCACGATTCCTATTCGCAAGACTGCAGTGCAGATATTGGACGAGATGGGCGAGCTGATTGACAACCTGATGACCGCTGCCGCGTTGTCTTTATCTGCTGTCACTGCCGTCGGCCTTGGCCTGTCTGGCCTCGTCGATCATGACACAGGGATAGTGCCATGGTCGCCTTTGCTGGCGGACCGGGATGTGCCGCTGAAGGCCCTGTTCGAGGCCCGCTTTGCTCTGCCAGTCCATGTCGACAATGATGCCAATGTGCTGACCCTGGCCGAATTGTGGTTCGGTGCGGGCCGGGCGATGTCGGATTTCGCTGTTGTGACCATCGAACATGGCGTCGGCATGGGGCTCGTGCTGAACAACCGGCTGTTTCGCGGCACCCGCGGCATGGGGCTGGAACTGGGACACATGAAAGTGCATCTGGACGGCGCTTTGTGCCGCTGCGGTCAGCGCGGCTGTCTCGAGGCGTATCTGGCCGATTATGCCCTTGCCCGTGAAGCCTCGACCGCCCTTGGCCGCAACGCCCGCAACATGGAAAGCCCGCAAGCGTTGCTGGAGACTTTGTTTGGCGAGGCGAAGGCCGGCAACCACGCCGCCCGCACGATTTTTAGGCGGGCAGGCCGCTATCTGTCTTTGGGACTGTCCAACGTGATCCAGCTGTTTGACCCCGAACTGATCATCCTGTCGGGCGAACGGATGCGCTATGATTACCTCTATGCCGATGAAGTCCTTGCCGAAATGCGCGGGTTGATGCTGGCCGATGGGCGGGTGCCCTGCAAGGTGGAAATCCACGCCTGGGGCGATCTGGTCTGGGCCCGTGGGGCCACGGCGCTGGCCCTGTCGGCGGTGACGGATGCGGTGTTGGGATAGGCCGACCCGGGTTTTGCACGTTTATTGGGCAAATGCTTTGTGTTCGCTAAGGGAATGCAGAACAGCGATTGTGCGACCCTTATTCGTGCATATGATGGACTCATGAGCCAGAATAATTGTTTTGACGAAATGTGGGGGCACAGCCTCAACCAAAGCCAGACTCTGAATATGGGTAATGGCCCCACTCAAACCCAATATCAGGGTTTACGCAGCCCATATGCGCCGTTTGACGGCTGGTTTCAGAACGAAGACCCTGCCCGCCTGCGCCGCAAGCAGCGCGAGGCTGAAGAGGTGTTTCGCCTGACCGGGATAACTTTCAATGTCTATGGCCGGGCCGAGGCGGCCGAGCGGCTGATCCCGTTCGATATTATCCCGCGCATTATCAGCGGGCGCGAATGGTCGCGTCTGGCGCGCGGTATTGAACAGCGGGTCCGCGCGATCAACGCGTTCCTGCATGACATCTATCACCGGCAGGAAATTGTCCGCGCAGGTCGCTTGCCTGTTGAAATGATTGCGAAAAACGCGGCGTTCCTGCCGCAGATGATTGGCGTGACCCCACCCGGCGGCGTCTATACCCATATCGTCGGGATTGATCTTGTCCGCACCGGCGAGGACGAATTTTACGTGCTTGAGGATAACGCCCGCACCCCGTCGGGCGTGTCCTATATGCTGGAAAACCGCGAAACCATGTTGCAGATGTTCCCCGAACTGTTTGCCCGCAACCGGGTGCAGCCGGTCAGCAATTACCCCAAGATGCTGCATCGGTCATTGGCTGCCTGTTCCACCGCCGAAAATCCAGTGGTGGCCGTGCTGACCCCCGGTATCTATAATTCGGCCTATTACGAACATTCATTTCTGGCCGATAAAATGGGTGTCGAACTGGTCGAAGGCCATGATCTGCGGGTCGTTGATGGCCGCGTCGCGATGCGCACGACCCAAGGCTATCAGCCCATCGACGTGCTGTATCGGCGGGTGGATGATGACTATCTAGACCCGCTGAATTTCAATCCCGACAGCTCCCTAGGTGTGCCTGGCATTATGGATGTCTACCGCGCGGGCGGGATTACCATTGCCAATGCGCCGGGAACCGGGATTGCCGATGACAAGGCGATATACAGCTATATGCCTGATATCGTACAGTTTTATACCGGCGAAAAGGCGATATTGCAGAACGTGCCGACGTGGCGTTGTTCGGATCCGTCGTCGTTGACTTATGTCCTGGAACACCTTGCCGAACTGGTGGTGAAAGAAGTGCATGGATCAGGCGGTTACGGGATGTTGATCGGTCCCACGTCCAGCAAAAAAGAGCTTTCAGAGTTTCGCGCCAAGCTGCTGACCAATCCGTCGAATTACATCGCGCAGCCCACCCTGTCGCTGTCCACCGTCCCGATCCTGACCAAATCCGGCCTTGCCCCCCGCCATGTCGACCTGCGCCCCTATGTGCTGGTGTCCCCCGAGGGGGTCACGATCACCCCCGGCGGACTGACCCGGGTGGCGCTGAAAAAAGGCAGCCTTGTCGTCAATTCCAGTCAGGGGGGCGGCACCAAGGATACCTGGGTGCTGGAAGAATAGATGCTGGGGAAAACCGCAGGTGGCCTGTATTGGATGGCCCGCTATCTGGAACGGTCCGAAAATACCGCCCGACTGGTCGAGGCGGGGCAGCGGATCGCGCTGACCCGCAGCGCCGCTGATGATGAATGGGTGTCGGTGCTGCAAACCGCAGGCGTCATGGCGGGCTACAAGGCCCGGTATGCCGAAGTGACCAAGGAAAACGCCATCGACTGGATGCTGCGTGACCGGGATAATCCGTCATCCGTGCTGTCCGTGGTTGA
This sequence comes from Rhodobacterales bacterium, assembly GCA_031422295.1. Lineage (GTDB taxonomy): Bacteria > Pseudomonadota > Alphaproteobacteria > Rhodobacterales > Rhodobacteraceae > JANOMH01. The sequence goes on along the minus strand of JANOQM010000056.1, from coordinate 57,294 downwards.
ATCCGCCCGCAACAATGCCAAACTGGTCCGCACTGCTCTGACCCGCGAAGTGTGGGAAAGCGTGAATGAGGCGTGGATGGTGCTGAAAGACACATTGGCCAAGCGGGTCAATGAACGTGATCTGCCGCAGGCACTGGGGATTATCAAACAACGCAGCGCCTTTGTCCGTGGCGCAATGCATGGCACGATGCTGCGCAATGACATTTATAACTTTGCCCGGATCGGCACCTTCATTGAACGGTCCGACAATACGGCGCGGATTCTGGATGTGAAATATTACGTGCTGTTGCCCTCGGCCAGTGCGGTGGGGTCCAATCTGGACAATGTGCAATGGGAAACCATCCTGCGGTCGGTCAGTGCCGAAGGCGGGTTCCGGCTGACATACGGTCAGGATGCGCGGCCCCGGCAGATTGCACAGTTTTTGATACTGGATCAGCGGATGCCCCGGTCACTGGCGTTTTGCGTGTCAAAACTGCGCGACAACCTGACCTTTCTGGCGGGCGAATATGGCACCCGCCTGCCCGGCCACACCTTGGCCGATCAGTTGTGCGACACCTATATGGCCCGGTCGATTGAACAGATTTTTGACCATGGCCTGCACGAGTTCATTCAGGAATTCCTGACAGCCACAGCCCGGTTGGGGCGGCAAACCGAAATCGACTATCGGTTTTATGAGTAGCGCCATGCGATTGCACATCAGCCATACCACGACTTACGACTATGACGCGCCGGTCACTTATGCGTTGCAACAATTGCGCCTGACCCCAAAAACCACCGGGGTGCAGACCATATTGCACTGGTACACCACGGTGACCGGCGGGCAAAAGCAACTGAGTTTCGAGGATGCACATCGCAATACGGTTGATCTGATCAGCTTTGACGCAGGCACAAGGTCGATCACGGTGCAATGCGAGGGCGAAGTTGAATTGCGCGATTACAACGGCATTACCGGCCAGCATGGCGGGTTCATGCCGCTGTGGATGTTCGACCGGACCACGACGCTGACCCGGCCCGGTGTGGCCACACGGCGGCTGTTGGCGCGACTGGATGCCGGGCTGGGGCCCGTGCCTTGGCTGCATGCTTTGTCGGCGCTAGTAGCAGATACCGTCACCTACCGGGCCGGAATGTCCAAGGTCGGCTGGACCGCAGAAGAGGTGTTGGCGGCAGGACACGGCGTCTGTCAGGACCATGCGCATGTGTTTATCACCTGCGCGCGGCAGGCGGGTTATCCGGCCCGCTATGTCAGTGGCTATTTGCTGATGGACGACGACACCCAAGGCGAGGCGACCCATGCCTGGGCCGAGGCCTATGTGACGGAACTCGGTTGGGTCGGCTTTGACATCTCGAACGGAATATCCCCCGACAGCCGCTATGTCCGGGTCGCTACCGGGCTGGATTATGCCGAAGCCGCCCCCGTATCCGGGATGCGGCTGGGGGCGGCGGGCGAAAAGATGAGTGTCGCCGTGCAAGTGCAGCAGCAGTAAGGTCAGCCGCCGTAGCCGACCAAGGCCTTGACCTCGCAAAAATCATGGATGCCCCAATCGGCATATTCATGGCCATTGCCCGACTGTTTATAGCCGCCAAAGGGTGCAAAAAGGTCCCATGCGGGATAGTTGATCTGCACCTGCCCCGCCCGCAATTGCCGGGCCACGGCGCGGACCTTGTCCATATCAGTCCCGGCGACATAGGCGGCAAGGCCGTAAACCGTGTCATTGGCCATTTCGACAACCTGTTCAACCGTATCGTAAGGCAAGATCGACAGGACCGGGCCAAAGATTTCTTCGCGCGCAATGGTCATCGTATTGGTCACACCGCCAAACACCGTGGGCCGGACATAATAGCCGTGGTTCAGCCCGTTCGGGCGGCCAAGGCCACCTGCCACCAGTTCAGCGCCATCATCAATACCCGCCTGAATCAGGCGCTGAATCTTGTCAAATTGCAGTTGTGACACGACCGGCCCCAAATGGGTGCTGCCTGCACGCGGATCGCCGACCACCTTGGAATTGGCCACCTCGGCGGCCACAGACAATGCCAGCGCATGTTGGGCACGGGGCACGAACATCCGGGTCGGCGCATCGCAGGATTGGCCGGAATTTGCAAAACAGGCGCTGGCGCCATCGGCCACGACCTGCGCGATATCGCTGTCCGGCATCAGGATATTGGCGGATTTGCCACCCAGTTCCTGCGCCACCCGCTTGACCGTGGGTGCTGCGGACTGGGCCACCTGAATGCCTGCGCGGGTCGATCCGGTGAAGGACACCATATCGACCAGTGGATGCGAGGTCAGGGTTTGGCCCACATCCACACCAGTGCCGTTGATCAGATTGAACACGCCTGCCGGAGTGCCCGCCGCATGCATGATCTCGGCCCAGATCATGCCCGACAGAGGGGCTATTTCGGATGGTTTCAGGATCATCGTGCAACCGGCGGCCAATGCGGGCATGACCTTGCAGGTGATCTGGTTCATCGGCCAGTTCCACGGCGTGATCAGGGTGCAAACCCCGATACCCTCACGGATGATCATCGTGGACCCGCGCATTTCCTCCCACACAAAACGCTCTGCCGCCTCAATCGTCGCATCAATATGGGCGATGCCGGCCCAGGCCTGCGCTTCGGTGGCGAAACTGATCGGGGCGCCCATTTCAAGGCTGATTGCGGTGGCAATTTCGTCTTGCCGGGCGGCATACAGGTCGCGGATGCGTTTCATCAGGGCCAGTCGCGTGGCAAATGGCGTGGTCGACCATTCCATGAACGCGGCCCGGGCGGCCAGTATCGCCGCTTCGGCATCGGCGGCAGTGCCAAGCGCCACTGTGGCAAAGGATTCCTCGGTCGCGGGATCAATGACTGGCATAGACCCCGCACCGGGCGCAGGGGCGACCCACGCGCCGTTAATGTAAAAATGCCCCAGATTGGTCATGTCGGTCATCATATTGCTCCTTTTAGCAAACCGTTTTCATCAAAATGACGCGGGAAAAACGCAGCCGCACTGGCAAAAACAGTACGCAGCCCTTCGGCCCGGTCATAAGGATGGTTCATTGTCATCATGTCCAGCCAGACACCTTCCTGGGTCACGCGCAACACGCGGGCGGTCAGAACCGGGTTGGACGGATATTCTGCGGCCGTGATCAGCCGGGCACAAAACCCCTCGACCATTGCATTATAAGCCTCGTCATTCGACCCGCAACTGGCCTGGTACAACGGGCGGGACTGCGCCTCGCCCCAGAATGAACACCAGGCAGATAATTTGGCGGGGGTGCAGACTTCGGGTTCAAAATCGGCGCGGATCAGGGCTTCGATCTGGCTGGCCGGGCCCGGGCCGGCCGCAGCCAGGGCCGCAGCCCAGTTGGCGCGGTATTCATCGGCCAGATAAGCCAGCGTTTCGGCCAAAAGCCCCTCTTTCGTGGCGAAATGGAAATTGACCAAGCCATGCGATAGCCCGGCCCGGCGCGCCACTTCGGTCAGGGTAGTGCGGGCAAAGCCCTGATCGGCCATCACCTCAATCGTAGCCTCAATCAACTGTGTCCGCCGCGCCGCCCGGCTAAGCTTGCGTGGGGGTTTGTCGATTTCAGGATTAGGATCAATGGTTTCGGTCACAACCTTGGGCTCCGGCTCGGTTCTTTTCGCAAACTACCCTGATTGGCGCAACGTGACAGAGGGAATCGACATCTTCCGGCGAGTAGACTTTATTCTGATTGACAGACCAGTCAATACATTCACAGATTAAACTACCCACCCTGCCAAAGGACGCCCGATGCCGACCCGTACGCTCACCAAATCCAACGCCCAGTTTCAAAAGGCGGTCAAACGCCTGCCCTTGGGCGTGTCATCGTCGTTCCGCTATTGGGGCGATGAGCGCACGATTTATGTCAAACGCGGCAAGGGCGGGCGGGTTTGGGATATCGACGATAATGCGTATGTCGATTACCGGCTGGGTTATGGCCCCGCGATTCTCGGCTATGGCGATGACCGGGTTGATGCAGCAGCCCAGCGTGGGATGGAGGTCGGCGGGGTGTTTGCCCTATCCACCGAACGCGAGCTGATTGTGGCGGACCGCATGGCAGGTATGCTCAAAGGCTTGGATTTGTTCCGGTTTTCCAATTCCGGGACCGAGGCGGTGATGGCCGCACTGCGGCTGGCCCGTGCCCATACCGGGCGGGATAACTATCTGTTGGTCGAAGGCGGCTATCACGGGCTGTTTGATGCAGCAATGTGGATGGCCAATGTCGAGGACTGGCAACCCGAGTCAAACCGCGACCCCGAGGTGGTGGCCTTTTCCAAGGGCATCCCGCAAACCTTGAAAGCCCTCGCCCATCTGGTGCCGATGAACGATCTGGATCGGCTGGAGGATATGTTTCGGCGACATGGCCATAGCATGGCCGCGATGTTGATCGAACCGATCCAAGGTAATTGCTGCGGCATTTGTGCCACCCCCGGTTATGTGCATCTGGCCCGCAAGCTATGCGATGATTACGGCGTGTTGTTGATTATCGACGAGGTGAAAACCGGCTTTCGTGTGGCAAAGGGCGGGGTGCAATCGCTGCTCGGCGTGATCCCCGATATCTCGACCTTTGCCAAAGCGATGGGCAATGGTTATCCCATTGCGGCCATTGGCGGGCGCGAAGCGGTGATGCGTACATTCAATTTCGGCAAGGCCGCGCATGGCGGCACCTATACGGCGCATTCGGTGTCATTGGCCGCGACCGAGGAATGCTTGCGGATATTGGATGAAACCCCGGCACTGGAAACTTTGGAGGCTTATGGCGAAACTTTGAAATCCGGCATTTCCGCGATTTTGCAGGCGCGCGGGATCGTGCATTCCTTTACCGGGCATTCCAGCATGTTCGGGCTGTTCTTTGCCGAAAAGGCCCCGGACAATTACCGCGACTGGAAATTGTCCGATTACACATTCTACGACGCGATGGCGCATCATCTGCATGATCTTGGCCTGATTGTCGAACCCGACAGCCGCGAGCCGTGGTTCATGTGCGAAGCGCATGATGCGGGCTGTCTGGCCGATACGCTGAAAGCCGTCGAATTGGCGGTTGATCTGACATTGGAACAGGTCGCCGCGGCATGACCTATGATGCGATCATTGTTGGTGGTGGGCATAACGGGCTGGTGACAGCCTGCTATCTTGCCCGCGCCGGGATGAAAACCATAGTAGTCGAGAAAAATGACTGGATTGGCGGGGCAGCAGTATCACGCGAAATGCATCCGGGATTTACCTATTCCAATTGCTCTTACGTCTGTTCGCTGTTCCGGCCCGAGATAATGCGTGATCTGGAATTGCCGAAATATGGTTTGCAGATTCTGCCTTATGAAGGCGGCGCCGTATTCATGGAAAACGGCGATTATCTGGGGATGTTCCGCGATCATGACGCCAACCGGCGTGAATTTGCCCGGTATTCGCCGCGCGATGCCGAAAGTTATGACCGCTATTCGCGTGATATTATCCGGCATTGCCGGTTTATCCGGCCCCTGCTGATGCGCACCCCGCCCGATCCGTCACGGTTTCGACCCCGCGATCTGGGCGAACTGGCCTATCTTGGGCGCAAGGTTATGGATATGTCAGAACGCCAGATAGCCAGCATGGTCCGGTTCTGGACCATGTCAATCTCGGATTATCTGGATGAATATTTCGAAAGCCCGGTGATCAAGGCCTATCTGGCGGTCTCGGCGATTATCGGCACAGCACTTGGGCCGATGTCACCCGGATCGGCCTATGTGCTGCTGCACCACTACATGGGCGATGTGGATGGAAATGTTGGCGCCTGGGGCTTTGCGCGCGGTGGAATGGGATCCATTTCCAAGGCTTTGAATGCCTCGTTTGAGGCGTCCGGAGGTGAAGTGAGAGTTGGCAAAGGCGTGCAAAAGGTGCTGGTGCGGCAAGGGCGGGCCGTCGGGGTTGAACTGTCTGACAACGAACAGATTTTCGGTGGCCGGGTGATTTCCAATATGGATGTCAAACGCACCTTTCTGAAGCATGTGGACGCCGCCGAGCTGCCGCCCGAATTTATAGCGCGGGTGCAGCGGTTCAAAATCCGCGGCTCCTCGGGCAAGGTCAATATTGCGCTGGACGCCGCACCCCGCTTTACCGCCCTGCCCGATGGCGCGCCCAACATCAAGGGCGACCTGCATTTCTCTGATTCCATTGAAAAACTTGAGCGCGCCTATGATGACTGGAAATCTGGCAACTGGTCGCCCGACCCGTTTCAGGATGTGATGATCCCCACCATGATCGATCCGACAATGGTGCCCACGGGCAAGCATTTCATGTCGTGTTTTGTGCAATACGCGCCCCCGAAAATCAACGGCAACGAATGGACCGATGCCGACCGCGACGCGTTTGGGGCGGCCTGCATCAACCAGATCGAAACCTATGCACCGGGGTTCAAGGACCTGATCCTGCATATGGAAGTGCGCACCCCGCGCGAGTTAGAGGCCGAAGTGGGCCTGACCGAAGGCAATATTTTTCAGGGCGAGCTGACCTTTGACCAGTTGCTCTTTAACCGCCCAGTCCCCGGCTATGCCCAATATCGCAGCCCGATCAGGGACTTGTGGATGTGCGGGTCATCCACCCACCCCGGCGGCGGGGTGATGGGCGCGCCGGGGCGCAATGCAGCGGCCGAAATTCTGCGGGACGCCCGGATGGGCACAGATATGAGCGACGCCTATGCAGTCCTGTGACACCATCATCATCGGCGGCGGCACCAATGGGCTGGCTTGCGCCTTTCGTCTGGCCAAAGCCGGGCATCGGGTGACGGTGCTGGAGGCGTCAGATACGCTTGGCGGCGGGGCCAATACCGTTGAATTTGCGCCCGGATACCGTGTGTCGGGACTGGCCCATATCTTGCATATGTTGGACCCGCGTGTCGCCAAAGCGATGGCGATTGGCGGGGTAGTTGGCCTTCCAATGGTAACAACAGCTTTGTCCGCCAACCCATTGACCATAATTGGAAATAATGGGATCGAACCAAACCTTGAAACCACCGAGCAGTTGCGTTGGAAAACCCTGTCGGACCGGTTAAACCGGTTTGCCACAGCACTTGCCCCGCTGCGCCAGATGACCCCGCCACGACTGGCAACCGGGGTGAGCAATGAGCTGTTCAAACTGACCAAGATCGGTTTTGGACTGCGCCGGTTGGGGCGTTCTGAATCTCGTGAATTTCTGCGGATGATCCTGATCAATGTGGCCGATGTCCTAGAGGATGACTTGACCGATGACCGGCTGATGGGGCTGGTGGCATTGGATGCAACCTTAGGGGCCTGGCTTGGCCCCCGCTCGCCTAACTCTCTGATATTACTTCTGAACCGACTGTCTGCTGGCCCCTTGACGCTGCCACGAGGGGGCATGGGTGCCGTGCCGGACGCCATGCAAAAGGCCGCTAAGTCGGTTGGCGTCACCATTCGAACGTCCGCCAGGGTCGCCCGGATCATCGTGGACGATAATACCGCGACCGGTGCCGAGTTGATCACGGGCGAAGTGTTGTCCGCGAAACATGTCATCTCGGCGATCAACCCGCGCACCACATTTGAAACATTGGTCGGGCCCGGTGCGCTGGATACCGGCACACTGCGCCAATCACGGGCAATCAGGTCGCGGGGCGGGGCGGCGAAACTGCATCTGGCTTTGACTGGGGCGCCCGCGTTCAAGGCCGATCTGACGCATCGGCTGGTGATTGCGCCGTCCGTCCGCGCGGTAGAAGAGGCGTTTAATCCAGTGAAATACGGTGATGTACCGGACCGCCCGGTAATGGAGATTGTGCTACCGTCTGCCCACGAGGCAGGCTTTGCACCGCCCGGGCATCATGTGCTGTCGGCAGTTGTACAGTTTGCTCCGCATGCGCCCGAGAACCCGGATAATGCCAGATCAACTATGCTTGCTAATACACTGACGATATTGGAGGAACATGCCCCCGGCATTGGTAAACTGATCGCCCATGCAGAACTTCTTATGCCCTATGACATCGCCGCCCGCTATGGCATGGCTGGGGGAAACTGGCATCACGGAGAGTTGTCAGTCGAGCAAATGCTGTTCCTGCGCCCCTTCGTCGGGGCGGCGCAATACCAGACACCGCTAAAGGGTTTGTGGCTGGCCGGGGCCGGGTCGCACCCTGGCGGCGGCGTGTCGGGCACCCCCGGCTGGAATGCCGCAGAACGCCTGCTCGAGGTCACCAAATGACCCGTGATCCGCGCCTACATTACCGCACGCCCCTGCTGCAAACCCCGTTTCACGCGCGGGTTGCGGCGGCGAACAGGTTGAATGAATGGGGCGGCTGGGCGGGCTACATGACGGCGTTGTCATTTGGTGATACCGAAATGGAATATACCGCCATCCGCAATGGCGCGTCGGTCTATGACCTGTGTCCGATGATCAAGTATCAGTTCATCGGCCCCGATGCTGCGGCCTGTCTGGACCGGCTGACGGTCCGCCATGCATCGAAAATGGCAGTCAATTCGGTGCAATACACCGTCTGGTGTGATGATGCCGGCAAAGTTCTGGATGACGGGACATTGTTTCGGCTGGGCCCGGATACGTTTATGTTGTGCTGTCAGGAACGGCACTTGCCCTGGCTGTTGGATTCAGCACTGGGATTTGAAGCGCAGGTCATTGATATCACACCCGAAATCGCAGCATTGTCATTGCAGGGTCCCTGCAGCGCCACTGCATTGGGCGCGGCGGGATTTGACGTCAGTGGGCTAAAGCCAATCAGGATCGCTGAATTTTCATTCCAGAAGGGTCGTTTAAGGATTTCGCGCACCGGGTTTACTGGTGACCTTGGGTATGAACTTTGGATCGAACCCAGCCTTGCTTTGGCCCTGTGGGATCACCTGATGGCTGCGGGGCAAGCTTGGGGGATTCGTCCGATTGGCACCCATGCGCTTGATATTGCACGTATCGAGGCGGGGTTTATCATTGCCAATATGGATTTCGTGCCCGCCGAACAAGCACTGCGCGAGGACCGGGTTCGGTCTCCGTTCGAACTTGGGCTGGACTGGTTGATTGACTGGGACAAAGGGCATTTCAATGGCCGAAGCGCGCTATGGGCCGAAAAGCAGGGCCAATCGTCACAATGGGCCATGGTCGGGCTGGATATCGAGGGCAATATTCCAACAGGTGGTTCACTGATTTATCACGCAAAAAAGCACGAAGTTGGTTATGTTACCGCAGCGGCATGGTCGCCGACGGCAAAGCGGAACATAGCAATTGCACAGCTACGTCGCCCCTATGATGGCATTAAAAACAATGATCTATGGGTCGAAGTTTATGCGTTGCGTGAACTTCAATACGCCAAATTGATGCTCAGGGCGATGGTCACACCGCGCCCGTTCCTAAATCTTACCCGCCGCCGCGCGACACCGCCGGGGGACATGTGATGGAACAACCCGCCTCGCTGCTATTAACCCATTGCCCGCCAACTTTGCCAGCGCGGGCCTATTCCGATCCGGTTTGGTTTGCCCAAGAACAACGTACAATCTGGGCCCGGCAATGGGTTTATGTCGGGCGGGTCGCTGATCTTGCAATGGGCACGATGCGTCCTGTGACCGTTGCAAATGCCAGCATCATTCTGTGCCACGATAACAGCGGCACAATCCGCGCGTTTCATAACAGTTGCAGACATCGCGGCGCAGAAATTTGCGCGGCTGAACGGCCAATGGGCAAACTGATTTCCTGCCCTTACCACGCCTGGACCTATGCCACCGACGGGCGGCTCGTCTCCACTGCTTTTGCCAACCCTACGGCTGATTTTCGGCGTGAAGATCATCGCCTTGTTCCAGTTTCCCTGCGGGTATGGAACGGATGCATCTTTCTGAACCTCGCATCGGACCCGCCCGATCTGAACCCCGATCCGGGTCAGGATGCGCTTGATAACTGGCCGATGGGCAGCCTGCGCACCGGATATCGGTTGGTCAAGGACATCGCCTGCAACTGGAAAGTGTTTTGGGAAAATTACAATGAGTGCCTGCATTGCCCGGGCATCCACCCCGAACTGAGCGACCGGGTTCCGGTCTATGCCAAGGGTGTTATGTCCGTCGCTGAAAGCACTGATATAAATGCAGAAAGTGGCCTTACGCCGGGCGCGCGATCATGGACAATGACCGGGGCGGCATGCGGGCCTGAATTCCCCGGGTTGACCGCCGGCCAGCGTGTTGCTGGCCATTTGTTCACCACAGTTTACCCCAGCATGTTCATCGTCGCCCATGTGGATTATGTCCGGTGCGTATCCCTGACGGCGACTGGGCCCGAGACGACGCGCCTGACGGCGGAATGGTTGTTCAGCCCTGAAACGCTGGCGCAACCGGGGTTTGATGCCGCCGAGGTGGCACGGTTTGCGACCCTCGTCATGTTACAGGATGCCACCGCTTGCGAGATGAACCAGCGCGGGATCCGGTCCCCCAGTTACCTGAACGGAACATTGATGCCACAGGAATTTGACCTTTACGCTTTTCATGGATGGGTTCTGAATCAAATGGATATGGGAATAAGCTAATGCAATTTCTTGCAGTGCCGACCCAATGGGATCGTCGTGGGCTGCCCGGGTGGTCATACCATTCGCCCGGGCAGTTTGCTCTGGAGCGCGAGGTTTTGTTTCTGAACCATTGGCAACTCGTGGGTCACACAAGTGACCTGTCCGCGCCTGGCGATTGGCTGACTTTCGACCTGCTTGGTGAACGCGCGGTCGTGATGCGCGGCGTAGACGGCGTAGTGCGGGCGTTTCATAACCTGTGCCGACATCGCGGCGCGCGGGTCGTTGACGGCAGGCAGGGGCACTGCAAAGGCGCGATTGTCTGCCCGTTTCATGGCTGGGTTTACAATCTGGATGGCAGTTTGCGTGGTGCGGCGCGACCCGAAACTTTCGGGGCGATGGACCGCGCTGAATTTGGCCTGCAACCAATTGACATGCAGGTGTGGCACGGTTTCATTTTCCTGCGTTTTCAACAGGGCCCGCAACCCGACGTGGCGATATGGCTTGCTCCATTTGATGCGGATTTTGCCGCCTACAAAGCTGCCGAAATTCTGCCAGCCCAGATGCCGGACTGGACCACAACCCTACCCGTCAACTGGAAGTCCGTGCGCGATGTGGATAACGAGGGCTATCACGTAGCGCTGGCCCATCCGGCCTTGCAGGACCTTTATGGGCGAACCTACGGCGATCACGTTTTGCCCGACGGCTTGTCATTTTCGACCGCAGAGTTTGGTGACACGCCAGGGCGGCACTGGTCGGTCCGGCACTATAATAAACTGTCGCCCCGGCAGGATTGGTTGCCGGACAGACTGATCAAGAGGTGGACATATTACGGGCTGTTCCCCAATACAGTCATTGCCTTCACGCCTGAGAGCATTCAGTTCTATCAGGATATTCCTCTTGACCCGACCCAAACCCGCCTGACGGGTCGGATGTACCGACGCCCGCAAGAAACCCGCGCGATGCGGATCAGCCGCTATCTGGCCAACCGGATTGACCGGGAAACCTCGGTTGAGGATCGGCAATTGTCGATCTGGGCCAACGAGTCGATGAAATCATCCGCTTTTGACAACTTTCACCTGTCCGACCTCGAATACGGGGTGCGCAGGCATCACGACCAACTACGCGCCCTGATGCCTGTGCTGAACCAGACAAATGCCCCAACCGAAGACGATTTCGCACGTACTACCCATCCCTAAGCTTGAACAGATCAAACGGAGAGAGAGAATGCTAAAACTGTCCAGACGTTCGACACTCGCAGCTTTAGGGGGTGGTCTGGCCGCCCCGTTCGTCCGCCCATCATGGGCGCAAACCGGTTCGGTGAATGTTTACAACTGGGCCGACTATATCGGTGAAACCGTATTGGCGGATTTCGAGGCCGAGACCGGCATCGCTGTGGTTTATGACAATTATGCCTCAACCGAAGAGATGGAGGCCAAAATGCTGGCCGGGTCCACGGGTTATGACGTGGTGTTCAATCAGGGCGCGTCAATGCCGCGATTCATTGCAGCCGGCGTCTATCAGACACTTGACCGCGCCCGCCTGACCGGCTGGGGCAATCTGGATCCGACATTGCTGACTATCCTCGAAGGCTGGGATCCCGGCACACAATATTCTGTGCCCTATATGTGGGGTTCGGTTGGGTTTACTTTCAATCTGGATATGATCCATGAACGCCTGCCCGATGCAGACTTGTCCGATCTGAGCATTTTGTTCGACCCCGCAAATGCGGCAAAGCTGGCCGATTGCGGCATTTCGGTCCTGGATAGCCCGACCGATATCATGATGATGGCGATGGCATATCTGGGGCTTGACCCCAATACATCGGACCCCGCTGAGTATGACAAAGTCGTTGCGCTTTTTGCGCCGGTCCGCGAACATATCCGCACGTTTGACAACAATAGCTATATTAACGCGATCCCGAATGGCGAGCTTTGCCTTATCAACAGTTGGTCCGGCGATTATGGCGTGGCTTCGGCCCGCGCCGCTGAAGCCGGGATTGAACTGAACCTCAGTTACCTGGTCCCGAAAACCGGTGCGCCAATCTGGTTTGATATGATGGTCATGCCGATTGATGCACCTAATCCCGATAATGCCTATCTGTTTTTGAATTACATGCTGCGCCCGGAAGTGGCCGCAGCCTGCACCAATACGACATATTATGCGAATGCCAATCTGGCATCCAGGGCCTTTGTCGAGCCATTCCTGCTGGAAGACCCTGCCGTTTATCCCGATGACGCCACGATTGCCCGAATGTGGACACCCAAACCTCTGTCTGCTGAATTGGAGCGGGCGTTGAACCGGGCGTGGCAGACGATCAAAACGGGATGACCCCCTTTGTCCGTATCGAAGGGGTCAGCAAATCCTTTGGCAGCTTTCTGGCCGTGGATGATGTCTCGTTTGACATCGAGAAGGGTGAGATTTTCTCGTTGCTGGGTGGGTCGGGCTGCGGCAAGACCACATTGCTGCGGGTGATGGCCGGGTTCGAAGAACCGACCAAGGGCCGGGTCTGGATTGATGGCCAGAACGTGACCGATGTCCCGGCCTATGACCGTCCGGTGAACATGATGTTCCAATCCTATGCGCTGTTTCCGCATATGAGCGTCGAACAGAATGTCGGCTATGGCCTGAAGCATGACAAGATGACCGCAGTCCAACGCCGCGACCGGGTGCGCGAAATGCTCGATCTGGTGCAGTTGACCGACCTTGCCCAGCGCAGGCCGCACCAGATTTCGGGCGGCCAGCGGCAGCGCGTTGCCCTTGCCCGTGCCTTGGCCCGCTCCCCAAAACTGCTGCTATTGGACGAACCGCTGGCCGCTTTGGACAAAAAATTGCGCGAACATACCCAGTTCGAACTGATGAATATTCAGGACAAGACCGGCGTTACCTTTGTTGTCGTCACCCATGATCAAGAAGAGGCGATGACGCTGTCATCCCGCATGGCGGTAATGAACAAGGGCCGGATCATGCAGATCGGCACGGCGACCGACGTTTATGAGTTTCCCAGGAACCGCTTTGTGGCGGGCTTTATCGGGTCGATCAATCAATTTGCGGGGGTCGTGACTGTTGTGACTGCCACCGAAACCCGGATTGAAATCCCAGACCTAGGCGGGCAGATCGTCGCGCCGCCCACCCATGGAATCGAGGTTGGCGCTTCGGTCACGCTGGCCGTCCGGCCTGAAAAAATCAGCCAGAGCCGTGAAAGGCCAGCGGGGCCGAATATCAGCCCCGGCAAAGTCCTTGGCCTCGCCTATTTCGGTAAGGATTCGCTTTACCGGGTGGCACTTCCGTCAGGGCGCATTATCACCGTGAACAGCGTCAATGCCCGCCGCGCCGGAGCGAACGAGCGGGTTGATTGGGAGGAAGAGGTCTGGCTGGCCTTTGATCCCACCGCCGCCATCGTGCTGACCGATTGATATGGGGCCGTGGTTTCATCGCAAGGGCTGGATGCAACTGACCATCCTGATACCATATCTATGGCTTGGGATGTTCTTTTTCCTGCCCTTCCTGATTGTCTTGGCGATGAGTTTTGGCACTTCAACGCCTACTGCCCCGCCGGTTTCTTTTGGCGGCGACTATGCTTGGATCAACTGGGACAGTTATGCGCGGCTGTTTCAGGACGGGCTTTATCTGCGGGCCTATCTAACCTCGATCAGCAATGCGGCACTGGCCACTTTGTTGTGCCTGCTGATCGGCTATCCGATGGCGTTGGGGCTGACGCGGGTTAATCGGTCTTGGCGTAACATACTGTTGATGCTAGTTATTTTACCATTTTGGACATCATTTCTGCTGCGCGTTTACGCATGGATGGGGCTGATGGGGACCAATAGCTGGTTCAATAAACTGCTGACCGGGGCCTATAATGGCATCGTTCCGGCGGGTTGGGAGGTGCGTTTTATCCCGATGATGAACACTAATTTCGCGGTTATACTGGTCATGGTCTATAGCTATTTACCCTTCATGATCCTGCCGCTTTACGCAAACCTAGAGAAACTCGACCAAAACCTCAGGGAATCGGCGATGGACCTTGGGTCACGTCCGGCGCGGGTTTTCTGGGATATCACACTACCGCTTTCCATCCCCGGGATTATCGCGGGCGGCCTGTTGGTGTTCATTCCGGCGGCGGGCGAGCTGATCATTCCCAGCCTTGTCGGCGATGCCAGCCGCCCGATGATCGGCCGGGTTATTTCGGATGAGTTTTCAAGCGTGCGCGACTGGCCGATGGCCGCTACTGTGGCGGTGGCGCTACTGCTGCTACTGGTGGTGCCGCTGATGGCTTATACCTATTTCGAGGGACGGGCGTCGCAATCGCCCGAGGCGCGCGAATGACGCGCCCATCAGACCGCGAGGCGCGCGAATGAAACAGCGCCCAACTTTCTTACTGACAATGTTGGGTCTGGGATTTGCATTTTTCTATATCCCGATCCTGTCGATGATGGTGTATTCATTCAACGGATCACGCCTTGCTACGGTTTGGGGTGGGTTTTCGACCAAATGGTATGCAGAACTTTGGAACAATGAACAGGTGATCAAAGCAGCCTTATTGTCGCTGAAAATTGCGTTGATCAGTGCGACGGTCGCGACGATCCTTGGCACAATGGCGGGTATCGCGTTGGCCCGGTTCAAACAATTCCGGGGCCGGACCTTGTTTTCCGGTCTGGTCACAGCCCCGTTGGTCATGCCAGAGGTTATCACCGGGATTGCATCGCTGATGGCGTTTATCCTGATGGCCAAATGGCTGGGTTGGCCCGCACAACGCGGGTTCACCACGATCACGCTGGCGCATGTTACGTTTTCATTGGTTTTTGTGACCACGATCATCCAATCGCGCCTGTCGCAATTTGACCGGTCAATCGAAGAGGCGGCAATTGATCTGGGGTCGAGGCCCTGGCAGGTTTTGGTCGATATTACCCTGCCGGTCATCTTTCCGGCGATCCTGTCGGGTTGGTTGCTGGCTTTTACAATTTCGCTGGATGATGTGGTCATTTCCAGCTTTGTGACCGGGCCGGGCAATACCACTTTGCCCATCCTGATCTGGTCAAAGGTCAAACTGGGGGTGACGCCCGACATTAACGCCTTGGCCACCGTCACGGTGCTGATTGTGGGCCTTGGCGTAGTGATTGCAGGGATCATGCTGACCCGGGCCGACAAGCGGCGCGACCGGGATGCGCAGCTGGCCTACCGGGCGAATGAATGAGCGTTGATTTGCTACATACCCCTTTGGGCCTGCCCGGATCGGGGCGGGTCCGGTATGGGGCCGCGATGGCCCTGCATGCCGGGGGGCAGATCAGCGATGGTGCGCTTGAGGTTTACCGCATTGCTGCGGCAAATGATTACACCGACCCTGCCCAGCTTTTGACGGAACGCGGTGAAACCGGGGCGCGGCCAAGCGCTACCCTGCCCGCAGGACTGATTAGCCGGTTGGTGGCCGAGGCTGACCAGTATCTGAGCCGTCATTCCGGGCCCGGTATTGCCGATGTCCGCGCCGGAATTGCGCGTTGGTGCGGCGGGCCAGTGACTGCGGCCAACACGGCTAATCCGGTCGTCACGGCCTGTCTGGGTCCGGCACTGGGGCAGTTGCAAGCAACCCACCCAGCTTTGACGGCTAGTATTGCAGCCGCAGCGCCGCACCTGAACTGGGTGACCTATGATCTGTATCCGCCCGACCAGATCGGTCCGGATTTTGCCAGCGGCCATGCGTTTTGTGTGTTGATCGGTGATGCGGGGGCAATTCCTGCCACTGATTTTGATTTTGGTCTGTTCCTGATCGCGCCGCATGTGCTGTACCGCGATCATTGCCATGCCGCCCCCGAATTATACGCCCCGCTGACCGGCCCGCATGGCTGGCGGTTCCGGCCCGGTGCCCCGTTGGTTCTGAAACCAGCGCATCAGCCGGTCTGGAACGACCCGTTTCGCCCGCATCTGACCAAAGTCGGGCCAGTCCCGTTTCTGAGTTTGTTTTGCTGGACCAAAGATACCCAAGCCGCCGCGCAGGTTTTGTCCGCATCGGACTGGCCCGGGCTGCAGGCGCTGCGCCTGCCAGCAACTCTGCCCCAGACAGGAATGCCATGACCGACCTTTACACACCCAAACTCGTGGCCCTGCTTGAAGCAATCTGGGGTGACGGATTTCTGTCGCCCGGTGGACCTGACGAGATCGCCCGATAGCTGGTACCGGGGCGTCGCGCGGGCCGAGTTGGACTGGATGCAGGGGCCTTGCCGGGCTATTGCAGAAGCGCAGGTGGGCGCAGATTTTGTGGACCATAACAGCAATATCTGGACGCATATGCTGGTGGTGCTGGACAGTGGCGAACATTGCCCGACCCATATCAGGGCGCAAAAACCCGGTCCTTGACCCTGCATTGGGCTTGACAGTTCCGGCCAAGCGCAGCACCCGGTCACTACCTGTCTCTGAACCCCGGATTTCCCATGCGTAGCTACGCCATCGGCGATATTCACGGCCATATTGATCTGCTGCGCGCGGCCCATGCATTGATCGCCGCAGACCGCAAGGATCAGCGGGATACAGAGGCCCCGATTGTCCATCTGGGCGATCTGGTGGACCGGGGTCCGGCCAGCGCCGAGGTGGTAGAATATTTGCGCCGTGGCCCGACCGATGGCAGCCGCTGGATCACCTTGCGCGGCAATCATGACGCGATGTTCGCCCGGTTTCTGGCCGATCCGCTGGGCCGCGATCCGGGGCTGCGGGCCGATCTGACTTATCTGGACCGCCGGATCGGCGGGGTCTCAACCTTGGCCAGTTACGGCATTGAAAACGCCGCCGAACGGCCCTTGGCCGATGTCCATGCCGACGCGCTGGCCCGTGTGCCAGTGACCCATGCCCCGTGGCTGGCCACCCTGCCGTTGACCTTTGCGCATGGCACCAGCCTGTTCGTGCATGCAGGCCTTCGTCCGGGCGTCAGACTGGCCGATCAGACTGAAACCGACCTGATGTGGATACGCGCGCCATTTCACGACCATCCAGGTGATCACGGGGCCTTGGTTGTGCATGGCCACACGCCGGTTGAACAGCCCACACATTACGGGAACCGGCTTAATCTGGATACCGGGGCCGCATATGGCGGGCCGTTGGCGGCGGTCGTGATCGACGGCGATGACGTGTTTCACCTGACCGCAGATGGCCGCGTGCCGGTTAGGCCGCGGGTGCGTTAGGCGCGATCCCAGGCAAGCGGCAGTTGCCGGACCGACCTGACGGGCGCGTGTTTACGGTTGCCGCACCAGCCGGTCACCTGTTGCCATATCCTCGATCGTATCGGCGTCAATCATCCGGTAATTCGTGGTCTCTGCCACCGGCTGTTCAACCGGGGCAAAGCCGGGAATGGTCATTTTCGCCGATCCGGTCTGGGTCACGGCAAACTGATCCGGGCCTAACGGCTGGATCGTGTAATTGCCCAGCGCATCGACCTGAATGCGCATCGTTCCGGTTTCGGCATTGGTCGCCTCAATCACGCCGCCGATGGTAAACGTGCCATCGGCCCCGAAACTGGCCGCCAGATTGGCATTTCCCGGCCCAACGCCCGGAATTTCGACAGCGCCGGTTTGCAGCCAGTTGCCAACCACAAACGTCGCCAGATCGGCAACAGGGGCGACTGGGTCCACGGGCACATCCGCCACGGGTGGCGCGGCAAACAGGGTCTCAAGGCCCACAACGCCACCGGCCGCCGACCATTCGGCCATACCGTCCGTCCAGGCCAGCGTTGTGGGGGTCAACGTGCCTGCGGCCACGAGGGTCTGTAATTCTGCCAGTTTGAACGGGCCGCCGGGCGTGCCATTCTGGTCGATGTAGAACGTAGGCTGGGGGGGCAATGGCGGCGGGGTGGCGGGTTCGGGCGCTGTGGGCAATGGCGGCGGCAGCGGCGGAGGGGTTTCGGCGACAGGATCGGCAGCAGTGTCTGTGGTCTGGGACAAAACCGGCGCAGCAATGCCAAAGGCCAGTGCGACCGCCGGGATCAGGGTCCAATGGGGGAATTTCAGGCGCATCTGTCGTCTCCTATCGCGTGGGTCACGTGGTTTACTGGGTTTGTAAAAGGGCGGTCAGTCGGCCCCCGTCCCGCCAAGCCTGCAACTGGGCCAAACTGACGGGGCCAACCGGGGATTGCCCATCTGCGTCGTAATACGTGACAGCCGGGGCAGTAGCCGTCAACGCTGCCAGATCAGCCGCAGCATCCGCTGACCCCAAAGCCGCTGCTTGCGCCAGACATTGCTGCGCCGGGTCAGCAGGCACGCCGACACCGTCATAATAGATAAACGCCACATTCGATTGGGACACGCTGGTCCCCTGTTTGGCAGCAGCCGTATATGGCTCCAGCGCGCGGACTGGGTCCTGCGGCACCCTGTCGCCCGTCGCATACAGCAGCGCCAGATTGTTTTGCGCCGCCCCGTCACCGGCGGTGGCGGCTGCGGTCAGCCCGTCAAATACGCTGATTTCGGCAATGATCGCCCCGTCAGCGCTGACAATCAGGCCATAACCCGTGCCATCAATCACAATTTCGGCCGGGTCCGACACCAGATAGCTTTGACCATTCAGCGTAATCGTTGTCGGGCTGACCCCGATCTGCCGGCCATCCAGCGTCACTTCTGCCTCGGTGGGCGTGTCCAGAATGGACTGTTCACTGTCGCCAATGACCACGACGCTTATGCCCTGAACGGTCGCGCTTATGCTGGACTGGGCCACAGCAATGGCCGGTGCAAGACTGACGCTGGTCAGGATCAGCAGACATACCGGTTTCATCAAAACACTCCTGTGTCGCAAAACCCAAAATCCTTGGTTGCAATGGCTTTTTTGCCGGTTTCGCAGGTCTAGACCGCTATGAGAACCCGGGGTCTGAGAGCGAAATCCTGCGCGATCGGTCAAATTCGAATCATCGTATTTTCAAGTATAGTCATGCGAACCTGTGCCTCAAAATGACATTCGCGCAGGTGTGGTCAGAACGCCTTGAAGGTCAGCGTCGTCAAAGTGCGCTCTACACCCGCAATATCGCCCATCTTTTCATTGATATACTTGCCAATATCGGCATCCGCCGGGATATACAGCTTCATCAGCAGGTCGTAATCGCCGCTGGTCGAATAGAGTTCGGAGTGGAATTCGCGCAAAGCGATATCTTCGGCCACCCGGTAAGTTGTCCCGGGGCGGCAACGGATCTGGACGAAAACACAAGCGGTCATGCGGCCCTCATTCTTTGGGGCCAAGCTGGCACAGGCAGCCCGCTGGTTTCAATGGTCAATCCGACCTGACGCGTTGGAACCGCTGCTGCAACGCTGGTGCAAGCTCCGACTGGAGCCTGCATTTGACCATCAGGCAAGGCGTATTTGGTCGGGCCGCCTGCCCAGCTATTGTAACGTCACACCCAGCCTGAATCGGCGTTCCATCTGCGTGGCGACCTGCAAAGCCGCAGCCGGATTGGGCGTGTCCAAGTCGGTCAGCATGGCCAGTTTGGGTGCAGGCTGTGACCAGCGGGGCAGTTCTTCGGCAATTGACGGCCCCAAAACGCTGGGCCGGTCATGATTGACCCGGTCAAGTTCACGCTCAAGTGCGGCCAGTTCTGACCCAAAGTCGGGCACATTGACATAGCTGTAGGCGGCGGCGGCCATCGGCTGCGGGATCATAGGGACAGGCGCTGCGGCGACAATTACTGGCGCGGCGAGCCTGCCTGCGGGCCGGGCCAGCGGTTGCAGCAAAGTGCGGCTTGGTCCAGCTGACCCTGTAGTCGCAGCAGCAGTCACGGCAACCACCGGTTGCGATACCGTCACGGCAACCACCGGCTGCGATACCGTCACGGCAACCTCTGGTTGCGATACCGTCACGGCAGCGTCATGTGGCAAGATCGAAGCCAAAGCGATGCTTGCGATGGTACCGGGGGCAATATCCAGTGCCAGAACGCAATACAGCGACGGAATATCCTCGAACAACTCATCGGATGCGGGTCCGGTACGGTCGGACATCACGATGACGCTAAGCCCCGGGTTGCGGCTGTGGCTGATGCAGGACCAGACATTGCCAATCCGGGCGCTACGGGTTTCGGTCAGGATCAGCACGTCAACCAGGTCCGTGCCCAGATAATTGCCTGCTGACCGGGCGGTTTCGACACAGATCACTTGAAACCCGGTTTGCATCATCGCAGCGGCCAGCCGCGTCTGTCGCCCATGATCATCGCCTACAATCAGAACCTTCATCTGCGCCTCATCCTGTTCATGGTTTACCCCGGTGTCACACCATAGAATCAGTGTGGTTAAGTCTTTGTTGAAAAATCGGGGCAGACTGGCAAAACTCTTGGCCCGGCGCGCAATGCCGCCTATAGGACGGCAACCCTGATGAAAGAGGTTGCCATGCGGACCGCGACCCTGACGCGCAAAACGGCTGAAACCGCCATCACCGTGACAGTAAATCTGGATGGCTCCGGGCTGTATGACAATCAGACCGGCATCGGGTTTTTCGACCATATGCTGGATCAGTTGGCCCGCCATTCCCTGATCGACACGACGATCCGGGCCAGTGGCGATCTGCATATCGACGATCACCACACGGTCGAAGATGTGGGGATAACCCTCGGGCAGGCCCTGTCTGCCGCCTTGGGCGACAAACGCGGTATCCGCCGTTACGGTGCCTGTCTGTTGCCGATGGATGATGCCCAAATCAGGGCCGCATTGGACCTGTCGGCCCGTCCGTTCCTGATATGCAACCTCGCCTTTCCCACCCCGAAAATTGGCACATTCGACACTGAACTGGTGCGCGAGTTTTTTCAGGCGCTGTCCACTCATGCCGGGATCACCCTGCATATTGACCAGTTGCACGGGTTCAACAGCCACCACATCGCCGAGGCCACTTTCAAGGCCGTGGCCCGCGCCCTGCGTGACGCGGTCGAGGTTGATCCCCGCAAAGCGGACGCTGTTCCATCCACAAAGGGATCACTGTGACCGACTTCACGGCGCTGGTCGATTACGACAGCGGTAATCTGCATTCGGCGCAAAAGGCATTTGAACGGATGGCTTTAGAGGTCGGCGCAGGGGCAGTCATCGTGACCGCTGACCCTGATATCGTGGCCCGCGCCACCCGGATCGTATTGCCAGGCGATGGGGCGTTTCCGGCCTGCCGGACAGCACTGCATGCAGTGCCCGGTTTGGCGCAGGCGATTATCGAGGCGGTTCAGACCCGCGCGATACCGTTCATGGGCATTTGTGTCGGCATGCAAATGCTGGCAACGCGCGGGCATGAGTATGAACTGACAGATGGCTTTGGCTGGATCCCGGGCCAAGTCACCCGGATCACACCGTCCAACCCGGCCTTGAAAATCCCGCATATGGGCTGGAATGATCTGGTGATTGATCAGGTCCATCCGGTGCTGCAGGGGCTGGCGACCGGCGATCACGCCTATTTCGTGCATTCCTGGGCGATGCAGGTTGATGATCCGGCGCATCTGCTGGCGCATGTGGATTATGCCGGCGACATCACCGCCATAGTGGGCCGGGACAACATCATCGGCACGCAGTTCCACCCCGAGAAAAGCCAAAGCGCGGGGTTGCGGCTGATTGCCAATTTCCTGACCTGGACACCCTGAGCATGGACCTGCCCGCCATCCTTGCCCGGATTGGTGCAGACATGGCGCAGGCCACTGACCGGGGCACTGTGGCGGATTATATCCCCGAACTGGCAGATATCGATCCCGCCCAATTTGGCATGGCGATCAGTCTGGCTGACGGGCAGATGCTGACGGTTGGCGATGCGGCTGTGCCGTTTTCCATCCAAAGCGTGTCCAAAGTCTTTACCCTTGCCATTGCCCTTGGCCGGTTGGGCGATCAGTTGTGGGACCGGGTCGGGCGCGAGCCATCCGGCCTGCGGTTCAACTCGATCCTGCAACTGGAATACGAAGACGGCATTCCGCGCAATCCTTTCATCAATGCCGGTGCTATTGTTGTCACTGATGCGATCCTAGCCGGACATGCCCCGCGCGAACTGCTGGGCGAAGTGCTGCGGTTCATCCGCACCGCCGCCGGCGATGACGACATCCATATCAACAAAGCCGTGGCCGCATCCGAAGCCGCGACCGGGCACCGCAATTTTGCAATCGCGCATTTCCTGCGGGCGCATGGCAACCTGAAAAACACCCCCGAGCGGGCGCTGGGGGCCTATTTCCATCAATGCGCCATCGAGATGAGTTGCGTGCAACTGGCGCTGGCCGGGCGGTTTTTGATGAATGCGCCCGGTTTGCCACGCATGGTATCCCCGGCCCGGGTCCGGCGGATCAATGCGCTGATGCTGACCTGCGGGCATTATGACGGGTCGGGCGAATTTGCCTACAGGGTGGGCCTGCCCGGCAAAAGCGGGGTCGGTGGCGGGATTCTGGTCGTGGCCCCGGGCAAAGCGTCCATCGCGGTCTGGTCGCCCGGGTTGAATGCGACGGGCAATTCCAAACTGGGGGCAGAGGCGGTCGAGATACTGGCCCGCGAGGCCGGGTGGTCGGTGTTTGGATAGGATGGGCAATTCCGCCCATCCTGCGACCATCGGATTATTCGCGCGTCCAACTGCCGCCATCGCGGCAGATGCCCAGAAAGCAACCGGATACAGACAGCGTGTCGCCCGCCAATACCAGACGCGAATTATAGGTCTTGTCGCGATCCGGCGAATAAACCTGCCCCGAATAGTTTCCGTCGCCGTCATTCACCGTGTCAAAAATGATCTGACGGCCAATGTTATCCGATGCCATCTCGGCCCCTGCCGCATCAAAGCTCTTGATCAATGTGCCACACAGCATGTCGCCGCAGGGTGCGACTTCGATCAGGCCGGAATTGCCATTGTCATCGGCCACGGTGCGCCACATCCCCTCAAGCGGATCGGCCAGTGCCGCCCCGGTCATCAGCACCAAAGCCGCCGCAGCCAGCGCGAATTTCTTGATCATTGTGACTCCTCCCTGAGTTCTATTTGTGGTCTGGCACAAACCTGACTTGATCCGACGGCCCCGATCAAGCCTGACGTGGGGTCGCGTTGCATTTCGGTGCGGCGCATGGCACAGCGACAGTCAAAACAGAGGGCCCGATTTGATCCTGTATCCTGCAATCGATCTGAAAGACGGCCAGGCCGTGCGCCTGATCCATGGCGATATGACCCGCGCGACGGTGTTCAGCGACGATCCCGCCGCGCAGGCCCGCAGCTTTGTAGATGCCGGGTGCCAATGGCTGCATCTGGTCGATCTGAACGGCGCATTCGCCGGAACCCCGGTCAATGCCGCCCCGGTCGAGGCGATACTGGCTGCCTGCAAAGTCCCGGTGCAACTGGGCGGTGGCATTCGCGATATGGCGACGATCGAGAGCTGGCTGGCAAAGGGGTTGGCGCGGGTTATTCTGGGCACTGTGGCGGTGGAAAACCCCGCTCTGGTGCGGCAGGCGGCGCGCGCCTTCCCCGGTCAGGTCGCAGTCGGCATCGACGCCCGCAATGGCCGGGTGGCGACCAAGGGCTGGGCGACCGAGACCGACATCATGGTCACCGATCTGGCCCGGTCATTCGAAGACGCAGGCGTGGCCGCGATTATCTACACCGACATCCTGCGCGACGGGGCGATGGGTGGACCAAACATTGCCGCAACCGAAGCGCTAGCCCGAGCGGTGACAATCCCGGTCATCGCGTCCGGCGGGGTGTCATCTTTGGCCGACCTATTGGCCCTGCGCGACACCGGGGTGATCGCCGGGGCCATCTCGGGTCGGGCGCTCTATGACGGGGCGATTGATCTGGGGGCGGCGCTGGCGGCGTTGAGGATTTGACCGACAACTATTGTCTTTGCGGCGTTGGCACTGATCCTCGAACTCCGGGCGCGGTCGATCCTCTGGCAAACAATGCCCTAAGCAATCAGTCGCTAATCTCGCGCCGCCCGCCAAATCAAGCTGTCCAGACCCTCCGCCACACAATCGCGGACTTGCGACTGCACGCGCAAAACCCTTTGGTTCGGGCCGAAACCGGTACGCCATTCCGGGCTGGAAAGATGCCCGACACAAAGATAACAGGGTGATGACCCCCTAACAGGCCGCCGCCATGCTGAAAACCCGGATCATCCCCTGCCTTGATGTCGCGGATGGCCGCGTGGTCAAGGGCGTGAACTTTGTCGACCTGATCGACGCAGGCGACCCGGTTGATGTGGCCCGCGCCTATGATGCGGCGGGCGCGGACGAGCTGTGCTTTCTCGATATCAATGCCACCCACGAAAACCGCGGCACGCTGTATGATCTGGTCACCCGCACCGCCGAGGCGTGTTTCATGCCACTGACCGTTGGCGGCGGGGTGCGGACCCATCACGATGTGCGGGCCTTGCTGTTGGCCGGGGCAGACAAGGTGAGCTTTAACTCCGCCGCCGTCGCCGACCCCGATGTCATAGCCGAAGCCGCCCAGCGCTTTGGGTCGCAATGCATCGTCGTGGCGATTGACGCCAAGACGGTATCCCCGGGGAAATGGGAAATATTCACCCATGGCGGGCGCAAGGCCACCGGTATTGATGCGGTTGAATTTGCCCGCACCGTCGCGGCCAAAGGCGCGGGCGAGATTCTGCTGACATCCATGGACCGTGATGGCACAAGGGCCGGGTTCAATATCCCGCTGACGCGGGCAGTCAGCGATGCGGTCAGTATTCCGGTCATCGCCTCGGGCGGGGTCGGCACCTTGGTCCATCTGGTGCAGGGGGTAACGGACGGTGGCGCATCGGCAGTTCTGGCGGCATCGATCTTTCACTTCGGCACTTATACTATAGGCCAGGCCAAGGCGCATATGGCTGCGGCCGGTATCCCGATGAGGCTTTCATGACCCTGCAGACTTTGGCGGCCACCATCCAGTCGCGCCTATCCGCCGACCCGGACAGTTCCTGGACCGCACAACTGCTGGCCAAGGGTCCCGAACATTGTGCCCGCAAGTTCGGCGAAGAAGCCATCGAGGCGATGATCGAAGCTGTCAAAGGCAACAAGGCCAGGCTGACCGCCGAGGCCGCCGATGTACTGTTTCACCTGCTGGTCATGTGTGCTGCGCGCGACGTCACGCTGCACGATATCGAGGCCGAACTGACCCGACGCGAAGCCCAATCCGGGCTGACTGAAAAGGCGTCACGCCCTTAAACCTTCCAAATTCTTTTGTGCCCAAATATCCGGCCTTATGTATCAAACGCACCAAGACCGCGAGGGCTTGAGTGATGGGTAGACTACTGATCTTCGTCGTCGCCTTGTGGTTGCTCAACGCGACCCATGTTGAGGCTTGCCCCGTCGGACCTGATTTGGGCTTCTTTGAATTCGGGGATGTGCGTAGGAACGAAGCGCAAACGTTCCCTAATTTTATCGCCGAAAATAGTTTCGTATTCAAGATTCAGGTCCATGACGATGGAAGTTCTACCCGATATCAGGTCAATAACGTCAGCAACTGTATAACCAAGCGTGTGAGTTGGTGGGCTAGTGTGGTCCTCGTCTTTAGCCCCAATCTCCAAAAGTCCTCTGGAGCCAAAATCCTTCGTGGAAACAGTGGCGTCCTTGGTAATTACTTCATCGCGAAAGATTCGAAGCCTGACACTACAAGCAACTTTGAGTGCGGGAGAATTGCCGGTATTGATTACCCGGATGTCTACCAACGGTCGATATGGTGGGTTGCTGGAGATGCGCAGGCCAAAATTCTGGGCGTTGACCCGAAGATAAGCCCGAGTCTGGGCTTGACCAATACTCACAGTCGCGTCGGCAGCTCTTTCTGCGGCTTTAGTGGCAGCTTTTGCCTCATCAACCATATCTTCAGCATAATCTGCGGCCCGGCGCGTGTGGTGGAGGGTTCTAAGGATTGCCGCGAGGGCGATTGCGGTGAGAACAAGCGTCCCGCTGGTCGCCCAAAACATCCACTTGGCCCATCTAGCCATATCCTCTTGCGCGGTCAGATCGCGGCTTTCTCGCTCCTGCTGTGCATCACGTTCGGCCTGGCTTTGCTCAGCTACAAGATCGCGGATCGCGCCTTCGATGCCTGCGAGAGAGGCAGAATAATCCTGGGAGCCCGACGCTTCACCGTCGCTTTGATCTGCGGCCCCGTTGCCGTCATCGGATTGCCCGGATGGGGATACTGGCTGATTTTCGAGGGCGGGTTCGGGAGCGTTTTGGGCCTGCCCTAATGAAGCTGCGAAAATCAGTCCAAATGCAGCAATGAACAACCAAGTGCGCTTAAGCATTGCAACAGGAACGCAGCACTAAACTTCCCTCGGGACAGCTTGTTGCGAACGTTCACTTCCTTTTCACTGATTCCAACCGCCGCCAGTTTTTCGACAAGCTGCGCATAAGTCACGCCTTTTCGCTTCAACTCGGCCTTGAGAATGTTTGCGGCCTTGGTTTCCCATTCGTCATGCTCTGGCATGTGTCACCTATCATAATAAAAGCACTGCTTACGATACTTATGCCCTTGCACCCGATACGTCAATGCACTATATACGTTACTAAGGTAACGGAGACAGTGCATCATGGCCCAACATTTCCTTCTTTCAGCAGCGGCTCGGACTTTGAGCCTCAAGGCAATCTACAAGGCTGGTGAAGATGCGGCCTATGAGACCTTTTGCCAGATGCGTTGGCCGGAAACCAATGGCGAGGCTGTGTGCCCGCGTTGCGCCGCTGATGCGACCAAGATCAGCACCCGGCGCAAGTTCAAGTGCCGTGCCTGTGGCCACCAGTCCAGCGTGACCTCTGGCACAATCTTTGCACCCCGCAAGATGGCGTTCGTTGACCTGTTGGCCGCGATCTGCATCACCGTGAACGCTGGCAAAGGCGTGTCGATGATCCAACTGTCGCGCGATCTGGACTGCCAATACAAAACCGCCTTCGTGCTGGCCCACAAGCTGCGCGAGGCCATGGCGTCCGAAGTCCAGACAGGCGAAGTGCTGACAGGCCACGTTGAGGTTGATGGTGCGTATTTCGGGGGCCATATCCGCCCTGAGAACCACAAGGCAGACCGCAAGGACCGCCGCCTGAAAGAGCACCAGAACGGCAAGCGCCGCGTGGTTGTCGTCATGCGTGAGCGTCTGGGGCGCACCCTGCCTGTCGCCACCATGGCGGAAGCCGAAGGCGTTGACCTGATGGTGCAGAATGTCAGCCGCATGGCGACGGTATCAGCGGACGAAGCCAGCCATTGGGACATGCTGCACAGCACTTGGTCGGTTGACCGGATCAACCATAGTGTCAGCTACAGCGACCACGGCAAGCATACCAATTGGGCCGAAAGCTACTTCTCACGCCTGCGCCGGATGGTTGTTGGTCAGCACCATCACGTCAGCCCCCAATACCTGCACCAGTATGCAAACCAAGCCGCATGGCTAGAAGACAACCGCCGCAAGGACAACGGCACTCTGGCGTTTGGGTTGTTGCAGGCAAGCATGGATGCGCCCGTCAGCCGCTCTTGGAAGGGCTACTGGCAGCGGGCGGCGTGATATGGAAGGTGTCAATGCCAGACTACATCACAACTTCTAGCGTCACCATCAAGCATCTGGTATCAAAGAAAAAGAGCCGGGCTAACCCGACTCTATGTGACGTGGTGGCGGAGTGGTTACGCATCTTCTTTGCACGGAGGGCTACGTCGGTTCGATTCCGACCCACGTCTCGTTAGTTTCTGGCCCCGCTTCGGCGGGGCCTTTTTCTTGACCCATGGTAACAGCTAAACAAAGCCAGATTCAACACCTATTTTCAATGGGTTAGCTTAACAAAAAATGAATCTTTTTCAAGGGCTTAGGTTTTTGCCTGCCCCTTAAAGCCGTGATCCATTTAGAAATCGTTCTGCCTCTTGTGCCTTCTACGGGCTGTAGGCCAGTTGACCGGCTCACACTAGATATATGCAAAATGGATAGTCTCTTTTGTTATTCCGATTCGCCCCCGCCCGTCCATCCCTTACCGGGCCAGCCCCCACAACCGCCCATCCCTGACCAACTCCCCGCGATACTTCATGTTGCACAAGGCGACCTCTGTGCGTCTATGCGCTTCGTCAGGGCTTATCTCTGGCCTTGCGGGGGCGATAATGGCTGAAATCTGCCGCGTCGTCTTGGGGCCATTTCTGAGAGCGTCCAGCACTAGCCGTGTCATATGACCACGCCTCGCAACGTCTGCCTTTTTGGCTGGCAGCACGGCGGGCATATGAACCTCGCGCGAGTTCAACAGCGCCTCGACATGCGCCAAGCCGTCTAGGTTCCCCCGGATGATGTTCTTGCGAAGCGCAAGCAATGCGCCGTCTATACTCTTGTCCTGCATAGGCGAAAGATGATTCACATCGCCCGGTTTTGCACGTATTCTGTTGGTGCGTTTGATACATAAGGCCGCAAATATCCCGGGGTGAGCCAAAGGCGAGGGTCAGCGCCCCCTACAACTTCGACGATATGATTCCGGTCGCAAACCCACCTTTGCGCAATTCGCCGAACAGGCGCTGATATTCCTGCTTGGGGCATAGGTTCTGGATCACTGTCACACCCCGCGCCTCGGCCACGGCGGCAGCGGCGGGATGGGTGACGCCGATCTGCATCCAGATGGTCTGCAAGGCGGGCCAGCGGGCCAAAGCTTCGCCCACAATCCCGGGAACTGCGTCGGGCTGGCGGAAAATATCGACCATGTCCAGATTGTCCGGAATGTCGGTCAGACTGGCATAGACTTTTTGCCCAAACAACATTTGTCCGGCCAGACCGGGATTGACGCCAATCACGCGGTAGCCACGTAAGCCCAGATAGCGGGCGACGAAATAGCTGGGGCGCAGGGCGTTGGATGAAATGCCAACCATCGCAATCACTTTGGTCCGACCTAAAACCTCGCGCAACAGATCGTCTGAATAGGTCATGCCGGTCTCCCTATGCCCAATGCCATATGCCAGTCACCCTAAAAAAACGCCCAGAGAAACCTCTGGGCGCAAGGTATGGAACGAGGGACAGTGATAGGAAAGCGCGAATGTTCCAAATCCGCACTTTGTACTTAACAGATAGGCAGAGAGGGCCGGTTTCCCAACTGGCCCTCAGCAATTTGTGATCAGCCCGTCAGCTGTTGAGGAGGTGCGGCCAATATGCGGCGGCGCGGGTCAGGTTGCCGTCTATGTCGGTAGCCCATTCACTCAGGACCGCCGCACTGTGGTTCAGATAAAGCCGGCCTTGATAAATCTGCCATGCTGCAGGATCAGACGGGGCCAAATGCCCGTTTGCCAGTGCCAAGGCGCAATAGCCGCCAAACTGCGGGGCAAAGGCATCTGGATTCATCTCGAATGCACTTAATGTATGGGCACTGGAAAACTGCCAGACGGCACCGCGCCAGATCAGGACGTGTTGGGGAATTCCGGGCACCGGTGACCCATGGCGGAAATAGGCGACAGGATCATATCCACGCAGCGCCACGCCGTCGGAGCTGTAAATTTCGGGCGTCCGGGCCGCCGCAGTGCGGGCCAACAACGCCAGAGGAACTGCAGCCAGAAATCTCAAAGCGGTGCGACGACTGAACATTAGCGGCTCCGGACAGCTTTGGGCAGGTTATTCACGTTGCACCAAAACCCGTCAAAACAATAGCCACCTCGCTAAGCCGTGAGGGCATGCAAGCTGTCAGGCCCGGCAAAACCAAGCTGTTGCAATCGGGAAAGGGTAACATACGGTAATAAAACACAGTTATTACAATATTGTGCGACATTTGAACGGCACCGCTTTTGACGGTGCGATCCGGGCCGGGCGGGCGGGCGTCGCCGCAGGCGCGGTTGCCGCACTGGCCTGCGCCGTAACAATCAGGTCTCAGCCCCGTGCGGCATACAGCGCCACTGCCGCTGCATTTGACACGTTCAACGACCCGAATCCCCCCGCCGCATTGATCCGCACCAGCACATCGCAGGTCTCGCGGGTCCGTTCGCGCAGGCCGTCACCTTCGGATCCCATGACCAATGCAACGGGCCGGTCACGGCGGCCCTCGATTGCCGCTTCAATGCTACTCTGGGCTTGTCCGTCCAGCCCGAGGATCAGAAACCCCATTTCCTTTAACTCTTCCATCGCATCCGCCAGGTTACGCACGCGCAGATAGGGTTGGCGTTCCAGCGCCCCGCTGGCGGTTTTGGCCAATGCCCCGGTTTCAGGCGCGGAATGGCGCTGCACACCGACCACAGCCCTTGCGCCGAATACTTCGGCCGACCGCAGGATAGCACCCACATTATGCGGGTCCGTGACCCGGTCGAGCAGCACAATACGCGGCGGCATTGGCCCTTCGCCCAGCGCAATATCGGCAAGAGACCCCCAGTCCAGCGGCTTCACCTCAAGCGCTGCACCCTGATGCACCGATCCGTCATCAATCGGGGCCGCGAATTTGCGGGCATCGGAAATTTCCGGAACCATGCCGCTGACAACAATCGCATCAGCAAGTTTGTCCGCCGCATTCTGGGTGAGGACCAGCCGCAACCGTTTGCGCGCGGGGTTCAGCAAGGCATCGCGCACTGCATGCAGGCCGAACAGCCAGACGGTTTCGGCAGCGGCAGCCCTGCGGGCCTGTTCTTTTTCAATGACCCACGTTGGCTTTTTCATGCCCCGTCCCCTGCACTGGTTCTGATCCCTCAATGCGCGGAGCCAGACCCAAGCGCAAGGGTCCCGTTCCACCGCAGCAACGCAGGGATTTTCCTGTTGACGGCTTTTGGCGGGCCGACTATCAGCAGCCTCGCATCATGGCTTTGTAAGGCATGATCCGTGGGCGACGAGCTGCAAGGTGCGGCAGTGGACTGTAACTCCGCCGGGGAAACCCACGCCTGGTTCGATTCCAGGGTCGCCCACCACCGTTCACCATATCATCTTGTCAGACCTGTTCCGCAGGCCCGTTTTCGGTGGTCGTGGCTTCAGCGGCAGAAACCTCAGCGGCAAAGGCGGTAAAAAACTGATCGGCCAACTTTCTGGCAGTTCCGGCGATCAACCTGCTGCCCAGTTGCGCAATCTTGCCGCCGACATCGGCGCTGGCATTGTAACTGAGCAAAGTTTCCGCGCCCCGGTCCTCCAAGGTCACCACTGCCCCGCCCTTGGCAAAGCCTGCTACCCCGCCAGACCCTTCACCGCGCAAGGAAAAGCTGCCGGGGGCCCCGGTCTGGTCCAGTGTGACCTTGCCTGCAAAGCGGGCCTTGACCGGACCGATTTTCAGCACGACCTTGGCTTCCAGATCCGTTTCCGAATGGCGGATCAGTTCCTCGCAGCCGGGGATCGCCCTTTGCAGCGTTGCCGTGTCATTCAGGGCCGCATAGACCCGGTCGCGCGGGGCGGCGATCAGGATGTCGTCTTTCAGTTCCAGTGCCATGGGGCGTGTCCTAACAACAGGGAAATTTGATCGCGGCCAAAAGGTCAGCCCTTTCAGTAGGGGTGGCGGCCCCCGGGGGGCAAGTGCAAAACCAGTGCCACAGGCGTTTTATCATGATCGCCGCTGTGCCAATCGTTGGCCTTGTCGCCGGTGGCTGATCATTTGGGCCAATATCGACATGGCAATTTCCTCGGGCGTTATCGCCCCCAGATCGAGCCCCGCCGGGGCGTGTAAACCGGCAAGCGCCTCGGGCGGGACATCTGCCGCAGGTTTGACGCTCAGGGTGGCGGTTTTGGCCCGGCTTCCAACAAAAGCGCGACAGGTAGCAGGGGCAGTTTGCGCGTCCTTCAGTGCCGCCTCGTCACCGGGCCCTTGGGTCGCGACGGTGATATCGCGGGCGACATCTGGCGCAGATGGGTCCGCCGCAAAGGCCGCAAATCCAAACTGCGGGCCCAGCGCCAGCAACGCCAACGTCAACGCCACCGGGCTGGCACCACACACCGCCATGGCGGGTGGTGGGATCATCGGCACAATGAAGGTGTCCATTTTCCCCTTACTGGGGCAGGAATTGCGGGCCATCGCGAATGTCACCTGCGCTGACCCCTTGGGCGGCCAACACATCCGCGAGGCTGCCTTGTATTGACCGGGGCTGACCGTCCAATAGTGCTCCTGCCGCCGCCGTGATCACTGCCCCCCGCGCGCAGCCGCCGCCGATCCAGCCCTCGGAAATCGTGCTGTCGGCGGTCATTAGCCCCTTGAGAAAAGACAGAAAAACCCGCGCTTAGACCGACATGGACCCAGATACATCAAACAGGCACACAATTTGCATGGATCGGTCGGGTCGGTGCCGGTGGTATAGCCGGGCCAGATCACCGCCGGTGGCCAGACTGGCGCGGATGATCCGGCGCAAATCCAGCCTTTCACCCCGGCGTGCCGCCTTGCGCCGCCGCGACCGCCGGTCACGGATTGCGCGCGCCAGATCGGCGGCCACGCCTTCGGCCCGGGCCAGATCGGCCTTGTCCACCACCTCGCGCAAATCGACATGCATCAGATTGCGGATACACGAGCCCACCAATCGGCCCTGTCCGTCCTGCGGTGCCGCCCCTGCCCCGTCGGTGTCTGGTCGTTCGGCCTGTCCGGACCCCGCCAAACCATCCTGTTCAGTGATCTGCGCCGATCTTTTCCGGTCATTACCGGCCCCGGTCTTACCAGCCTTTTCGCGCCCCGCATTGAACCAATAGGCCGCAAACAATGCATCAAACCGGGCGAAATCATCGGCGGTGCTGGTGCATATCGCCTTGAGCGCAAATCGGACCTCGGGTTTATCGATGGCCCTGACCTGCGCCAATGCGGCCATGGCCAGCCCGGTATCCTGCACACCCAGGGCCAGCCCGTTCAGCCGTAGATGCGCCATGAAACCAGCCAGTCGGCCCAGCGTGGTTTCACATATGGGAAAACGTGTGACCGGCATCAGGCAGCTTTGCCGGCCAGGCGCTGTGCAGCCTCGGGTGTCACGGTGGCCCGGTCGGGATAGTCGACATAGGTATAAATGCGGCGGAGGCGCAGTGCGTCCGACAGATCGCGCGTGTCGTTTGACGTCGCGATCACTATTGGCCGGGCTGTGGCGGTTGTGGTGCCAAGTTCGGGGATCGTGAACTGATAGTCCGACAGAATTTCCAGCAGATAGGCCTCAAATTCGGCATCCGCCCGGTCAATCTCGTCGATCAACAGGACTGGGGCTGTGGGTTGCCGGATGGCGGCCAGCAACGGGCGTTCCAGCAAATAGCGTTCCGAAAACACCCGCGCCTCGACGGCATCCGCAGTTTCGCCAGCCCCGGCCCGGATCGCCAATAGCTGGCGCTGATAGTTCCATTCATAAATCGCATGGCCTGCGTCCTGCCCTTCGTAACACTGCAGCCGGATCAATCTGGTGGCCTTCATCGTGGCCCGGGTCCGGGCAATCTGCGTTTTGCCCACCCCTGCCGCCCCTTCCGGCAGCAAAGGTCGGCGCAACATCAGCGCCAGATGCGGGGCCATGGCCAGATCATCGGCGGCAACATATCCCGCCGCCGAAAGCTGCCCCTGCAGATCGCGCCACGCGGTCATCGCTTAGCCATGCAGGCCAAGTTGATTGGCAATCCGCCAGATCCGCCAGTGGTCATGCGGCATATGGCTTTGGGTCAGACCAAAGGGCTTGAACGCATCATGCACTGCGTCGGAAAATGCAGGAACCCCGCCGACATTAGGACTTTTACCCACGCATTTAGCCCCGATCGGGTGGTGCGGACTGGGGAGTTACGGTGTGGTCCGTTGTGTAATACGGCGTCTCCCACACGGCGAGCAGAAAGAAATCCATCAAAGTGCCGGTCTTGCAATTGCCCATTTCGTCATAGGCAATTTCCTAGCCCATCGTGATAGCATAGGCCTCGGTTGCCCCGCCCTGCACCTGGCCCTCGATGATCATCGGGTTGATCCGGGTTGGGAACCCGTTCATCATGGCTTGGGTTCCGGTCATTCATTCCGCGGCCTCCTTTGCGTGTATTTCGGTGGCGGCGGCCATGATTGCCTTGACGATATTCTGCTAGCCGGTGCAGCGGCACAGATTGCCCGCCATGCCAAAGCGCACCTCGGCCTCGGTCGCCACGGGGATTTCCTGCAGCAGGCGACGGGCGCGCGACCCCGGCAGCGGCAGACCAGACCGGCACGTCCGACAGATTGGTTATCGCGATCGAGGCCGCGCCAACACGGGCCCCGGCACGGCAGATTTGTACAGCGGCACCGCCGTCGCATAATCGCCGATCTTGCACTTTTGTTTTTCATAGGCGTACGCGCCGACCGGCCGGGCCATGTCAACGGCCACCAGAATTTCGTCATCGGCATGGGCGGTATCACAACGCCCATGGTAAAACTCCCGCGCGGATATAGGTTGGCTGACCAACGGTTGCGTGGGCCTGCCTGCCACGTCCGGAATGTCCGCGCCACCCCATGCCCGGGTCATGAAACTGGCCCCAGTCAGCAAAAACGCGCACGAAATCACAAAAGCGGTCAATAGGACGACAATCGCGGCCATGATAATGCGCACCTGCCGTTGGCGCAGCGGCTGTGCCGACAGGTTTCGCGTCAGGCTAAGCCCGGTAAAGGCGGACATCATCGCAACCAGAACCGAAATGCCCACCAGCAAGTAGTTATAGGTGGCGGCAATCATCCAGCACCAAGCCCTTCCCCAAGCTTAAGCCATGCGTTTGCGTGCAGGGCCAGCCTTTACCGCAGTGACCGGGCCCAAGCGCTGTCAACGATTGTGGCGAGTCAGATTAACGGGAAATCCGCAGCCCAGTTACCGGATCGAACAGGCACAACGCGCCCCGCGCAACGGCCAGTCCAATCGGCACTGTGCTATCTTCGGCCATCCGCCCCGGCACTTTGGCGGTGATCGACGTTCCACCCAAGTCAAAGCTGATATAACTTTCGGCCCCGGTATTTTCGATCATCGTCGGCACGATGGTCAGATCCGGGGTTGCGGTTGCAATACTGAAATGCTCGGGCCGGATTCCCAATGTCACCTCGGTTGGCAGGTTGGCGCGGGTCCAGCCCGCCCGCATCGCCAAAGGCGTCGCGCCGACCGTCAACCCGGTGGACGTCACAGTGGCCGGCATCAGGTTCATTGGCGGTGAGCCCATGAAATCGGCGACAAAGGTATTGGCGGGTTGTTCGTAAATCTCTTGCGGCGTACCGATCTGCTGCACATGGCCGCCCTTCATCACCACGATCCGGGTGGCCAGCGTCATCGCCTCGATCTGGTCATGGGTGACATAGACAATGCTGGTGGCAGTGCGTTTATGCAGGCGCTTGATCTCGGCGCGCATTTCGACCCGCAGCTTGGCGTCAAGGTTGGAAAGGGGTTCGTCAAACAGGAACAGTTTGGGGTTACGCACCAAGGCACGGCCCATCGCCACGCGCTGCCGCTGACCGCCGGACAACTGGCTGGGCTGGCGGTCGAGCAGATGGTCGATTTGTAACAGCCGGGCGACTTCGGCGATTTTGGTGGCGATCTGCGGCTTTGGCACCCGGCGGATTTTCATCCCAAAGCCGATGTTCTGCGCCACAGTCATCGTCGGATACAGGGCATAACTTTGGAACACCATGGCGATGTCGCGGTCCTTTGGTGGCACGGCGGTCACATCCTTGCCACCAATCATTAAGGTGCCGCCGCTGATTTCTTCAAGGCCCGCAATGCAATTGAGCAAAGTCGATTTACCACAGCCGGACGGGCCGACCAGTACCAGAAACTCACCCGGTGCCATCGCCAGATCAATCGCGTGCAGCACGGGCACGGCACCGTAACTTTTGACTAAACCTTTTGTCTGCAATGCGAATTGTGCTGTGGGTTGATCTAGGGCCATGGAACTTTTCCTTGCGCGGGGACAGGGCCAGTTGACTTTCGCACGATCACTGCGGCCCGGATCAGGGTTTGCAACGTGATCGCCGCTGCCCCTTCGATGTGATCGATCAGATGGTTGGCCAGCGGCGCACAGGCCTCGCGCATCGGGGCGCGGGTGACGCTGAGGGCGGGTTCAAAGTTGATGGCCCGCAATTGCGGCAAAGCATCATCATGGGCCATAACCGACAAGTCGGCAGGCACGCGCAGCCCCAGATCACGTGCTGCGTGCAACACACCGGCAGCAATCAGGGTCGAGGCGCAGATAATGGCTGTCGGGCGGGGCCCTTGCTGTCCGGCCAGCAAGGCCAGCCCGCGGGTATAGCCGTAACTTTCCGACGGCACATCGCTGGTGATACACCACTCTGGCACGACAATTGCGTGGGCCGCGATCGCGTCCCGAAACCCGGCCAGACGGTCGGTGGCATAGGCCAACCGGGTTTCGCCGTTCAACAGCGCAATCCGCCGGTGCCCAAGGGCTGCAAGCAAATCGACCGCATCCCCGGTCACTCGTTTATTGTCGATCCCGTAAAACGGATAATCAACCATATCCGCAGTTTGCCCATGCATCACGAACGGAATTTTCCGCTGCCGCAGGAACGCCACGCGCGGATCGTCAGGCACCGGCGCATTCAGGATGAACCCGTCAAGAATATCGCGTTGCAGCATGCGGGCATAGGGCACAACCGGGTCGTCATCCTGATCCACCGCCAGCACAAGATCAACGTCACGGGCGGCAAGGGCGGCGGTCAATCCGGTCAATATTTCGAAAAATGTCTGCTCTGATGACATGTCGGGCCGGATCTTGACGATCATCCCCACCATGCCAGACCGCCCAGTGACCAGGCGTTGGGCGGTGCGGTTTGGTTGATAGCCCATCTGATCGGCCAGTTGCTGTACACGGGTCCGGGTCCGGGCGTTCACCTCGGGAAAGCCGTTCAGCGCCCGGCTGACAGTTGCCACGGACAGACCCAGTTCGGCGCTCATTTCTTTCAGGGTGGTCATCGGGTTCCGGTCCGGCGTAGTGCGTTCAAAGCGTTTCAAGTTGCAGCCTAGCGCTGCAAATCCGATGTGGCAACAATAACTGTAAATACTGCAATCGCAGCATTTTTCCAGATTTAAATCGTTTTGAGAAAATTTGAAGTTTTGGTAGTATCGCCGCGAATCATGCGTCTGGAGGGGCGCGGATTGATGTCCTGATCCTGTGGTCATCAAACCTTGTGGATCAAAAACTAGCACAACCAAGGGAGGAATACCATGAAACTTTCCAACGCTCTGAGTGTCGGCGCAGTTCTGCTGCTGACCGCCGCTCCGGCCTATGCGTTCGAGGATGGCAAGCTGTTGATCTGGACCGGCGCAAACCGCGATCAGGCCGCTTTGGCACAGGTCGCTGCAGCCTTTACCGCCGATCTGGGCGTCGAAGTGGTGATCGAAGTTGTCGATCCCGACCTGACCGACAAGTTCCAGCAGGCCGCAGCCACCGGCGACGGCCCCGATATCGTGTTGTGGGCACACGACCGGTTTGGCGAATGGGCCGCCGGTGGCCTGATTGCCCCGGTCAATCCGTCCGCCGACTGGGTGGCCGGTGTGCTGCCAGCGTCGATGGATGCCGTCAGCTTTGGCGGCAAAGTCTGGGGCTATCCGGTGGGCGTCGAGGCTGTGACCTTGATTTACAACGCGGATTTGATGCCCACCCCGCCTGCGTCTTTTGAAGAAATTGCCGACCTGACCTTGCCCGAAGGCACCAAGCCAATCC
Source organism: Rhodobacterales bacterium (assembly GCA_031422295.1). Classification (GTDB taxonomy): domain Bacteria; phylum Pseudomonadota; class Alphaproteobacteria; order Rhodobacterales; family Rhodobacteraceae; genus JANOMH01. The sequence goes on along the minus strand of JANOQM010000056.1, from coordinate 19,353 downwards.
TGTGGGATTACAACAATACCTATTTCACCATGCCGATGCTGATGGCGGGTGGCGGATATGCGTTCCAAAAGGTCGATGGCGTCTATGATGGTTCCATGACCGGGGTGAATACCGAAGGTGCAATTGCCGGGGCCGAAGTGCTGAAATCGCTGTTTGATGCCGGCGTGCTGCCGACCGGCGTGGATTACGGCATGATGGACGCATCCATGGCGGGTGGCGAAGTGGCGATGGTCCTGAACGGGCCATGGTCATGGGCGGGCTACCGGGCTGCGGGCATCAATATCGGCGTGGCCCCGATCCCGACAGTTGGCGGCAACGCGTCCCCGCCGTTCCTCGGTGTGCAAGCCTTGGGGATCAATGCCGCATCTCCCAATGCCGATCTGGCGGTCGAGTTCATCGAAAACTATCTGGCGGTGGATGAAGGGTTGGCAGTCTGGAACGCCGGTGGTGGCATTGGCGCATTGGCCGATACATCCGCTGCCGCGGCACAGGCTGATCCACTGGTTGCGGGCATGTTGGCGGTTGCGGCCATTGGGGTGCCAATGCCGTCAAACCCCGAAATGGGTGCATTCTGGTCGGCCATGGGCCCTGCCCTGACCAATATCACCACCGGGGCGGCAACACCCGCTGATGCGTTAAACGACGCAGCCGCGCGTATTCTGGCCGAATAGTCCAGACCGGGCAGGTGGCGGCACAACCGCCGCCTGCCTTTTCAAGATTGGCGGGCATCGTTCGGGGGGATTTTGATGACGGCAACGGTCCAGACCGAAACTGACCCTGCGCCAGCACAGTGGCTGCGACTGGGCTTGGTCGGACTTGTGACCCTTATCATCCTGTATGGGGCCTTCTATCTGTACCAACTGTCGCAGCCGTTATTTGGTGCCATCCTGTTGGCCCTTGCCACCGGGTTTGCCATCGTCTTTGGCGCAAACCGGTTTTATGGCGCGCGCTTTATCTTTCCCGGCATTGCCGCTGTTCTGATATTCATCGCCTTTCCGGTCGGGTACACGATCTATCTGGGCTTTACGAACTTTTCATCCTTTAACCTGCTGACTTATGACCGCGCGATCGAGGTGCTGACGGTGCGGGGCATCGCCGACCCCGCAACGGAACAGCCGTTTTCCGTGGCCGCTGATGGCGCGACTTACCGGATCTGGCTGCCCGACGCAGGGTTGCTGTCGGACCCAGTTGCGCTAAGCGGCATCGCGACCGCAGCCCTTAGCCCTGCTGCTGCACCCGCAGAATTGCTGACCTCCCGCGATGCCATCAAACTGCGCGACGGGTTGCAGGGGCTGACCTTGACCACACCGGACGGCGCACCCTTGGTCAATTCGGGCCTGCGTACCTTTGCCAGCGTCACGCCGGAATATGTGCGCAACGGCGACCAGACCCTGCGGCGCACGGCAGATGATGCAATCCTGACCGCCGACCCCGCCACCGGGTTTTTTCGCGATGCGGACGGGGCCGAAGTTGCGCCCGGCTGGCGCGTCAATATCGGCTGGGGCAATTTCGAACGGGTGTTCACCTCCCAAGGGGTGCGCGGCCCGATGCTGCAGATTTTCCTGTGGACCGTCACTTTTGCGGCACTGTCCGTGGTCTTGACCTTTGCGCTTGGCGTCACGCTGGCGGTGATCCTGCAATGGCCGCATCTGCGGTTCAAGACGCTGTATCGCATCTTGCTGATCCTGCCCTATGCGGTCCCGGCGTTTATCTCGATCCTGGTGTTCCGGGGCCTGTTCAACCAAAATTTCGGCGAGATCAACCTGATCCTGGAAGGGTTGTTCGGGATCAGGCCGGACTGGTTTACCGACGCCTCACTGGCGCGGGTCATGCTGCTGATCGTCAATACCTGGCTGGGGTATCCTTATATGATGCTGCTGGCGATGGGGTTCCTGCAATCGGTGCCCGAGGACCATAAAAAAGCAGCCGCATTGGAAGGGGCATCGTCGGTGCGGGTGTTTTTCACCATCACACTGCCACAGATTTTGCCGCCGTTCCTGCCATTGTTGATCGCGTCATTCGCGTTCAATTTCAACAACCTCGTGCTGGTGTTACTGCTGACCATGGGCGGGCCGGATATTCCGGGCACGATCATTCCGGCGGGGGGCACTGATATTCTGGCCAGCTTTACCTACCGCATGGCCTTTGATGACAGCGGCACGCAGTTCGGGCTGGCAGGTGCGATTACCTTGCTGATTTTTGTGGTGGTGGCGGCGATCAGCTATCTGAACTTTGTGGCGATCCGGCGCGCCACCTTGCGGCGGACCGGCAGATGACCCTGCGAAAGGCACCAAAATGATCGTCGAACGCCCTGCTGACCTGCGCGTCAAAAAGATCCTTGCGCATGGGTTCATGATCATTTTTCTGGCGCTGATCCTGTTTCCGTTCCTGACCGTCGCGTCGATTTCGTTCCGCGAAGGCAACTTTACCCAAGGCAATTTCTGGCCGGAAAAGCCGACGCTGGAACACTGGGTTCTGGCCTTTGGGCTGGATTATACCCGCGCCGACGGAACTGTGGTGACGCCGCCCTATCCGGTGCTGCTGTGGATGTGGAATTCCATCAAGATCGGCCTGATCGCCGGCGTCGGCGTGCTGACGATTGCGACGATTTCGGCCTATGCGTTCAGCCGGATTAAAATCAGGGGCAAGCAGGGGATGCTGGACACGCTGTTTTTGATCCAGATGTTTCCGACAACACTGGCACTGGTCGCGATCTATACAATTTTTGATGCCTTGGGCGAGGTGAACCCGATTTTGGGGCTGGACAGTCATATCGCCCTGATCCTGATCTACATGTCGGGCGTGACCCTGCATATCTGGACGATCAAGGGCTATTTCGACAGCATCGACACCGCCCTTGATAAAGCCGCCGAAATTGATGGCGCGACTCCGTGGCAAACCTTTCGCTTTGTGTTTTTGCCGCTTGCCGTGCCGATCATGTCGGTGGTTTTCGTGTTGGCCTTTATCGGGTTCATCAATGATTACCCGATTGCATCGGTGCTGATCCGGTCAGAATCCAACATGACTCTAGCCGTCGGGTCCCGGCTATACCTGAACGAATTCCGCTATCTGTGGGGTGATTTCGCAGCAGCCGCCATCCTGTCCGGTCTGCCGATCACTATCGTGTTCCTGATCGCCCAGCGCTATCTGGTGGCGGGTCTCAGCGATGGGGCGGTCAAGGGATAATGCGTCAAAACGGGGCCTTTCAAAACCGGGGGGATGCGCGATAAACTAGCGGCATAAACGCAAAATAGGTGTCTGATGACTGATCCTGCCACCGACCTGACGCTAATCCCCGACGTCACCGGATTTTTCGACGCGCCCACCAATACGGTGACCTATGTCGTGCGCGACCCTGCCAGCACGGCCTGCGCTGTCATCGATAGCGTCATGGATATCGACTATGCCGCAGGCAAGATCACCTATGATGCCGCTGACCGGGTCATCGACCATATCCGCCAGAACGACCTGACGCTAGCATGGCTGATCGAAACCCATGTCCATGCCGACCACCTGTCAGGTGCGCCCTATATTCAGGGCAAACTGGGCGGCAAGATTGGCATCGGCGCGAATATCACGGTTATTCAGGACACATTCGGCAAGATATTCAACGAAGGCACCGCGTTTCAACGCGATGGCAGTCAGTTTGACCAACTTTTCCGCGACGGCGATACCTATCTTATCGGGACCATGCCGGTCACGACCCAGCTGACCCCCGGCCATACCCCGGCTTGCATGACCCATATCGTCGGCAATGCCGCCTTTGTCGGTGACACCCTGTTCATGCCCGACGGCGGCTCGGCGCGGGCGGATTTTCCGGGCGGCGACGCGCGCACCTTGTTCCGGTCAATCCGCCGGGTGCTGGCCCTGCCCGGCGACATGCGGCTGTTCATGTGCCATGATTACGGCCCGAACGGGCGGGATATCCGCTGGGAAACCACGGTGGCCGAACAGCGTAGCCATAATATCCATGTGCACGACGGGGTAACCGAAGATGAATTTGTCGCGGTGCGCGAGGCACGGGACAAAACACTGGGTATGCCCCGGCTGATTATTCCGTCTTTGCAGGTAAACATGCGGGCGGGAAACCTGCCCGAACCCGATGCCAGCGGCAAACGGTTCCTCAAGGTGCCGCTGAACGGACTGTAATCCAAACGCTGCTTTCGGCTGGCGCCCTGCGCCGCTATAGCTGTGTCAATGCGATACACACGACCGTTCAATATGGGACGCAAACCACTGGCAGGGCCTGCATTCAACATCATGATCGTTGCCCAGAATGGCAGGCTGCAATACGAGGCCTTGCTGTTTGCGGCATCGCTGCGCGCCAGCAGTCCGAATTTTGCGGGTCAGCTGATTGTGGCCGAACCGCAGCCCGGCCCGCTGTGGGACCGTGATCCGCGCATCAGCCCCGATCTGCGGGCAGGTCTGACCGATCTGGGGGCCACGGTGTTGCCCTTTGAAAGCCGCCATTTTGGGCAGGAATACCCGTATGGTAACAAAATCGAAGGGTTAGCAGCACTGCCGTCCGGCGAACCCTTTTTGTTTTTTGACACGGATACACTGATCACCGGCGATCTTGCCACCCTGCCGGTTGATTTCACCAAACCCGCCGCCTCGATGCGCCGCGAAGGGACCTGGCCCGAGGAAGACCTGTATTGGCCCGGATACGCTGCCACCTGGAAATCGCTGTATGACCGGTTCGGGCTGGATTTCGTCGCATCGCTCGATCTGACCCAACCAGATGAATACTGGGAACGGTATCTGTATTTCAACGCAGGCTGGTTTTTCGGGGCCGATCCGGCGGCTTTTGGGGCGCGTTTCACCGAATATGCGCTGTCGGTCCGGAATGACCCACCGCCCGAACTGGTGCTGCAATCACTCGACCCTTGGCTGGATCAGGTGGTCCTGCCACTGGTGATCCACAGCTTTGGCGGTGGCAGGCCCGGTACGGCGCTGGCGGGGCTGGATGGCGATGTGACCTGTCACTACCGGATGTTCCCGCTGCTGTATGCCCGTGAAAATGACCGGGTCGTCGACGTGCTGGAACAGGTTTGTGCCCCCAACAAGATCAAGAAATTGCTGAAAGATTACGAACCGATCAAACGGATGGTCTATCAGGGCCAGGGGGCAAAGGTGCGGGCGCTTTTTGACCAGTCGGACCTGCCCAAGCAAGATAAACAGATCAGGAACCGGATCCGGGCCGAGGGGTATTGGATGCGGTAAAGGGCCGAAACCTGCGGCTTTGGCCTCTACGTCTGGTTTGATCTGGCAAATGACCGCTTTGCGTGAAGAAGCGGTCGTTCCAGTCTAGCCCGATGGAGGGCTGCGCCAGACCGCCGGGTGGGCGCTACAAAGCCAGTTCTGCAGAGCTTTATGGTGCCGCCCCTCCCGCAGAAATTCTAGGCATTGATGTTGCAGAAGCGCCCGCCCATGGGGGCGGTCGGGCGCTGCCCGGCGGCGCATTCGCGCCTTGATTCCGGGCGAAGTAGGGTTCAGACGGATAACCGCTTCGGGCTCAAAGCAGACACTTGCCCCCAGCTTCACTCTTGGCAAACCACCAGCCCGAACCACCCGACGCTTAGCCGTTGCGCGCACCTTAAGGTTTCCGGCGGATACCTTGCAGAAGCCCTTGCCCGCCTCAAAATCAGGGCTCAAAAACCGCCAAAATCACCTTAAGATTCTGGTCGAAAAACGTACAGATGCCCCCTGTCAGCCCTCACGCCAGCATCGCGCGACACCCTGTTTTCGCCACACCCCGCAAACAACCCCGCCGCATCCGCAAACCACTTGATTTCAATCGGGTTGCCCGACGGATCGCGGAAAAACATCGTCCATTGCGCACCCGGTTCGCCCCTGAACCGGACCTGTGGGGCCACGATGAAATCAGTTTGTTATTCTTCCGACCGGCCCGCCAATGCGGTCCACCGATCCAGCGGCAGGACCACGCCGATTTGCGCAGCGGCACCGAAAGGCTATAGCAAGCGCGCCATTGCAACAGCAGGAAAACGGATGCCGGGGGCAAGCGGGACCAGAACCTTTGTTCTGATCGCAAACCCCATCGCCTGATAAAACGGCACCGCCGTGATCGTCGATGTGCAGTGCATCCAGCCCATCCCGGCCCCGCGGGCCGAGGCAAAGATATGCTCCATCAGCGCCCGGCCAACCCCCCGCCGCACTTGCCGGTCATCGGTCACCAGATGCCGCACATTGCCCCGGCGCGTCTCACTCCGGTTTTCGCCCGGAATAACCGCCGTCCAGCCCCCGGCCCCGATGATCGCGCCCTGATCCTCGACGACAAAATAGGTGTCGCAAGTCACCAGCGCTGGTTGCGCACGGGCGATGATCGGGATTGCTGTGACAAGCACTGATGGGGCATAATCCGGTTTCAACAGACGCGGATACGCCCGCGCAAGCAAGGCATCAATCGCCGCGATATCGGCGCGTCCAGCGGTCCTGACTGTCAACATGGCCTGCCTCCAAAATGCAAAAAACCGCGCAAGGCTGCGCGGCTTTGTCTGGAACGTCGGAAGGGCTGATTACTTGATCTTGCCTTCTTTGTATTCGACATGCTTGCGCACAACCGGATCATATTTCCGCACCGACATCTTTTCCGTCATCGTGCGGGCGTTCTTTTTGGTTACGTAGAAATGCCCGGTCCCCGCAGTGGAGTTCAGGCGGATTTTGATCGTGGTGGGTTTCGCCATCGTCGTATCTCCGGATCAGCGGGACCAAGCCCCCCGCGCGTATCAATTCCATTTGACCTGCCTTTTACCCAAGCCGCCCCCGGTGTCAACCGCAAAGCAGCCTTTAGCGGCGATTCCCAATGGCCTGGATTGGGGCCGGTGTTGCGACGCGCACTTAGCCGTCGGCAAGTTGCGATTTAACCAACCGGCAGCCGAATGTGGCCTGCAGATTGCGCGACAGTTCCCGCCGCAAATCGTCGCCCGACCGAAGTGTCACTGACAGATCATCAGCAACTGCACTGCTGTCTTCCTGCGCCATGTCGGCCACCATCGTCATCACTTGGGCTTCGGTCTGGACCTCCAGTTCCGCCTCGAAAAACCGATGGGCGGCACGGGCATTGGTTGCGGATTGTTCGCTCGTATCGGCGGTGGCACAGGCATAGATCAACAGACCGCGCCCGTCTGACGTGGCAAAGGCGAAATTTTCTGTGCGGGACGGCAGCAGAACGGTCACTGCACCGCCAAAAGCAGCACCAATCAACCCAACAGCTACAAATTTCAACACGGCGTTGCCCCTGCTTTGAACTGGATCGGGCGTACATTCGAAATAAGGCAGCAGCGTGGTCGCTAAGGACCATGCAGGGGGCCTTTCGGGTAAAATTGCGCGGATGGCCTGTAAGCCGGATTCTGTCCCCCGGGCCCGATCTCGCGACCGCCCCGGATGGATGACCATTCCTCTTGGCCCGCTGTTACCAACGCACCTCTAGCTGCCAACCCGGGCTTCTCGGGGTCAAGCGTCCCTGCCGGGATATCCCCCCAGTTTCCCAGTCGGATCACACCGGCGCGAAGCCCCTATTTGGCATTGCTCCCGGCGGGGCTTGCCATGCCGTCCCGGTTGCCCGGTCCGCGGTGGGCTCTTACCCCACCGTTTCACCCTTACCTGTCGAAGTCTCCAGTGGCGAACCTCTGGTGCGACGGGCGGTCTGTTCTCTGTGGCGCTATCCCTTGGGTTACCCCAGCCGGGCGTTACCCGGCACCGTGCTTTGTGGAGTCCGGACTTTCCTCGACTGTCTTGCGACACCCGCGATCATCCAGCCATCCGCGCGAGGGGTGGGTTACGCGCCTGGCAGGGTTCGGTCAACAGGAAAGCGGTGGGCCAGATCGCGGGCTGCAGCAATATCTGCGGCATCAACCTGGCCGCTGGCCCATGGACGAAAGTGTTGGCGGAATGCCGCGAGTAGCTGACCATCGGTCAGTTCCGGATCATAGCCGAATGTCACCAGATCGGCACGCAACCCCCCGGTATCGACCATCGGTTTGCCGCCCTGATGCGGCCAGACCGCCAGTCGTTGTGCCGCCAGCCTGCGCCAGTCAAACCGGGGGCCAGGGTCGGATTTGCGGCCTGGGGCCATATCGGAATGGGCAATCACCCGTTCCGGCCTGATCTTGTGACGGCCGATAATGCCGGACAACAATTCCTCCAGCGCCAGCATCTGGGCGGCAGCAAACGGGGTGGTCCCGGTATTGTCCAGCTCGATCCCGATCGACCGGGAATTGACATCCGTGACATCAGCCCAGCGGCCCGCACCTGCATGCCAGGCACGCAAATCCTCGGGGACCAATTGAAACACGCTGCCCGATGCGGCGATCAGGTAATGCGCGGAAACTTCGGCCACGGGGTTGCACAGCCGTTCCAGTGCGGCATCGGCATTGGCCATCGCCGTGTAATGCATGACCACCATATCGGGGACCGCGCCCAACCGGCGCGGACCACAATTGGGGGATTCAAATTCGATGAGTTTCAGTTGTTAACCGCAAGCCGGAACGGCGCCGGGTCCCAGCCGCAGGCAAAGCCATCGCCATCGGGATCAATCCCGCGCGCATCACGGTCCGGACCGCCGCGCGACAGGAAATCGCGCTGTGCTTCGTCGGGCGAATTATAGGCGGCACAGTTGCGTTCAAACCGGCCCTGACCGGACCAGACAAAACGGCTGTAATATTCCTGCCCTTTGGCATTTGGCGCACTGATTGCGTATTCGATGATATTTGGCCCGGCATTGCCATCCCGTTCGGGAATGGCCGTCGGCTGGATCACGGCATAGGCGGCGGCTTGGTCGGCACGCCGCTGAGCGTCGCTGGCAATGCTTTCACGGCCCGCCACAGCCTCGAATTCCTGTTCATCCGAGATGCCGGGGTTATTCAGCAAAACCGGGGCGGCATTACCGGGGCTGGCTTGCAGGCCAGTGGTGCGGTTCAGGTCGGGCGACCCGGGGGCGGTGGGCAATGCGCTGCCCGGCACGGTTAGGCCCGTGGCACTGAGCGGCGCACCAATTCCGGCAGCGGCAAGATCTGTGGTCGGGATTGCGCCGGGTGTCACCGGCAAACCGGACTGGCCAATTGGGGCGGTGCCCACAAAGGTCCCGGTCGTGGCCGGAACTCCGGTCAGTGCTGCCTCGCGTTGGGCCCGGTCAAGCTCATATTGGGCATAATCGCTGAAGCCCACGCCAGCGCCGCTGTCGGGCACCTGCTGCGTACAGCCTGCGACGAATCCAATGACGCCCAATAAAACAAGACTTCTCACGGCAAAACCCCTGCCCGAACCCGATTGACGCGAGGCATTACCACCACTTGGCAGGCTTGGCCACAAAATCAGCCGCACGTTCCAGTGTATAAGCGACATTCAGCAGTCCGGATTCGTCCCACGGGCGGCCAATCAGCTGCAATCCCATCGGCAGGCCTTTGGAATCCAACCCGGTGGGAACGGCAATGCCCGGCAATCCGGCAAGGTTCACGGTGACAGTGAACACGTCGTTAAGATACATTTCCACCGGGTCCGCATTGGCCATTTCGCCCAATCCAAACGCGCTTGACGGCGTGGCGGGGGTCAGGATCGCATCGACGCCTGCGGCGAAAACCTTCTCAAAGTCCTGCTTTATCAAGGCCCTCACCTTGCGCGCCCGGTTGTAATAGGCGTCATAAAAGCCCGCCGACAGCACATAGGTGCCGATCATCACGCGGCGCTGCACCTCGGGGCCAAAGCCTTCCGCGCGGGTTTTCTCGTACATTTCAGTAATGCCGTCACCCGCCTCCAGCTTGGCACGGTGGCCAAAGCGGACGCCATCGTAGCGGGCGAGGTTGCTGGACGCTTCGGCCGGTGCGATCACATAATAGGCGGGCAGCGCGTATTTGGTGTGTGGCAGGCTGATATCGACGATTTTGGCCCCGGCATCGCGCAACATCGCAGTGCCGTTGGCCCAGAGCGTTTCAATCTCGGCGGGCATGCCGTCCATCCGGTATTCCTTTGGAATCCCAATGGTCTTGCCACGAATGTCGCCGGTCAGGGCCGCCTCGAAATCCGGCACGGCCATGGCCGCACTGGTCGAATCCTTGGGGTCGTGCCCGCACATTGCACGCAGCATGATCGCGGCATCGCGCACATCTTTGGTCATCGGCCCGGCCTGATCGAGCGAGGACGCAAAGGCCACAATCCCCCAGCGCGAACAGCGCCCGTAGGTCGGCTTGATCCCAACAATCCCTGTAAAAGCAGCGGGTTGGCGTATTGATCCACCGGTGTCGGTGCCTGTGGCCCCGAGGCAAAGATCGGCGGCTACTGCTGCTGCTGAACCGCCAGAGGAGCCGCCGGGGGTCAGGTTACGGTCGTCGATTTTCCATGGGTTGACGACATTGCCGTAGCACGAGGTTTCGTTGCTGGACCCCATGGCAAATTCGTCCATGTTCAGCTTGCCCAACATGACCGCTCCGGTCTTGAACAGCTGGCTGGTCACCGTCGATTCATACTGTGGTTTAAAGCCCTTAAGGATGTTTGACCCGGCCTGACTATCCACCCCTTTGGTGCAAAACAGGTCCTTGATGCCCAAGGGAATACCGCACAGATCGGGGGACATTCCTGCCCTGATCCGGGTATCAGCGGCCTTGGCCTGGGCACGGGCAATGTCGGGGGTGTGGTGGACAAAAGCATTCAATGCCGCTGCCCCGTCAATCGCGGTCAGGCAGGCATCTGTAAGCTCGGCGGCAGAAACCTTGAGGTCGCGTAATGCATCCCGTGCGGCAGCGATGGTAAGGGTATTCAGTGTCATTCGACCACCTTTGGCACGGCAAAAAAACCCTCGCGGGCATCCGGGGCATTGGCCAGAACAGCGGCCTGCTGGCCCCCGTCAGTGACCACATCGGCCCGGCGGGTCAGGCGCATTGGCGTGACCGAAGTCATCGGTTCCACCCCGGTCACATCGACCTCGTTGAGTTGCTCAATGAACCCGAGGATCGCGCTGAATTCGGCGGCGAGGGCGGGCAAGGCGGCCTCTTCGACCTTGATCCGCGCAAGTTTGGCGACCTTGCGGGCCGTATCTGTGTCGATCGACATGAAGCGTCTCCAATGCTGCTGCGCCGCGTTTATCGCCCCTGACCTTGGCCCGCAAGCACATGGCGGCAATAGACATGGATCATCCAGCCCAGCATCGTGGCGTTGAGCAGATGCCAGATGAAATGCGTGCCCATCGGCCAGCGGGCGCAGAACCCGATGTCCAGCGACCGGATGGCAATCGACAGGCATAACAGACCCGCCCCAATGGCCAATCCCCGGGCGGTTTCGGGCTGCGACCGCCATAACCAAATCGCATAAGCGAATAACAGCAGCGGCACCGTCCAGTAAAAATCCGAGATCATCAGGAACGGAATCTGGTCCAGCACCGGGACCAGCACCAGCGCATAGGGGATAAAGCCCAAGGTTACGGCGGCAGCGGCCCAAAGTGGCAGGCGCAATACATCGCGGTTCACCAAAAACAGATAGGTCAGGATGAACAGCCCTATGGGGGCGGTATCGGCGGTCGATGCCCAAGCTGTCGCATGGGTGTGAAACAGATAGCTGCCGATCCCAATGGCAAACAGGATCACACATAAAATCTGACCCCTCCGCAGCCCGCCTGTCTGCCGCCACAGGATCAGGGCCGCCAGAATGAAAGCAGCATTGGTCGCAGCGTTCAGCGGCTCGGACCAATACGACGCATCGGTGCGTTCGCAATAGGCATCAATTTTTTCCAGCCAATCCATACGCCGCCCCATATAGTCGCGCTATATTGCAACTGAATCCGGCGGGAGAACGAGATGAAAATTACGTGGTTGGGGCATTCGGGGTTCCGGTTTGATATTGGCGATCAAGTGTTGCTGGTCGATCCGTGGCTTGCGGGCAATCCCATGTTCCCGGCGGACCAAGAAAGTGCGGCGATTGCCGGGACCACGGCGATCTTTGTCACGCATGGCCATGGCGACCATTTTGGCGATGTGGAGCGGCTGGCCGTTGCCTGCGGCGCACCTGTCTATGCCGCCCATGAGATCGGCGATTTTCTGGGCAGCAAGGGCGAGGTGAAGTCGGTAGGTTTTCTGCATGGTGGCACGATCCGGGTTGGCAATATCGAGGTCAGCATGGTGCCCGCTATTCATTCATCCAGCTTTGATGGTGACGGGGCAAACCTAGGCGTCGCGGGGTCGCCCTGCGGCTTTATGATCGCGGGTGAAGGGCACATGATCTATGTCAGCGGAGACACGTCGATCATGGCCGATATGGGCTGGATGGCCGAATATTACGAACCCGATATCGGTATTCTGTGCGCCGGGGGCCATTACACGATGGATATGGAGATGGCTGCCTGGGCGGCGAAACGGTTCTTCAAGTTCAAGACCGTCATCCCATGCCATTACAAGACCTTCGGCCTGTTGGCACAAAGCGCCGATGTATTGGTGGCCAAGCTGCCGGGGGTGGATGTGCGGCTGCCGGGGGTGATGGAGGTGATGGTCTGGTAGGGCGGGCAGATTGCCCATCTTACCGCGCCGCGACCCCGATTGCCGCCTCGGATAATTCATGCACCAACGTTGCGGCCATGGACCGCATCACCATCACCTCAAACGCCAGCGGCCCAACCCGGGTGACCGAGGCGGTCATATGGCCGACGATTGTTCGGGCTGTGGCCCCTTCAGGAAATATCTGCTGGCGCAAATCGACCGGAACCAGCCGGGCCAGAACCGCCTGCGCCTGATCGCCGTCGATCCGGACGGTGGCGGAGGCATCGGTTTGATCGGTCAGCGCGGCCAAGGCGGACAGGGCCAGCGGCGGTTCGACGCCGCACAGCAGGGCGCGGCCATGCCCGGCCCAAATGATCCGCGCGGGGCCGGATGTCAGGGTTTCGCCGGGGGTTGGAAAGCGCAGCCCTTCGACCGCCAAGGCGGCTGTCACAGCCTCGGATTTGTCCCGGAACGGCGCTACAGAGGTGACGGGGCCAAGCATGACCTCGGTCAGCGTCACCGCGCCAATGGTCCGGGGCAGCAGCCCGGCGCAGGGGGTGGATGCAATCAATCTAGCCACGCAACCGCCCTCCTGCAGGGTCCAGAAATACCGGGTCGCAGACAACGCATTCCGTCTCGACCCCGCGCAGATGATCGACCAGCCGGATCACCTCGCCATGCCGTGCCCGGCCCCGTTTCAGGAACCCCAGCGCCAGTGTCGTTTCCATCGACGGCGACCATGCGACCGATGTGACATAGCCCTGATCGTTCACCCGCACCGCCTCGGCCCCTTGATCGAACAAATGCGCGCCCGCCAGAATGGTGCCGGATTTGGCGACGGGTTTCAGACCGACCAGTTGTTCGCGCCCCTCCTCCAGCAGCCCCGGGCGGCGCGACATGGTTTGGCCGATGCAGTCTTTTTTCAGGCTGACCATCTTGTCCATGCCGATGTCAAACGCCGTGGTCCGGCCGTGAATTTCGGCATGGGTGATGAACCCCTTTTCGATCCGCAGGACATTCAGGGCCTCAAGCCCGTAAGCCCCGCCACCAAGAGATTCGGCCTGCGCGAGGAGGAGGCGATACAGCGATGCGCCATAGCGCGACGGCACCGCAATCTCATACGCATGTTCGCCGGAAAACGAGATCCGGAACAGCCGCGCGGCAATGCCCGACACCAGAACCGCGCCGCAGCCCATATAGGGCATGCTGTCGCCGTCGATGGGCAGGTCGATCACCGCATTGACCAGATCGCGCGCCTTCGGTCCGGCCATGGAAAACTGTGCCCAGTGTTCGGTGACTGATGTGGTCTGCACATCCAGATCGGGCCGCAACCCTTGGGATACAAAGTCTAAATGCCGCATCACCAGCCCGGCGGCGGCGGTTGTGGTGGTCAGCACATACTGCTGATCGCCCAGCCGCGCACAGGTGCCATCATCCATGACATAGCCGTCTTCGCGCAGCATCAGCCCGTAGCGGACCTTACCCACAGGCAGGGTCGAGAAGGTGTTGGTATAGACCAAATCGAGGAATTGGGCGGCGTCCGGCCCTTGGATGTCAATCTTACCTAGAGTGGACACGTCACAAACGCCGACGGTGGAGCGGACCATGTTGACCTCGCGGTCGCAGGATTGCCGCCAGTGCGTCTCGCCTGGTTTGGGAAAATAGGAGGCGCGATACCACAGCCCCGCCTCGATCATCGGGGCGGCGCGGTCCACGGCGATGGGGTGGGACGTGGTGAACCGTTCGGGCGCAAAGCCTTTGCCTTGCGCCGTGGCCCCCAGGGCCGCCACGGCGACGGGTGTATAGGGGGGGCGAAAGGTTGTGGTCCCGGTTTCGGGGATGCCCCGGCCCGTCGCGTCAGCCAGAATGGCGAGGGCCGCGACATTTGAGTTTTTGCCCTGATCGGTGGCCATGCCTTGGGTCGTGTAGCGTTTCATATGCTCGACTGACCGGAAATTTTCCTGTGCCGCCAGATGGATATCCTTGACCGTCACATCATTCTGGAAATCCAGCCATTTGCGGCCTTTGCCTTCGACAGCCCAAACCGGATGCAGGTTATAGGCGGCATTTTCGGCCTCTGGCAGTTTCATCTTTTTAGCCTTCAGGCCCAGCTCCCGCAAAATCTCGGTCGTGGCCCTGACCCCGTCGGTCAGACAACCCGCTGTGGAAAATACGCCCATCGCGGCCCCTGCGACCAGCATGCCGGGGATCATCCCGGGCACCGGGACAAACGAGGCAATCGCGTCATTCCAGACGGGCCGCCCATTCATGTGGCAGGTCAGATGCACCGACGGGTTCCAGCCACCCGACATGGCCAGACAATCGGTGCGGATCAGGCGTTGGCCGCCTGCATGTTTGACCATGATATTTTCAAGACCAAGGCGACCCGCTGTGGCGATCACCGATCCGCCGGTCAGCACCGGGAAATCACCCGTGACTTGCGCATCGTCCCGCGCGTCGATCAGGGCGGCAACAGTGACCCCGGCGGCCACCAAATCCCGCGCGGTGCGATGCGCGTCGTCGTTATTGCCATACACCGTGACCTCGCGCCCCGGAGCGACCCCCCAGCGGTTCAGATAGGCGCGCACAGCGCTGGCGGTCATGATACCGGGGCGGTCGTTGTTGGGGAACGCAATCGGGCGTTCCAGCGCGCCCGCACACAGGATGCTGCGTTGCGCCACGATCCGCCAGAAACATTCCAGCGGCAGGTTCGGGTCACGCGGACGGTGGTGGCCAATGCGTTCCAGCGCGCCAAAGGTGCCTTGGTCGTAGGCACCGGTTATGGTTGTGCGCGGCATCAGGCGGACGTTGGGTAAGGCGCTGAGTTCGGTCAGGGTTTCGGAGACCCAGTGGTGCGCGGGCTGTCCGTTGATCGGGTCGGTTTCGGCCAACAGCCGCCCGCCCATCCGGCTGTCTTCATCGGCAAGGATCACATCGGCACCCGCGCGGGCGGCGGTCAGGGCAGCCATCAGGCCGGTCGGACCCGCCCCAATCACCAGCACATCGCAAAACGCAAAGGCGCGTTCATAGCGGTCAGGGTTATTCTGGCCCGAGAGCGCCCCAAGGCCAGCTGCATGGCGAATGATCGGCTCGTAGAGTTTTTCCCAAAAGCTGCGCGGCCACATGAAGGTTTTGTAGTAGAAACCAGCGCTGAGGAACGGCGCGATCAGGTCATTGACGGCCATCACATCGCGTTTCAGACTGGGCCAGCGGTTTTGGCTGCGCGCCTCTAGCCCGTCGTAAATCTCTTGCACGGTAGCCCGGATATTCGGTTCTGCCCCGGCCCCGTTGCCCACGGTCATCAGCGCGTTGGGTTCCTCTGACCCCGCGGTCAGCACCCCACGCGGGCGGTGGTATTTGAAACTGCGGGCCATCAGTTTGACGTTGTTGGCCAGCAGGGCCGAGGCGAGCGTATCGCCCTCAAGCCCTTGATACATATGGCCGTCAAAGGTGAAATTGATTGAACTTGTGGGGTCAAGCAAACCCTTGCCAGTGATCCTCATCGTTGAACCTCGGCGGTCAGTATTGCCCCTGCTACAGCATGGGTCACTGTGTTTCGCTCGACCCTGATCCACGCGCCGCAGGGGTCGTGATACCACAAATCCTGGGTGGCCCCGGCAGGGTTATCGCGCAGATGCACGTAGTCATCCCAAGCGGCTTCACCCGCGTCGCGGGTGGGCCGGTTCAGGGCAAGGGCATGCCCCTGATAAGTAAACTCGCGCCGGTCGCGTTGGCCGCAATAAGGGCAGGTGATGCGCATTCAACTGGGTCCATAGCAGGCAGTAAGACGTTGATCGGTCATTCTGCTGCCGTCCATCCCGAACACCCGCAGTCGCAATTCGCCACCACTGGCATAGAACTGTTGCCCAACCCCACTTCCGCAAAGTGTTCGATTTGCAAAGTTACCTACCTCGCTTTCAATCGTCCGGCGGTTGGGTCCGTTCATAACTGCCGACGTGTAGGGAATGCTGAACGACATCACCAGCGTTGGTCCTTCTGCGCGAACACTGGTCATTCTGACACGCGGCCCAAGTTCGAGTGCGACCGCATCTTGCATGCCGGCTGCGAGCAGGCGAGCGGATTCACAGGCTTGCGGGGCTGCGCAATTTGACCCTACTGGCACTGTCGCTTGGACCGCGCTTTCCGTTGTCGTGGCAGGACTTGTTGACGGGACAGGCTTGTCACAGGCCGCAAGGCCAAACACCGCAATCAACGAAAAATAGAACAAACGACGTTGCATCTCAGTCTCCTAATGCAAGTTATGCTGAGAGCCGGTGCCCTCTTCATCCATCAACCCGCGCCCGGTGCGGAACCGGTCCAGCCGGTAGCGGGCGGCGGGCTCGTGGTGGTTGCCGGTGGCCATCAGGTGGGCAAAGGAAAAGCCCGATCCGGGGATCGCCTTGAACCCGCCGTAACACCAGCCGCAATCGATAAACAGCCCTTCGGTATCGGTTTTATCAATGATCGGCGATCCATCCGGGGTCATATCCATGATCCCACCCCAGCTGCGCAAAATCTTGGCCTTGCCGATCATCGGCATCAGGGTCATCGCCGCCTCCATAACATGTTCCTGCATGGCGAGATTGCCCCGCGCGGCATACGAGGCGTAGAAATCCAGATCGCCACCGAACACCAGCCCGCCCTTGTCGGACTGGCTGATGTAGAAATGGCCCATGCCAAAGCTGACCACGGTGTCGATGCAGGGTTTTAAGCCTTCGGAGACAAAGGCTTGCAGGACGTGGGATTCTATCGGTAGGCGCATGCCCGCCATTGCGGCGACCTGCCCCGAGCGGCCCGCCACCACGATGCCAACCTTTTTCGCCCGGATCGCCCCGCGCGTGGTTTGGACACCCGTGACCTTGCCGCCGACAATATCAATCCCGGTCACTTCGCAGTTCTGGATCAGATCGACGCCCCGGCTGTCGGCCCCCCGCGCATAGCCCCAGGCCACTGCGTCGTGCCGTGCCGTGCCGCCGCGCGGGTGGAACAGGCCGCCGTAGATGGGAAAGCGGGTGTTGTCGAAATCCAGCCAGGGCAGCATTTTGCGCACGCCCTCGCGGTCATACAGGATTGCATCATCGCCCTGATTGATCATCGCATTGCCGCGCCGGGCCGCGGCGTCGCGCTGGCCGTCGGAATGGAACAGGATCATCTGGCCACGTTGCGAATGCATGACGTTGTAGTTCAGGTCCGCTTCCATTCCTTCCCACAGCTTCAGGGAATGCGAGTAGAATTCGGAGTTGCCGGGCAGAAAGTAATTGGCCCGCACGATGGTCGTGTTGCGGCCTACATTGCCGCCGCCCAGATAACCCTTTTCCAAGACGGCGATGTTTTTCAGGCCATGTTCCTTGGCCAGATAATAGGCGGTGGCCAGCCCATGCCCGCCGCCACCGATGATGATGATGTCATATTCGGGCTGTGGGGTCGGGTCGCGCCAGACCGGTTTCCAGCCCTTGTTGCCGGTCAGTCCCTGCCAGATTACCCGCGCGCCTGAATAGTTCACCGGCCCAGTCCCTTCGAATCCGCCCGGCAATCGACCGGGTTACGGATGCGACTTTAGCAACTGGTCAGGCAGAGGCAATCGTCAGGCGCCGACATAAAGTGTCGCAGCATGGACCTGCCGGCAAACATTTTGGTTGCAGACAGGCCAAAATCCGCCGGATTACAACCCCTTGGCCCGATAGCTGGCTGCGACTTTGCCGATGCTGACAAGATAGGCCGCTGTGCGCAGATCGGTCACGTCAGCCCGCCCATGCCAGACCTCGCGCATTGCCTGATAGGCCGCGCGCATGGTGTCATCAAGGCCCGAGCGGACCAGTTCCAACTCGCCAGCACCCCGCAGATATTCGGCCTTGAAGCCCGGTGACAGTGACCAGCCCAGCCCCTTGTCGCTGCTGAGTTGTTCCAGTTCGTTGATCAGCAGGGTGTGCCGCGCCTCTTCGGCCCGGCGCTGCATCCGGCCAAACCGGATATGGCCGAGGTTCTTGACCCATTCGAAATACGACACGGTCACGCCGCCCGCATTGGCATACATGTCGGGGATGATCACGGTGCCTTTGTCGCGCAGAATGGCATCGCCACCGGCAGTAATCGGGCCATTGGCGGCCTCGACAATCAGCGGTGCTTTGATCCGGGCCGCGTTGCCCATATGGATTACGCCTTCAAGTGCGGCGGGGATCAGAATGTCGCATTCGCCCTCGAGCAGGCTTGCCCCATCTTCAACAAATGTGGCATCGGCATAGCCTTTGACGCCGCCATGCTTAGCGATCCAGGCTTGCACCGCGTCCACGTCCAGCCCGGTTTCACTATGCAATGCGCCATCGCGTTCGATGATGGCGATGATCTTGGCCCCATCCTCGGTACTCAGGAATTTGGCGGCGTGGTAGCCGACGTTGCCCAGCCCTTGGACAATGATCTTTTTGCCATCCAGCGTGCCGGATTGTTTGGCGGCTTTAATATCCTCCTTATGCCGGAAAAATTCGCGCAAGGCATATTGGACGCCCCTGCCCGTCGCCTCGACCCGGCCCTGAATACCGCCTGCATTCAATGGCTTACCGGTGACACAAGCGGCGGCGTTGATATCCGTGGTGTTCATCCGGCGGTATTGATCGGCGATCCAGGCCATTTCACGCTCTCCCGTGCCCATGTCGGGGGCGGGGACGTTCTGGCTGGGGTTGATCAGGTCGCGTTTGATCAGCTCATAGGCGAAACGGCGGGTGATCTGTTCCAGCTCGTGCTCTTCCCAGTCGCGCGGGTTGATTTTCAGACCACCCTTGGACCCGCCAAAGGGCGCATCGACCAGCGCACATTTATAGGTCATCAGGGCGGCCAGCGCCTCGACCTCGTCCTGATTGACGCCCATGGAATAGCGGAT
>JANOQM010000055.1:0-19632 GCA_031422295.1 Rhodobacterales bacterium | reverse complement strand
TCGGCGACCGGGACTGCTTACGCAGCCAAAGCCATTGCCGGAGCACGGTTGTTATTGGCAACTGTACATTGTGGACCGATAACGGTGGTACCTCACCGAGACAAAGCAAGAAAACCCCTTTAGACGTTCGTCGATCCTGTTTCGACCCCATCTGCCCCCAATAAGGGATTTGGTGGTGGAGTCGCCGGGTACCGCCCCCGGGTCCGATCCGCGTATTACGAGCGCGTTTATGTCCATAGTCCCGAAGGACGTCCTACACATAGGGGCTGCGGGCTTGCGGCTCAAGTCCCAAGATGCAGGCTTGTCACCTGTGGCAGGGTGGCAGTAGCGTGGGTGCAGCAGAATAATGCTTTGGACTCAGGAGATTTCAGCATGCGGTCAGCTATTGTCGGGCTCGGAATGATTGTTCTTTTCAGCGCTGATTGCGCCGTGGCGCAAGCCAACGGCCCCGCATGTGGGCCATTTCCACAGGGGCAGGACGATTATTCCTGTAGCTGCCCCCCGATGAGCGAGGCCTATGGGTCGGTCTGGGGCACCGAAGTTTTTACCCTGGATAGCGACATCTGCATGGCAGCCCTGCATGCTGGTGCGATCGGGATCGACGGGGGCGATGTTACGGCGTTTGCGATGCCGGGGCAGGATGGTTATCTGGGTTCCATGGCCAATGGTGTCCCCAGCAGCGACTGGGGTGCATATGACGCGAGCTTTATGTTTGATGTGTTGGTGCCTGACCCGATCTATACACAAGATGTGATAAAGGGTGCGGTGCGGGCCTGCGCGGGGTTGCCCGACGATCTTGACCTTTTGACCTGTTCCTGCACGCCGGGGGCGACTGGCAAAGGCACGTTCTGGGGCAATGATCCCTATACCAGCGACAGCGATATCTGCATCGCCGCCCGGCACAGCGGTATCATTACCGAAACTGGCGGGACGGTCATGGTGATCCGGGTGATTGGATTGGACAGCTATTCATCCAGCGAAAACAACGGTGTAGAGAGCATATCCTCTGGCCCGTTCGGGTCCAGCATGGTGTTTGACCGGAACTGATACGCGTACGGGCGACCGTATCAGGACCGCCCGTATCAGCATATGCCTTTAGAAGCCTGACTTGATCAGCTCAAATGCCTCTGCCTGCCGTTCGCGCTGTTCAATACTGATCGGCAATTGCGCCAGCACCGGGGCGGTGATTGGCCCGATGCCAGAGGCCGTCAAAACCTCGGGTGCGACCACCCCAAGGGCCGCGACGTTAGCATGGCCAAAGCCATTGTCGAGCAGCGGTTGGGTGGTTGTTGGGTCCAGCATGGCGTTGATGAAGTCATAGGTCTTGTCCTCGGACCCCGGCCCGTCAGTCATGTTCACATATCCACACAGCCACAATGACGACCCTTCGAGCGGTTGGCGCTGATAGGCGATGGGGCGGCCTTCGCCGGTCATGGTCGGATAGGTTTCGTTCCAGGCCCAGCTGACCAGTATCTCGCCCGTACTCATCAATTGGGCCAGCTCGGCAGGGTCGGTCCAATAAGTGCGCAGGTTGGGGTGGACTTGGCGCAGAAAGTCGGTAGCGGCTGCAAACTGTTCGTCGGTCACAGCGGTCCAATCGGTCACACCTGTGGCCAGATAAGCCAACGCAAAGGCATCATCGACATTGTCTGGAATGGTCAGACGCCCGGCATATTTCGGGTTCACGAAAACCGCCAGCGAGGCCACATCTTCGATTGGCACTTCGTCCGGATTATAGGCCACAGCGGTTGCGCCAAAGTCTGTCGGGATAAAGAATACATCGCCCGTGCCGCCACCGATCTGCGCGCCGGTCAGGTTTTGGTCAATATCGCCGTAGGCCGAAATTCTACCTATATCCCAAGGCTCTATGATGCCGCTTGCAGACCATTTTGCCACCGAACCGCCGCAGATATGGGTGGCATCGGCGCGAAAACCTGACACCAGTTTCTGGAACGCTTCTTCTTCGTCACCGAAAAAGGTGAAGGTCGGATTGGCCCCATGGGCTGCAATATAGGTCTGGTGGTAGGCGTCGTTGTCAAAGCCCGGATAGTCGAGGATCAGCAGGTCGGCGTCTTGCGCTACAGCGCTGGTCGCAAGTGCGGCGAGCGAGGCTGCGCCGAGGATATGTGATAGTTTCATGGGTGAGTGACTCCCTGTTTTGTTGTTAATGTCAAAAGTTTAGGGTCCGGCCGATGTTGTTCAAGTGCATACTACTGCAAACCCCCGATTTTCAGCCATTTTAAAGCAGAATTGCCCCGAAGTCAGCGTTTTGACTGTAAAAAATGCTTAACCTAGGGTCAGCCACGGCGATCACCGACAGGGTTGCAGTTGGCCGGTAGAAGCTGGATAAACGGGGTCAGATTTCCAGATTTTTGATGAGGTTACTGATGCAAGCACTTGATTCCACTTGGGTTCGTGCCCAGTTCCCGGCTTTTGCCGCCGCTGATCTGCAAGGTCAGGCGTTTTTTGAGAATGCGGCCGGGTCTTATCCCTGTCGCCAAGTCATCGACCGGCTGATCCGGTTCTATATGCAGCGCAAAGTGCAACCCTATGCCCCATATGCTGTGTCGGAACTCGCAGGGGCCGAGATGGATGAGGCGCGGGTGCGGCTGGCGGCGATGTTGGGGGTGGCGACGCATGAGGTGTCTTTCGGGCCTTCGACCAGCACCAATACCTATGTTCTGGCCAATGCAGTACGACGCTGGTTGCAGCCCGGCCAAGCGATTATCGTGACTAATCAAGACCATGAGGCCAATTCCGGATTTTGGCGCCGGTTGGCCGAAGAAGGGGTTGAGGTGCGGGAATGGAAGCTGGACCCCGATACCGGCAGTTTGTGCCCGGATGATCTGGCAAAGCTGCTGGATGAGACTGTCAAACTTGTCTGTTTTCCACATTGTTCCAATGTGATAGCGGACATAAATGATGTAAAACAGATCACAGCTATGGCCCATGCCAACGGGTCGCGGGTTTGCGTTGATGGGGTCAGCTATGCCCCGCATGGGTTTCCGGATGTTGGCGATCTGGGCTGTGATATCTACCTGTTCAGCGCCTATAAGACCTATGGGCCGCATCAGGGGATCATGGTGATCCGCGAGAGCTTTGGCTCGCAACTACCTAATCAAGCTCATTATTTCAATGCCGGCGAGCTGTATAAACGTTTGACGCCGAGCGGCCCGGACCATGCCCAGATTGCCGCTTGTGCCGGGATGGCGGATTATTTTGAGGCGCTTTCGGCGCATCACGGTGGCCCGACTGGCCCGAAAGCAGCGCAGTTCAGCCATGATATCATGCGAAATCAAGAGGTTACATTGCTGCAACCGCTGCTGGATTATCTGGCGGACAAAAATTCGGTGCGGCTTTTGGGGTCGCGGCGTGCCGAAAACCGTGCGCCGACTGTTGCGGTGGAATTGGCGGGCGCAGGAGAAGTGGCCGCCAAGCAGTTGGCAATACATGGAATTATGGCGGCTGGTGGGGATTTTTATGCAGTCCGACCATTGCAGGCGATGGGGGTTGATACCGAAAAAGGTGTGCTGCGCGTCAGTTTTGTGCATTATACGACAGCCGCGGAAGTGACCAAACTGATCGGGGCCTTGGACCGGGTGCTATAGGCATCTGTCAGGTTTTCGCCCGAAAACTTAAGGTTGCAAAGCAGAGTTTTTGCGCCATTTCGACGTGGGTTGCGGGCCTTCTGTCAGGTTTCGCACCAAAACCTTAAGGTGGATTCGCAGACCAGATGACTGACCTGACCCCGATCATTCTATGGTTTCGCCGCGATCTGCGGTTGGCTGACCATGCCGCACTGACCGCCGCCTGTGCCAGCGGTCGCCCGGTTATTCCAGTGTTCATTCATGACGAAGTGACCGCCGCTTTGGGTGCTGCCCCGTTGTTCCGGATCGGGCGGGGGGTGCAGGTATTTGCGGCGGCATTGGCCGCACGGGGCAGTCGTCTGATCCTACGCCGGGGCCGCGCACAGGACGTGATCCAAAAGCTGGTGGCCGACACCGGCGCCGGGGCTGTCTGGTGGTCGCGCGCCTATGACCCGGCGGGGCAAGCGCGGGATATTGCGGTCAAAGCGGCCCTTAGGGATGCACAAGTGGATGCCCAAAGTTTTACCGGGCATCTGTTGCATGAACCCTGGACCGTGCAGACCGGGCAGGGCGGGTTTTACAAAGTGTTCACGCCGTTCTGGAATGCGGTGCGCGGCCGTGATTTGCCCGGGCTGTTGCCTGCGCCGGGGCGGATTGCCGGGCCAGCGGTCTGGCCTGCGTCGGATGATCTGGTCGAGTGGCAAATGGCCGCCGCGATGCGTCGGGGTGCAGCGGTGCTGGCGCCGCATTTGCAGGTGGGTGAGGTGGCGGCACGGGGCCGGTTGGACACATTCCTGCAGACCGGAATCGCGGATTACGTCACCAACCGAAACCTGCCGGGGATCAATGGCACGTCGGGCCTGTCGGAAAACCTGACCCATGGCGAGATCAGCCCGTTGGCCTGTTGGCATGCCGGTTGGCGGGCGATGCAGGAGGGCAAGGCGGGGGCCGAGACATTCATCAAAGAACTGGTCTGGCGCGAATTTGCCTATCATCTGCTGCATCACACACCCCATATTCTGAGCGCGAACTGGAAACCTGTGTGGGATGCATTTCCGTGGAATACCAATGTTCTGACCCCCGAAGTTAAAGCCTGGCAACAAGGCCGCACCGGCGTGCCGTTCGTTGACGCCGCGATGCGGCAAATGTATGTCACCGGCACAATGCATAACCGGGGCCGGATGATCGTGGCGTCATATCTGACCAAACATCTGATGACCGATTGGAAGATCGGGCTGAACTGGTTTGCCGATTGCCTGATTGACTGGGACCCGGCCAGCAATGCGATGGGCTGGCAATGGGCGGCGGGGTCGGGCCCGGATGCCGCCCCGTATTTTCGGATTTTCAACCCGGTCACACAGCTGGAAAAGTTTGACCCGGCCGGGACTTATGCGACAACCTGGATTGCCGAGGGCCAGCGCGCCCCCCCGGCCAGCGCGCTGTCGTATTTCGAGGCTATTCCGCAAGGCTGGCAGATGACCCCGCGGGCCCGCTATCCGGCCCCGGTGGTTGGATTGGCAGACGGCCGGGACCGGGCTTTGCAGGCCTATTCCGCCCGCGTGGTGTGACGCGCGGATTTTTGTGACCGGGTTGCAAGCCGAAACTATTTCTACGCAAAAACCGTGACTTCCAAGGTTGGCAGATTAAGACTACTGCCAAGGCTGGGATCAGGTTTTGCCTGCCAGACAAAATACAACCACCGGGAGTGGCGATGATTCTGACGACGACGCAGGGGCAGATCAATCTGCCGCGTTATTTTAGCCAAGTGTTTGACATGATCGCCCGGATGCCGCGCGGCAGGCTGGATCTGGTCCTGCCCGATGGCCGCAGGTTTCGCGCCGAGGGGAAATCGGCGGGGTTTGTCGCCGAATTGCAAATTCATAATGCCGATATCTTTGCCCGGTTGATCCGCGAAGGCGATCTGGGGTTCTGCGAGGCCTATATGGACGGCTGGTGGTCCACCCCGGATCTGATGGCCTTCATGGATCTGGTCCATGATGAGGCCGATGAAATGTATGATGGGTTTCCGGGCCAGAAACTGGTCCGCGCTTATGAAAAGCTGCGCTTTTGGTGGCAGAGCAATTCCCGCGCGCAGGCCCGCAAAAATATCAGCTATCATTATGATCTGGGCAATGAGTTTTATGGCCTGTGGCTGGACGAGACGATGACCTATTCATCCGCCAAGTTCGAGACTGGCCAAGAGGGGCTGGAGGCTGCCCAGACCTTGAAATACGCCAGTATGGTTGATCAGATGGGCGCTGTGCCGGGCGATCATGTGCTGGAAATTGGCTGCGGCTGGGGTGGGTTTGCGGAATATGCTGCCAAGGAACGCGGGCTGCGCGTCACTGGCCTGACGATTTCCAAAGAGCAGCATGATTATGCCGTGGCCCGGATCGCCAAGGCCGGATTGTCAGAAATGGTGGATATCAAGATGCAGGATTACCGCGATGAGCGCGGTATTTATGACGGCATTGCGTCGATTGAAATGTTTGAAGCGGTGGGCGAGAAATACTGGCCGGTGTATTTCAACGCCCTGCGCGACCGCCTGAAACCGGGCAAGAATGCCACGCTGCAGATTATCACGGTGCAGCATAAGCGCTGGGATGTGTACAAGCGCGGCGTTGATTTCATTCAAAAATACATCTTTCCTGGCGGTATGTTGCCAAGCCCCGTGGTGTTGCGCCAAGAGATTGAGCGCGCCGGCCTGAGCGTGGCCAGGTCGATTGAATTTGGCGAGAGTTACAGTTTGACATTACGCCGCTGGCACGAGGATTTTAATGCCAAATGGGACAAGATCGCGCATCTGGGGTTCGATGACAGATTTCGCCGGATGTGGAACTTTTACCTGACCTCTTGTGCTGCGACCTTCATTAGCAGAAACTGTGATGTAACACAGATCACGGTGACACGGGCCAAGTAACGATCCCGGCACCGGATGACGCGGGGAGAGCAGTCATGCCCACGGCCGGAAAACTAGTTGCCGCAGTGCTGTTTGCAGCACTGGCTTGGTATGTGTCGCAACTGGTGATCGGGTTCATGGAGGTCGGCACCGCGCCGCCCCGTTATGCGCTGGTCAATGCAGGTATCGGGGCTGCGATGGGCTGGATTGTGGCGGGCAGCCGTGCCCGTGGCCCGTGGATGGGGGCTGTCAGTTATGGGCTGACCGCGACGCTGGCGATGATATTCTGGTGGCTGTTCCTGCATTCGTTTTACAATATGATCATCAAGGCGATGCGCGGCCTGTACGGGTCTGACGCGACGCTGGCTGTGGTCGATGTATTCGGGCTGATGCTGGAACATGCCATGCTGATGAACCATTCGGTGGTGATCACGACCTTTGTGGCGGGCGCTGTGATCTGCGGATTGATCACCGAATGGTTTGCCCGCAGGTTCAACTAAGCCCATGGATTTGTTTGTTTATGGCACGTTGCGGCATGACCCTTTGTTCGCCCTTGTTGCCGGGCCGGGGCTAGGTGCGGTCAAGACTGCAGCCACATTGCGTGACTATGCGGTGGACCGGGCACTGGGGTCGGAATATCCGTCGCTTTTGCCCCGCGATGGGGCGCTGGCCGAAGGGGCAATCTGGTCTGGCCTGACCGATGCCCAACGCGAACGCCTTGATATTTACGAGATTGCCTTTGGGTTTCGCCTGCAGCCGATGCTGCTGACCCGGGCCGATGGGACGCGCGGCATGGCGATTGTATATCTGCCACCCGATACCGACCAAAGTGCCTGCGAGCCGTGGTCACTGGAGCGCTGGCGGGCGGCGCGGGCCGAGGTGACTTGTCTGGCCGCTGTGGAATTGCTGGCGCATTCCCCACCTTTGACCCCGCCCGAACTGTTCCGGCAATGGCCGATGATTGAGGGGCGGGCGAGCGCTGTGTTGCGGGCGCGGGCGTCGGTCGCCCCGGCACGCCGTCGTCATGGCGCTGATCCGACCGATCAAAGTTATCATCATGCCAAGCCGCTGGATGGGGCGTTTTTCAAGCTGGCGGCGATGGATATTCAGCATCGCCGGTTTGACGGCGGCACAGCGGGCCCGTTGCGCCGCGAGGTGTTGGTGGGCTGCGATGCGGCCCTTGTCCTGCCCTATGATCCGGTCCGCGACCGGGTGCTGCTGGTCGAACAATTCCGGTCCGGCCCGGCCCGGCGCGGTGACCCCAATCCATGGTGTCTGGAGCCTGTGGCGGGCATCGTCGATGCGGGCGAAACGCCCGAAGCGGCCGGGTTGCGCGAGGCACAGGAGGAGGCCGGGCTGACGGCGGTCACGCTGGAGCATATGTTTTCGTTCTATCCCAGTCCGGGTGCATCGACCGATCATTTCTTTTGCTATCTGGGCCTGACGGACCTGCCCGATCTGGCCAGTTATTCCGGTGGATTGGCCGAAGAGGCCGAGGATCTGCGCCTGCATGTGCTGGGGTTGGACGAGGCCTTGGCGTTGGTGGAGAGCGGCGAGATCAATGCGGGGCCGTTGATTGCGATGTTGTTGTGGTTGGAGCGGAAAAGGCAGGGTGGAGGTGTGTGAGACTGTCATCCGACCACAAATCCCCCCCCGCCCGGAATCAAGGCGCGTAGCGCCGCCGGGCAGCGCCTGAACGCCCCATCGGGCGGGCGCTTTTGCAGCATCGCCACCTAGAATTTCGGCAGGTGTGGCGGCACCATAAAGTTCTGCAGAACCACCTTTGCTGCGCCCACCCGGCGGTCAGGCGCTGCCCTGTGTGCGTAAACGACGTGAACGACCGCGTTGTCTGGAAAGAAGACACAAAATTTTAGCCTAGACTGAAGATGGTGCGCATACTACACGCGTCGCATGTTTTCCGTTGGTGGCGATTGTCTTCCGATCAACTTGCTGCGGCAGCACGATCCTGCGCTAGCGATCGCTAATCATTTCGTCGTGCGACCGCGAAAATGGGAAAAGCTTGCGTACAATATCGATCCGCCTCGCGGCCTTGAACGCATGGCGTTGACTTTGTCAGAGCGCCTGTCGAATCTAGACGACCTTCATTTCATTAAGCTGAACGTCGTTTGGACGTCGTCGGAAAGCAGCGATCATGTTGCTGCCCTAAGGGCACGAACAGGTCTCGATGCAAAAGAAATTTTAAGATGTAGTGTTACAAGCAACGGCGCTCGGCCAGAAGATTGGGCCGCAGTGTTCTTGTTTGCGCTAACTGTTGGCTGGGATGCTGTTGTGATCTCGCGGCGAAAGAGATTGCTACTTTGGTTCAGCCATGACGAGTTCTTGCGGGCCACACCGCCTCGGGTTGTGCGCGGGCTCAACAAGGGGATCAACTAGCGTCCGCTCCAATCCGCATTCCGCCGTCGACACAAATCCTCCTGCCCGGAGTCAAGGCGCATAGCGCCGCCGGGCAGCGCCTGACCGGCCCCATGGACAGGCGCTTTTGTAGCAGCGGCGCCTAGAAATTCTGTGGGAGTGGCTGCACCATAAACCTCTGCAGAACCAGCACTGCTGCGCCCACCCGGCGGTCAGGCGCTGCCCTGTGCCGGTATCCTTTGCCCAAGCCGGCCCATGGCTTGAGTTCGCCGCCCCGGCCCCCTAAACAGGTCGCACCAGCAATAAAGGCCAACCCATGCATATCAAACCCGACCTTGCCGCCACTGTTGGCAATACCCCGCTGATCCGGCTGAAAGCCGCGTCTGAGGCGACCGGGTGCGAGATACTGGGCAAGGCCGAGTTCATGAACCCCGGCCAGTCGGTCAAGGACCGGGCGGCGCTGTATATCATCCGCGATGCGATTGCGCGGGGTGAGTTGAAGCCCGGTGGCACGATTGTGGAGGGCACGGCGGGCAATACCGGCATTGGGTTGGCACTGGTCGGGGCCTCGATGGGATTCAAGACGGTAATCGTGATCCCTGAGACTCAAAGCCAGGAGAAAAAGGACATGATCCGGCTGGCGGGGGCGGAACTGGTGCAGGTGCCTGCGGCCCCCTACAAGAACCCGAATAACTATGTGCGCTATTCGGGCCGGCTGGCCGCCGAACTGGCCCGCACCAACCCTAATGGCGTGATCTGGGCCAATCAGTTTGACAATGTGGCGAACCGGCAGGCCCATATTGAGACGACCGGGCCGGAGGTTTGGGAGCAGACCCAAGGCGGCGTGGATGGGTTCATCTGTGCGGTGGGGTCGGGCGGAACTTTGGCGGGCGTCGCTATGGCCTTGCAGCCCAAGGGCGTCAAGATTGGGCTGGCCGACCCGGATGGCGCCGCATTGCATTCGTTTTACACGGATGGCGTGCTGGCCATGCACGGCGACAGCATTACCGAAGGCATCGGGCAGGGCCGGATTACCGCCAATCTGGAGGGGTTTACCCCGGATTTCAGTTATAATGTTTCGGATGCCGAGGCTTTGCCCATCGTATTTGACCTGCTGCAATATGAGGGCCTGTGTCTGGGCGGGTCGTCGGGGATCAATATTGCCGGGGCAATTCGGATGGCCCGCGACATGGGGCCGGGCAAGGTGATCGTCACCATCCTGTGCGATTATGGCACCCGGTATCAGTCGAAATTGTTCAATCCGGGGTTCCTGCGCGACAAGGGCCTGCCAGTACCCGCGTGGCTCGACCGGGGGCCGGGGTCGATTCCGGGTGTGTTCGAGGACGCATGACGAGGTTTGGCGCAAGTCTTGCCGTGGCCCTGGCCGTGCTGGCCGGGCCGCTGGTTGCGCAAACTGCCGATGACAGCGGCACGATCCAGCTGCCACAGGCGGTGCAGGACCTGTTGGTTCCGGTGCAGGCCATTGGTCCGGTCCTTGAGCGTGGGACCGTTATCACCGGCGGTCTGGATTATTCCGCATGGGCCCGCACGGCGGAACGGACCGAGGCGATGTCGGAGCTGGGGCGGGGATCGACCTTTGCGCTGGAGCGGCTGCGCGCCGATCTGGTGGGTTGGCGCGACAAGTTTCTGGCCGCCCAATCGGAAAACGCCACCCGGATTGAGACAGTCCGCAACCAGATTGGTGCGCTGGGGCTGAAGGTTGATACCGGGTCGGGCGAGAATACCCAGGTCGCCGCCCGCCGCGCTGCATTGGAGGATCAACTGGCCCGGCTGCGCGCCCCGATTGTGCTGGCCAATGAGGCCTACGCCCATGCCAACGGGTTGATCGGTGAAATTGACGGGTTGATCCGCGAGGGCCAGGCCGCGGCATTGCTGACCCGTGGCCCGACCCCGCTGAACCCGGCGATCTGGCCGGAAACCGTAGCGACGCTGAGCGAACGCGCCATGGGCCTGTTTGCCGAGATCCGGGCCAGTTTGCGCAGCGAAGGCCGCCGCGACGGATTTGTCGATCAATTGCCCAAAGTGCTGGCCTATCTGGTGCTGGCGGTGGCGCTGTTGCTGCGCGGCAGGGTCTGGATGATGGCCTTGCAGCACAGCCTTGTGGCCGAAACCAGCCGGGGCCGGGGGGTGTGGAATTTTGTCGTGTCATTGGGCCAGATCGTGGTGCCGATGGTCGGGATTTACGCGCTGACCGCAGCGCTGCAAACCTCGGGGCTGCTGGGGTTCCGGTCGCGCCAACTGGTCGCCGCATTGCCGCAGGCGTGGTTTTTCGTGATCTTTGCCAAATGGTTGGCCGGGCACTTCTTTGGCGCGCTTTCCGTCAACCTGCCGCCGCTGGATTTCGCGCCCGAGCGGCGGCGCAAGGCGCGTATCAGTTTTGTGCAGATGGGGTGGCTGTTGGCGATTGGCACGATTCTGACGGCGTATTTGTCCCCCGGCGAAGTGACCCCGGCGGTGGCGGCCCTGGTGATGTTACCGGTCGAGGTTCTGCTGGCGCTGCATCTGTTCCGCATCGGCACGACCTTTGTGAACCGTGCCCCCAAGGCCGAAGTGACGGAAGCTGGCCCTGATCCCCTGAGCTTTCGCCGCTCCGCCTTGCATATTGTCGGTCGGCTGGCGGTGGCAGTGGCCGTGCTGAGTGTCGTGCTGGCCAGCGTCGGTTATGCCGCTGCGGCCCAGGCATTGCTATATCCGTTTGTCCAGACTCTGGCGCTGATCGGGCTGGTCATACTGGCGCAGGCGCTGGTATTTGACATTTATGCGCTGGCGATGCGGCTGGAGGAGGGGGCGCGGGATGCGCTGATCCCGGTCCTGATCGGGTTTTGCCTGATTGTTGCAACCCTGCCGGTTGCCGCCCTGATATGGGGCGCGCGGCAGCAGGACCTGAACGAGCTTTGGGCGCGGTTCCGTGAGGGGTTCGCCCTGGGCGAGGCGCAGATTTCGCCGACGGATTTCGTCACCTTCGTCGTGGTGTTTGTGCTGGGCTATATGCTGACCCGGCTGGTGCAAAGCACGCTGAAAACCAGCGTTCTGCCGAAAACCCGGATGGATGTCGGCGGCCAGAATGCCGTGGTGTCCGGCCTGGGCTATATCGGCATATTTCTGGCGGCTGTGATGGCGATTACCACCGCCGGGATTGACCTGTCCAATCTGGCGATTGTTGCGGGTGCGTTGTCGGTGGGTATTGGTTTTGGCCTACAGAATATCGTGTCGAACTTTGTCGCCGGGATTATTCTGCTGATCGAACGGCCGATAAGTGAGGGTGACTGGATCGAGGTCGGCGGCAAGATGGGCTACGTCCGCGATATATCCGTCCGCTCGACCCGGATCGAGACGTTTGACCGCACCAATGTGATCATTCCCAACGCAGACCTCGTGTCGGGGCAGGTGACCAACTGGACCCGTGGCAATGCCGTGGGTCGCGTCACCCTGCCTGTGGCAGTGATGTTTGGCCCGGATGGCGACCGGGTGATGGGAATTTTGCGTGAAATCGCCGAGGCGCATCCAATGGTCCTGCTGGCCCCGCCACCGGTGGTGGTATTGATCAGCTTTGGCGTCGATGCGATGAATTTTGAGATCCGGGCGGTGGTGCGTGACATCAACTTTGGTCTGGCGGTCCGGTCTGAAATGAACAGCGCGATTGCGCGGCGGTTTTATGAGGAGGGGGTCGAGTTGGCGGGCGGCGCGCGCGGCAATGCCAGTGCAGGCCGCACGGCAATGTCCGAACCCGCCGCCGAGGCCGCGCCGGTGGTGCAGATTTTCTGCACCGGGGTGGAAGAGGTCAAACCCTGACCGCCCGGTTGAACAAAAGGCAGAAGGTGGCTGGGCAAGGGTTAAACCGCCCCGCGCCCGGCCTGTCACTGTTGTGTTGAGCGGAATCACCAAACGGTGCTAGCCTGATCAAAGGGTTTTAGGAGAGTTGCTTGATGCTGCGGATATTTGCCTTTATTATCAGCTTGTTCGTGCTGTCCACCAGCGCCGCCATGGCGCAGAATTTCTATCAATGCGAGAAAACCGAAATTGCGGATTTATCGGCTGCGCTGAAAGGGGCGCATAATATCGGGCTGCGCGCCGCCGTGGCGATTGGCGATACGGAAAATTACCGCCGCTGGTTTGGACCCTATTCGAAACAAAACGCCGAAACCGCCCGGACCACGCTGAAATCGATCTATTCGACGATTGCGACGGGTCAGATCCGGGTGATCTGTCTGAACCAGAGCGATGACGGTTGTGAGGATGATACCTATGCCTTCGTTTACCCCGATGAGGCGTTTGTGCTGAACATCTGCCCGCAATATTTTGAATTGCCCACCATGATCAGCGCTGTGCCAGGATCGGTTGAGATGGAAAACGGCACCCGCGAAGGCACGGTGATCCATGAGATCAGCCATTTCATCCGCGTCGCCGGCACCGACGATTTCTGGTATTCCCGCCCGACCTGCGAGGCCGAAGCCCTAACTGACCCGCGGTCGGCTGTGCGCAATGCCGATAGTTTCCAGTATTTCGCCGAAGATACGTCATTTTTTCCAACGCCGGTTGCAGATCAGCCCGGGTGATACTGAACCGGTGCGACCTGCGGTTCAGGCCCTTGCATTCCGTCCCGCCGCAAGGGTAGACAGCGCCAACGGATCGGTGGCCGAGTGGTCGAAGGCGCACGCCTGGAAAGTGTGTAGGCGGGGAACCGTCTCTAGGGTTCGAATCCCTATCGATCCGCCACTTGCCCTTGAGGAACGTTTCTCCATCACTTGCTGTGGCAAAAATCTCCCTTTGTTTTCAAGGGTTATGCAGGAGAGGCTGCTAATCGGCCTCCACACCTGAGAGCCTAGAAGCGTTCTCTTCGGTGCTATATTCTTCTGACCTGTTGACCACGGCTGTTCCGGTGAACAGCTATAAGGCATTGCTTTTGCGATGTTGTGTTGATCTGTATCTTTCGGTGATTTCGCAGATTCATCTGCATGCCGGATGGAACTGAGATCAAACAATTGACCTGCAGTGGTAGCGGTAGCCCCTGACCGCGGCCAGTTTGCGGGCCGCCTCGCAGCGCCGTTCCGCGTCGCCCGTGTCCCCGGCCATGCGGGCGTCCCAAGCCTGTATGTGATGCTGCCACGCCAGCGGGGCCTTCTGTTTGGCGACGCTTTCGGAGTCGGTGTGAAGGCCTATCCAGACCGTGACTCAGAGTTTAACCCGCCCGTATCGCAGCGGGACTCGCTTGCGAAGATGGAAGTTCGATCCGCGCCGAATGATGCTTATGTGACGACCCGCGCAATGGCCTCTGCAGCGGATTGCGCAGCAACATGTGCAGCAACGCAAGCGACGATGTTTTGCGGACCGTGGCGAGAACGCCGGAAAGCCCTTTATTTTAAAATGTTTATGCTATTTCCGGGAAGGGGAAATGGCGGAGGGAACGCGACTGATGTCCAACCCATCTCTGGCGTGCGACTGATGGCGTAGCGCTTCAGGCCATTTCGCTAGCTGCAAAGCTATCGCCCCGCAGCAGCATTCTAAGACGATCGAGCATCATAGACCCGTTGGCCACATCAATGCTTGCTGTCTCCAAGATCACGTCATGCCCATTAATCTTGTGTCTCGAATGGATCGCCTCTCCGTCACCTAATCCAGCATGGTGCGGGTACAAGAGGGTCAACCGCGGCGAGCCGTACAAATGACCATATGCCATCATCTGATAGACATCACCCTGCGACACCCCTTGTTTGGGGTCATCGATCCGCGACGATATCCGCTTCCACTTTGTATCGATCACATGCGTCACGACGCCGCGCGAGCGGATCAGAATGTCGGGCTTGGTCTGGAATAGACCTCGCTGCGTGTCCTGAGTAGTCAGACAGAACAGCCGCCCTCCCTGCAGAGAAACGGTCATGCCACTGCCCGCCAGCGCGCGTGAAATCAAGCGGCCGACATATTCCTCGAAGAGTGCGTTCATCTCGAACAGGAGGGCCGTGCCTTGGCCCGGGCCACCCGTTGTGGTCTGATATCGGTTCTGCAAGAACAGCCGGGCCATGCCGAGGAGATCCTGCCAGCGCCGATTTGTCCGGTCTATGACGACGTCGTCCCACCTTAGTGCAGAAGCCGGAACATCGGCGATTTCCGCATAAACAAACGAAAGCTCGCGCAATCGCCGTTGGTTGGCAGTGCTCCGAGAAATCCGCGACAGATGGGAGACAGTCGCCTTCATGATGCGGTTGAGGGCAATGTCCTCTGAAAGGACGTCGAAGCGGCATGCCAACCGCGAGGGATTGACCGCAAGGCGCGTGAACTGCCGAGTAATGTTCAGCGTGCCGCGCAGTGCGGGAAGGTCATCTTCTTGCTCAATGTAGCGGCGCGGCATTCCCTGGCGGACAGCATCCGTGAGTTTCTGGCTGAAGATGCGGATCAGGATTTCTAGGAGCGTTTCGCGCTGCCATGCGAGTTCGGTGATCGACCCGAGATCAATCTTGAGGTCAAGTGCGACGGCGAGCATATGGATCAATCGCTTACGGATTGCCGTGTTCTGGCCCTCAAGGTCCCTTTCAGCGTCGACATCGATTTTTGGAAGAATTTCCAGCGTGCAATCACGGGTAGACAGAACCCCAACGACGCCGCGTGCCCGCAGTGCATGGCGCCCATGCTCAAGCACGCCGCCCCCACCTCTGCCAGACAGAGGAGACGCGGCAGCGATGGCGGCAAGCCGACCCGCCATCTCGTCAGGGATCTGTCCCTCGCCATCTCCATAGGGCAGCTTTTCCCATTCGCGGATCGTGAAGGGCCTCATTGCGCCTCGAATTCCGAGAAATCGAAGGACATTTTGACGCTCCAACGCACCTTTTCCTCGCCCATCTCGTCTTCCAGCAGGCCAGCGGGAGCCACGAGCCGCTTGGCATCAAGAAAATGCGTCTGAGCGGCGAAGGGACGATCCCCCAGAACCGCAGCGACCTTGGACCAGTCGTCGTAGAAATACTCGGACAAGAGCGGGATGACCTTGTGGCGCATCACCTCTTCAATGTCGACGAGACTGCGGCATGCCGTGAAATAGGCGTGTCCAATCTGGTGCTCCCGGTCGAACAGATATTCGATCCGATCATTCAATGCCGCAAGGAGCTTGCGCAGGTTGATGCCATCCACGTTCTCGTCCAACCTTGTAGGATCGGGCATCAGTTCACGGAAAGTAAAGCGGCGGCGCAGGGCGGTGTCCAGCAAGGCAATCGAGCGATCTGCCGTATTCATCGTGCCTATGATATGCAGGTTCGACGGGACACCGAAGCTGGTACCCGAATATGGCAGACGCAGCCTAACCTCGTTTTGACAGCCAAGGCGCTTGTCGACCTCGAGCAGAGTGATCAGTTCCCCGAAAACCTTGGAGATATTGGCGCGATTGATCTCGTCGATGATCAACACGAAATCGCGGGCGCTTGCCGCAGGACGCACCGCATCTCGACGAAGCACCACGCTTTCAAGGCCATCCCAGTCAATTGCATCGTCATCCAGTTTGTAGAACGAATGACGTCGGAAGGTCTTGGGATAAAACGCAATCCTCTCAGCACCACCGTCGTCAATCCAGAGCCAATCGACACGCCGCCGATGCGGATGAAAAGCTGCATCCTTGTCGAAGAAATACTCGCTCGTGACCTTGCCAAAAGCGCGAAACCTGTCCCGCCCATCCGAAACGACGACATAGTCGTCAATTTGAAGATCGTTCCGGAAAGAATAGTTGCACACTAGATGGCCACTGTGACTGCTGACAGGCGCACCCTGAACTTCCTCAAGCTTGCTGCGAATTTCGCTCCAACTCTCATAGCGCTCGTCAGACCAGTCGATATTCTCACCCCAGCCATTGTGGATTAGGTTGTTCTGGAGCCCATATTCCACCCGATCTTCCTGAGATGACCGCTCACCCAAGGCGATCTTAAAAATATGCCGTGAGCGATCCAGTCGATCATCCGCGCTGCCGTCACCGGTGTCGAGGCGCGCGCGTTCGCTGATTTGCTTGAACATGCCGGCATGAGGTTTCAGGCTGAAACCTCCGGATGCAGGGGCGTCTCCCACCTCGTCATCGGCTTTCGCGTTATCGGTGGTCGGCCGCAGCCCTTCGACAAAATCCTCATACGAAAACGACTGGTGGAACGTGACGAACTCGATCCGCCCTTCGCTCACAAGCCGGCGATACGCCTCCATCAGCGCGTCCCGATCATTTGACAGCGGCGCGGCAGCATCGTCACCAAGACAGAGCCGAACAGCTTCAAAAGCCGTGGCGAACGTTTTGCCGGTGCCAGGGGGGCCGTAAAGGATCATGTTGGTGGCGGATGGCTGTTTCCCCGAAGTTTCTGGTTTCATTTTTGGGGAACTCCCGTTCTGTTCTAGGCGGTATGTGAAGGTTGTTGTGGCTCGTTCGTCTTCGCCTTCTTGATGCGGCGGTGGAACTTGGGCCATTTCTTGAAGTTTCGAGCCTCGCAGCGATTGCCAGACATTGCGGAGCGCCTGGTTCATGCAGAGATCACCCGCAAGTGTTCCGACACGGATGGTGACAGCTTCCTCGAAACGCTCACGCCCGGGCAAAAGCCAGTAATTCAACGCACACAACCGGATACGCTCAGCACCACGGATTAGGTGATCATACCGATCTGGAGCCGGAACGGGCTGGTCGGCTTTGTCGACGATGATGAAACCTGAGTTGTGAAGTCGGGCGGCCGCGTCCGCCTTCTGCCCCCATCCGCCATTCAAGTCTGTTTTGCCACGCACAAAAGCGACTATTTGCTTTGTCGGATATACCCGATTGGTGCGAGCCTTGGTCGAGCGCACCCAATAATCCCGAGGGTCGCCAAACTTATCAAAAACATCGCCATGCTCACCTGTCGCCAAATATCGGTCATAAGCGTCCATCGCAGATTCGACAGCTTCACGGGACAACGCAGAAACAGACGTTTCTGCTGGGATCCCGGTCTCGAGTGGAGCGAGAATCTTGAGATCTTCGGGGCCGCGGATTTCCACTGTCGGGCCTTCATAAGCCCCTAAATAAGTTGTTCTGGCCGAGTGCTTCTTGAGAGGAAATGATCGCTGCATATCCGCAGGAAAGCATTCTGCAACCGCAGGCCCAAGATAGAGATTCTGAATGCCAGTGGAGCCGTAACCCCAAAGCATGCGCCGTCCCTTTCCGTCGACAAGAACAACTACCTTTGCAAGCACCTCTTGCGGTTTGAAACTTGTCCTGGTCCTCAAATAATTGAGAAGAAAGGATCTGCTGCGGGCCCCATCATCTTGCGGCAGCCGCTTTTCTACATCGGCCCAATCAGCCACTACTTGTAACCTCTCTTGCTCACGCCAAATTTAAAAATCCCGCTCAACTGCATTTTTCCAACGCACACAACGTATTTACCAGCCGCATCTGCTCGACCTTATCGTATTTTGCCTCGCCCATGCGCCAAGCCAATCAAATCTGTGACCTATTTTTACTTTCATGCATCCGCCCCAACTATTTCGCCTGAGGTGGCGGCAAGTCTCAGGCCGGCCAATGTCATTACCGAGCCTGGCATGACTTCGGGACGAGCGCGCACCACCAATAATGTGTCGAGTCGCTTTTCGTCCGGTGCCGGGTCATCTCCGGCAACCCCCGACGGAAGGCTGCGCAGGGGTTTAGCCAGAAGATCCGCGAAAGCCTTGCGATCCATCTCGCGGATCTTGTCGCCCACTGAGATAACCGGCAACAGGTCCTCCTCGAGGAGTTGGCCCGAAAGATCTTGCCAACGCAGGCGATGAACTGTCATCAGACCAACTTCATGGCCCTCCGCAGTTTCGGCCTCTCCGTAGAGCCCATCAAAAACACGACGCTCTGAGGCAAGTTCCGCAAGATGTCGGACAAAGTTGCTTTCAAAATCCATCAAGTAAAGCGAAGGGTCGCGCCGGGCCCTAATGTGATCGACGGTCAGGCGTACCACTGAACGGCGCCCGAATTCAGGCCATTGACGGATCGCACCTTCGGAGAGCTGGATTTCCAAGGTCTTGCCTTCGTGCAGCTCTTGGCGCAGTTCATAGCCCGCATATGGTGCCATCGCGCGCAAGAAGCTGACCATGTGCCGGCCCTCGAAACCGCCATTGACCTGAGTTTGGCTAGCACTGGCATACTGAAGAATGTCGGCCTCAGCTGCTCGCGCTTCGCGCGCCCTCGCGATCGCAGCTTCGATATCCTCTTGAGTCTGGTCGAACTTCATCGACTGGGCGCGCTCAAGGATCTCGCCCATGTCGATGTTTGAAAGAAGCTCTCCAAGAATGTCGGCGGCCAGAGCTTCCTTGCCGTCGCCCGCCACCACGGCCATATCCGCAGCAATCGTGGTCACGCGATCCAGCATGAGGCCCAAGGCTGCATTGTCGAATCCGTCGTCCGATTGCAGGTTTAGGACCTGCACACGCTTTTTCTGCCCGTAACGATACAGACGACCGATGCGCTGAACGAGGCGAGATGGGTTCCATGGCAGGTCATAGTTGACCATCACGTGGCAGGCTTCCTGCAAATTCAGACCCTCGCCACCAGCCTCGGTCGAGATTAGAACTCGCGCTTGGCCGGAATTGAATTGGACCTGTCGCAGTTTCGTTCCGGTTTTTTGAGAGCAATACGCGCCATCGAGGAGACCGGATATGGCAGCAATACACAGCGACGAGTTCAAGCGGGATGCAGTTCGCATCGCGACGACCAGTGGCCTGACGAGGCGTCAGGTTGCGTCTGATTTGGGGGTTGGGCTTTCGACCCTGAACAAGTGGGTGAAG
>JANOQM010000054.1:0-2769 GCA_031422295.1 Rhodobacterales bacterium | reverse complement strand
GATGATCCAGATCGATATGTCCGTAACGCCGCAAAGTTGCCGCGTTTCCATCCTGGTGAAAGCCTTACCGCAGCGTAGCGCGACACAAGGGGAAACGGTCTGCTGCGCCGGGGTGACCCCCAACGGCGAGTTCAAACGTCTCTTTCCAGTCCGATTTCGGCATCTTGCCGACGAGGCAACATTCAAGCGCTGGGATTGGGTCGATTTCAAATACCGGCTTCCAACCAGCGATCGTCGGTCAGAAAGCTGTCGCGTATGGGAAGACAGCATCGTTGTGAATGGCGAAATGCCTCCGAATGATCGCGCCCCCTTTCTCAATCGCCTCGTGTCAGCATCCTTCAAGGAGGCCGAAGCCGCGGGGCGGTCGCTTGCGCTCATCCGGCCCAGAAACACCCGCTTCTACTACAAACCGAAGAAACCAGACGAACTTGAGCAAGAGCGCCGCATCTATGCAGACGCAGCGCGGCAGGATTCCTTCTTCGACGAGCGGCTGAAAGCCCTCGAGCCCAGCCCATATGACTTCCGCTTCAAGTTTGAAGACGCCGCCGGGCAGCACGACTGTGCGAATGGCGATTGGGAAGCGCATGCGATGTTCTATCGGCAGCAACGCCGGACGGGATCTGCGCAGGCCGCGCTTGACTGGATGAATGCCAAATTCAACGAGGAGTATCCTAGGAAGGGCATGTTGTTCTGCCTCGGCAACATGGCCAAGCGCCCGCAGACCTGGCAGCTGCTGGGCGTCCTGCGGGTGGACGATACCGGGCAGATGGCCCTGTTCTGACTTTGACACAAGCAGGGGTTAGCTGGGGCCACGCGCCGTCCGCAAACACATCTCCCGATTGTCGGTCATGGTGATGCCAGCCGCATTCGGCTTGCGCAGGAAGCGGTCCGCAGCTTAGTCTGGCGCCGTAAACAGCGGTAATGTCAGCTCAAATCCCGGGCGTTCGGCAATGCCGTCGCCATCCGGCATTTGAGAGCGACCATGAAAGCCACTGCGCCAACGATCAGCCCCACTCGGACCGGCATCTGGCCGACAGGTTTGCGTTGCCTGCGGGCGTCCGCCTGCGGCATGTCGGTGCATGTTCGGTATCGTGGGGCGGTCGACAGGATGGCGACATCACCCGCGCGCAAAATGAAGAAGAGGGTTTGACGTGTCGCGACTGACGGATCTGATCGCACGGGCGAAGGCGAAAGACCCGGCCTTGGGGGATGAGCTTGACCGCGAGTTCAAGGCACTGGCGTCGCGGCGGGCCTTCGGGCTCAACTTTGAACGGCACAAGCCGGAAAGCGTCGAACTGCCGGGGCGTGAGGTCCGGCGCGGCGACAAGGTGCATGTGTTGCCGCCGCGCGGGTCCACGGCCAAGGGGGATCAGCGGCTGTGGCGGGTCCTGCGGCTGGAGGGGGTGGCGAAGGCGCGGGTCGCCCATCTGTCGCCGATCGACGCGGTCGAGCCTGAGAACGCGGAAGTGCCGGTTGCCGATCTGGTCGTGGTGGCCGAGTTTCGGGACTACATCTATCCGGGGCTGGTCAGCACCGGCAAGGTGACCAATGGCGACGACAAGCCATTTCACACAGTCATCAACGGAGAGAACTTTCATGCGCTGGAGGCGCTGACCTACACGCACCGGGGCAAGATCGATGTAATTTACATAGACCCGCCCTATAACACCGGGGCGCGGGACTGGAAGTACAACAACGATTACGTCGAATCGGAAGACCTTTATCGCCACTCAAAATGGTTGGCCTTCATTGAACGCAGGCTGATAATTTCGCGTGAACTACTTAATCCATCAGCATCTACGCTTATAGTCAGCATTGATGAAAAGGAGTACCTCAGATTGGGGTTGCTTCTCGAACAGATTTTTCCTGACGCAACAGTTCAGATGATAAGCTCCGTCATCAATCCA
This sequence comes from Rhodobacterales bacterium, assembly GCA_031422295.1. Lineage (GTDB taxonomy): Bacteria > Pseudomonadota > Alphaproteobacteria > Rhodobacterales > Rhodobacteraceae > JANOMH01. The sequence goes on along the minus strand of JANOQM010000054.1, from coordinate 862 downwards.
AAGGGGTCGGCCCGATCTGGACGCTTCAGCCGTGTAGATGAGTATGTCTATTTCATTTTTCTCGGAGCAGCAGCTGTAACGCCTTGGCGTTCCGACATGCTCCGTGAAGTTGAGGGCGACGGGCGAAAGGTCCGCTGGGCAGGATTGATGAGAAATGGTGAGGGAAGTCGACGCCAGCGCATTCCTTCGATGTTCTTTCCGATCTACATTGACGCGAAAACTGGAAAGTACCATTCGACCGGCGAACCTCCACCTCCTGACGTTCGCCCAGAGGACATACCCTCACCACCTGGGACACTGGCAATCTTGCCAATTGACCAGAGCGGCCAAGAATTAATGTGGCGCCTCAGCCCGCCGTCGTTTCGAGAGTACCTTGAGATCGGCCATGCGAAATTTGGCAAGAGAGACAAGACAACTGGACTTCGCGCTGTGTCTTACCTGCAAACTGGCATTCGGCAGATGATCGACAGCGGCGAAGTTGACGTGGTCGGAAAAGACGCTGAGGGCGCGCTGGAGCTAGAATTCGCCGATGCCTTTGGAACACGGAATCCAACAACGATCTGGAATCTCGTGGCCCACAGCGCCTCGGAACACGGGGCTGGGTTGCTGAAATCCTTGGTGCCGGGCCGACGATTTCCTTACCCAAAGTCGGTATATGCTGTCGAGGATTGCCTTCGGTTCGTTGTCGGCAGGAAACCCGATGCCACGATCCTCGACTTCTTCTCCGGCTCCGGCACCACCGCCCACGCCGTGATGCGCCTCAACCGGCAAGATGGTGGGCGGCGGCAATGCATCTCGGTGACCAACAACGAGGTCGCCGCCGATGAACAGACCGCCCTGCGCAAGGCGGGCCTGCGCGCGG
>JANOQM010000053.1:0-239071 GCA_031422295.1 Rhodobacterales bacterium | reverse complement strand
GCCGACCAATATGGTGTTCCAATCCTACGCGATTTTCCCGCATCTGAGTGTGGGCGAAAACGTCGGTTTCGGCCTGCGCCGCGAGAAGATGACCAAGGAACAAAAGGCCAAGGCGGTGGGCGAAGCGTTGGAGATGGTGGGCCTTGCCGGTTACGGTGCGCGGGCGGCGCATGCTTTGTCGGGCGGGCAAAGGCAGCGGGTGGCATTGGCCCGGGCACTGATATTGAAGCCTAAGGTGCTGCTGCTGGATGAACCGCTGTCGGCGCTGGACAAGAAGATGCGCGAACAGATGCAGGTTGAACTGATCCGGCTGCAGCGGCAGGTCGGCATCACCTTCATTCTGGTCACCCATGATCAGGAAGAGGCGCTGGTGATGTCGGACCGCATTGCCGTAATGTTTGAGGGTGAGATCGGGCAGTTGGCTGATCCGGAAACGCTGTATCGGCGGCCAAATTCCAAACGTGTGGCTGAATTCATCGGCAAAATGAACCTGCTGGACGGCGAAGTAACTGCCGCCGGTGGTGACAAGATCAGCTTTGATGTGGCAGGTCTGGGGGCGGGTGAGATTGGCCGTGAACAGGCGCCGGGTGGCGTGAAAATCGGACGAACTTTGTTCGGTATCCGCCCGGAAACACTGGGGATTTTGTTTCAGGGTGAAACCACGGAACGCCGGGTTGCCGATGCTGTGGTGGATGAGGTCGTTTATTATGGCGACATGACTTATTATGACGTGCGGGTGCAGGGCGTTGCGAAACCGCTGACGATTTCAATGAAAAACCTGATCGGGCGGCCAGTGCTGGATGTCGGTGTGCGGACCAAGATTATCTGGGATGAGCGGTCTTTGATCGTGCTGGCAAGCTAGCTGTCAGGCGCGATCAGCCCCAGCCCGCGCAGATAAATTCCGATCCCGGATTCCAGCAAATCCTCAGGCGTAAAGGGTGATCTGGTGCCCGGCGCGTTGCGCGCGAACAGTTCCACCACGCCATGCGACATCGCCCAGATATGGGCCGAAAACATCTGCGGCGGCGGGCGTTTGTCGGCGGGAATGTGTTGCGACAGGGCGATCGCCGCCTTTTCCAGCACACCCATGGCGCGATGGGCGGCGGCAGCCAGTTCAGGTGTGCGCTGGATCGAAATGCCGCTTTCGAACATCGCCACATAATGCCCCGGTTATTTGCGGGCAAAGGCCAGATAGGCGCGACCGGTTGATTCAAACGCCGCAAGGGCCGACGGCAGCCCCGCACCATACGCAAATTCCATCAGATCGCCAAAGATTTCATAGCCTTGGCGGGCGGCCTCGGCGATCAGATTTTCGCGGCCTTCGAAATGCCGGTAGACGGCAGCGGGGGTCACACCTGCCTCGCGTGCTGCTTCGGACAGGGTGAACCCTTGCGGGCCCTGTTTTTCAATCAGAGCGATACAGGCCTGCACCAGTGCTTCGCGCAGATTGCCATGGTGATAGCCCTGTTTCGTCATTACAAACCAAGAACCGGATCATAGCCTGTGCAGATTTTCGGATCAATCTTGCCCACGGATTTCTTGTTCTTGCGGGCATAGTCGAGTGCATGAAGAACGGTGCGTATCGCGTTGATCCGGGTGCGTTTTTTATCGTCTCCGCGCAACACGGTCCAGGGCGCATGGGCGAAATTAGTCCGCTCCAGCGTTTCGGTAATGGCGGCTGTGTAGGCATCCCATTTCTTCAGCCCCTCGATGTCGATCCAGGACAGTTTCCACTGTTTGAGCGGATCTTTTTCCCGGTCCAGAAACCGTTCCAGCTGGGTCGCGCGCCCGACATTCAGCCACAGCTTAAAGACATGGATGCCTTCATCGACCAGCAGTTTTTCGAACGGGCCGACCTGTTCAAACCACGCAGCACGCTGATCGGGTTTGCAAAACTCGAACACATGCTCAACCACGCCGCGATTATACCAGCTGCGGTCGAAAAAGCAGATTTCACCGGCGGCGGGCAGTTGGGCGACATAGCGCTGAAAATACCATTGCGCAGCCTCGGTTTCAGACGGTTTGGGCAGGGCCACGATCCGCGCCCCACGCGGGTTCAGATTTTCGGTAAAGGCTTGAATTGTCCCGCCTTTGCCCGCAGCATCGCGGCCCTCGAACACGATCATGACGCGCGCGCCTGATTCCTTGACCCACGCCTGTAGCCGGGTCAGTTCAATCTGCAGCGCCTCCATCTGCGCCTCGTATTCCTTTTTCCCGATTTCCTCGGGGTAGGGATAGCGCGGGTTCAGCACATCGTCCTTATCGGCGCGTTTGATCGCGTCGCGCACCGCCTTAGGCGCGTCTTTCTTGAAATAGGCGCTGATTGCGCCGTCAAATGGCAGATCCATCGTCAACTCCCTTGTCCCTGATACAGAGTATGGGGATGCCAATGCCTTAGCGCAATCGGGGCTTAGCGCAATCCGGCCCTTGTCGCGGCGCGGTCGATTGCCGCGACGACAGCGCCGGGATCGACATGATGGGGCATATGGCCAACGCCGGGCAGAACGGTCAGTACGGCATCGGGGATTTGATCCACCAGTTTTGCCGAATGAATGACCAACGGGACAACCGTATCAGCGTCGCCATGCACAATTTCAACCGGCAGGGACAAGTTGCCATAGCGCGGGATCAGCGCCAGCAGTTCGGATTTCAACGCCGAGACCTGCCGCGCATTCGCCCGCAGGCTAGCCCGCCGGATCACCAGTTCTGCGCCAACGTAATCGCTATACCCTGCCGGGACCTGATTGGGTGCAAAGATGCTGTCCATCGTCGTGCGGACCTGGGTGGCGGGGGCAAAGGCCGAGATGATGGGCAGGGCGAACGCACCGCCAAGCACCGAGCTGTTGATTGCGTATAGGGTGCCCAACCCACCTTCCCAGCCATTTGACGGGGCCGACACAAGGATCAGCCCGGCGAGTGTATCGGGCTGGTTCAGCGCCCAAGCCAGCCCAACCGCCCCGCCATAGGATTGGCCCATGACCAAGGGTTTGTCAGCACCCAATTGCGCTGCGGCGGCCTGCAATAACGTCGCCTGTTCCGACAGGGTTTCGGCCTGCGCGGTAAAGGCGCTGTCATAACCGGGCAGAGCCCGCCCGGAATAGCCCAGCCCCGGCCGGTCAAACGCAATAACCCGGTAGTGGTCTGATAACTGGTCGATCAGCGCAAAACTGAAATCGCGCAGATTGCCGCTGGCCCCGTGCAGCAGCACAAGGTCGGGCCCGGTGCCTTGGATGAACACATGCAATTGTGTGCCATTGACCGTGATGAACTGGCCGACGGCGGGAAAGGTTGTCTCGGCCTGCGCCTGACGGGCCGCAGCGCGGCGGTCCACCAGCGCAGTTCCTGCAGCCAGCAAGGCCACGCCAAGGGCTGCGAGTTTAACGACCAATCGCATTAATGTCATAGGGGGTTGATTGGTAAATCTCGTTGATCCAATTGCCATACAGCAGGTGGGCATGACTGCGCCAACGGTTCTGCGGAGGCTTTGTGTGGTCATCGTTGGGATAATAATTGGCGGGTACGTTGATCGGCGTATTGTTGCCGCGGTCCCGGTCAAATTCCTCTTTCAAGGTGCCGCTGTCATATTCGAAATGGTTGAAGATATACAGCGCCCGATGGGCTGCATCCTGCACCAGACAGGGGCCAACCTCGTCTGACCCCAGTAATGTGACCAAGCCGGGGGCTGCGTCAATCTCGGCTTGTTTCATTTCGGTCCAGCGGCTGACCGGGATGACGAAATCATCGGAAAAGCCGCGCAGAAACGGCGATGAGGGCACCAATGAGGCATGGCGGTAGCAGCCAAACGCCTTGGACGGCAGCATGTGTTTTTGCACGCCGTGGAAATGATTGATCATCGCCATGCCGCCCCAGCAGACGCCAAAGGTGGATTGCACATGGGTCTGGGTCCAGTCCATGACCTGCACCAGTTCGTCCCAATAGGTCACATCGCTGAACTGCATATGTTCGATCGGCGCACCGGTAATGATCAGCCCGTCGAATTTCTCATCCCTGACCTCGCTGAACGGGCGGTAAAATTCCTCCATATGTTCGGCGGCGGTGGTTTTGGTCTGATGTTCGGTCATCCGGATCAGCGACAGTTCAATTTGCAAGGGCGTGGCCCCGATCAGCCGGGCAAACTGATTTTCTGTCGCAATCTTTTTCGGCATCAGGTTTAGCAGCGCGATGCGCAAGGGCCGGATATCCTGCCGCGCGGCCTGATCGTCCGACATCACCGACACGCCTTCGCGGGTCAGGACATCATAGGCGGGCAGGGTGGCGGGCAGTTTGATGGGCATGGGGCGAAACCTTGGAGTCAGAGCGGTGAGATAGGCTGATTAGCCGCGCATCTCAAGGGCATGGGTATCAAGACTGCGTGCGACCAACGCATCAAAATCGGCGGCATTGCGGACCTGCGCGATGTCTTCGGCCCTGATCGCCAGCCCCCAGCGCCGGGCCATCGCCGCATAGCGCGGCTGGCGATGCGCCAAAGCAGCGGCATAGGTGGCGCGGATGAACGCGTCAGGATCAACCTGATCTTCGGTGCAGTTGTTTTGCGCCAGATAATCCGCCCAGACCCGCGCCAGAAACGCAGGCTGATAGGCCATTGGTTTGGGGGCTGTGTCAAAGCGGCGGATCAGTTCGGCGGTATGGGCATCAGACCCTTCAATCCAGACCAGCAGGGTTTGGGCCGCAAGCGCGGTCATGATCGGGTCGGCCGGATCATCCGGATCGACCCATTCGCAGATCGACCCGCCGGTATCGCAAATGAAATGCGGATAGCCATACAGCGACCCGGCCCGGTCGATGAAATGTGCGGTATCCAGCAGGGCTGCAACCTCGGCCCGTTGAAACTGACCCTGCCGGTGGGTGTAGTCGGTAAACGTCAGCCCACCACGGGCCAGATCGCCGGGTTTGCCCAGATAGGTCGAGACCGGGTTAAGGTTTTCAAAGGTGATGTTGGACCCGATATAAATCGAATCCGTCATCAGCAATTCCCGCAGGGACGGCACTTTCATTGCCTCGCGCTTGGCATTATCGGCGATCAGTTCGCCCATGTAATGCGTGCCGATGCGGTAATCGATGGAATAGTGAAACCAGTCCCCGGCGCCGCGCAGCATTTGGCTGACATGGGTTTTGCCAAGGCCGGACATGCCGAAAAACAGCACGCGCTTGTGCGGGGTGGACAGCCAGCTGGCCGAGTTCGGGTATATCATGGATTTGAATTAACGGGTTAGGGGGAGGTCTGCCAGTGCAACTTGTCAAAACAAAAGCCCCGCCATTGCGGGCGGGGCTTTGTTGCCATGAAGCCTGATGGATCAGAAGCGGTAGCCGACGCTAATGCCGATAGACACCACGTCACTGCCGCTGAAACTTGCACGCGCAGTATCGGGGGTGCCGGTTTCGGGGCGGGCATCGCCCAGCATGGTGTACCGCACACCACCCGAGAATACCAAATTATCCATCGTATACTGGCCGCCGATGCCCAGCGAGATCAGGCCGTTGGTCGGCGACAGCGGCGAGACGAGATCATCACTGCCTTCGGCTTCGTAACCAACAGAGATTGACCCGCTGAACGCATCGCTGAACTTGCGTCCCACACCGATGCTGTAGGATGTCGCATCTTCGATATCGGTGATGCTGGCCCCGCCGGTCAGGGTGCCGAATGTCGTTGGCGTCAGGATGGTCTGGGAATATGCCGCATGGCGGATTTGTCCGAACAGCAGCGTGTTGGCGGCAATGCCGGTCTGGAAATCAAGATTCCATGCCTCAGGCGATTCAACATCGGTTGTGCCCGTCGTGACGCCCAAAGGCGAGGTTTCGGTGGTATCGAAGGAATTGGTAATGCCGCTATTATAGGTCAAAGCGACGCGCAGCGCGATCGCAGGGCGTTCATAAGCCACACCAGCAACATAGCCCGTACCAGACCCGTTCTCCATCAGCACATTATAGCCGCTGAGCGGGCCATAGGACAAACCAGCCAGCGTGATGTCAGCATCCAGCGTCTGATAGCGCAGACCGCCATGAACGCTGAAGTTTTCGTTGATCTTGTAGCGGCCTAAGGCGGTAAACGCTGTGCTGCTCAGGATCGCTTCGGTCCCACCCAGCATGGTTGTCGCAGGCGCACCACCATAGGTGATGTCCGCGCCAAAAGGCCGGTCGATGATCAGGGCAAAGGACATTTGGTCGTTCAGGTCCATTTTGACCGAACCGCCAAGCTGGCTGAACGCATTGCCGACATTGGCAATGTCGTTGCCAAGCACATCAGTGCCGGTCAGGTTTGGCGTGACATAGCCAAAGCTCAGCTCGGCATAATTGCCGGTTTCGAAAATCGCGGTGATATCCTGATTGGACCGGTCAAGCCCAATCGCACCCGCCATAGAAGTGGTCAGCATAAATGCCGCCGCAGTCGTCATGCCATATTTCATCATGTCCTCGTCCCCGCCACATGAAGGTGATTGATCTGACTACACCCTAAGACCGCGTAAATTTTTCGGTCAATCCTGACGCCGCGTCAGTAAAAAATTGGGCCTGTCAACGTCACATTTGCGCACATTGGCGCATGCCCGCCGCAGGTAAGTGGCGCGAAAATGTTAACGCCCGGTTTCACGGCGCCAGTCAGCCCATTGTTCGGGCGTATCCAGATCACACGTGGCATGTCTGCCCGGTAATCTGACCAGTCTGGTGCGGGTCGCATTCCGGGCAATGATCGCCCGCGCACCCATATCCCCGGTCAGATCGGCAAAATCGCTGCGCAGGCTGGCACCGAAAATGATCGGATGGCCGGGCGTGTTGGTGGCATCACTGCCACGCCAGATAAGGTGGTCAGCGTCCAACAAGGCCAGCATATGGCACAAGTCATCCTTCGTGATTTCCGGCATATCGGCCAGCAAAACCATGAAATGATTGCATTTTGGTAAGGACGCCACACCAATCCGCAGCGACACTGCCATGCCGCCGCCCGCATCCGGTACCGCGATGAGGGTGACTGGCAGATCGGCCACCCTATCAGCGCGCGGATGATCCACGGCTGGCAGGGCGATGAACACAACAGGCGAGGCCGCCAAAGCAGTCAGCGCCCGCTGCCGGATCAACGGCATGCCGTCCACCGGTTCCAGCAGCTTGTCAGCGCCGCGCATCCGCGAGGACTGACCTGCCGCTAGGATCAGGATCGGGATCATCCGCGCATTCGCGCCCCGTCTGCGTCAAACAAGGGGTTTGTGATCAGTCTGGCCCGGCGCATTTCGCCCAAGATTTCGATCTCGACCTCAAGCCCGTCCTTGGCCGCGTTACGTGGAATCAGTCCGTAAGCGATGGATTTGCCGGTATGGTGCGAATAGCCACCCGAGGTGCAGAACCCGGCTACCTGTCCTTGGATGAAGATCGGCTCGTAAGCTACGACATCTGCAGCATTTGCGTCCACTTCGAACATGGCATTGATCCGGGCGGGGGGATTTTGACGCTCGGCTTCGGCTGCGGCGCGGCCAATGAAATCAGTGTTCTTTTTCCAGCTGATAAAGCGATCAATGCCGGTTTCCGCGGCGGTATAATTGGGTGAAAACTCGCGCAGCCATGAGCCGAAAAACCGGTCGAGCCGCAGTGACATCATTGCCCGCATGCCGAATGGTTTCAGGCCCATCGGTGCGCCGGTGGTCCAGAGGATTTGCCAAAGACCGCGCTGGTCCATCGGATCGCAGTAAATCTCGTATCCCAGATCGCCGGTATAGCTGACGCGCTGCACGATACAGGCAAACTGGCCGATGATCATGCGGCGGACATCGAGGAACTTCATTCCCGCCACGTCGTCGCGGGTGCATTTAGCCAGCAAGTCGCGCGAAAGTGGCCCGGCAAGTTGGAATCCAGTGCGTTTATCGCTGATATTCTCGATGGTTACACCGGGTTCTTGATGTTGCAGGAACCAGCGGTGGTGGATGTTTTGGGCCCCGTAGGAAGCGGTAAGCTGGAATTCGGTTTCCGACAGGCAAGACACAGTGAAATCACCGAACAGCCGCCCCTTGGGCGACAACATTGGGGTCAGGGACAGCCGCCCGGGCGCGGGGATGCGGCCCGCCATGATCCGGTCGAGCCATGCGCGGGCATTGGGGCCGGTGACCGAGAACTTGCCAAAGTTCTGTACTTCATTGATTCCAACGGCTTGGCGGACATTGTTCACCTCACGCGCCGTGGCTTCCCAGGCGTTAGACCGTTTGAAGGATGGGGTTTCATAGCGCGGCTCGTCGCCTTCGGCGAAATAATTCACCACTTCCAGCCCGAATTGCTGGCCCCAGACAGCACCCATACCGTCGAAAATGTCGTACATCGGCGTGGTGCGATGCGGCCTTGCGGCGGGTTTTTCCTCGTTGGGATAAGATACCGAAAACCGGGTTTGGTAGTTTTCAATCACCTTGGGCAGGGTGTATCCCGGCGTGATCCAGTTGCCGAACCGCCCTACATCCAGGCCGGTCACGTCTTTGTCCGCCTCGCCCTCGATCATCCATTGCGCCAGCGTCAGACCCACACCACCGCCTTGGGAAAAGCCTGCCATTACGCCGCAAGCCGACCAATAGTTGCGCAAACCGGGCACCGGGCCGACCAAGGGGTTGCCATCGGGGGCAAAGGTGAACGGGCCGTGGATCACGTTCTTGATGCCCGCCCGTTCCAGCACCGGGAAACGTTTGTAAGCAAATTCAATGCTGTCGGTGATTTTGTCAAAGTCATTGGGCAGCAGTTCCAGCCCGAAATCCCAAGATGTGCCGTCAACAGCCCAGGGGCGGCAGGGTTTTTCATAGAACCCGATGCACAAGCCCCGGCCTTCCTGGCGCAGATAGCTTTCGCCTGCGGGGTCCATCACATGCGGGTGTTCGCGGCCCAGTTCGTAAATCTCGGGGATATCCTCGGTCACCAGATATTGATGTTCCATCGGGTGCAGCGGGAAATAGACGCCCGCCATTTTACCGACTTCCCGCGCCCATAACCCGGCGGCATTCACCACATGCTCGGCATGCACAGTGCCTTTGTCGGTGACCACATCCCAGCTGCCATCGGCGCGCTGGGTGGTCGCTGTGACCATGCAGTTGGTTTCAATCGTGGCCCCACCCATGCGGGCGGCCTTGGCATAGGCGTGGGTGGTACCGGAGGGGTCAAGGTGCCCGTCCAACGGGTCATACAAAGCGCCGACAATGCCGTCCAGATTGGTGATCGGGGAAATTGCCCGGATTTCATCCGGTCCCAAAATTTCGGTATTCAGGCCCATGTAGCGGTGCTTGGCGCGTTCGGCGATCAGCATTTCGAACCGGTCCTGATTGTCGGCCAAGGTGATGCCGCCAACATGGTGCAACCCGCAGGACATGCCGGTAAGTGCCTCTAATTCCTTATAAAGCCGGATCGTATAGCCCTGCAACGCAGCCATATTGGTATCGCCGTTCAGGGTGTGGAACCCGCCCGCCGCGTGCCATGTTGACCCCGATGTCAACTCCTTACGCTCAATCAGCATCACGTCGGACCAGCCGAGTTTGGTCAGGTGATACAAGACCGAACAGCCAACGACTCCTCCGCCGATCACAGCAACGCGGGTGGTGGTTTTCATCTGGGGCATCCTTTGGCAATCAATCTGGCACCAGATTGACCACCAACGCGCGAAATGGGGTTTGTCAGATGCGACGCGAAACGTCGCATCCAGTCACCCTAGGGAATGATGCGGCTGTATTTCGTGCCCTCAAGCGTGGCCCCAACCCGGAACCCGGTCTGGGCAAAGACCACGGCAATGACCGGCGACAGCGATGTCGTCGTGTCGGCCAGCAGCGTCTCGCCCTGATCGTTCAGCGCGTATTCAATGCCCGCGCCCGCGACCCAACCCGGCGAGGTGCGAAATTCCATCAATGCATCCTGGGTCATGAAAAAAAGCACATGGCTGTATTGCTGCGCGCCGATTTGAATGCCCGCACTGGCCGCAGCGGCAGAGTAGTAATCAACCGTGCTTTGCCCGACCTTTAGCGCACCGCGTCCGAAAGACCCACCAATCCCAAGGCCAACTTCGGTGACCAAAGGCATGATCAGCATGCCCGAGGCGCGACCGGCCAGATCCTGTGTGCCGGGGTAGTTGCTGAACATGAAACTCAGCGTGCTATCGACCCGCCCGTCGATCATTTCGGCACCACCGCCGCCAATCCCATTGCCACAGGCGGCCAAAGGCAGCGCCACACAGCCAAGCATAAAGCCACGTCTGGAGTTATTCATCATACCGCCTCTTGCTCTGCCGGTCTTATGTGACCGATCCACAGACACTATAGGCGGGAATTCACCGGCTGTCATTGCCTAGATGATGGGTTTGGGCGGTTATCAGCCGTTCAATATCCGGGCCGCCTTGGGCGCGAAATAGGTCAGGATGCCGTCACAGCCAGCACGTTTGAAGCATAGCAGACTTTCCAGCATCACCTTGTCGCCGTCCAGCCAGCCATTCTGGGCTGCGGCCTGTATCATCGCATATTCGCCCGAGACCTGATAGGCAAAGGTCGGCACGCCAAACATGTCTTTGACCCGCCGACAAATATCCAGATAGGGCATGCCCGGTTTGACCATGACCATATCGGCACCCTCCATCAGATCCCGCTGGATCAGGCGCAGTGCCTCGTCGCTGTTGGCGGGGTCCATCTGGTAGGTTTTCTTGTCGCCTTTCAGCGCCGCAGATGCACCCACCGCATCGCGGAACGGGCCATAAAACCCGCTCGCATATTTGGCCGCATAGCTGAGGATGGTCACATCTTGATGCCCAGCGGCCTCCAATGCCGCCCGGATTGCACCGATCCGGCCATCCATCATATCGGACGGCCCAAGGATATCCGCCCCGGCCTCGGCCTGGGCCAGCGCCATTTTGACGAGGGCAGCGACGGTCTCATCATTGATAATCACGCCGTCGCGTACAAAGCCGTCATGGCCGTTGATATTATAAGGGTCCAGCGCGATATCGGTCATCACCGCGATATCTGGGGCCGCAGCCTTGATCGCGCGGATCGCCTGATTGCTGATATTGTCGGGCGACCATGCCATGGCGCAATCTGTCGTGCGGTGCTCCATCGCGGTATAGGGAAAGATGCAGATCGCGGGAATACCAAGGGCTTGCGCCTGCACCGCCGCCTTTGCCACCCGGTCCACCGTCAGGCGCGACACGCCGGGCATCGACGCAATCGGAGTTTCGGCATCCTGCCCCGCCATCACAAACACCGGCCAGATCAGATCAGCCGCCGTGAGGGTATTTTCGCGCACCAGATCGCGCAGCGCGGGCGTGCGGCGCAACCGGCGCGGGCGGGCAATGGGGAAGGGGGCGATTGTGGGTTTCATCATGGCAGCTTTCCGGGGTAGGGCCTTTCTGGTCACACCCGTTGGGTGCCACGGTTTGACCTGCATCACAAGTCTGGGCTTTGGCCGGGGCCGGGGCTAGGGTCCGGCCAAATGCTGCTTTGGGGGCGCGCTGTTCGTTGGACTGGACTAAAACACTCTTTGACGTGATCGACGCGCGGTCGTTTTAGAACCTGTGGTTCTGGACGGTGCTGGCCGTGGTGTGGTCATCGGCCAGCCATTGGGTGATTGGCGTGCCCTATGATGTGCTGCTGCGCGCGAAAAAGCAGGGTGGGCAGGCGTTGGTTGATCTGGAAGACATCGTGCGGGTGAACGTCAACCGCATCCTGTATATCGGCCGCGAATCCGGCCTGTGGCTGCTGGGATTCACGTCATTCATGCTGACTGGCCTGCTGGTTCTGGCGCTGTGGTACAAGATCGAATTTGCCCAAGCCATTTCGATGATCGCCTTCCCGATGACACTGGTAGGCGTCATGACCCTGTCCACCGCGCGCCGGATCGAGGCCGAAGGTCTGCAGGCAGAAACCTTGTTCCGGCGGTTGACCCAGCACAGATTTTGGACGCAAGTCATTGGTATGGTATCGATATTCATCACCGCGATGTTTGGCATGTATCACAACCTTGCTGTTGTTCCCGGATATTGAGCGGCGCGATGGTTGACGGACCCGCCCGGCGCGGCACATAGAGCATATGTCCCAGCCCCCCCTTCATATTCAGGTCAGCGGTGCCCCCGAAGGCTATGACGCGCAGTTGATTCTGGCCGAGATTGCCAAATCCAGCGGCCCTGTGCTGCATATCGCGCGGGATGATAAACGCCTGTCGGCCATGCAGGCCGCCTTGGGTTTTTTCGCGCCGGGGATGCCGGTGTTTACCTTTCCGGGCTGGGATTGCCTGCCCTATGACCGGGTGTCGCCGAATGCCGAACTATCGGCGACCCGTATGGCCACGTTGGCCGCCCTTGTGCATGTCATGCCGCCCGAATTTGTGCTGCTGACCACGCTGAATGCGGCCACGCAGCGGGTTCCGGCCCGACAATTGCTGCAAGAGGCGGCATTTTCGGCACGGGTCGGCGAACGGGTTGATCAGACCGACCTGCGCCGGTTTCTGACCCGTATGGGCTATACCCAAAGCCCGACAGTGATGGAGCCCGGCGATTTTGCGCTGCGCGGCGGGATTATCGACATTTTTCCACCGGGGCAGGCGCAACCCGTGCGGCTGGATTTCTTTGGCGATGTGCTGGATGGCGCGCGGCGGTTTGATCCGGGCACGCAGCGCACCACGGAAAAGCTGTCATTGGTCGAACTGGCCCCGGTGTCTGAGGTCATCTTGGACGAGGCCGCCGTGACCCGGTTTCGCCAGAATTACCGCATCGAATTTGGCGCGGCGGGCACCGATGACCCGCTATATGAGGCGGTCAGTGCCGGACGCAAACATGCAGGCGTCGAACATTGGCTAGGGTTTTTCCATGAAAAACTGGAAACATTGTTCGACTATCTGCCCGGCGTGTCCATCACGCTGGATGACCAGTCCGGCCCGATCAGGGCGGCGCGGTGGGACAGTATTCATGACCAGTATGAAACCCGGCAACATGCGCTGAAACAGAAAAACCGGGTTGATACGGTCTATAAACCGGCCCCACCAGACCTGCTGTATCTGGATGACGCGGGCTGGGATGCGGCGGTGACTGGCCGCCGGGTGCTGCAGTTCAGCCCACTGAAACAGGCCCTCGGACCTGGCGTGATTGACGCGGGCGCACGGATCGGGCGGAACTTTGCGCCGGAACGACAGCAGGAAAAAATCAGTCTGTTCGGGGCCCTATACGACCATATTAAAGTGAAACTGGACAGCGGCCCGGTCATTATTGCATCCTATTCCGAAGGCGCGCGCGAACGCCTGACCGGGTTGATCGAAGACGAAGGGCTGACCGAGGCAGTTCCGGTCACTGATTTTACCCGCATCGGCAAACAGGGGCTACATCTGGCGGTCTGGCCGCTGGAACATGGGTTCGAGGCGCCTGGCCTGACGGTGATTTCCGAACAGGATGTGCTGGGCGACCGGTTAGTGCGCAGCGCCAAGAAACGCCGCCGGGCCGAAAATTTCCTGACCGAGGTTAACACGCTAACCCCCGGCGATCTGGTGGTCCATGTTGATCACGGGGTCGGGCGGTACCTGGGGATGGAAGTGATCACCGCGCTGGGGGCGGCGCATGAATGCCTGCTGCTGGAATATGCCGAGAAAACAAAACTGTATCTGCCGGTTGAGAATATCGAACTGCTGTCACGGTTTGGCCATGAGGAGGGGCTGCTGGACCGCCTTGGCGGCGGCGCATGGCAGGCGAAAAAGGCCCGGCTGAAGGACCGGATCCGGAAAATCGCCGAACAGCTGATCCGGGTTGCCGCCGAACGATTGCTGCGCACCGCCCCCGCCTTGGCACCGCCAGATGGGATGTGGGACCAGTTTCTGGCGCGGTTCCCCTATCAGGAAACCGACGATCAGCAATCGGCCATCGACGATGTGCTGGCCGATCTGGACTCTGGCAATCCGATGGACCGGCTGGTTTGCGGCGATGTCGGCTTTGGCAAAACCGAAGTAGCGATCCGCGCGGCCTTTGTTGCGGCAGCCTCTGGCATGCAAGTGGCGGTTGTGGCCCCCACAACCCTGCTGGCGCGGCAGCATTTCAAAGGTTTTGCCGAACGGTTTCGCGGATTTCCGATCAATGTCAGCACCTTGTCGCGCTTTGTGAATACCCGCGATGCCAATCTGGCCCGCGAGGGGCTGGCGCATGGGACGGTCGATATCGTCATCGGCACCCATGCCATTCTGGCCAAATCGGTGCGGTTCAAGAACCTTGGGCTGCTGATCATTGACGAAGAACAGCACTTTGGCGTGCAACACAAGGAACAGCTGAAAAAGCTGCGCTCGGACGTGCATGTGCTGACGCTGACTGCCACACCGATCCCGCGCACGCTGCAAATGTCACTGTCTGGCGTGCGCGAACTATCCATTATCGGCACCCCGCCAATCGACCGGCTGGCGATCCGCACCTATGTCAGCGAATTTGACACCATCACCATCCGCGAGGCGCTGCTGCGCGAACATTATCGTGGCGGCCAGTCGTTTTTTGTGGTGCCCCGGATCAGCGACCTGGCCGAGATCGAGGCGTTCCTGCGCGATCATGTGCCCGAAATCACGGTCATTGTCGCCCATGGCCAGCTGGCCGCAGGCGAGTTGGATGACCGGATGAACGCGTTTTATGATGGTAAATATGACGTTCTGCTGGCCACCAGCATCGTCGAATCCGGCCTTGATATCCCTACTGCCAACACAATGATCGTACACCGCGCCGACATGTTCGGGCTGGCGCAACTCTATCAGATCCGGGGCAGGGTGGGCCGGTCAAAAACCCGCGCTTACGCCTATCTGACCACCAAACCGCGCCTGAAACTGACCCCTGCGGCGGAAAAACGGCTGCGGGTGCTGGGCTCGCTCGACACCCTTGGGGCGGGGTTCACGCTGGCCAGTCAGGACCTTGATATTCGCGGTGCAGGCAATTTGCTGGGCGAAGAACAATCGGGCCAGATGCGCGAAGTGGGCTATGAATTATATCAGCAAATGCTGGAAGACGAGATTGCCCGGATCAAATCCGGCGGTGGCGAGGGGTTGCTGGATGACGGACATTGGGCACCGCAGATCAACCTTGGCGTGCCAGTCCTGATCCCCGAGGCTTACGTCCCCGATCTTGATGTGCGGCTGGGCCTGTATCGCCGCCTGTCCGACCTGTCGACCAAGGTCGAACTGGAAGGGTTCGCCGCCGAACTGATTGACCGGTTCGGTGCTTTGCCGAAAGAGGTGAACACTCTGATGCTGGTCGTGCGGATCAAGGCGATGTGCAAAAAGGCCGGTATTGCCAAGCTGGACGGCGGGCCAAAAGGGGCTACTGTGCAGTTTCACAATGATAAATTCGCGTCACCACGCGGGCTGGTTGAATTTATTGCGGATCAAAAAGGCGGCGCAAAAGTCCGCGACAATAAGATCGTCATTGCCCGCGACTGGACCACTGAGGCCGACAAGATCAGGGGCGCATTTGCCATTGCCAAGGATTTGGCTGAAAAAGTGATGGATGAGAAGAAGGCCAAGATTAAAACGTCTTAGATGTCACTCTTGATGTGAATCAACCGCTAACCCGCTGCGCCATAATCTCACCAATCACCTTGTCCCACATCTCGGGCGGTTGCGCGCCGGGCACTGCGTGGCGCTGATCGACGACGAATGTCGGCACCGATGTAATCCCCATCTGACGGCTGTGCGCATCACGGTCGCGGATATCGGCGATGTCGGCATCCGTGGCCAGCAGCCGGGCTACCACGGCCCCATCCATCCCGGCGCTGTCGGCGATATCGGCCAGCACTTCGACGTCACCAATATCGCGGCCTTCGGTGAAATAGGCGCGGAACAGGGCGCTGACGACCAGCGACTGGCGGCCTTCGATCCCGGCCCAATGGATCAGCCGATGCGCGTTCAGCGTATTGGGGGTGCGTTCCATCGCCTCGAAATTGAAACTCAACCCCGCCGCGGCCGCGTATTCTGTGACGCGCGCATAGATTTTCACGGCCTCGGCTTTACCGCCAAACTTGGCCTCCAGATAGCTGCGCCGGTCCGCCCCCTCGGGCGGCATATCGGGGTTCAATTGGAACGGATGCCATTCAATCTCGAACGGATGATCGCCGGCGCGTTCCAACGCCCGGTCCAGATTGGCCTTGCCGATATAGCACCATGGGCAGATCGGATCGGAAATAATGTCTAGCTTGACCATCACACTCTCATTCAAACCAAAATAGGGGCACAACACAGCCAGTCTTGCATTTTCGGAGTTGCTAAAATACCTCCGCCGGAGGCTCGGTCGGGACACAAACCCTGCGTCAGATGACCAGATCAGCAGCCCCCACAACCACTTTCGTGGCCCCGGCAGCCGCAGCACCAACAATCCGCACCGGGGTACAAGCTGACAGGGCAATACACCCTGCCAGCAGCCAGATCAGCCTATTCTGCATACCACCACACATCCGGCTGCCAGCCCGGCCAATCGCCAAACAGCGGCAAGGTTTCGGGGTAATGCAGGTTCTTGGAATGTGCAATCCGGGCCACATTCCATTGATAGATCGGGATCACATAACGCCCGCTGGTCAGGGCGCGGTCCAGTGCCTGCGTCGCCGCAACAAAATCGGTCTGCACAGAAGATGTCAGCAGCGTATTTATCAATCCGTCGATTGCCGGTGATTTGGCCCCCATCAGATTGCGGCCACCAACCTCGTCGGCCTGTGCCGATCCCCAATACAGGTTCTGCTCGTTACCCGGTGACAGGGTCAGGCCGCGCCGGTAATAGGTCATGCCGAAATCATACGCGTCGGTGCGTTCCTTGTATTGGGCGGCATCGACATTGGTCACGGTCGCGATGATCCCTAGCCGGGACAGGGATTCCACGAACATATCGACAATCGACTGGTTTTCCGAACTGCCCGATTGTAGCACAATTTCAAAGGCAAACGCGGTTCCAGCGGCATTTTTCAACACACCATCCTGCACAGTCCAGCCTGCCTCGGCCAACAGCGCAGTGGCGGCTGCAATACCGTCGCGGTTGCGTTCTGTGCCGTCACTGACCGGCAAGGCATAGCCTTCGATCGCGCCGGGCAGCAGATCGGCGGCAAAAGGTTGCAGCATGTCCAGCACCCGGCCCTCGGCAGGGCCGGCCGTCATGCCCAAAGGTGAGTTCGAGAAATACGAAGTGATGCGCGGCTGTGCGCCCCCGGTCATCGCCTCGTTGATGAACTCAAAGTTGAAGGCCAGCAGCATCGCTTCGCGGACCCGCCAGTCGGCAAACACCTCGAGCCTTGTGTTCATCACAAAACCAGTCATGCCAGACGGGCGCTGATGTGGGATTTCGGCTTTGATGATATCGCCAGAGGCCACCAGCGGGAAATCATACTGGCTGTCCCAACGGGCGACATTGCTTTCGCGGGTCAATGTGCTGTCACCTACTTTGAACGCCTCGAACGCGGCTGTCTCGTCGGTATAAAAATCCATCCGGATCTCGTCGATCACATTGGTGCCGCGCCGGAACGGGATGTTCTGGCCCCAATAATCCGGATTGCGTTTCAGCACCACAAACCGGCCGGCCTCGTAACTCTCAACCACATAGGGGCCCGAAGTAACCGGCACATTTTCAATACCGCTTTCGGCAAAATCGATCCCGTCCCATTGCGCCTTTTGCAGGATCGGGCGCAGACCAGCCAACATGACCAATTCGCGGTCAGCCTCGTTAAACGTGATCCTGACCGACCTTTCGCCGGTGGCCTCGATACTGGCAACCTTGCCCCAGAACCCGGCATAGCGGCCATGCCCGACCGTGCCCAAAGTTTCGAACGACCAGATCACATCATCCACCGTGACCGGGGCCCCGTCCGAAAACGTCGCCTCGGGCCGCAAGGTGAATTCGACCCATTCGCGATTCGGACCAGTGTCCACCGATTCGGCCAAAAGTCCGTAAAGCGAGAACGGTTCGTCCAGCGACCGGCCCATCAAACTTTCGGAAATCAGATAGGTCAGTTGCCAGGGAACGGTGCCCTTTTGGATATAAGGATTCAGGCTGTCAAAGGTCCCAACCTCGGCCGTGACCACCCGGCCGCCAAACGGCGCATCCGGGTTGGCATAGGGCAGGGCCACAAAATCAGGTGGCAGGGCCGGTTCACCATACATAGCTATGGCATATTGCGGGTCGGCGCTGGCGGCATGCCCCGCCATGGCAAAGACCGTGGCGGCGGCAAGTCCGCGTAGTTTAAGGAAAAATTCTGTGTTCATTTTGGCGACAATCCCCCTGACCGGTTTGTTTGTTGGACATCAGCCTAGACGCCCTTGTGAACAACTTCAAACTTTTAGCTTGGCCATGGGCGTGAGAATGCTTATAAAGGGGTACTGCTCGATAGGTTTCTTGCCTGTATGAAACCTGCCTCAATAACTTGACGCCCGCCTTGTGCGGGCGTTTTTTTGTTTTGTGCCCCGCGACGGCATGGCTGCCCTTGGGTTTACCCCGATGGTGCCGCATAAAGCACCACATCTGCATGGATCGGAGCCACCGCATGTCACTGTCAGGCAAGACTGCTATCGTCACCGGGTCAAATTCCGGGATCGGCCTTGGGGTCGCGCGTGAACTGGCCCGCGCCGGGGCGGACATCGTGCTGAACTCGTTCACTGATTCTACCGCTGATCACGATCTGGCCCAAAGTCTGCGAACCGAATTTGGCGTCTCTGTGCGGTATATCGCCGCCGACTTGCGCCATGCAGCACAGGCCCGCGCGCTGGTCGCACAGGCCGGGCGCTGTGACATCCTGGTAAATAATGCGGGCATTCAGCATGTGGCACCGATTGAGGAATTTCCCATCGACAAATGGGATGCGATTCTGGCCATCAACCTGTCCTCGGCCTTTCACACGACGGCTATTGCCCTGCCGATGATGCGGGCCGCAGGCTGGGGCAGGGTAGTCAATATCGCCTCGGCGCATGGGTTGACCGCCAGCCCCTACAAGGCCGCCTATATTGCCGCCAAGCATGGTCTGGTCGGACTGACCAAAACCACCGCTTTGGAAACTGCCGGGCAGAACATTACCGCCAATGCGATCTGCCCTGGCTATGTGCTGACCCCATTGGTCGAGGCACAGATCCCCGATCAGATGAAGGCGCATGGCATGGACCGCGAGACTGTCATCCGCGAGGTCATGCTGCTGCGCCAGCCCAGCCGCGAATTTGCGACGGTTGAACAATTGGGTGGCACGGCCGTATTCCTGTGTTCAGACGCGGCCGCACAAATTACCGGCACGACGATTTCGGTCGATGGCGGCTGGACGGCGCTTTAGCAGCTAGCCCAGCAGCAGTTTGGCTGCCAGCGCCCACATGACCACACCGATCAGCCCATCTAATACCCGCCAGGACCGCGCTTGCTGCATCAAAGGCGCCAGAAATCGCGCGCCGTAGCCCAGCCCGAAGAAAAACACGAATGACGCCGACATCGCCCCCAGTCCAAAGCTTAGTTTGGTTCCAGGGGCAGTGAATTGGGTTGATACCGCGCCGACCAGGGCCAGTGTATCCAGATAGACATGCGGGTTCAGCCAGGTAAACGCGGCCCCGGCGGCCAGCGTCGCCCATAGCCCCGCCGATTGGCCGGCCAACACCAGCTGATAATCACCCTTCCACGCCGCCCAAAACCGCATCGCGCCATAGGCCAGCAGGAACAGCCCGCCGCCAATGCTCATGATCCGGGGCAGCGCCGGGAATAGTGTCACCACAGCGCCAAACCCGGCAACCCCTGCCGCAATCAACAGCGCGTCAGAGACTGCGCATAGCAGGCACAGCCAGAATACATGCACCCGCAACAGCCCTTGGCGCAGCACAAACGCATTCTGCGCGCCGATGGCAAGGATCAGCGAAAACCCCGTGGCAAAGCCGGTCAATCCCGCGCTCAGCATCAATCAGACCTGCGCCAAAGCAGAAACGTCGGGTTTTTCAGGCGGCGACACCAGACCGCCGGAGATGATCAGCTTGGCCGCATCCTCGATCGACATATCCAGCACGATCACGTCTTTGGCGGGCATGAAGATCAGGAAGCCATTGGTCGGGTTCGGCGTGGTCGGGATGAACACAGTCAAAATCTGATCGCCCGGCGTCTTATCCCGGATCTCGCCGCCAGTCTGGGTCGAGATGAACCCGACCGACCATGTGCCTTTGCAGGGAAATTCGACCAGACAAGAGGTTTTGAACGACGCGCCGGACTGCGAAAACACCGTCTCGGCAATTTGTTTGACCGCATTATAGATCGACCGGATCACCGGCATCCGGCCCACCATGCCTTCGCCCCAGCGGATGAACGACCGGCCGATCAGCCCCTTGGCGATCCAGCCCACGACCATGGTGAACAGCAGGAAAAAGATCACGCCAACGCCGCGCAGATTGATCCCGATATATTCCTCGGGGTTGAACGTGCTGGGCACGAACGGCAACACCCAGCCGTCAATCCAGCCTGCCAATGTCCAGATCAGCCAGACGGTCATGCCAATGGGGGCAATGACGATCAGCCCGGCAAGAAAGTTGTTGCGCAACGTGCTGATCACATGCGAGCGGCGTTCGGGCGGTGTTCGGCGGCTCACATGCAAACCTTTGTTGATCAATCGACTGCTGATCTAAACCAAGCTGTTTGACAGTTCAATGAACGGTCGCGTGCCCGGCTCAGGTTGCTGGCGGTTTGCGCAGTTCTACGGCAATGGCGGCGGCAAGCCGGGCATTATTCAGCACCAGCGCGATATTGGCGGTCAGGGACCGGCCTTGGGTCAATTCAAACAGCCGGTGCAGAAGGAACGGGGTGACCGCCTTGGCGGCAATACCTTGTGCAGATGCCTCGGCCAAGGCCTGCGCAATATGCGGGGCCAGCGTTGTGGCGTCTATCTGGTCGGCTAGCGGGATCGGGTTGGCCACCAACTGCCCGCCGGGCAGCCCGAGTGCCTGGCGCATCTGGTGTGCAGCGGCTATTTGCACCGCTGAATCCATCCGCAGCGGCGCCGTGATGTCTGATGTCGCTGACCAGAATGCGGGCAGCATATCCTGGCCGTAGCAGATCACTGGAACGCCAAGGGTTTCCAGCACTTCGTAGGTTTTAGGCAGGTCCAATATCGCCTTGGCCCCGGCCGCCACCACTGTCACGGCAGTTTGGGCCAGTTCCTGCAGGTCAGCAGAAATATCAAAACTCGTTTCCGCCCCGCGATGCACGCCGCCAATGCCGCCGGTGGCAAAGACCGCAATTCCGGCCAGCCGGGCGCAGATCATTGTGGCGGCCACCGTCGTGGCCCCGGTTTGGCCAGCGGCCAGACAGGCGGCCAGATCGGCGCGGGATAATTTGGCGACATTCTGCGCCTGGCCCAAAGATTCCAGTTCGGCATCCGTCAGCCCGATGTGAATGACCCCGTCCAGCACGGCGATGGTCGCAGGCGTGGCCCCGTGGCTGCGCACTTCGGCCTCGACCAGGCGGGCGGTTGCCACGTTTTGCGGATAGGGCATGCCGTGAGTGATAATCGTGCTTTCCAGCGCGACGATGGCGGTGCCGGCAGACCGGGCGGCGGCCACTTCGGGGGAATAGGCAAGGCGGATCATAGCGGCGATTCTCCGGAAACAAAGGTGGCGGCGGCGTCCAGCGCCCGGGTCATCGCAGCGGCGGGCGTCATGCCCTGTGCCTCGGATGCGATATGTGCAGCCATGAACGTATCGCCAGCGCCAGTGACCCGGGCGACCTGCACCAACGGTGGGGTCATAGTGGACACGCCGGACTGTGTGGCCTCACTGGCCGCGCGTCCGCCATCGGTGACCATGGCGCGGTGCGCACCGCGCCGGACCAGCCCCAGCGCGGCGGTCTCAGCATCGGCAAATTTGGTCTGGCACAGCAACCCCGCCTCTTCAAGGTTCACATATAAGGTGGCGGACGGGTGGCCAAGCAGGGCCAGCAGCCGTTCGGCCTTGCCCGGTGACGCCGGGGCGACGCGCAGATCGGCGCGGGCGAACAGCGGTGAACGGGCAATATCCTGCAACAAGTCGGGTGTCAGATTACCGTCCAGCGCCACCGGGCCGGACCATGGTGCATCTGTTGTGCCCAATGACCCGTCACTAAGAGGGCGCAAAATCTTGGCCCCGGCCTTTTCCAGCGAATGCGCATCGGCAATCGCGGCGACCAGCCCGCCCGCCCCTTCAATCGCCATATAGATGTCGGTGGGCAGGTCATCGGACCGGTAGACATGTGCTGTGATCAGGCCCATGCGCCCGGCCTCGGCAATCAACTCCTCGCCCTCGGGGTCACGGCCAATCGCGGTCAGCAGGGCCGGGGTCATGCCGAAACGGCGCAATGTCATGGCGATATTCATCGCCACACCACCGGGCAGGCGGGTAATCCGACCGGGCACGTCAGCCCCCATGCGCATCTGCGCTGGCGTGCGACCTATAATGTCCCACAGGACCGATCCGATGCAGATGATGTCTGGTTTGGTCATGCCCCGCGTCATGGCGCAGGGCAGGGGTGGGGTCAATCTGGTATGGCAAAAGTCATCGAGGCCCAAAGCGTTTCCCAGACCGCATCAAATGCGGCGGCCTTGGCGGCATCGGGTTCACGCAACACCACCGCATTGACCAGATATTCATGTCCGGGGCGGACCTGAATGGTGGCAACGCCATCTGCATTGGTGGTGTACAGCACCGGGGTTTCGGCGGTTTCCAGCGGCTTTTCAAACACCTCAATCTGGGTATTGGCGCGGACTGCATCGCCATAGAACAACTGAATGCGCATCCCCGCCGACACATTATCGGTATAGGGATTGTCCAGCGCCACCAATTCAGTCTCCAGCCCGACGCGGGCATCAGCCCCGGCGCTGGTGCCCACACCGATCAGGGTTTTGACGTAGCGGCTGTACACCTCGTTGAAATTGGTCATCGGCAGGCCGCGATCAGTGTGGGCCTGTTCGTAACCCACAAAACCCTTATGCCCGGCAAAGCGCGCGAAATTCTCGAATGCTTCGTAATTCACCGCCGCATCGGTGGATTGATAGACCACCACATGCAGGCCTTCGCCCAATGGCGGGGCCAGCAGGGCCGGGCTGCTGCCAATGCGGCCTTCAACGGGGACGATGGACGCCCCCAGGATCACATCGAACCGGGTAAAGCGTTGCGGAAAATATGAAATCTGCGCGCCTTCAAAATTCTGGCCGTTGACAATACTGGCCGCCAAAATAGAGTCGGCCGGGCCCTGATAGGCCAAAGGGTCCAGCCAGAACTCGTGCCCCAGTGCCGGTGAAGCCATAAAAGCAATCGCGTATAGGAAGTGTCTCATGTTCAAGTCCTTGAAATACTGGGCAACTCTGGTGGTTGTTCTGGTCATCTCTGGCCTCATTCCGAACCGGCCCGCCATGGCCCATGAAGTATTCCCGGCCATTGTGGACATGACCGAAACCGCTGGCATGCTGGTCTTTGATGCGCAGGCTAATCTGGAAGCTTTCGTGGCTGGGGTCAATCTGGACGGGCTGCTGAACACAAACTCGTCACCACAGGCTGTCGAATATGACCGGCTGCGGGCAATGGACCCCGCCGCATTCGACGCGGTGTTTCGGGCCTATTGGCCGCAAATGGCGGGCAAGATTGTCATTCAGACCGATGCCGGCCCAATCACCCCCGATCTGATCGCAGTTTCTATCCCCGAGGTCGGCGATGTCGAGGTGGTCCGCAATTCGGTTCTGCAATTCACCGCCGCACTTCCGGACGGGGCGACATCGGTGCAAATCGGCTGGGACGCGGCCTTTGGCACGCTGGTGATCCGGCAAATGGCGGTTGACGACCCCTATGATGGTTATCTGGAGGCGGGGGCGCTGAGTGATCCCATTGCCTTGGCCGGGGGCGGCCAACTGGGCGGCTGGGCCACGTTCTTTAGCTACATCCCGACCGGGTTTGACCATATCGTGCCCAAAGGGCTGGACCATATCCTGTTCGTGCTGGGGTTGTTTTTCCTGTCGACCCAGTGGCGGCCCCTGTTGGCACAGGTAACCGCCTTTACGGCGGCGCATACGATCACTCTGGCGCTGGCCGCCTCGGGCTATGTGTCGATCCCCGGCGCAATCGTTGAGCCGCTGATTGCGGCGTCCATCGTTTTTGTCGCGGTTGAGAATATCTTTACCAACGGGCTTAGCCGCTGGCGACCCTTCGTTGTGTTCGGCTTTGGCCTGCTGCACGGGCTGGGGTTTGCCAGCGTTCTGGCGGAATTCGGCCTGCCCGAGGATAATTTCATACCCGCGTTGCTCGGCTTTAACGTCGGCGTCGAACTGGGCCAACTGGCCGTTATCGCCGTGGCATTTGCGCTGGTCGGCTTTTGGTTTGGCAGCAACGACTGGTATCGCCGGATCATCGCCATCCCCGCCTCGGTGTTCATCGCGATTGTCGGGGCGTATTGGTTTGTTGAACGGGTCTTCCTGTAGGGCTTGCATCGCGCGCAGGCACAGAGTAATGGCGTCGCACTTCGCAGACGAAGGCGGGCCTGTTGGGGAGAAATCCCAATATGTCCACCGGTTGGGGCAACCGCCCTAATTCCTTTGTCGTGGCATAAACCGGAAAGGATACGACCCCATGGCTCTTCCCGAGTTCACTATGCGTCAGCTTTTGGAAGCTGGCGTTCACTTCGGCCACCAGACCGCGCGCTGGAACCCCCGGATGGAGCATTTCATCTATGGTTCGCGCAACGGTATCCACATTCTTGACCTGACCCAGACCGTGCCCTTGCTGGACGCAGCGCTGACTGTCATCCGCGATACCGTCGCCAAAGGCGGCCGTATCCTGTTCGTCGGCACCAAGCGCCAGGCGCAAAAGGGGATTGCGGATGCGGCTGAAAAGTCGGCGCAATTCTACATGAACCACCGTTGGCTGGGCGGCACATTGACCAACTGGCAGACCGTGTCGCAGTCGATCAACCGGCTCAAACAGATCGACGAAGCTGCGGCCCGTGGCTTTGACGGCATGACCAAGAAAGAGCGTCTGGGCATGGAGCGTGAGCAGACCAAACTGCAAGCGTCCCTCGGCGGCATCCGCGAAATGGGCGGCGTGCCTGACCTGCTGTTCGTCATCGACGTGAACAAAGAGGCGTTGGCGATTCTCGAGGCGAAAAAGTTAGGGATTCCAGTTGTCGCCATCGTCGACAGCAACTGCTCGCCCGCCAACATCGACTACATCATCCCGGGCAACGACGACGCGGCCCGTGCGATCCAGCTGTATTGCGATCTGGCTGCCCGTGCCGCCCTTGACGGCATGTCCGCCCAACTGGGTGCGGCTGGTGTCGATATGGGCGCGATGGAGCAATTGGCCGAAGATCAGTTGGCCGAAGAAGCCGCCGCACTTTAAGCCGTTACGCAATTGACACGGGGGCCGGGTTAAGCCCGCCCCCGAAACCCATTTAAGGAGACAGATGATGTCGATCACCGCTGCAATGGTCAAGGAACTGCGCGATTCCACAGGCGCAGGCATGATGGACGCGAAAAAAGCGCTGACCGAAACCGATGGCAACATGGATGCCGCCGTCGATTGGCTGCGCACCAAAGGGCTGGCCAAGGCGGCCAAGAAATCCGGGCGCACCGCCGCCGAGGGGCTGGTTGGCGTGGCTGTTTCGGCAGGTCGCGGCGTGGCCGTCGAGGTGAACTCTGAAACTGATTTTGTAGCCAAAAACAACACCTTCCAAGACATGGTTCGCGCGATTTCAGGCGCTGCCTTGGCGGTTGATACGGTCGAGGCTTTGGCCGCATCGCAGGTCGCTGGTACCCCGGTTTCTGTGATGTTGACCGATGCCATCGCCAAGATCGGCGAAAACATGACGCTGCGCCGGATGAAAACCCTGACGGGTGACACCGTGGTCAGCTACGTCCACAATGCCGCCGCTGACGGCATGGGCAAAATCGGTGTGCTGGTGGCCCTGACCGGCACAGATAACGGCATTGGCAAGCAAATCGCGATGCATGTCGCCGCGGCCAACCCCGCGTCTCTGTCTGCCGCCGATTTAGACCCCGCCGTTGTCGAGAACGAAAAGCGCGTGCAGATGGATATCGCCCGCGAAAGCGGCAAGCCGGAAGCCGTGATCGAGAAAATGATCATTGGCCGGATGCAGAAGTTCATGGCCGAAGTGACATTGCTGGGGCAAGCGTTCGTGGTGAACCCTGACCTGACCGTCGAACAAGCCGCGAAAGAGGCCGGCGTGACCATCACAGGTTTCGTGCGTCTGGAGGTTGGCGAAGGCATCGACAAGGTGGTCGAGGATTTCGCCGCTGAGGTTGCCAAAGTCGCCCAAGGTTAATCTAACACATTAACTCCAACGGATAAGCTATTGAAAAAACGCCGCTCGCAGGGGAATGCGAGCGGCGTTAGTACTAGGTCAACGACGCAGGGGAGAGCCACGTCGTTGCCGTCACAAACGCGCATCCCGGATGGGGACAGGGAGCAGCGCGCCTTACTAAGTGCTGGGGGCCTTGGCGCAAACGCCGCCACCTTACCAGCCCCGGTTACCCGGCCCGGATTGCTCCGGCCCAAATTCCCAGAACGAACCAGTTATCCTTGTAATTCCAAGGGTTCTGACCCGCTGTTCCCTGGCCTTAGGCCACCACTCACGGAACACCTGATTAGTGCCACCTGACGCGGCGTCACGGTAGTCAGGGAAACCCTACCTTGCGAAACCTTGCATCGTCGGACGCGGCGTCAGATTTCGCAAAGTTGCGCGGATCACGCCTCGATGATGAACATCTGATTGTAAAACGCGGCCTTCAGAACCGCCTGGGCTGTGGTTTCCACATCCAGCGCTTCGCGTGCCAGGCGCAGGTGTTTTTCAATCGTCGCGGCGGTCAGGCCCAGCAAATACGCAATATCCTGCGTGGTCTTGCCATCACCGACCCATTCCAGAACTTCGCGCTGCCGTTTGGTCAGTTGGCGGGCACCGGTGTAGGGCAGGGTCAGAATCTTGAGGTGGGCGACATTATTGATCACCAGAATTTCGTCGCCGTGCCGCGCCCAGACCTGTTCGACAGCATCCTGCGACATCCCGTGTTTGGCGGTCAGCGCAATGGCCCCTTTGGAACGTACAGAAACCGACCGAAAGCTTACAGTATATCCGGCGGTCACGCCCATCTTGCGGTTAAACTCGACAACCCGCCGTTCGGACGGCGTGAAACCATCGGTGCGCGCCATATCATCCATCCAGCGCCACGAACACGCGCCGTCATTTTCCAGGGCCCATTTCAGCATCGGCGCATGAAAATAGAACCCCTCATCGATGAAAAGCTTCATGTAATTCTCGGGTTGGTTGGTCAGAACCACCCAATCATGCGGATCGCCCAAAGATGCGCCAGAACGGTAGCGGGTAAAGCCGTAAATCAGCCGGTCAAACCCGAAACCGGCCATTTTCTCGGTCAGCAAAGCCCATAATTCTTCGACTGACTGGGCATTGGTCAGTGCTTCAAGATAGGTCGTCAGGGCATTGGAATTCATGGGTTTTCTTTCAGCCAGCCAACCATGGCGTCGATTGCCATCGGATAACCCGCGGCTCCAAAGCCGCAAATCTGCCCAATGGCAATAGGCGCGATATAGGAGCGATGCCGATAGCTTTCGCGCGCATGGATATTGGACAGATGCAGCTCAACCACCGGCAAGGCCACAGATTTGAGTGCATCCATGATGGCGATTGACGTGTGGGTATAGGCACCGGCGTTGATGATGATCCCATTATGGGTGCCACGGGCGGCATGGATCAGGTCAATCAACCGGCCTTCATGGTTGGATTGTTCAAAATCCAACGCCACGCCCAGCGTGTCAGCTTTGGCGCGGCACAGCACCGCGATATCAGCCAAGGTCGTGCGCCCGTAAACCTCGGGCTGGCGCGTGCCCAGCAGGTTCAGGTTAGGGCCGTTCAGGATAAGCAGGGACAATGTCATGATGAAAAATCGTTTATCATCCCTGATGCATTGAACAAACTGATTTTCACAGGCTGAACGTAGGATGGTTCCGTCCTGTTCCTTTTTGGTTCCGGCTAAAAGTTACATAATACTTATTATGCGATTTACGGCATGGGCTACGGGTGCGATTCCAGCAGAGGCTTACCCCAGCGCGTAGCCTGATCCGCGTACTGTGCGCAAAGGGTCATCACCACCGTTCTGCGTCAGAACCTTGCGCAGCCGCCCGACATGGACATCCACAGTGCGGGTATCGACATAGATATCGCGGCCCCAGACCCGGTCCAGCAGTTGTTCGCGGCTCCAGACCCGACCGGGTTTTTCCATGAATGTGGACAGCAGCCGAAATTCAGTTGGACCGAGTTTCAACTGCGACTGGCCGCGGCTGACCCGGTGGGTTTCGCTGTCCAGCGTGATATCCTCATAGGCCAGCACCTGCCCCATGGTCGCAGGCCGGACCCGGCGTAACTGGGTGCGGACCCGCGCCAGCAATTCGCTGACCGAATAGGGTTTGACCATGTAATCATCAGCCCCGGTTTCCAGCCCGCGCACCCGGTCAACCTCTTCTGACCGGGCCGAGATCATGATGATCGGGATGGCGCGGGTGTCGGCGCGGGTTTTCAGCTGGCGGCACACCTCGATGCCGGATACCGACGGCAGCATCCAGTCCAGCACGATGACATCGGGCAGTTCTTCGTCAACCAGCAGCAGCGCCTCTTCGCCATTTTCGGCCAAGGCAATGCGGTAGCCTTCGGCCTGCAGATTATAGCTTAGGACCTCGCGCTGTGATGGCTCATCTTCGACTATTAGAACAAGGGGTTGACTGATGCGCATCATCGCTACTCGGCCGATGTGACATAAGATGTACGATCGCCCTTGGGCCGGTTATCTGCAGGCTTTGTCCCGGTTGTCAGATACACCACCTGTTCGGCCATATTGGTCACCAGATCGCCCATCCGTTCGACGTTTTTGGCGATGAAATGCAGGTGCATACAAGCGGTGATATTGCGTGGGTCTTCCATCATATGGGTCAGCAATTCCCGAAACAATGTATTATACATCTGATCCACATCTTCGTCGCGCAGGATCACTGCAGCCGCCCGGTCAGCATCGCGGGCAATGAAGGCGTCCAGCGTATCTTTGAGCATGATTTGGACCGCCCGGGCCATCCGGCGCAATGTGGCGTCCGTGCCGGGAATGGTGCGCAATTCGGCCAGAACGCTGGTGCGTTTGGCAATATTCTTGGCATAATCGCCGACCCGTTCAAGGCTAGCGGCAAGCCGCAGGACCGACAGGATGATGCGCAAATCCTTGGATACCGGCGCACGCAGGGCAATAGTCCGGGCGGATTCGTCGTTAATCCGCTCTTCCAGATCATCGACCGCCTGGTCCCCTGCCCGGACCTTTTCGGCCAGCTCGGTATCGCGGGTTTCCAGCGATTTTGACCCGTCCAGAATGGCCTCTTCGACCAGGCCACCCATTTTGATGATCATCGCCTGAATGGCTTCAAGATCACGGTCATAGGCGGATGCGATATGTTGTTCGTTCATGGTCATCTCCTTCACCCGATCCGACCCGAGATATAGCTTTCGGTCCGGGGATCTTCGGGGTTGGTGAAAATCTTGCCGGTTTCACCGTATTCGACGAGGTTGCCCAGGTGAAAGAACGCGGTTTTCTGGCTGACGCGGGCGGCCTGCTGCATCGAATGGGTCACGATGACGACCGAGAACGACGCGCGGAGTTCGTCGATCAATTCTTCGACCTGCGCGGTTGCAATGGGGTCCAGCGCCGAACAGGGTTCGTCCATCAACAGCACCTCGGGCTCGGTTGCCACGGCGCGGGCGATACACAGGCGTTGCTGTTGCCCACCGGACAGGCCGGTGCCGGGTGATTGCAGCCGGTCCTTGGCCTCGGTCCACAACGCAGCACGGCGCAAAGATTTTTCGACGATTTCATCCAGATCGGCCTTGGTCTGCGCCAGACCGTGGATACGCGGACCATAGGCTACATTGTCATAAATCGATTTGGGGAAAGGGTTGGGTTTCTGGAACACCATGCCCACCTTGGCGCGCAACTGTACCGGATCAACCCGTTTGTCATAGATATCCTGCCCGTCGATTCGGATGTCACCTTCGACCCGGCAGACCGAAATCGTATCATTCATCCGGTTCAGACAGCGCAGAAACGTGGATTTGCCACAGCCTGACGGGCCGATGAACGCCGTCACCGTCTTGTCTGCAATCTCGACATTCACGTCTTTGATCGCATGGGTCGCCCCATAATAGACCTGCACGTTCCGGGCAGATATTTTCGTCTCGTTCATGGCCACGGCTCTTTCAATCAATCGCATATCGTTCATGGTCTAACCCCTTACCAGCGGCGTTCAAAGCGGCGGCGCAAAATGATGGCCACGATGTTCATCGCCATCAGAAATACCAAAAGCACGATGATCCCGCCCCAGGCCCGTTCGTAAAACGCAGGATCAGCGCGTTTCGCCCATTCGTAAATCTGGGCGGGCATCGCGGAATTTGGCGACACAAAGCCGTCAATAAACCCATCGGGCGGGTTCGATGCCACAAATCCGACCATCCCGATCAGCAACAAAGGTGCTGTTTCGCCCAAGGCATGTGCCAGACCGATGATCGTTCCGGTCAGGATGCCGGGCATCGCCAGCGGCAGAACATGATGGAACACCGCCTGCATTTTCGATGCCCCTACCCCCAATGCGGCATCCCGGATTGACGGTGGCACCGATTTCAGGCTGGCGCGGGTCGAAATGATGATCGTCGGCAATGTCATCAGCGTCAGCACCAGCCCGCCGACCAACGGGGCTGATTGCGGCAGATGCGCAAACTGGATGAACACGGCAAGCCCGAGAATACCAAATACAATCGACGGAACGGCCGCAAGGTTCGAGATATTCACCTCGATCAGATCAGTCCAGCGGTTGGTAGGCGCGAATTCCTCAAGATAAATCGAGGCGGCCACGCCGATTGGCAAGGCAAGACACAAAACCACCAACATCATGAAAAACGAACCAATCATCGACACGCCAATCCCGGCCTGTTCGGGGCGCGATTCGGATGCGTCAGCCCCGGTGATAAACGCCATGTTGAACGATTTGGCGACCGTGCCCCCGGCCTGCAACTGATCAACGATGTCCAGATGCGCGGGTGACAGATTGCTGTCATTGGCCAGACTTTCGCGGGTCACCCGGCCCTTGAGGTAACCATCGACGCGGGACGAGGCCAGAAAGCTGAAATTGACCGTCTCGCCAATCTGGTCGGGGTTCGCGGCGACAAAGCTGCGCAACTGGGCGGCAGCCCCGGATGACAGGATCTGTTCCAGCTCATCGGCGGCAATTTCCGAGGTCACACCTGCATCGGTCATTTTCTGGACCAGCGCCGCCTCGATCAGCGGGGCATAGCCAAAGGTCGTGACCGCTGCGATATCATCCGGATTGCGATTGCCTGTGGGGTCCAGCACATCGGCGGACAGCGTCACGTCCAGCGTCACAAAAGTCTGGCTGAAGGCACCCGTGCCATTGCTGATGATCGAATACAGCAGGGCCGCCAGAAACACCAAACCGACCGCGAGTGCGGCGATGCCATACGCCTGAAACCGCTTTTCAGCAGCGTTGCGCCGCCGGGTCCGGTCATCCAGCGTGATCAGCGAAGCACCCGGAGCGTGTCCGGAATTGGTTGCAGCAGCGTCGGTCAATCGTATTGCTCCCGGTATTTACGCACAATGGTCAGGGCGAGGATGTTCAGCAAAAGGGTGATGACAAACAACGTCATCGCCAGCGCAAAAGCGACCAGCGCCTCGGGCGACGAAAAGTCAGCGTCGCCGGTCAGCTGGCTGACAATTTTGGCGGTGATCGTGGTCATTGCGTCAAACGGGTTCAGTGAAAGCCGTGCGGCGGCCCCTGCCCCCATGACCACAATCATCGTCTCGCCAATCGCCCGCGACGCGGCCAGCAGAACCGCGCCGACAATCCCGGGCAAAGCCGCCGGGATCACGACCATGCGAATGGTTTCGGATTTCGTGGCCCCAAGGCCCAGCGACCCGTCCCGCATCGATTGCGGCACAGCATTGATAATATCATCCGATAATGAGGATACATAAGGGATCAACATGATCCCCATGACCAGACCGGCGGTTATCACCGCCGTCCCGCCCTGCATCCAGTTCACACCCAGAAAGCCACCCTCGCCGAACACCGCAACCAGCGACGGCCCGATGGTCAGCAGCGCAAACAGGCCGTAAACGATGGTGGGAATTCCAGCCAAAACTTCGAGCATGGGTTTGGCAAAGGACCGCACCGTTGGGCTGGCATATTCCGCCAGATAGATTGCCGAAAAGATGCCGACCGGCACAGCAACCGCCAGGGCGATGACCGAGATATACAGCGTGCCCCAGATCAGCGGCAGAATGCCAAGCGATGACCCGCCGCCAAAGCTGGGCGACCAGACGGTGCCGAAATAGAACCCGGCGGCTGAATACAGATTAAAGAAGGTAACGGTGTTGAAGATCAGCGCCATGACAATGCCGACAGTTGTCAGAATGGCGACAAGGGCCGAGCCGATCAATAAGCTGCGTATGCCAATCTCGACCACATTGCGCGCCCGGAAATCACGGGTCGTGCGAGCGATTGCATAAGCCGCCCCGGCGATGGCGAGGACTGCGACAAGTGCGGTCAACATCCATGATCCGCGCGCGGACAATACGCGATACGCCTGCGCGGCTTGCAATGTGGCTGGGGTAATGTCCGACCCGATGGCCACGCCGACATCACCCAGACGCTGGCGCACATCGGTCAATTCCGTACGCAACCGGCCCGCATCTTCGGCAGTCATCGCCCCTTCGGCGACGGCGGTGTCCAGACCAGACGCCACACGGCGCACATCGCTCATCAGCAAGTCAAGTTCACCGGCTGACGGGGTGGCATTGCCTGCAGCGATGGGGGCCACTGCGGCGTTGATTACTAATGGTTGGACAACCAGCCAGACGATCATCGCCAGCATTGCCGGAACGAAAGCCAGCATCGCCACGTGCCAACCGTAATAAGACGGCAATGAATGCAGGTTGCGGATGCTGCCAGCGGCCGAAGTCATGGCCCGGGCGCGCCCAATGAAAAAGCCTGCACCAGAAATCGCCGCAACAAGAAGGATCAACCAAAAGACGGGCATGTTTATTCCTGGTCGCAAAGTCAAAAATGAACGAAACCGGGGGCGGCAGGATCTGCCACCCCCGAGCCAGCAGCGATATTACATCGCGTTCATCAAGGTGCCGGCGGCGACAGCAGCCTGCGTGTCAGCAAGGGCCGGATCGGACACCAGACCGTATTGGGCCAAGGGGCCAGCCGGACCAGCAATGTCGTTGGACACAAAGAAATCCGCAAATTCCTGCAGGCCGGGGATCACGCCGATATGCGCGGCTTTGACGTAGAAAAACAGCGGACGCGACACCGGGTATTCAGCGGACGAGATCGATTCAACAGTCGGCACGATGCCTTCCATTGTGCCGACTTGTAGCTTGTCAGTGTTGTTTTCGTAGAAGGCCAGACCAAACACACCCACGCCTTGCGGGTTGGCCGCGATACGGGCCAGTGTTTCGGTATAATCACCATCGATGTCGGTCGAGATGCCATCGGTACGGACCGCAATGCAAGCCTCGCCAGCGGCATCTTCGCCCATGGCGGCGGTCATCACTTCCAACGCGCCGGAGTTTTCGCAGCCAGCTTCCAAAACCTGCACTTCGAACACTTCACGGGTGCCGTGCTTGGTGCCCGGAATGAAGGCCAAGATCGGCTGGGCCGGTAACGCCGGGTTTACTTGATCCCAAGTGGTGTAAGGGTTCGGCACGACCGCGCCATCAACGACAACATTGGCGGCAAGCGCGTTGAACCAGTCAGCAGCGGTAAAGGCAAAGGGCGCACCGGCGATGTCAGATGCAAACACAATACCATCGTACCCGATGCGCACTTCGATAATGTCGGTCACACCGGCGGCAGCGCAGGCTTCAATCTCGCCGTCTTTCATCGGACGCGAGGAATTGGCAATATCGATCTGGTTTTCGCCGACGCCTTCACAGAAACGGGCCAGACCAGCGGACGATCCGCCGCCTTCAACAACAGGGGTCGGAAAGTCAAAATTTTCACCAAAGGCTTCTGCCACGATTGAGGCATAGGGCAGCACGGTGGACGAGCCTGCGATTTGCAGATTGTCACGCGCGGCGGCAGCAGTTGCCGAAACGGCAGCGATCGCCAGTGTTGAGGCGGTCAATTTCAGAAATGACATGGAATGCTCCTGTTCGTCACATATCGGGCGCCCCGCGAGCCGGGGTTCCGCTAACTGCTTGCTAGGGCCCGTGGCCCAACCTTTTGTGACGTTTTTGTAAAAGTATTGTGACAATGAACAAATCGTTACAATTTTGAGGCCTTATTTTTGCCATTATTTGTCCATTATTTGTCTTTCAAAGCATCTAATGGATCGGCAGGACGACGGTAAAAGTGCTGCCCTGCCCCAGTTTGCTTTCGATCCGCAACCTGCCCCGGTGTCTGCTGACAATATGTTTGACAATCGCCAACCCCAGACCAGTTCCGCCCACTTCGCGCGATCTGTGCGCGTCAACACGGTAAAACCGTTCGGTCAATCGCGGCAGATGATGCGGGGCAATGCCTTCGCCATGATCGGTCACGGTTATTCGGACCGCATCGCTGCGCAAAGTTGGATCATCAGCGACCTGAGTCACGCTGATGTCGACGGACGATCCTGTCCGGCCGTATTTAATCGCGTTTTCAATCAGATTGGTCACGACCTGCCGCAACTGCCCCGGATCGCCCGGCACCACAAGCGGGCTTGCAGGCAGGGTCAGGTTCAACGTCGCGCCGCTCCGGGCCGCTACGGGTTCAAAAGTTGCTGCAACACCTGCGATCAGAGCGCAAAGTTCGACGTCGTTCATCGGGCGATGCCGCTCTTCTTCCTCTACCCGGCTCAGCGAAAGCAAATCCGCGACCAGCCTTGCCATACGTCCCGCCTCGCGGTCCATAATGTCCAGAAACCTGGCCCGCGCCTCGGGATCATCGCGGGCGGCACCTTTCAGAGTTTCAACAAACCCCAACAATGCGGTCAGCGGAGTGCGCAATTCGTGGCTGACATTGGCCACAAAATCGCGGCGCATCTGCCCAGCTTCTTCGACCGCCGAGACATCTTCGAAACTGAGCAAAGCATAGGTCGCATTTTCCAAAGGAACGGCTGCAACGCTGACTTTCCACGTGGTGTCACGGGCGTTTTCAGTGGCGAGATACCGGCTTTGGCGCGACACCCCGTCACGCAGGGTCTGTTCGACTGCATCCAGCACCGACGGCTGGCGCAGCGCCGTGATATAATGCCGCCCGGTTCCGTCGGTGCCAAACAGCCGCTTGGCGGGCTGATTGACGATTTCAATCCGTTCGGTCGGACCTATCAGCATGACTGGTATGGGCAAAGCCGCCATCGCGGCAACAAGTGACTGGGGTATCATATGGTTACGATATGGCAAAATTGCAGCCTTGATAAGTGGACCGCCGGCAATGGTGATGTCGGCATTTCACTTTTCTGCATTTCAACCTATAATTGTAACGGTGGTTGTTACGTTCCAGCTTGTTATTCGCGGTCAACAAACTAATTTACTAGTAGAGGCCGAAAGGATCGCACTTGGGGGAACATTTTGATCCCGTTCATCGAGAGCAGGCGCAAGCGCTGATAATTCTTGTCGTCGGCAATCTGACCCGGTGGCGTCAGGAAGGCAAAGAGGTGCCGCGCCTGGCCGGTTTCTTGTTCAGCAGCTATTCTGATGTCAGTCTGGATTTTTTGCGTTTTCATGCCCCTGATCTGGTCTTGTCTGCCCTCGTGGGGGATGAATATGACGCGGTCGACCTTGCACGCCTGCTGTCTGACTACGCCTATACAGGCAGATATCGGGCATTGACCACCGGGTTGCCCAACCCGGCGGCAGTATTGCGCGAGGTGCGATTGGCCGCACCGGGCCTTGATTTCGATCTGTTTGATCTGGACAATTCTGCCTTCAAGCCGCGTTAAACCGTGGCACGCGCGGCTGTTGTCATCTCGGCGATCAACAAATCTGCATCTTCGATTCCGACCGAGACGCGAAAAAACCCCTCGCTGATGCCCAATGCGGCGCGTCCGTCCGGTGTCAGACCCCGGTGCGACGAGGACGCCGGATGCGACAAAGTGGTGCCCACATCGCCCAATGTCGGCGCGAAAGCGATGTCGGGGGCGGCCCTTGTGAATATATTGGCCGCGGCCCGCCCCCCCGTTAGCTCGAAACTGAGCATATTGCCGCCCTGCCCGCCCAACAGCGCCATGGCCTGATTATGGTCAGGATGGTCGGGACGGGTCGGGTAAATCACCCGCTTGACCCCCGGACATGTGGCCAGCGCATCGGCCAGCTGTGCCGCCGTGCTTTGGGCCTTGTCAAACCGCAGATCAAAACTGTGCAGGCCACGCTCAGCCATCCAGCAATCCCATGGGCTGGGCGTCAGCCCCCATGTGACATTGGCCATATTGACCGCATCCCGCACCGCCATGTCCCGCGCCGCGACATAGCCGAGGGTTGCATCCGAATGACCAGCCAATAGTTTGGTCACCGAATGAATGACAATATCCGCACCATGGTCCAATGGCCGGTACAGGCGCGGCGTGGTGAAGGTATTATCCACCACCAGCAGTGCCCCGATTTCCTGCGCCAGTGCAGCGATCCCCACCATATCGGCCACCCGGATCGTCGGGTTGGAAATCACTTCGACCAGGATCATCCGGGTATTGGGCCGGACCGCCGCCCGCATCGCCGCCACATCCGTCGGGTCCGCTAATGATGTCTCAATTCCAAACCGCGGCAAATCCTGCGTCATCAACCGCAAGGTCCGGCCATATAATTGATCCGCGCCAAGCACATGGTCGCCGCTTTTCAGGCAGCCCAGAAACACCGCCGAAATAGCGCTCATCCCCGATCCGGTGATAATCCCCCGGCTGGCCCCTTCCAGCATGTCGATCTTGGCGGCCAGCACATCGGCATTCGGGTGCCCCTCGCGGGCATAGGTATAGCCAGTGCCACCGCTGTATTGCGCGTCCAACGCATCCGGATCGGCTGACGCATAGACCACCGATGGTTGCAACGGCGTGACCACCGGGCGCGAGGTGGATTGCGGCCAGTCAGTACGCCTCACAATTGACTTGGGGACTATGGAACTGGGGGGCAGCATCTTAAATCTCCTGCAGGCCCGCGCGAAACCGCAGGGCATTATTTTGATAATTGGTGGCCGAAGCGCGCAGCCGGGCAATCGCGTCTGCATCCATCGAGCGCACCACCCGACCCGGCACGCCCATCACCAGACTGCCGTCGGGAATAACCTTGCCTTCGGTCACCAGCGCCCCTGCCCCGATCAGGCAATCGCGCCCTATCACCGCGCCATTCAGCACTGTGGCCCCCATGCCGATCAGGGTATTGTCGCCAATGGTGCAGCCATGCAACATGGCCTTGTGCCCAATGGTGCAGCCTGCCCCAATGGTCAGAGGATAGCCCATATCGGTGTGCAACACGCTGTTTTCCTGAATATTCGTGCCCGGACCCAGATCAATCAGTTCATTGTCACCGCGCAAAACCGCGCCAAACCAGACCGAGGCCCCGGCGGCCATCCGGACCTTACCCATCACATGACAGCCGGGGGCGAGCCACGCATCCGGGTCAATCTCGGGGGTCATTCCATCCAGAGCATAGATCATTACTCGTACTCCGCGTTCAGTCCGCGCACGAAATCGTTCAGCCATGGCTGGCGGTCACGTTTCAACCGCTCGGCAGTCAGGATCATGCGCAATTCAGCCT
Source organism: Rhodobacterales bacterium (assembly GCA_031422295.1). GTDB lineage: Bacteria > Pseudomonadota > Alphaproteobacteria > Rhodobacterales > Rhodobacteraceae > JANOMH01. The sequence goes on along the minus strand of JANOQM010000053.1, from coordinate 201,284 downwards.
CGCAGGCATCCACGTGGCGGTTGACCAGCACATAGTCATATTCGGCCCAATGGCTGACCTCGGACAGGCTTTTGTCCATCCGTTCAGCAATGACCCCAGCGCTATCTTGCCCGCGGTCGGTCAGGCGGCGTTCAAGCTCTTTCATTGATGGTGGCAGGATGAAAATCGACACCACATCCTTGCCCAAGGCCGAATTGCGAATTTGCTGGCCGCCCTGCCAGTCAATGTCAAACAGCGTGTCGGCCCCCGCCTCCATCGCGGCCTGCACCGGGGCGGCGGGGCTGCCGTAACGGTTGCCAAACACCTGCGCATGTTCCAGCATTTCGCTGTTTTGCACCATGGCGTCAAATGCATCGGGACTGCGGAAAAAATACTCGCGCCCGTCTTGTTCGCCTGCGCGGGGGGCGCGGGTTGTGGCGGACACCGAAAACCGGATCGACGGATCCCAGTCGCGCAACCGTTTGGCCAGCGTCGATTTTCCGGCACCCGAGGGCGAGGACAGGATGATCAGTAGCCCTCGGCGTATCATCGCTTATTCCACATTCTGAATCTGTTCGCGCATCTGTTCAATGGTGGCCTTCAGGTCAAGGCCGATCCGGGTGAGATCGGCAGATTGCGACTTGGAACACAGGGTATTGGCCTCGCGGTTGAATTCCTGCGCCAGAAAATCCAGCTTGCGTCCCGCCGGGGCCGGGTCGGTCAGCAGGGTGCGGGCGGCGGCGACATGCGCGCCCAATCGGTCGATTTCTTCGGTGATATCCGTCTTGATCGCCAACAGCGCCAATTCCTGTAATAGACGCGCCTCATCCAGCGGCCCGACATCATCGGCCACACGGCGCAGGGCGGTGGTCAGGGCGGCGCGGGTCTCGGCGCGGCGGGCGTCAGCAGCTAAGGCCGCATCGCCGCAAAGCACCCCGATCCGGTCCAGTTGCGCGGCAATGACAGTTTGCAAAGCCGCCCCTTCGTGGCGTCGCATGGCGCAAAACCCATCCAGCAAACCGGCCACTTCGGCGATAAGGATGGCGATCAGCGGCGCATCATCCGCCTCGGCCACAGCACTTTGCAAGATCACGCCGCGCTGGTTCAGCACATCGGCGGCGGTGGCCTGTGCCAAAGTGACCCCAATCGCAAAGGCCCGCTGTTGCACTTCCTCCAGCGCGTGCAAAACCCGGTCCAACTGGGCCGCATCCAGTTGCAGCGCCTGCGTTGCATCCAAACGGGTCAGTTTCAGGTTCAGCGTGATACTGCCCCGGCCAAGTTTTGACCCAAGGGCCGCGCGTACCGCAGATTCCAGCGCCGTTAAACCATCGGGCAGGCGCAGCTTTAGATCCAGCCCACGCGCGTTGACGCCGCGCATTTCCCAAGCCCAGTTGGCAGTGGCAAGGGTGCCCGACAGGCTGGCATAGGCCGTCATAGACTGGATCACGGCGCATTCCCTTTGCATTGGCTGGTGCAGCTAAGGCAAACTGCATACGGCATGCAAGGGGTTGGGCAGGTCAGATGACCGCCGGTTAACCCGTTAACACTTTGTAAAGTGAAAATTTGAGATAACCGGGTTAGGTTAAGGGCAGGTTAAACACGACTCGGTTGAAGGATGCCCCGATGACCCGCTTTGATGACACCGGATTTAACGATGGTGACGCACCGGTCCAGCTATCCCAACATCATCCTGTGCAAGGCCGCACGGTTCTGGAGGAGCTGGAGCAATATTGGCGCGATCTGCGCGGCGCGCGGCGCATTCCTGTGCGGTCCGATGTCGACCCGGTACGCATCGACAGCGCCCTGCCCTATTCTTTTATTCTGGACCGTGTTGCCCCCGGCGTAGGTCGTCTGCGCGTCGCCGGCCAGAAACTGTCCAGTTTTGTCGGCATGGATGCACGTGGCATGCCGCTGACAGCATTTTTTACGGCTGACGCCCGTGACATGGTGATGGAACATACCGAAACCGTGTTTTCCCGGCCCGCGCTGGTCGAACTACCCCTGATGTCGGTCCGGTCTCTGGGCCGCCCGCGCCTGACGGGCAAAATGCTGCTGCTGCCACTGCTGGGCCCGGATGGGACCGTATCCCGCGCTTTGGGCGCGATCCTGACCGATGGGATGATTGGCCGCGCCCCGCGCCGGTTTGACATTCCGCAGGGCGAGGCACTGCGCTGCGAAATGCTGCCCGAACCATTCAGGCAGGCTATGCCAATCGCGATTCAGGCCGGGGGGCGGGTTGGGGCGCAATTTGCAGAAAAAAGGCCGGAGGCCATGCGGCCAGCCCTGCGGTTAGTCGTCAATAACGGCTAGGAGGCTTCGGCCTGCCGCATCTGAACCCGCCGCGCCGACAATTCCTCGGCCACCAGAAACGCCAGTTCCAATGATTGGCTGGCATTCAGGCGCGGGTCGCAGGCGGTGTGGTAACGGCTGGACAGATCCTCGTCCGTGACAGCCCGGACACCGCCGGTGCATTCGGTCACGTCCTGCCCGGTCATCTCGAAATGCACGCCGCCGGGGATTGTGGCCTCGGCATTATGCACCGAAAAAAATTCGCGGACCTCGCGCATCACCGAATCGAACGGCCGGGTTTTGTAGCCGGACGAGGATTTGATCGTATTGCCATGCATTGGGTCACAGACCCAGACAACATTGGCGCCCTCTTCCTTGACCGCCTTGATCAGTCGCGGCAGGTGTTCGGTCACAGCCCCCGCGCCAAACCGCGAAATCAGAGTCAACCGACCGGCCTCGTTTTTCGGGTTCAGCTTGGCCATCAGGGCCTTCAGATGCCCCGATGTCATCGTCGGCCCGCATTTCAGGCCAATCGGGTTTTGCACGCCACGGGCATATTCGACATGGGCCCCGTCCGGCGCGCGGGTCCGGTCGCCGATCCAGATCATATGGCCGGACCCCGCCAGCCATTGGCCGGACGTGGAATCCACCCGGGTCAGCGCCTCTTCGTATTCCAGCAACAGCGACTCGTGCGACGTGTAGAATTCGACGGTTTGCAGGGTGTGTTCGGCCTCTGAACGAATGCCCGCAGCCTCCATGAAATCCAGCGTGTCGCTGATACGGTTCGCCAGTTCGCGGTATTTCTCGGCCTCGGGTGCGCCGGTAAAGCCCAGGGTCCAAGCGTGGACCTTGTGCACATCGGCATAGCCGCCGGTCGAAAACGCGCGCAGCAGGTTCAACGTCGCCGCCGCCTGCAGATAGGCTTGCAACATCCGCTCGGGGTCAGGAATCCGCGCATCGGGCGTGAACTCAAAGCCGTTGATGATATCGCCGCGGTAACTGGGCAATTCCTGCCCGCTGATTGTTTCCGTGGGGGTCGAACGCGGCTTGGCAAACTGCCCCGCCATCCGGCCCACCTTGATCACCGGTACTTTGGCCCCGTAAGTCAGGACCATGGCCATTTGCAGCATGACCTTGAATGTGTCACGGATATTATCGGCGCTGAATTGGCTGAATGCCTCGGCGCAATCGCCGCCCTGCAACAGGAACGCCTCGCCCCGGCTGACTTTGCCCAAAAGCGTCTTCAACCGCCGTGCCTCGCCCGCGAAAACCAGCGGCGGATAGCTGGCAAGTTTGGCCTCAACAGCCTTTAACTTCACCGCATCCGTATAATCGGGCATCTGGACCCGGGGCAGTTTGCGCCAGTCAGATTTGTGCCACTCGCTCATTTTTTCGCTCCGCGTCAGGGTCTGGTCGGTTTTGCAATATCGCGCATTCTTATATGCCTGACTGGCTGGCAAGGCCAAGGCCAAAAGCGGCAGTTAACGAACCTGCCATAATCTTGCAGCGACATATGCTGCCGCATTTGATTGCTCTTGAAGCCGCCGGGCAAACCTGATTGGGATATGCCGTCGGGCGGGCGCGTCACGACATGCCGTTAGGTGTAGCCATGAATATCCAGCCACAAACCGTTGACCTCGCCACCACAAAGGCGAAACAACGCCGCTTTGTCTTTGTCCTGTTGAATAACTTTACCATGCTGTGTTTCGCCTGCGCTGTGGAAAGTCTGCGGATCGCCAACCGGATGGCGGGCAAGCCGCTGTATACATGGGACCTTGTCGGCGAAGGCGGGCAGACCATTGCCTGTTCCAACGGGATTGAAACCAAACTGCATTCCGATCTGTCCGAGCTAAACCGCGACGACACTGTGCTGGTGTGCGGCGGCATTGACGTGCAGGCCGCGACCACCAAGAAAATGCTGAACTGGCTGCGCCGCGAGGCCCGGCGCGGCGTGACGATGGGTGGGCTTTGCACCGCGGGCTATACTTTGGCCAAGGCCGGATTACTGGACGGGAAAAAGGCCACGATCCATTGGGAAAATCAGGATAGTTTCGCCGAAGAGTTTGAGGATGTGACCCTGACCAAGTCGATCTTTGTGATCGACGGCAACCGGATCACCACTGCGGGCGGCACCGCGTCGATTGATCTGATGCTGAAAATCATCGCCGATGATCATGGCGAAGATCTGGCCAATGCTGTGGCCGACCAGTTGATCTATTCATCGATCCGCACCGATCAGGACACCCAGCGCCTGTCGATCCCGACCCGGATCGGTGTGCGCCACCCCAAACTGTCCCGCGTCATCCAGATCATGGAAACCGCGATCGAGGAACCGATCAGCCCCGCAACCCTTGCCCGCGATGTCGGCATGTCCACCCGGCAGTTGGAACGACTGTTCCGCCGCTACCTGAACCGCTCGCCCAAGCGCTACTATATGGAACTGCGCCTGCAAAAGGCCCGCAACCTGCTGATGCAGACGGATATGAGCGTGATCAACGTGGCGCTGGCCTGCGGTTTTGCGTCGCCGTCGCATTTTTCGAAATGCTACCGGTCGCACTATAACACCACGCCCTACCGCGAGCGCGGATCGCAGGCGGCAAGGTTGTCAATCTGATGTAGGGTGGGTGCAACCCACACCCGCCTGTTCAGCGTGGGTTGCCCCCACCCTAGGCCCGACCCTGCAACCATACCGTGTAGCGCTTTGCTTTGCGCCGGGGTTCTTTCCTGAATTCCGCAAAAATCCAGTCCAATTACCCCCGCGTTCCGGCTTTTCTTTTCAATTTGTCCCCAGTAGCTTACCCGACAGGATATTTAAGTCCGATAGGGAGACGACAATGAAAAAACTGCTGCTGGCCTCTGTGGCCTCTTGCGTTGTTGCGGGCGCGGCCTTTGCCGAAAGCCACGCGACCGAAGTGAAGATCGGGATCATTCTGGGCTTTACCGGCCCGCTGGAATCGATCACCCCGAACATGGCACTGGGCGCTGAAATGGCGATTGCCGAAGTCAACGCTGCCGGAACCTTGTTGGGTGGCGGCGTGACCGTGACTGCGGTGCGCGCGGATTCGACCTGTGTCGATGCCGCTGCGGCGTCCGCTGCTGCGGAACGTCTGGTAACCTCGGACCGGGTGGCCGCAATCATGGGAGCGGATTGTTCGGGTGTGACCGGCGCTATCCTGAGCAATGTAGCGATCCCGAACGGGATTGTGATGGTGTCGCCGTCTGCCACTTCGCCGGGTCTGTCCACCGCCGAAGATAACGGCCTGTTTTTCCGCACCGCTCCGTCGGATGCCCGTCAGGGTGTGGTGATGACGCAAGTGCTGATGGACAAGGGCATCATGTCAGTCGCACTGACCTATACCAACAATGACTATGGCAAGGGTTTGGCCGAAGCATTTGCAGCGGCCTATACCGAAGCGGGCGGCACCATCACCGTCAATGCAGCGCATGAAGATGGCAAAGCCGACTATAGTTCCGAAGTTGCCGTGTTGGCCGCCGCTGGTGGTGAAGTGCTGGTTGTGGCCGGTTATACCGATCAGGGCGGCAAGGGCATCATACAGGCCTCGGTCGATTCCGGTGCATTTGACACGTTCGTGCTGCCCGATGGCATGGTCGGTCAGCAGTTGGTTGACGATCTCGGTGCCGCTCTGAACGGGTCGTTCGGGCAATATCCGGGCACGGATTCGGCAGGTGCCGAACTGTTCCAAGGTATGGCAACAGCTGCTGGTTTCGATGGCACCTCGGCCTTTGCGCCTGAATCCTATGACGCCGCGGCGCTGATCATGCTGGCGATGGCGGCCGCTGGGTCTGCGGCTTCGGCTGATTTCGGCCCGAAAATCATGGATCTGGCCAATGGTCCGGGCGAAGAGATCTTCCCCGGTGAGCTTGCCAAAGCCCTCGAACTCGTCGCTGCGGGCACCGATATCGACTATGTCGGCGCGACCGCTGTGGAACTGATCGGTGGCGGCGAAAGTGCCGGCAACTACCGTGAGATCGAGATCATGGACGGCGTGATCAACACGGTTCGTTTCCGGTAATCTGACGCGCCTTTAGAACTGGGACAGCCCGGATGCAAGTCTGGGCTGTCCTTTAAGAACAAGGTACTGGCGGCTGGAGTTCATCCAGATAACGCCGGACCAACGGGGAGAATCTGATGATATCGGTCCACGATATGCACAAGCATTTCGGCGGGTTTCATGCTGTTGACGGGGCCTCGCTGACGATTGCGACCGGGTCCATCACTGGCCTGATCGGCCCCAATGGGGCGGGCAAAACCACGCTGTTCAATGTGATTGCCGGGCGTTTGCCGCCAACTTCGGGTCGCGTTGAAATGGACGGGCAGGATATCACTGGCCTGCCGCCGCATGAATTGTTCCACAAGGGCCTGCTGCGCACATTCCAGATTGCGCATGAATTTTCGTCGATGACGGTGCGCGAAAACCTGATGATGGTGCCGGCGCACCAGTCGGGCGAAACGCTGTGGAACGCATGGTTTGGGCGCGGAAGGATTGCGCAGGAAGAGGCGGTCTTGATGAAAAAAGCCGACGAAGTCCTTGATTTCCTGACCATTTCGCATCTTAAGTCTGAAAAGGCCGGGAACCTGTCCGGCGGGCAGAAAAAGCTGCTGGAACTCGGCCGGACCATGATGGTCGACGCCAAGGTGGTGTTTCTGGACGAAGTCGGCGCAGGCGTCAACCGCACCCTGCTGAACACCATCGGCGACGCGATTGTCCGCCTGAACAAGGAGCGCGGCTATACATTCTGCGTCATCGAACATGACATGGATTTCATCGGGCGGCTTTGCGACCCGGTCATCGTGATGGCGCAAGGCCGGGTGCTGGCGCAGGGGTCGGCCAAGGATATCATGCAGAACGAGGCGGTGATCGAGGCCTATCTGGGTACGGGACTGAAAAACAAAGGGTATCTGCAATGAGCCTGTCGGTATTGCGTCGGTATTACATGGGTATCGCGTCGGTGCGGAACGGGCCGGAACAATCCACCCCTGTAGATTTCTGGATCTGGAAAGTTGGCCCTGCACATGGCTGAGCCGTTCCTGATTGGCGAGGCGATGACCGGCGGCTATGGCGCAGGCCCCAGCATCCTGAACGCCTGCACCGTTGCCGTTGAAAAAGGCCAGATCGCGGTGATTGTCGGCCCGAATGGCGCGGGCAAATCGACGGCGATGAAGGCGGTGTTCGGCATGCTGAACCTCCGCTCTGGCGCGGTGCGGCTGGATGGTGAGGATATCACCGCCCTGACCCCGCAGGCCCGCGTCGCCAAAGGCATGGCCTTTGTGCCGCAGACCAGCAACATCTTTACCTCGATGACGGTCGAGGAAAATCTGGAAATGGGCGCGTTTCTGCGCCGCGACGACATCAAGGCCACGATGGATCAGGTCTATACCCTGTTCCCGATCCTGCGCGACAAACGCCGTCAGGCGGCGGGGGAACTATCCGGCGGCCAGCGCCAACAGGTCGCCGTCGGCCGGGCGCTGATTACCCAGCCGAAAGTGCTGATGCTGGACGAACCCACAGCGGGCGTGTCGCCCATTGTGATGGACGAGCTGTTCGACCGGATCATCGAGGTCGCCCGCGCGGGCATCACCATCCTGATGGTCGAACAAAACGCCCGCCAGGCGCTGGGGATTGCCGACAAGGGCTATGTTCTGGTGCAGGGGGCGAATGCGTTTACCGGGACAGGCAAGGAACTGCTGGCCGACCCGCAAGTGCGCAAATCGTTTTTGGGGGGGTGAGGGGAATGAAAGTCTGGACCGCCTTTATGATGCTGTTGATGCCTGTAAGCGCGTTGGCCGAAGATTCTAAGTTTGAGGTCAGATGCAAAACTACAATGGTTTGTGACGGTTTCGGAACCTGTTCGGGAGCCGCCCATGCAATTACATTCAAGATTTCTGAGGTCGAAGACAACGGCGAAGGCGTGGGCGACTACCAGATCGGCTATGATGATGTAACTGCAACGGCGCATGTAGGGTCGTCATTTGCGCCGCTAGTTTGGTCGGACGGGGATGGCAATATCCAATCCTTACTCAATTTTGATCGGCAGAGACTGATTACAAACATGCTTTGGCATACTTTGTATGTTTCCGAAAATGCGGGTCGAACTGAAATTCGTTTTCTGACCTGTGATGCCCAAACGGGAAGTTTGTACTAATGGACACCCTGAACGCCATCGTCGCCCTGACCAATTTCGTCATCGTCCCCGGCATCGCTTACGGGGCGCAACTGGCCCTCGGCGCGCTTGGCGTCACCCTGATCTACGGTATCCTGCGGTTTTCCAACTTTGCGCATGGCGATACCATGGCCTTTGGGACAGCGATGACGATCTGGATGACGTGGGGCCTGCAAATGGCCGGGATATCGCTAGGCGTGTTCCCTACGGCCCTATTGGCGCTGCCCTTTGGGATTGTCGCCACTGGGCTGCTGTTGCTGGCCACGGATTGGCTGATTTATCAGTTTTACCGCGATGTCAAAGCCGCGCCAGTCATTCTGGTCATGGTCTCGCTTGGGGTGATGTTCATCATGAACGGCATCGTCCGGTTTGTGATTGGGGTGGATGATATCGACTTTCTGGACGGCGAACGCTTTGTCATTTCGGCCAAAGCGTTCAAGGACATGACCGGACTTGCCGAAGGGCTGGCGATCAAGACGACTCAGGCGCTGACGCTGATCGTGGCCGGTATCGCGGTGGCGCTGCTGTTCTGGTTCCTGAACAAGACCCGCACCGGCAAATCGATGCGGGCGTTTTCCGATAACGAGGATCTGGCACTGCTGTCGGGGATCAACCCGGACCGGGTGGTGCAAGTGACATGGCTGCTGGTGGCGGCCCTCGCGACCACGGCGGGGGTGCTGTACGGATTGGACAAGTCATTCAAGGCGTTCACGTATTTCCAGCTGCTGCTGCCGATATTCGCCGCCGCAATCGTCGGGGGCTTGGGCAACCCCTTGGGGGCCATCGCCGGGGCCTTTGTCATCGCGTTTTCCGAAATCACCGTCACCTATGCGTGGAAAAAGGTGCTGGGCTATCTGGCACCTGAGGGATGGGAGCCGGACAGCCTGATCCAGTTGCTGTCTACCGATTATAAATTCGCCGTCAGCTTTACGATTCTGATCATCGTGCTGCTGTTCAAACCGACCGGCCTGTTCAAGGGGCAATCTGTATGACCAATCTGCGCACCTCCCTGCTGGTAGGCTTTGTCGCCCTGCTGTTTATCCTCGAGGGGACCACCAGCTGGTGGTTCTTCTCGGGGTCGTGGAACTCCAGCCTCGGCATCCTGAACATGGCGCTGATCTCTGCGATCATGGCGTTGGGGGTCAACCTGCAATGGGGTTATGCCGGGCTGTTCAATATCGGGATCATGGGGTTTGTGGCCCTGGGCGGGCTGGCGTCGGTCCTGATCTCGATGCCGCCCACGACCGATGCCTGGGCCGCCGGGGGCCCGCGGGTGTTGTTGGGGTTGGTCATGGGGGTCGCGACGGTCGCCGCTGCCATTCTGATCCAGACCCGTATGGTCAAGGGTCAATCGCGTACCTTCGCCACTGTGGTGGTGCTGGTCGGTGGATTCTTTCTGTATCGCTTCGTCTTTGACGCAGGCGTTATCGCGGTCGAGGATGTGACCCCTGCCGCCACCGGCTATCTGGGCGGGCTGGGTTTGCCGGTGATCCTCGCCTGGCCGGTCGGCGGATTGCTGGCCGCCGGGGCCGCCTGGATCATTGGCAAGACCGCCCTTGGCCTGCGGTCCGATTATCTGGCGATTGCCACGCTGGGCATAGCCGAGATCATTATCGCGGTTTTGAAAAATGAAGACTGGCTGTCGCGCGGCGTGAAAAACGTCAACGGCATCCCCCGGCCCGCCCCGTTTGTGCCCTATGAGGTCGATCTTCAGGTCACCCCTTGGTTTTTGGACTTGGTGTCATACTTCGGTTTCGACGTCATTACAGCGTCCACGATCACCGTCAAATTGATCTATGGCGCGTTGTTTACCGTAGTCCTGCTGATCCTGCTCTGGCTCGCCCAAAAGGCGCTGAAATCCCCATGGGGCCGGATGATGCGGGCGATAAGGGACAATGAAGTGTCGGCCGAGGCGATGGGCAAAGATGTCAAAGGGCGGCATTTGCAGATCTTCATCCTGGGATCGGCGGTCTGCGGTATCGCAGGCGCAATGATGGCTACGCTGGACGGGCAGCTAACCCCCGGCACCTACGCGCCGCTGCGCTTTACCTTTCTGATCTGGGTCATGGTCATCGTCGGCGGGTCGGGCAATAACTTCGGCTCAGTCCTTGGTGCGTTCATTGTCTATTTTCTGTGGATCAAGGTTGAAACCATTGGCCAGTCGGTCATGGATATCGTCACCATGGGCATGACCGATGGCAGTTGGCTGAAATTCAAGCTGTTGGAATCAGTAGCCTATATGCGGCTGTTGACGATGGGATTATTGTTGTTGCTGATCCTGCGGTTCAGTCCACGTGGGCTGATCCCGGAAAAATAGGTTTGGTCAATTGTCCAGCCGTTGCAGCCGCTTGAACAGTGCTGACGTGTCCCAGCGACCGCCGCCCATGTTTTGCACGTCCTTGTAGAACTGATCGACCAAAGCGGTGACCGGCAAACTGGCCCCGGTTTCATTGGCGGCCTCCAGACAAATGCCGAGGTCCTTGCGCATCCAGTCCACTGCAAAGCCATGTTCAAACTGACCGTCCAGCATGGTCTGATGCCGGTTGACCATCTGCCAGCTGCCCGCCGCCCCCTGCGCAATCACCTCAACCACGGCCCGCCCGTCCAGCCCGGCCTTTTGCGCGAAATGCAACGCTTCGGACAGGCCCTGCATCAGGCCCGCAATCGCAATCTGATTGGCCATCTTGGCCAGTTGTCCGGCACCGGTATCACCGATCCGGCGGCAGATGCGGGCATAGGCGGCAATGATCGGTTCGGCCCGCGCGTAAGTGTCCGGATCGCCGCCGCACATCACCGACAGCTTGCCAGTCTCGGCCCCGGCCTGCCCGCCGGATACGGGCGCGTCAATATACCCAAGGCCCAGTTCACCCGCAATCTGGGCCAATTCGCGCGTCACAATCGCGCTGACGGTGGTGTGATCGACAAAAACCGCCCCGTTGGCCATGCCCGCAAACGCGCCTGTGTCGCCCAGACAAACCGACCGCAGATCATTGTCATTGCCGACACAGGCCATGACAAAATCGGCCCCTTTAGCGGCAGCAGCGGGCGTTTCTGCCCGATCCCCGCCATGTGCGCCGACCCAGGCCGCAGTCTTGGCCGCCGTCCGGTTATAGACCGTCACCGCATGCCCAGCGGCCACCAGATGCCCCGCCATGGGAAAACCCATCACCCCCAACCCCAGAAATGCGACTTTTGCCATTGGCGTGCCCCCTCGTGCTTTGGTGTCAGATCGGTTAGCGATACCTAACCGCCCACCCCGTCCCGTCAACTGTTAGAATGACCGAGAATCCCATGGCAATTGTGTTTCGCTGGCTGCTTCGTATTGCCATTGGTCTGATCGGCGTGTTGATACTGGGGCTGGCGCTGATCTACTATTTCGCGTCGCGGTCCCTGCCCGATTACGAAGGTACATGGGCCGTGGCCGGGATCACCGCCCCGGTCGAGATTGTGCGCGACAATGCTGATGTGCCGCATATCTTTGGCGCGACTGACCCGGATGTGTTCTTTGCCTTGGGTTATGCCCATGCGCAGGACCGGCTGTGGCAGATGACCATGCTGCGCCGCACTGCACAGGGCCGGTTGTCGGAACTATTTGGGATGCGGACCTTTCAGATCGACAGCCTGCTGCGCCGGTTGGACCTGTATGGGTTGGCCGTGTCATCCGTTACCGCACAGGATGCCGAAACCATCGCCGCACTTGAGGCCTATAGCGCCGGGGTGAATGCGTGGTTGGGGCAGGTCAATGCAGGCGCTTTGGGCCGTGGTGCCCCGGAAATGTGGTTGTTCAACCATCCCGTCGCCCCGTGGCAACCGGCTGACAGCATTGCAATTGTCAAACTGATGGCGCTGCAATTATCGTCGCATCTGGAAAACGAGGTGTTACGTGCCCGCGTCGCATTGATGCTGGAGGAGCCGCGTTTGCGCGATATTCTGCCCGATGATCCGGGCAGTGCGATTGCGGCCTTGCCGGAATATGCGTCGCTTGTGCCGGGCGTGCCGCGCTATCTGGCAAATACGACACCCCCCGCGGACCCGTTATCCCCGGTCAGCCCACGCGATCTGGCGGGCGCGTCCAATGCCTGGGCGGCTGGGATCAGCCGGTCTGCGACAGGATCGACCCTGCTGGCCAGTGATCCGCATCTGGGCCTGACTGCCCCGTCGGTCTGGTATCTGGCCCGGCTGGAGCTGTCATCTGGTGGCGTGATCGGCGGCACAATCCCCGGTATTCCGGTCATCTTGTCAGGTCGCAGCAATGATCTGGGCTGGGGGATTACCAGCAGCTATCTGGACGATCAGGATGTGTTCATCGAAGAGGTCAATCCGCAGAACCCCGATGAATATCGCGGGCTGGACAGCACCTGGGTGCCGTTTGAGACGCGCGATAGCATTGTCACGATCAAAGACGCTCCGCCCGTAACGCTGCGGCTGCAGTGGAGCGTGAACGGGCCCGTGCTGCCACCCGAACTGTATGATCTGGGCACAATCCGCCCGCCCGGAACGGTGACGGCGATCAGTTGGACTGCCCTGTCTGCGGCCGATACTACAATGACCGCCGCCATGGATCTGATGCGGGCGCATTCCGTGCCCGAGGCCATCGCAGCCACCGAAGGCTATATCGCGCCGTCGCAAAATCTGATGCTGGCCGACCGCAACGGGATTGGGATGAAAGTTATCGGCGCTTTTCCGGCCCGCAATATTGGGCATCAAAGTCAGGGCCGTTTGCCAACCTTGGGTTACATCGCCGAAAACCGCTGGCAGGGTACCCTGCCTTATGCAGACAACCCCGAATTTGTCGATCCGGTCGGTGGCCTGATCGGCAATACCAATAACAAAACCGTAGATCGCCCGTTTCCCAACCATGTGTCGTTTCTGTGGGGCGATACCCAACGGATCACCCGCTGGCAGTTTCTGATGCAACGCCGCGAAGTGCATACCCGCGAGAGTTTCATCGAGGCGCAACTGGATACAGTCAGCCCCACCGCCCGTCTGCTATTACCACTTGTCGGGGCCGACCTGTGGTTCACCGGCGAGGCCGCCCCCACTGGATCGCCCGAGGCGCAGCGGCACGTAGCCCTGCAATTGCTGGCCGAATGGAATGGCGAAATGAACGAACACATGCCCGAGCCGCTGATTTATGCGGCCTGGATGCGGGCACTGCAGGTCCGTCTGATTCAGGATGAAATGGGGCCGCTGGCCGCAGAGTTTACCCATGTGGAACCGGTATTCATTGACCGGGTGTTCCGCAATACAGACGGTGCTGCGGCATGGTGTGACGTGCTGCAATCGGCACCGATTGAGACCTGCACCGAAATCTCCCGCATGGCGCTGGATGACGCGATTGTCTGGCTGGCCGACCGTTATGGCACCCGGTTGGAATCCCTGCGCTGGGGTGACGCGCATCAGGCAACGCAGGATCATCCGGTTCTGGGCGATACGCCTGTGTTGGGCTGGTTCGTCAATATCGTCCAATCGACCAGTGGCGACGATGATACGCTGCTGCGGGGCCGAACCTCGGGCGAGGGCCCGGATCCGTTTCAGAACGTCCATGCCGCTGGGTATCGCGGGGTCTATGATTTCGCCGATCCGGACTCGTCAGTGTTCATCATTTCGACCGGGCAGTCCGGGCACCCGCTGTCGCGGTTCTACGACAATCTGGGAACATTATGGCGGCAGGGCGAATATGTACCGATGTCGCTGGACCCGGCTTTGGCGCGGGCGGGCGCGGTTGGGGTAACGGTGTTGACGCCGGAATAAACGCCTACAGCAGGTCGAACCGCGATTTTTGTTGGGCAGTCCAGTTGATGGTCAGGGCATAGCCGGTTTCGGTCAGCTCTTCGGTTTGCACCAGATGTTCGGCAAACAGCCAGGCACGGGCTTTGCCTTGGGCAAAGTTCAACTGCAAAACCTCTTGGGTCACAGCCCCTTTCAGGGTGGTCGCCACAGCCTGCAATAACCGGTCAAGCCCGTCACCCGTCAGGGCTGACACTGCAAACAGATTGTCGGTACGTTCAGCCTGCACTTCAAGCGCTTCACGCGCCCCGCCTTCGACCTTGTCGATCTTGTTCCAGACCTCGATCAGCGGGGCAGCTTCGGCCACACCCAGACTGGCCAGAATAGCGGCCACATCCCGGGCCTGCGCGGCAGATTCGGCATGCGAGATATCGCGCACATGCAGGATCAGGTCGGCATCCAGCACTTCCTCAAGCGTCGCGCGGAATGAGGCCACCAGTTCGGTCGGCAGATTGCTGATGAACCCCACGGTGTCGGACATGATCACTTCGTCGCCTGACGGCAGCACAACGCGGCGCATGGTTGGGTCCAATGTGGCAAACAGCATGTCCTTGACCAGCACATCGGCCCCGGTCAGGCGGTTGAACAGGGTCGATTTACCGGCGTTGGTATAACCGACAAGAGCCACAATCGGGAACGGCACCTTGGCGCGGGCATCGCGGTGCAGGGTGCGGGTTTTGGCGACCTTTTCCAGCTGCTTTTTCAGCCGGATCAAATGGTCATCAATCGCGCGCCGATCCGCCTCTTGCTGGGTTTCGCCGGGGCCACCGACAAAACCAAAGCCGCCGCGCTGGCGTTCAAGATGGGTCCAGGCCCGGACCAGCCTGCTGCGTTGATAGGACAATGCGGCCATTTCCACCTGCAACACACCCTCGCGGGTGCGGGCGCGATCGCCGAAAATCTCAAGGATCAGGCCGGTCCGGTCCAGTAATTTGACCTTCCATTCCTTTTCCAGATTACGCTGCTGCACCGGGCCGACATGGCCGTTGACCAGCACCAATTCCACCTCGGCCTCGGTCATCCGGGCCTTGAGTTCAGCAATCTTGCCAGACCCGAACAGCATGCCGGGGTGAATGCGGGCCAAGGTGACGTTTTCTGATCCGACCACCTGGATGTCGGGCAATGCGGCAGCCAAGGCCAGGGCCTCGGCCAGGGCAGGCTCAGACGGGCGGCGGTCTGGGTCGGATTTGATATCCGGGTGGATGACCCAAGCCCGCGTCGCAGGCTTATCCGTCTCCAAGGCTATTCTTCGCCATCATACAGGCTGATCGGCTGCGCGGGCATGATCGTGGAAATGGCACTTTTATAGACCAGTTGGGATTGACCATCGCGGCGCAACAGCACGCAAAAGTTGTCAAACCAGGTAATGACACCCTGCAGTTTTACCCCATTGATCAGAAAAATCGTTACCGGAACCTTGACCTTGCGGACATGATTCAAGAACGCATCCTGAAGGTTCTGCTTGTCGGCGGCCATTTCAGTTTCCTTTTTTTCTTGTGGCCCCATTCCCGTTCAGGATCGGCCTCCCTCGTTAGTCTTAGTATGTCGTGGCCTGATCCGAGATTCCAGCCCAAAAACAAGCCGCTACGTCAACCGCCTCAGGATCGCCAGAACTCGGGGTTGAAAAGCGCGACCAGTGCCAGCGTTTCCATCCGTCCCAGCACCATTGTAGCCGCCAGGATCATTTTGGCCGCATCCGGAATGCCCGCAAAAGACGCTGGATTTTCACCCGCAACCTCGGCCAGTGGTCCGGTCGTGGTCAGCGCTGAAATCGTCAGAACCATGGCCGGTTCAAACTGCAATCCGACCAATGACAAGGCCAGCATGACCACGGCAACACTGGTTGCAAACAGCATGAAAAACACCCAAGCGATATAGGCCCCCTGCCGCCGGATCCGCCGCGCATCCTGCCCCGCCCCCCCCAGCGAATGCGGATGCACAATGCGTTCCAATTCGCGCAACCCATGTTTGCTCAGGGCGTAAATACGCAACAGCTTGACGCCGCCTGCCGTTGTGGCCACGCCACCGCCGATCAGCGCAAGCCCCAGCAGAATCAACCCGGGGCTTTGCAACCCAGCCCAGTCTTTGGCAGCCAGCCAATGCGCGGATTCAAAGCCAGTTGTGGTCAGAAACGACAGCACCGTGAAAAACGTGCCCCACAGGGCTAGCACGGCAGGCATCAGCCCGGTCTGCAACACGCTGCTTTCCGGCAGAACATAGTGCCGCAAAAACAGTATCGCCGTTACAAAACCCGCAATCGACAGGCCAAGGCGCAATTCCGGATCGGTCCAGACCGCCCCAATCCCCGTGCGGTCAATGCCAAAGCTGAAGGTCAGCCGCGACAAAGCCAGCAGGAAAAACACCCCGATCAAAACCTCACCCATCAGCCCTGCCCCGGCGTTCTGCACCCCGCCCACCGGCGAAATGCCCGAGGTCGAAATGACCGCCATCGCATGGCAGATCGCCACGAACGGCACTTCGCCAGCTATGACCAGCCCCAGCCACAGCAACGCTGTCAGACCGCTATAAATCGGGACCAGTTTGACGCTGATCCGCAGCAGCCGTTCGGATGGATCGGTGACAAGGGTCAGGTGACGCGGCAACCGCAAATTATCGCCCGTGGCGCTGGCCGCCCGCACTTCGAACCCGCCCAGGTTCATCGGGGCCAAAACGGCGACAGCCGTGATCCAGACCAAAAGTCCGCCCAGCCAACCCACCAGCGCCCGCCACAGATGCAACGACGGGTTCAATCGCCCGGCGTTTTCATACAAGGTCGCCCCGGTTGTGGTGAAACTTGAGACCATCTCGAACCAGGCATCAATCAGGCTGGTCGGGCGGGCCACTTCGTAAAACGGGACAGCCAGCAACAGCGGCAAAATGCTGAATGCCGCCAACAGGGTCGTCAACTGACTGCGCGGCACGCTGCGCGGGGCATAATTTGCTGTGGCCAGCCCAATCAGCAGGGTCAGAAATGCAGACAGAATACTGCCATACAGGAAAATCCGGGCTGTCCGGAAATCGGCAAAAGCCAGCGCATGCAGGGCTGGGACCAACATGCAGACCGCCCCGATCCCCATCAACGACACGAAAAATGGCGCTTTGGTCAGCCCGTGCAGCATCAGAAAAATTCGACCGAAACTTGCAACAACCGCTCCACCTCGGGGACATCGGCGGCCATGGCAAAAATGGCAATGACATCGCCTTCGTCAATCCGCAGATCGCCGGTTGGTTTGACCAGTTTGCCGCCCTTCATCAAACCGCCGACCAAAACGCCATCCGGAAAGGCAATATCCTTGATCTTTTGCCCGGCCAAAGGCGAGGTGCCCAGCACCTGCGCCTCGATCATCTCGGCCTCGGCGTCACCGATGGAATAAACGCCGCGCACCCGACCATGCCGGATATGGCGCAGGATCGAGCTGACGGTGGTGGCGCGCGGGTTCAGATAGGCGTCAATACCCAGCGGGCTGACCAGCGGCAACAATGTCGGGTCATTCGACAGGCAGATCGACATTTTACAGCCCATCTGTTTGGCCCGGACGGCAGCCAGCAGATTGGTCTTGTCATCATCGGTCAGGGTCAGCACGGCATCTGCCGTGGCAATGCTGGCCTCGTCCAATATCGCGGTATCAAGGCCGTCGCCATGCAAAACGATCGTTTTGGTCAGCGCATCCGCGGCCACCTCGGCCCGGGCGCGGCTTTTTTCAATCATCTTGACCCGGATTTTTTGCGGACTGCTTTCCAGCGCCTTGGCCACAGCAAGACCCACATTGCCGCCACCGATAATTACCACGCGGTCGATTTTCGAATGGGTCTTGCCAAAAATCTCCATCGTGCGGGGCATGTCGGCGGTATCGGCGAAGATATAGCACTGATCGCCGACAAATATCTGATCGTCGGCAGAAGGGGCAAACAACCGGCCGGCGCGACGGATACCCACGACAATCGCCCGCAGCGTCGAAAACAGGTCAGTCAGCTGCCGTAGCGGGGTATCGATCACCGGGCAATCAGGGCCGATATCGACGCCCAACAGCAATGCCCGGCCATCCAGAAAGCTTTCTGTATCAAAGGCGGCAGGCGCGCTGAGGCGTTGCAGGGCGGCATCGGCCACTTCTTTTTCCGGGCTGATCACCACGTCAATCGACAACCGGTCGCGTTGAAACAGATCGCTGTAAATCGGTTCCAGATAGCTTTGGGCGCGCAGCCGGGCGATTTTTCGCTGCACCCCAAACACCGAATTGGCAACCTCACAAACGATCATGTTCACTTCGTCCGAATAGGTCGCGGCAATGATCATATCCGCGTCACGCGCCCCGGCCCGGTCCAGCACATCGGGATAGCTGGCAAAGCCTGCCACGCCCTGCACATCGAGGGTTTCGGCCGCACGGCGGACCAACTCGGCATTGCTGTCAATAATCGTGACATCATTGCCCTCGCCCGCCAGATGCCGCGCAATCTGCCAGCCAACCTGGCCGGCGCCACAGACGATCACTTTCATATCTGGTCTCCCGTCGGGCCCATGGTGTCAGTCTTCATCAACATACGCCACCCGCCCCCCGGCCTTGGACGAGGTAACGACCCCCAGCGATTTCAATTTGCGGTGCAGGGCTGACCTTTCCATGCCGACAAATGATGCGGTGCGGCTGATATTGCCACCAAAGCGGTTGATCTGGGTTAGCAGGTATTCGCGCTCGAACAACTCCCGCGCCTCGCGCAGCGGCAAAGTAGCCAGCCCGCCAGACAGCACCACGCGGCCCTCTTCGCCAGTGGTTTCTTCGCTGCTGGGCAATTCGCGCGCCAGTATGTCACCGGACGATTCCCCAAGGATCAGAACGCGTTCCACGACGTTCTTCAACTGCCGCACATTACCCGGCCACAGCATGGTCTGTAGCAATGCGCGTGCATCTTCGGCCAGTTTGCGCAATGGCAGGCCCTGTGTGCGGTTCAGAATGCCAATGAAATGTTCGGCCAATAGCGGAATATCCTCGCGCCGTTCCTCCAGACTGGGCACATGGATCGGTACGACATTCAGGCGGTGGAACAGTTCCTGCCGGAAAGTTCCGGCGGCAATTGCGGCCTGCAAATCCTTGGTTGTGCTGGAGATAACCCGCAGATCGACCTGCACCTTGTCACTGCTGCCAACCCGTTGAAACTGCTGATCAACGAGAACACGCAGGATTTTCGACTGGGTGCCAATCGGCATATCGGCCACTTCGTCAAAGTAGATGACGCCGCCATTGGCCTGCTCCAGCAGGCCCTTCTCAATACCCTTTTCCGCGCCATCGCGGCCAAACAACACATCCTCCATCCGGTCCGGCTCTACAGTGGCTGAACTGACGGTGATGAACGGGGCCGAGGCGCGGTTGGAATTTGAATGGATATAGCGGGCGGCCACTTCCTTGCCCGATCCAGGCTCGCCCGTCAGCATCACCCTTCCGTTGGACTTGGTAACTTTGTCCAATTGTGCCCGCAACGCCCGGAACGCCGCACTGTCGCCCAGCATTTCGGCGGTAAACGTCTCGCCCCGCTTCAGCTCGATATTCTCGCGCCGCAGGCGGGACACTTCCATCGCGCGGCGAATGACCACCATCAACTGGTCAATATTGAACGGCTTTTCGATGAAATCATAAGCGCCCTGTTTGATCGCGGCGACCGCAATTTCGATATTCCCATGGCCCGAGATGATGACAATCGGCACATCAGGATGTTCGCGTTTGACGGTTTTCAGAATGTCGATCCCGTCCATCTTGCTGTCTTTCAGCCAGATATCGAGGATCATCAGCGCGGGCAGGTCTTTGGCGATTTCGGCCATGCATTGTTCAGAATTTCCCGCCAGCCGCGTGGTAAACCCTTCGTCCTTCAAGATATCCGAGATAAGTTCGCGGATGTCGCGTTCATCATCGGTGATCAGGATATCGCCCATGTAACCCTCATTCTGCTGCTTGCGTTTCTGTCTGGTGGACCGGTTTGACCGGCAAAATAATCACGGCCATCGCCCCGGCGTGGGAATTGCCGTCAAAAATGGCAGCATCTTCCAGCGTCAATGTGCCGTCATGTTCTTCGATAATCTTTTTGACAATCGGCAAGCCCAGCCCGGTGCCGCTGGCCCGTGTCGTCACATAGGGTTCAAACAGCCGCGCGCGATCCTCGGGCAGGCCGATGCCGTTGTCGGAAATGGTGATCCGGGCAGAGGTGGGACCAATTTCCATGGCCACCCTGACTTCGGGCGCAAAGTTTAACGGCGCACCTTTTTCCTGCAAAGATTCAATGGCTTCCCCGGCGTTCTTAATCAGGTTTGTCAGCGATTGCGAAATCATCGTTGCGTCAAAATCAGCCATGACCAACCCAGGTGGAATATCGGATTTCAGCGCAATCCCGATCAAGGCCGGTTCCTGCAATGTCACCGCATCGCGCAACACTGTCGCCAGATCCTGATTGACCAGTTCGGGTTCGGGCATCCGGGCAAACTTGGAAAACTCATCGACAATCCGGCGCAGGTCATTGGTCTGGCGCACGATCACATCGGTCAACTGGTCCAAAGATGCCGCGTCATCGCCCAGCCGGCCCCGGAATTTGCGTTTGATCCGTTCGGCGGATAATTGGATCGGGGTCAGCGGGTTCTTGATTTCATGCGCAATGCGGCGGGCCACATCGCCCCAGGCGGCCATGCGCTGTGCCGATACCAGATCGGTCACATCGTCAAAGGCCACGACATAGCCTTCTAATTCTCCGGTATCAGCGCGGCGCGGCGACATCCGGACCAGCAGACTTTCCTGTTTACCGCCGCGCACCAGATTGACTTGGTCCTGCACGCCGTCCGTGACTGATGCGCGTAATTGCTGGAAAAGCGGGGCGAATTCCGGCACGGCATGGTCCAGCGCCATATCTTCCTGCGCAGGCCCGACATATAGCAGCCGTCGTGCCGATGGGTTGGCAAAGGTCACCCGGCCCTGCGGGTCCAGCCCCACCACCCCCGACTTGACTGAACTCAGCACGGAATCAAACAGCCTGCGGCGTTCCTCGATCTGCTGGGTATTGTCCATCAGAGTGTCTCGTTGCACCTTAAGATCGGTCGTCATCTGATTGAAATAGCGACCTAATTGTGCAATCTCATCATCACCGTCTTCCTCGATCACCCGCACATCCAGATCACCCGACCCCACCCGTTGTGACGCATTTACCAATCGGCCCACGGGTTTGGACAGCCGTTCCGCAAACCACAACCCCAGCCAGATCGCGGCCAGTATCAGCATCACGGCAAAGCCCAAGTACAGCAGGCCGAATTCAAACAACAACCGGCCCCGGTCATTTTCCAGCTGTTCATACAAGGCGACGGTTTGCTGGGTATCGTCCAGCAAGGACAGAATTTCGCCGTCCACTGCCCGGCTGACATATAAGAACCGGTCCTCGAATGCGGTCAGCGGGATCAGGGCGCGGAATTCATTGTTCGCCCAATCCTGCAGGATAACGATCCCGGCCTCACGCGCCTCGACCAGATTTTCGGCCGTCGGGCGTTCGTAATCAAATTCATATGACCGCGCCCCGCGGGCCCGGATATCGCCCAGCCCGTCAATCACGAACGCCTCGGTCAGGGAGCGTTCGACCTGCGGCTGTACCCGCCCCAAGGCTTGGCGCACTTCGGCGTCGGACATGAAAAATGTGGCCTGCCGTTCAGTGTTCAGAAACCCGGCCAACCCCAGCCCATCGCGGCTGAGGTCCTGTTTGTGTTCTTCTTCATAGGCTTGCGCGGCCAAAAGCGAGGTGCCCAGCACATTGCGCACCCGGTCCGAAAACCACCCCTCCAGCCCCACATTGATCGTCAGCACCGAAAACACCGCGACCAGCACAGTCGGGATCAGCGCCACCAGCGCAAACACGCCTGTCAGCCGCAAGTGCAGCAGCGACCCCGCCGATTTCGCCCGCCGTGCAGCGATCATCTTGGCCACACGGATCAGCACCATCGAGGCAACGACCAGCACATAAATCAGGTCGGCCAGCAGCACGATCCGCAACAGCGGCGCATTGGCATTCTGGTCGAGCGGCCCCAGCGCATAATAAGTCAATCCAGCCAGCAACGGCCCCAGAATGACCAGCCCCAGCGTGGCCGCATTCTGCACCCGCCGCTGCCTGCGCAGCCGGTTGAAACGTGTGAATGTCAGACCCGTCAGGGACCGTGCCACGTGCTTGACCTTGTTGATGGGGCGAACCCCGCTACCGCGTCTTTCCGGGGTCCTGCCCTGGGGTTACCTGGGGGCCACGGTTATGTTGCGGTTTTACATCAACTTGCGGCGCCGTGTCACGCGGATATCCAACTCGGTGATCTTCTTGCGCAAAGTATTGCGGTTGATCCCCAAAAGATCGGCACATTTAGCTTGGTTGCCACCCGTCGCATCCAGCGCAATTTCGATCAAAGGCGTTTCAACTTCACGCAAAATCCGGTTGTACAGCCCCGGTGGCGGAAGAACGCCGCCGTGCAGATCGAAATATCGGCGCAGGTGTTTGTTGACCGACGCCATCAGTTTTTCACCCTCGCCACTGCCGCGCAATGGCTCCATCGCCGGCTGGCTGCCCAAAACCGATTCGACCTCGGCCCGGCTGATATCTTCTTCGGATGAGGTGACAACCAGCCGTCTGATCGCATTTTCCAATTGCCGCACATTGCCCGGCCAGCTGTAGCTGCGCACCACCTCAAGTGCACCGCCCGCCAGTTTGCGCAGCACAGCGCCCTCGCGTTCGGCCCGCGCCAGAAAATGATCGGCCAACAGCGGAATATCATCGACCCGCTCGCGCAAGGCGGGCACGGCGATACTGACCCCGCCCAGCCGGTAAAACAGATCCTCGCGGAAATGGCCCAGTTCCATCCGGCCCATCAGGTCGGATTGCGAGGTGGACATGATGCGTGGCGCATTATCGCCCAGACTGTCCAGCATCCGCACAATCCGGCTTTGGGCATCCTCATTCAGATCGCTGACCTCATCCAGCAGGATAGACCCGCCCTTTGCCCGCGCCAGCACCATTGCCGGGCCGTCCATGCCTTGCAGGTCAGCAGCCGACACCACCACAAACGGCTGGCTGCGCCGGTCGGAAAAATCATGGATAGCGCGGGCAATCAGGGATTTTCCAGTGCCACTTTCGCCGGTGATCAGCACCGGCAAGGGGGTATTCATCACCCGGGCCACCAGCCGGTATAGCGCCTGCATCGCAGTTGTCCGCCCGACCAGCGGCAGGTCGCTGGCCTTGTCGATAATGTCGGCGCGGGGGGCCGGGGCGCGGCGTTTGACCTCGAGCGCGCGGGCGGCGCGTTTCATCAGGTCGGGCAGGTCGAACGGTTTGGGCAGATAATCATAGGCATCCGCCTCGGCCGCATGGATTGCCGTCATGATGGTGTTTTGCGCCGAAATGATGATCACCGGCAGGCCCGGCCGGGCCTTGGCGATCAATGGCAATTGTTCCAGCCCATTGCCGTCCGGCATGATGACATCGGAAATCACCAGATCACCCTTGCCCTCGTCGACCCAGCGCATCAGCGTCACCAGCGATGACGTGGCATGCACCTTGCAGCCCGCCCGCGTCAGGGCCTGCGTCAGCACGGTGCGGATGGTCCGGTCGTCATCGGCAACTAATACGGTTCCGTCCATCAGATCACTCCGTTCTCTAAATCCAGATCCTCAGACCCTTTTGGGGCCAAGGGTAACGACACCCGAAATACCGTCCGGCCCGGCACCGAATCCACCGATATCCAACCGCCTGCATCACCGATCAACTTGGATACCAGTGCCAGACCCAGCCCGGTGCCGTTTTCGCGGCCACTGACAAACGGCTCGAACACATCCGCCGCAATCGCAGGTGGCAGGCCGGGGCCATCATCAATGACCTCTATCTGCAACGGCAACCGTGCCAAAGTCCCGTCATCGCGCCGGACCCGCAGCGATGGTTCGTAAAACGTATGCAGCCGGATTGACCCGCCCGCCCTGCCCGCCTCGGACGCATTTTTCAGCAAGTTTAGGAAGACCTGCAACAACTGGTCACTGTCGGCCATGGCGCGGGGCAAGGACGGATCGTAATCTTCGATAAACAGCATATGCGCGCCGAATCCGACAGCGGCGGATTGGCGCGCGCGGTCCAGCACATCATGAATATTCACGGGTTTCAGGGCCGGGGGCCGCAGATTGCCGAATTGTTCGACCTGTTCGAGCAGTTTTACGATGCGGCGGGATTCCTCGACGATCAGATCAGTCAGTTCCAGATCGGGTCCGGTCAGCGACATCGAAATCAACTGCGCCGCGCCGGTGATGCCAGCCAGCGGGTTCTTGATCTCATGCGCCAGCATTTCAGCCATGCCGATTGCCGATTTGGCGGCTTTGTGCGAACTTGCGTTCTGCGTCATCCGGCTGGCAATTTCGCGCGGTGATATCATCATCAGCATCAGCCCCTCGGTGCCTTGCAGCGGGGCAAACTGGATATTGCATTGCATCGGCGCGCGTTCACCGCTGCCAACATCAACATCATTGACAAACAGCGACGACCCCTGCCCGCGCGCCTTGGCAAAGGCCGCTTCAAGCGGCGCATCAATCATCACCTTGTCCCATAGCGGGGCGCCGGTCAGGGCGCGGGCCGACAGATTCAGGAATAATTCCGCAGCCGGGTTGATCTGCGCAATCGTATCATCCCGGGCCAACAGCAGGGCGGGAACCGGCAGGGAATTCCACAGCGCGGTATCCAGGATCATGCCGCAATGCCTTGTGGTTGGGTCAGGGCATCGGCCAGCAGGCGCAGCACCAATGCAGGGTCAGTTTCCGTCAGCACCCGCTGGCGCAATGGTGCAGGGGTTTGCACGGTGTCCATATACCAGCCCAGATGTTTGCGCGCGGTCCGAACGCCCAACGTGCTGCCATAAAACCCCAGCATCGCTGTGTAATGGCCGCAGACCATATCGATAAATCCGGCCCGATCGGGCACCAGCGGTGCAGGGCTGCCGTATAATTCATGCGCCACCTGCGCCAAAACCCAAGGCCGCCCCTGTGCCCCCCGCCCGATCATCACGCCATCAGCGCCCGACCGCGCCAGCGCCGTCCGCGCGGTTGCGGCATCGACAATATCTCCATTCGCAATCACCGGAATCGACACGGCATCCTTGATCGCGCGGATCGCATCCCAATCGGCAGCGCCTTTGTAAAACTGGCACCGCGTCCGGCCATGGATCGTGACCATCCTGATCCCGGCCTGTTCGGCACGCCGCGCCACATCAGCGGCATTCAGGCAGGCATCATCCCAACCCAGCCGGGTTTTCAGCGTGACCGGCACCTTGACCGCATTCACCACCGCAGCAATCAATGTCAGGGCATGATCGGGGTCTTTCAGCAAAGCCGACCCGGAATAGCCGTTTGTCACCTTTTTGGCCGGGCAACCCATATTGATATCAATCATTCGCGCACCGTTCGCCTCGACCAGACGGGCAGCCTCGGCCATCCAATAGGCCTCGCGCCCGGCAATCTGCACGGCGGTATTGGCCTGATCAAACCCCAGTTCGGCCTTTTCGCGCACCCCCGGCTTGGCCTGCACCATCTCTTGGCTGGCCACCATTTCGGACACCACCCAGCCCGCACCAAAGCGCTGCACAACTTGCCGGAACGGCAAATCAGTGATTCCAGCCAACGGCGACAGGGCCACAGGTGGGCCCAAAGTTACATCCCCGATGGATAGGCTTGGTATAAGTGCCACTTGAATGGACGTCTGCCTTATTTTTGTGCGAATACTTCCGATCTAACCCGCCACCCAGCCGGTTACAATGTTGGCCGGTGTAGTTTTACCCGCCAGACCAGCTTTGCCCGGTTTTTAGGCATTGCCCACCGCTTAAACGCCGTAATTGCACGCAGGCGTGCCAATGATTAGGAAAGGCCCAACACGTCAGGAGGCAGGATGCGGGTTGGTGCGATCATTGTGGCGGCAGGACGGGGCACCCGCGTTGGCGGGCCCGTGCCAAAGCAATGGCGCGGCCTGTCAGGCCAGTCGGTTGCCGAACGTGCGCTGCGGGCCTTCGCGGGCCATCCGGCCGTCAGCAATCTGGTGTTTGTGCTGCATCCGGCTGATATCGCAGGGCCGCTATGGCCGCGTGACCCTGCGGCGCAGATTGTGCATGGCGGCGCGACCCGCGCCAGTTCGGTCCTTGCCGGGCTGATCGCCTTAGAGGGACAGGTTGATGTGGTCCTGATCCATGATGCGGCGCGGCCTTTGGTGTCGACCGCCCTGATCGACCAGGTTTTGGCCGCACTTCAAACCGCCCGCGCCGCCGCCCCCGCTGTGGCGATCACCGATGCTTTGTGGCATGGGGTGTCAGGTCTGGTGACCGGAACCCAAGGGCGCGACGGGCTGTTTCGGGCGCAGACCCCGCAAGGGTTCTGGCTGGCCGATATTCTGGCAGCTCACCGCGCCTACAGTGGTGACGCCGCCGATGATGTCGCGGTGGCCCGCGCCGCCGGGATTGAGGTTGCGATTGTGCCGGGCGACGAAGATAACCTGAAAATCACGCGCGAGGCCGACTTTGCCCGCGCCGAACAATTGATGAGGCGGCAGATGGATATCCGGGTCGGTAACGGGTTTGACGTGCATCAATTTGTCGCGGGCGATCATGTCTGGCTGTGTGGTGTTCAAATTCCGTTTGCCCAAGGCCTGAACGGCCATTCCGATTCTGATGTCGGCATGCATGCGGTCACCGATGCAATCTACGGCGCGCTGGCGGCGGGCGATATCGGCCAGCATTTCCCGCCCTCTGACCCGCAGTGGAAAGGCGCGCCCAGCCATATCTTTCTGACCCATGCAATGCAGATGACCCGTGATCAGGGTTTCACCCTGACCCATGTCGACTGCACTCTGATCTGCGAATTACCCAAGATCGGGCCGCATGCAGCGGCGATGCGCGCTGAAATGGCGCGGATATTGGGCATTGATCCGGCCCGCGTCAGCGTCAAAGCCACCACGTCTGAAAAACTCGGCTTTACCGGGCGAGGCGAAGGGATTGCAGCAATGGCCACCGCAACGCTGGTGAAATCATGATCCGGGCATTCAATACATTCCTGTATGTCGGCCTGCTGCGCCCTGCCCCCGGCACCTGGGGGTCGCTGGCCGCCCTGCCCGTGGCGCTGCTGATCTGGATCATCGGTGGGCCGTGGTTTTTGCTTATTTCCGCGATTTGTTTAACGGTTTCAGGGGTTTGGACCATTGGCCAACAGATCGGCGGCCAGTCCGACAAAGACCCGTCCGAAGTGGTGATTGACGAAGTGGCAGGGCAGTGGATCGCCCTGCTGCCGGTGGCCTTTGGTGCCTATTTCGCCGGCGCGCCGATCACCGCACTTTGGCCCGGCTGGGTCGCGGGGTTCCTGCTGTTCCGGCTGTTTGATATCTGGAAACCGGGGCCAATCGGCTGGGCCGACCGGCGCGGCGATGCGCTGGGGGTGATGCTGGATGATGTGATCGCGGGGGTGTTTGCAGCGCTTGGCACCGTGGTTTTTGCAGGCATCAGCCATGGGTTGATGCAGTGACACTTGCCGCGACACTTTTGGAGCAGGCACAGGCCAAAGGCGTGCTGCTCGCCACAGCAGAAAGCTGCACTGGGGGTCTGGTGGCCGCCGCGATCACCGCCATTGCCGGATCATCGGCGGTTTTTGACCGGGGGTTCGTGACCTATACCAACGCCGCCAAAGTGGCGATGCTGGGGGTGTTGCCCGCAACGCTGGACCGCTTTGGTGCCGTGTCCGAACAGGTAGCGGCTGAAATGGCGCAAGGGGCCATTCGCCAATCTGACGCCCAGATTGCTGTTGCAATCACCGGCATCGCCGGGCCGGGCGGTTCAGATTTCAAACCCGAAGGGCGGGTTTGTTTCGGGGTGGCGACCGGCGACGAAGTGAGTACCCAAACGGTCGAATTTGGGGCGATGGGCCGGGACAAAGTGCGCGCAGCTGCGGTGCAATATGCGCTGGGCATGTTGTTAAAAGCTGTCGCAAGCTAGCCGTGCAGTTCTTTGGCCCGCCGTTCAAACGACCGGACCACGCGCTGCATTGCTTCGTTGAAAAACAACCCGGCAGCGCCTTGCAACAAACGGTTACGAAATTCGAAATCGACATAGAACTGCACTTCGCAGCCACCTTCAACATCGGCAAAGTTCCAACGGCTTTGCATATGGCTGAACGGGCCATCCAGATATTCGGTGTCGATCTGCTGCTGAACAGGCCATAGCGTGACCTTGCTGCCAAACCTTTCACGGAACACTTTGAACGAAATCACCAGATCGGCCAGCATCACCTGACGATCCCCCATATCTGTTGTCTCACGGATGCGGGCGGCGACAGTCCAGGGCAGAAACTTGGGGTAATTCGCAACATCGGCTACAAGCGCATACATCTGGGCCGCCGTATAGGGCAGGATCCGGGTTTCGGAATGGATCGACATGGGCGGCCTTTATCGCTGACAATTGACTGTCATGTCGGTCAGGCGGGTTCCAAGTTCAAGGGGACAAATCAGCGCTTCAGTCGCTTTCAGCCGCGGTCATTTCCAACAATCTTTCATTGGCAAAATTCACCCCCATGAAATTGAAATGGGTTTGGGTTTGTTCGCAAATCCGGCGATATTCAACCGCCTGCGTGCCGGTTGCCCGATCCCGCGCCCAAAAGCACAGCACCAGCGCCTCGACAAAATCCGGGAATTTCTGGCTATCGCCCAGAATGATCGCTGACGCGCGCATCGCCGCCTCAAGGTTGCCCTGATCAACCGCGCCGCGGTATTGATCCACGGCCTGCAGCAGATCGACGTTTCCGCCAAGGCCCAGTTCCAGCATTTGCCCGTAATCCAGCATGGCGTTGACAATACCCAGATCGGCGGCTCGCCGGATCAGGTTGCGGGCCAGTTCCGGATTGGCCGGAACATAAATCCCGTCGTTATAAACAAGGCCCAGCAGATGCAGCGATTTAGGATCGTTCTGCTGCACACCAAATTGCAGCAGCGCCATACCCCGCGTCACACTGGCAGGACCGCCCTCGCCGCTCAGCCACATCGAGGCCAGCAGCGCGATCATCCCGGTTTCGCCCATGTCGAGCGCGGATTCGAAATAGGTCCGCGCGACCACCTTATCGGGGTCTAGGCCGGGCATGCCGTAGTAATGCATCAGCCCCAGATTGGCATGGGCGCGGGGGTAATTCTGTTCCGCCGAGAGGCGCATGTAGGTCAAAGCCTGCGCCGGATCGACCGGCAACCCGCCCAACCCCGACGCATAGGCATCGGCGACAAGGTTTTGCGCCATCGCGTTGCCAGCATCGGCTGCAGGCAACAAGATGCGCAGCGCCAGCGCATGCTGGCCGTCGATGAACTGATCCCGCGCGGCAATCACGTCGGTTTCCGATTGCGCTGTGGCTGGTGAAATAGCCGCAACGGCCAGCAACATTGCTAATAAAATCAAGCGGAACATCGTAATCTCCCCTTTGAATGACCCAAGACTATCGCCAAATACCCTGTCCGGCTATAGGGGATCAAGGATGCGTTTAACCAATGGTGACCTATGACAGACCGGCCCTATGTGATTGATCAACTGATCAGTGCCAAGGCGATTGCCGCCCGGGTCGAGGCTTTGGCCCGCGACATCAGCATCGAGTTCGCAGGCACCGATAAGTTGGTGGTGGTTGGCCTGCTGCGCGGGTCATTCGTGTTTATTGCCGATCTGGTGCGCGAGCTTGACCTGCCAGTCGAGGTCGATTTTCTGGAAGTGTCGTCCTATGGCGACGGTATGGAAAGCAGCCGCGAGGTGCGCATCCTCAAGGATTTGCGCGGCAAGATTGAAGGCCGCGATGTGCTGGTCGTCGAGGATATCGTCGATACCGGCCACACCCTGAGCCATGTCACGCGGTTTCTGGAGACGCGCAAACCGGCCCGCCTGCGGACGATCGCCCTGCTCGATAAACCGTCGCGGCGCGAGGTGGATTTCAAGGCGACATGGATTGGGTTTTCCATCCCGGATGAATTCGTTGTGGGCTACGGCATTGATTTCGCGCAGCGCAACCGCAACCTGCCGTACATTGGCAAAGTGCGGTTTACCTAGACCGGTCGCCCGGCCAAAACGCCGGCCCGGTCGCGCAATGCCTGCGCCAGTTGCGCGCGCAATGTCCGCAAACGCGGCGCGTCGGCCAGATCGGCATGGCTGGCCACCCAGATCGGCACAGACATTGGCGGGGTCAAATCAAGCCGCAGTAATCTGGGGTCAGCGTCACCCAGCACGCACGGCAGGATCGTGCGCCCAATGCCCATTGCGGCCATTTCGCGTAACACCACAAAACTGTCTGCCCCGCCCAAGACCTGATCGACGGGTACGGTCTGCTCCATCCACAGCGCGGCAGGCGACCGGGTCAGCGCCCCGCGCAAACCCAGCCAATGCTGCGAAACATCCGTGCGGGACTGATAGGCCGCAAATCCCAGTTCGGCCGCTGTTTCTCCACGCAGATCATCGGGCAGTTTTTTGGCGGGCCGAACTGAAATATCGGCATTCAGCCGGGCCAGATCCAAATGCGCATTGTTGGAAATAATCTCAACGCGCAGCCCGTCTGATTGCGCCTGAATCTGCGCCAGTATCGGCGGCAGCACGTGCAGGCAAAATGTATCGGTCGAGGTGATGCGCACGATACCCGACAGCTGTGGGCCATTGCCGCGAATCATCCGCGAGACTGAATCGAACGCAAGTGACGCCTCTCGCGCTGCCTCGATAATGCGCAATTTGTCGGGCGGGACAGTGTAGCCCTGCTGGGTGCGGTCAAAAATAACAGCATTGTGATGCGCCTCGAACGCGGCGATCCGGCGCAAAACCGTGGCGTGATTGACCCCCAAGACCCGTGCCGCCGCACTGACAGACCCGTTTTCGGCCACTGCCAGTACAAAACGCAGATCATCCCAATTGTTATTGTGCATGAAGTGTGACCCAAATTGCAAAAATGCCCAGTGGCATTCGTCTTTTTCACAGCTAGCGTCGCATTGACCCCAGGTCTGAACCAAGGAGAAAATTAACCATGCGCCCGATGATCCGTTTATTTACCGTTTCCGCCCTGACCGTTGTCGTGGCCGGTATTGCCTTTGCCCAAGCAGCACTCGACCCACAGACAGCCACCGACACCCGCGTCGCACATATGAAATTGTATGGCGCACAGATGGGGGTTTTGGGCGGCATGGCGCAGGGTCAAACCGCCTATGACGCAGTTGCCGCACAGGCTGCCGCCGACAAACTGGTTGAACTGACCATGGTGGATCAGTCCACATGGTGGCCGGTCGGGTCCGACAGCGTTTCCATCGCCGATTCACGGGTTTTGCCGATTGCTTGGGACAATATGGACGACATGATCGTCAAAGCGACAGCACTGGGAACGGCCGCCACCGCCATGCAAGCCGCCGCCAGTGTTGATCTGGCCAGCCTGCAAGGCGCCATGGGGGCGCTGGGTGGGGCCTGCGGCAGTTGCCACGAGACCTATCGTAAGCCAGAGTAAACCCCAAAGCCCCAGACCGGGCGCGAATGGGGAGACACGCGAAATGGCACGCATTTTCCGTGGGCTGGTTATTTTTGCGGCATTGGGGGCGGGGGCTGCATGGGTTCTCAGCGCCCCGGATGTCCTGCCCGAAGGCACATTGGACGGGTTGACCGGTGATCCGTTACGCGGTGCGGCAATCTTTGCCGTGGCGGGCTGCGCCTCGTGCCACACGGCCCCTGATGCCGACTATTCCCTGACCCCGGTTTTGGCCGGGGGCCAAAGGTTCGTCTCTGACTTTGGGACATTCCTTGCGCCCAATATCTCGCCCGATCCCGTCGCCGGTATTGGTGCATGGACCGATGCGCAGATCGTCACGGCGGCAATGCGCGGCGTGTCGCCCGAGGGGGCGCATTACTATCCGGCCTTCCCCTATGACGCCTATGGCAAGGCTGATCCGCAGGACATGCTGGACCTTGTGGCTTATCTGCACACCCTGCCCGCCGCTGACACCCCCAGCCTGCCGCATGACGTGGGATTTCCATTTTCGATCCGCCGCGCCGTGGGACTGTGGAAACTGTTGTTCCGGTCGTCGGATTTTGTTGTGCAGGGCGAATTGACCGCGGAACAAACCCGCGGGCGGTATCTGGTTGAGGCTTTGGGGCACTGCGCCGAATGCCACACGCCGCGCAATCTGCTCGGCGGGTTGTCCCGTGGTCAATGGCTGGGCGGGGCCGCGAACCCGTCTGGCGAGGGGCGCATCCCGAATATCACGCCGGGCGGGCTGACCTGGGAGGCCGGACAGATTGCCGAATACCTCAAATCCGGCTTTACCCCTGAATTTGACACGGCTGGCGGCGAAATGGCCGAAGTGGTCAAGAATACCGCGCAACTAAGTGACGCTGACCGGGCGGCGATCGCGGCCTATCTGAAAATTGTGCCCGCCTTGGAAACTGCGCAAGGCCTATGAAGTCACACGACGCAACCCCGGGCGCGGCGATTCGCTGTGTGGTAAACGCACATCCCACGCCAGCCCCAGTGCTTGCAGCAGTTTGACAAACCAATAGCCCGGATCAACCTGCCCGGGATCAATGCCCATTTTAGCGGAATGCGGAAAGGCGTGATGGTTTCCATGCCAGCTTTCGCCAAAGCTGATCAATCCAAAGTGCTGCAGATTGTAACCCTGCACCGGCAAGCCGTCGATGACCCAGCCCTGATGCCCCTGCCGGTGGGCGTAATGTCCCACCACCCAATGACCAATCAGACTGACACTGATCCGGACCGGCACGCCCCAGATGACCCAATCCCAGCCCCCCAGAAAATACAGCAGGCCCGCCAGCGGCAGTTGCTGCGCCATCCACGTGGCGTCGATCCAGCGCAGCACCGGATCGTCGGCGCGTGCAGGCTCGATTGTCAGAACCGGCGGATGGACCAAGGCAAAGCGACAATGTAGCTGCCACCACGCATCCCGCCAGAAACCCGCCCCATGTGACGGGTGCGGCGGGCAGATCGATTGGCGCTGGTGCCAGTCGCGCATGTCATGCGCCCGGATCATGCCATAAGGCCCTGCCATGCCAACCAGCGTTCCCAGCCAGATCAATAGCCGTTCAAGCCAAAGCGGCGCGGCAAAGGCATGATGGATCAGCAGACGGTGCATGCCGACCGAATGGCCAGCCATCAGGGTCACAGCCGATGTGATCAGAAAGACCAAAAAACTGCCCCAGCCCAGCGTCATCGGGCCGAAAACAACCGCCAGCCCCAACATCAGGAACAGCCACAATGATTTGACCGGATCCCAGACGATGCGACCAGACATGGCACAGGTTTCGGGCAGAACCGTCAGGCGTTCGCTGGATACCCAAGCGTTGCCTGAAACAGCTGCCAAATCCCCTACCCCCGCCCCAATTTCGCCATCCGCGCATCGCGCAACCGGGCGAAATCGTCGCCTGCATGATAGCTGGACCGGGTCAGCGGCGTGGCTGACACCATCAGGAACCCTTTGCCATAGGCGGCTTTTTCATAGCTGGCAAACTCTTCGGGACTCACAAACCGTTCAACTGCATGATGCTTCGGCGTCGGCTGCAAATACTGGCCGATGGTCAGAAAGTCGATGTTGGCGGCGCGCATGTCGTCCATGACTTGCAACACGGCAGGGCGGTCCTCTCCCAGACCTACCATAATGCCTGACTTGGTAAACATCGCGGGGTCGATTTCCTTCACCCGCTGCAACAGGCGCAGGGATGTGAAATACCGGGCACCCGGGCGAACCTGCGGGTAAAGGCCGGGTACGGTTTCAAGGTTATGGTTAAATACGTCCGGGCCAGCTTTAACAACAACCTCTAACACACTGGGGTCGCAGCGTAAAAAGTCTGGCGTCAATATTTCGATCGTGGTTCCCGGTGACTGGCGGCGGACGGCCCGGATGGTCTGGGCGAAATGTTCGGCCCCACCGTCAGCGACATCATCACGGTCTACCGATGTAATGACCACATGGTTCAACCCCAGCTTTTTCACCGCATCGGCCACCCGGCCGGGCTCGAACGCATCCAGCGCATTGGGTTTGCCAGTGGCGACATTGCAGAACGTGCAACCGCGGGTGCATATTTCGCCCATGATCATCATCGTGGCGTGGCCTTGGCTCCAGCATTCGCCGACATTCGGGCAACCCGCCTCTTCACATACCGTGATCAGCTTGTGTTCGCGGATAATGTCGCGGGTTTGCCTGTAGCCATCGGATGTCGGCGCCTTGACCCTGATCCAGGCCGGCTTTTTCAGCCGCACAGTATCGGCGCGATGTGCCTTTTCCGGGTGACGCTGGTCAGGTATTTTGAGGTCGCGCACAAAAATTTCCCATCTGCCGGTGCAACTAGGGCTTATAGTACTCTCACGTGGGCACAACTGCCAGTCCGACAATGCCGTCATGCATGTGACGCTTTGGCGGGAATATAAGGCAAGGGCACCACGCGGTTGCAGTATGGGAAGGAAAATCATGACTAAAAAGTTAATTGCCGAGGCTCTCGGCACGTTCATCCTTGTGTTCTTTGGCTGCGGCTCTGCCGTTTTCATGGGCGCAGAATTCGGTAACGTTGGCATTTCGCTGGCCTTCGGCCTGTCGATTGTCGCAGCCGCCTATTCGCTGGGGCACATTTCGGGGGCACATCTGAACCCGGCTGTGTCGCTGGGCGTGCTGACGGCTGGCAAGATGTCGGTCTCTGATTTCGTGGGCTATGTCTTGGCCCAAATCGCAGGGGCGATCATCGCCGCATTGGTGCTGATGATCATCGCCCAAGGCAAAGAAGGCTATGATGTCGCGGTCAACGGGCTGGGCCAGAACGGCTATGGCGCGGGCTACCTGGGCGAATATAACCTCGCCTCGGCCCTGATATTCGAAGCAGTGGCGACATTCCTGTTTGTCACTGTGATTCTGGGGGCAACCCAGGCCAAGGCACCTGCCGCGATGGCGGGCCTTGCGATTGGCCTGACATTGGCGGCCATCCATCTGGTCGGTATCAATATCACCGGCGTGTCGGTCAACCCGGCCCGGTCCATCGGGCCTGCCCTGTTCGTCGGAGGCCAAGCCCTTGTTGACCTGTGGGTGTTCATCGCGGCCCCGCTGGTCGGTGGCGCAGTGGCGGGTGTTGTGTTCGGCATGGGCCTGACCCGCGCAGACTGACTATTCCCGCGGCAGGGGTCCGACCCCTGCCGCGATTTACATTTTTCATTTGCGTCATGCGTTGACCCAGTTAAGACTTGGTTATTACCCGCCTTAGCAGGGCACAAATTTCCAGACAAAGGCATTGCGATGGCCAAAAAATGGGACGAGCACGCTGGCGCCTATAAGAAACTTTCGGCTGATGTGACCAAGTTCGGCATGAAAGCGATCAAGCCGCTGGTTGCAGATTTTATAAACTCCTACCGCAAAGTGGAACGCCACGAGGAGGCACTGCCCGACACGCTGGTCAAAGCCCGCGAAAAAGGCGTCACCGGCGACAATCTGGCAGCGTTTAAAAAGGACAAGGCCTTTGCTGATACTTACAAGGCGCTCGATAAGGAAGTTGATGTTCTTTGGGGGGTGCAGGTTAAGATCAAGAACTTTGAAAACGAGGCGCTTTCGACTGCCAATGATCTGAAAACCCTGTCCGAACGGATCGACAAAGATATCACCGACCACGAGAAAGAACAAAAGGACGCCGAAACCAAGGCCAAAAAGGCCGGGCTGAAAGAGCAACTGGCTGCCGAGATTGCGCGCCGGGAGCTGGTCAGGACCACGAAAGAGTTGCGCGACCTTCAGGCCAAAATCACCAAAGACGGCAAGGACCTGATCGAGGCAGGCGAACTGTTCGACAAACAGACCGACAAGAAAATGGTCACCTATGCCGCGAAATTCGACAAGATGATTGAAAAAATTCTTGATCTGGCCCCGGACAGCAAGGACGACGACAAGGATGGCACTGACCCTAATCTGCCCAGCAATCTGCAATTCAAACCCTTTTCCGTGACGGTCAAAAAGGCCGTTCTGGCGGGTAAGGCGATTGAAAAGCACTGCGCCGTGGCAGTTGAAAAGGCCAAAAAGGATAAAAAGCTGGCCGTCCCGGAACTCAAAGCCGCCCAGACCGGGATCGAAGCATTGAAGAAAATTCGCATTGCGCTGGGCAAGGAACAAAAGAAAGCCATGCCAGCCCTGCGCAAATCGCCGCACGAAAAGGAATATGCAAAGCTGTTCATGGCTATCGATGAGGCATTCCAAAGTGCGGTCAAAGTCCACCGCACTGCCGTCATCTCCATAGCGAAGCTGCCCTGATCCTTAGCCAATCTTGGGCGCAAATTTGCCCTGCGTCCGCTCATAATGCAGCCGCAGCCGCTGCAGCGCGATACGCAGCACAATCTTGCCGGACCGGGCCGACCAGCTCATCCGTTTTTCCAGATTCTCCATCCCTTCCAGAAAACAACAGCAGCGCAGCGCGACATCGCCCAGTCCCGGGCCCAGATCGGTCAGCGCCTCGGCCACCCGGTCACGCGCGGCCTGCGCGCCGCCGCCGGGGCCGTCATTGCGCCCGGTGTCAAATGCGCCTTTGTCACGCCCGGTCAAAAACCGGTCCCAGTTCTGCGCCACGCGCGGCCCCATCTGCGCCAGTTCAAAATCCTCGCGCAACCGTTCGCCGGCAATCACCAGGTCGCGCGGCAGAAATGGCAAACCATCCTTGTCCTTGCGGCGGGCCAGCCCGGCCAGCGGGCTTTCGGCCAGATTGGCGCGCATATTGCGCAGCAATCCATCCTCAAGCACGGCGCGCTCGCCCATATCGCGGTGCTGCATGCCAAATTCGGTCTGTGCCTCGGCAAAGCCACCAGCGCGGTTTTCAGCCGCCGCCATCAGCCGTTTCAGCGCGGCCCGACCGACGCTGGAAATATGGTATTTCGCAATGCGTGACCCCGGTTCAGAACAGGTGATCCACTCTTTCAGCGCCATAGCCTGCGCAATTTCGCGTTCAATCACCGCCAGGCGCTGCGGCTTGCCATCGGGGCCATCGCGGACAACCACCCCCATTTCCATATCCCGGGCCACGGCCAGCACCGCGCCGGTTTCAACCAACCGTCGCAAAATGCGCAATCCCTCGCGGTCAATGCGCAACTCACTCAGCGGGGCGTCCGTCAAAGACGTTGAATTCAAGGCGATATTCATGTCGAAAACATCCTTTTGCGAAGGCGACGCATTTTTGGGCAAATAGGCCGACAAGCCGCGTAATGCGTCGTCAATCAACGGATCATCGCGGCGGTTTTCAAACCGGCGGACCTGTCGCAATATCGTTGAAGCATGGACCTGTGCTGCGCGGGCCAAAGCGCGTATCGGCAACCCCGTTTCCGTATGAGCAAGGTAGTGTCGCGCAGCCTCTGGCACCCATGCAGGCAAAGCGCCGCCCCGGCCACCGGTGATCTGTGTCATCGCCGTCCCGTCCCCTTTGATCGGGCACCTTCCCCAAGGCACCCCTACATTGTCAACCATACGCAACTTAAAGTTGCACTAGTTACTCAATCGTTAACAGTCGCGTCGTAAGCCCATGATTGTTTCCAAATTATAAACAACAGTGAAGGGTGCGTTCTTAATCTGTCACAGCAACGCAACACCCGCATGGGTTGTGCAAGGTAGCCTCATAACAGGTTCACCTTGGGGAAAACCAACACATGCAAGATTTATTGGGGATGATCGCCGGGCTTAACCGGCCCCGGCTATTGGTGCGGGCCGCACGGTTTGGCGTCGATGACTACAGCCGGACCAACCAGCTGCCGCGCCTGTTGGGCGTAATTGCCCTGCCCCGTACGGGCGAGGCGATTGTCAGGCTGATCGAACTTGAGGCTGATCTGAATGATCGCCGGATGGTTGCCGGTGCCGATTATTCCGTGGCCCGGCACGTCGCCATCCTGATCGCCCTGATGGGCGAGGCCAGGTTGCTGCGGGCAATGACCCGCAGCGCTTAAACGACTTTGCGGGCAATGACCCGCAGCGCTTGAATCTACATGAAACTGTCGGGCATGGACGCCTTTTTCTTGGCCACAAACGCCAGCAGGGCCTCTTCGATGCCGGGATCCAGCGCAGGTTTGACATAGGTGTCAAGCTGGCGCTGCACCCGCACTGCGGCCAGCGCCTGCGTATCACGGGCACCCTCTTCGTCCCAAGTCTCGAATGGTTTGTAGTCGAACAAATCGGTGCGCCAGAACGCCTCTTTGAAATTGGCTTGGGTATGGGCGCAGCCCAGATAATGGCCGCTGGGGCCAACCTCGCGGATGGCCGCCATGGCTTGGCCATTTTCGGACATATCCACGCCGCGGGCAAAATGGTGCAAAGTGCCCAGCTGATCGGCGTCCATCACGAATTTCTCGAATGATGCAACCAGCCCGCCTTCCAGCCAGCCACAGGCATGCAGCATGAAATTCACACCCGACAGCAGACCCATGTTCAGGCTGTTGGCGCTTTCATAGGCGGCCTGCGCATCGGGCAGTTTCGACGCACAAAATGCGCCCGCCGACCGGAACGGCAGTCCCATCCGCCGCGCCAACTGCCCCGCGCCATAGGTGATATGACTGGCCTCGGGGGTGCCAAAGGTGGGCGCACCGGAATTCATGTCGATACTGGTCACAAAAGCCCCAAAAATCACCGGCGCACCGGCGCGGACCAGTTGGCTATAGGCGACACCGGCCATGACCTCGGCCAGCACTTGGGTCAGGGTTCCGGCGATAGATACCGGAGCCATCGCGCCCCCTACGATGAACGGGCTGATGATGCAGGCCTGATTGTTACGCGCATAAACCTCCAGCGCACCCATCATGACATTGTCAAATGTCAGCGGTGACTTGATGTTGATCAGGCTGGTCATCACCGTATGGTTCTGCACGAAATCATCGCCGAACAGCACGCCGCACATATCCACGGAATCCTGCGCCCGGCTGGGTTCGGTGACCGACCCCATGAACGGCTTGTCGCTCAGGGTCATATGGGCCAACAGCATATCCAGATGCCGCTTGTTCACCGGCACATCAGTCGGCTCGCAAACCGTGCCGCCGGAATGGTGCAGCCATTTCGACATATAGGCCAGCTTTACGAATTTCTGGAAATCGTCGATCGTGGCATAGCGGCGGCCACCCGCAGCGGTGCGCACAAAGGGTGGGCCATAGACCGGGGCCAGCACCAGATTCTTGCCCCCCACCACGACATTGCGGTCCGGGTTGCGGGCGTGCTGGGTATAGGTTGATGGGGCGGTTTTGCACAACTGACGTGCCAGCCCGTGCGGAATGCGCACGCGTTCGCCCTGCACATCGGCCCCGGCCTTGCGCCACAGGTCCAATGCATAGGGATTTTCGGCAAAATTCACCCCAATTTCAGCCAGAATCACATCGGCATTATGCTCGATGATTTGCAAAGCCTCTTCCGTCAAAACCTCAAAGTTCGGAATGTTGCGCTCGATAAACTTCGCCGTTTCAACCGAAACCGCAGTCCGTTCGGCGCGGCGGGCGGCCCCGCCACCACCACGGGCACGACGTTCTGCAGGGGCGTCAGTTACATCGGTCATCGCGCTATCCTATCGTGGGTATAGTGTTCTGATAGCCCTGCCCGTCCCAGCGCGTTGCGGGAAATGCGCCCCTTGCGAGGCGAAAGCGACATGGGCTTGGGGTCAGGCGACCCGGCACTAGAGTGTTTGGGCAAACCATTCGGCAGTTTTTGTCACGACCCCTTCGGACATCGCTGCATCCGGACCGAAAACGCCAAAGATGTGGTCCCCGCCCGGCACGATCATTGCCTCTTTCACACTGCCAGCGGCGGCGGCCACAAAATCTACACCATAAGCAGCCGAAAAGTCCAATTCGCCCGCAATCGTCAGATAAGCCCCCGGATAGGCGGCGATGGATGCGGTCAGGTCGCGTCCCAGAAGGCTTTGGAAAAAGCTGTTTTTCAGGGCAATAGTGCGCCAGCCCAGATCAAGCCCAACGATACCGTCGGTCTCGGCCCGTGCAAAAGCAGCCTCACTTATAACGCCACGCATATCGGCATCAAAATCCCCGACCGATGACCATGTGACCAGTGATTTCACCATGTCTGGTTTGGCCTCGGCCAACAGCATCGCCACACCACCACCAAGGCTGAAACCCAGCACGCCGATCCGGGCCGGATCGACCCCGTCGGTCGCAGCCAGCACCTCCAGCCCCTGCAAAGCGTCCTCAAGCTGCAGGTCAATCGTGGTTGACCCGGTGTCGCCATCACTTTTGCCAAAGCCCCGGAAATCAATGCGCAATGACGCAATGCCCTGCGCCTCCAATGCGGCGGCTTCGCGGATATACATCCCCGCCACTTCGTCGCGCGATGACCCGAAGCCGTGCAACATCAGGACCGCCGGCGCCAGAGTGGCCCCATCCGGCAAGTTCAAAGTTGCGGCAATCCCGCTTTCCAGCATCAGAACCGTATTCTCCGCCTGGGCAGGCATCATTTGCAGCGCCAAAAGTAGCGTACCAACTTGGCCGGTTTGCCGGATGATCTGCATAGCAACTGCTCCTGTCATGTGGGTTGTTGACCTAAGGCTAACCCTGCGCAGTTGGTGCTGGCAAGTGGTTTGGACGCCCCCCCTTGCACCGCCCCGCGCTGCATCTTATGCCGAGCCACATGACCCACCATGACCGCCTTTTGATCATCGACTTCGGTTCCCAAGTCACGCAACTGATCGCGCGCCGCCTGCGCGAACTGAATGTCTATTGCGAAATTCATCCGTTCAACAAAGTGACCGATGCCTTTCTGGCCGATTTCGCGCCCAAGGCCGTGATCCTGTCAGGCGGGCCGTCGTCAGTTTTCGCCGACGGGGCCCCGATGCCGCCCGCAACAGTGTTCACCCTCGGCGTGCCGGTGCTAGGTATCTGCTATGGCCAGCAGGTCATGATGCATCTGCTGGGCGGGCGGGTTGAACGCGGCCACGGCACCGCCGAATTTGGCCGGGCCTATGTCACGCCCACCGATGTGCAAAGCCCGCTGCTGGACGGCTGGTTCATGGCCGACAAAGAGCAGGTCTGGATGAGCCATGGCGACCATGTGTCCGCCATCGCCCCCGGCTTTCAGGTTTATGGCACTTCGCCCAACGCCCCCTTCGCGATCACAGCCGATCCGGCGCGGCAGTTTTACGCTGTGCAGTTCCACCCCGAGGTGCATCACACTCCCAAAGGCGCGCAACTTTACGCCAACTTTGTCAAAATGGCCGGGTTCAAGGGTGACTGGACCATGGGCGCCTACCGGGCCGAAGCGATTGCTAAAATCCGGGCGCAGGTCGGTGACGCCAAGGTGATCTGCGGCCTGTCCGGCGGCGTTGACTCCTCCGTCGCTGCGGTTCTGATCCACGAGGCTATCGGCGACCAACTGACCTGCGTTTTTGTCGATCATGGGTTGCTGCGTCTGGGCGAGGCCGAACAGGTCGTCACCATGTTCCGCGACCATTACAACATGCCGCTGATCCATGCGGACGAGGCCGATCTGTTCCTTGGGGCCCTGACCGGCGTGTCCGACCCCGAGGTCAAGCGCAAAACGATTGGCAGGCTGTTTATCGACGTATTTCAGAAACATGCCCATGCCGTCGGCGGGGCCAAGTTTCTGGCGCAGGGCACTTTATACCCTGACGTAATCGAATCCGTCAGCTTCAGCGGCGGCCCGTCCGTCACAATCAAATCCCATCATAATGTCGGTGGCCTGCCCGAAAAGATGGGGTTGAAGCTGGTCGAACCCCTGCGCGAACTCTTCAAGGACGAGGTCCGCGCCCTCGGCCGCGAACTGGGTCTGCCCGCGTCGTTTATCGGCAGGCACCCCTTCCCCGGCCCCGGTCTGGCAATTCGCTGCCCCGGCGAAATTACCCCCGAAAAGCTGGACTTGCTGCGCAAAGCCGACGCAATCTACATCGACCAA
This sequence comes from Rhodobacterales bacterium, assembly GCA_031422295.1. Lineage (GTDB taxonomy): Bacteria > Pseudomonadota > Alphaproteobacteria > Rhodobacterales > Rhodobacteraceae > JANOMH01. The sequence goes on along the minus strand of JANOQM010000053.1, from coordinate 159,125 downwards.
ATCCGCAAACACGGGCTGTACGATGATATCTGGCAAGCGTTTGCCGCCATCTTGCCGATGAAAACCGTAGGCGTGATGGGCGACGGGCGGACTTATGACTATGCTTTGGCATTACGCGCAGTCACATCCGTCGATGGGATGACCGCCGATTACTACCCCTTCACCCATGAATTCCTCGGCGAAACCAGCACCCGGATCATCAACGAAGTGACCGGAATCAACCGGGTGTTTTACGACTGCACCAGCAAGCCGCCGGGGACGATTGAACTGGAATGACGACCACCTTCCTGTTCCGCCACCGCGATTTTGGGCTGTTCTGGGCGGGCATGCTGCTGGTCCATGTGGCGATTCAGATCGAGGCTGTGACCATTGGCTGGCAGGTTTACAGTCTGGGGCGGGAAACCCGCAGCATTGGCGAGAGTGCGTTTCTGGTCGGCATGGTCGGGCTGGCACAATTCGTGCCGCTGTTCCTGCTGACGCTATGGGCCGGGTCACTGGCCGACCGGCATTCGCGCCGGGCCATTGTGCTGCTGAGCCTTGTGGTCGAGGCGCTGAGCGTTCTGGGTCTGGTGGCTATCGCCCTCGAACCTGACCCACAGATCTGGCATATCTTTGTGATTGCAGCTTTTTTCGGGGCCGCCCGGGCGTTTCTGTCACCTGCGGGCTCTGCGCTGGTGCCGATGCTGGTGCCGGTGGCCGACATGCCGCAGGCGATCTCGCTCAAGTCGCTCAGCTGGCAGGCGGCGGTCATTGTCGGGCCCTGGATCGGTGGGCTGCTGGTGGCGCTGTCGACGGCCGCGGCCTACGGGACCGCTGCGGCATTGTTTTGCGCAGGCATGGTCATCATCCTGCTGATGCGGGCCAACACAACGCCGGTGCGCCAGCCCGGCAACCAGATCGAACAAATCCGCGAAGGGCTGGTCTATGTCTGGAACCACAAGATCATCTTCGGGGCCATCTCGCTGGACCTGTTCGCAGTCTTACTGGGCGGGGCCACAGCACTGCTGCCCGCCTTTGCCGCCGATATCCTGAAAGTCGGGCCCGAAGGGTTTGGCCTGTTGCGCTCTGGCCCGGCCATCGGCGCAGTGATCATGGCGCTGATCCTTGTGCGCTGGCCACTGAAACGGCGGGCGGGGGCGCGGATGTTCTGGGCCGTTGGGGCCTTCGGGCTGGCCACAATCGTCTTCGGCCTATCCCAATCTATGTGGCTGTCAGTGCTGGCGCTCGCGGTTCTCGGGGCCGCTGACATGATCTCGATTTATGTGCGCCAGACTTTGGTGCAGATCGTGACGCCAGACCACATGCGGGGCCGGGTGTCGTCGGTGTCGGGGCTGTTTGTCTCAGGCTCGAACGAACTGGGCGAATTTGAATCCGGCGTGGTCAGCCGCTGGATCGGCCCGGTCGGGGCAGCCGTATTCGGCGGGATCGGCACGATCATCGTGACCGGGGCCTGGGCGTGGATGTTCCCCGATCTGCGCCGGGCCGACCGGCTGGATGCGGTCGAGGCCAGCGCCGAAACCACTAAACCGCATTCCGCAACCGCGGCGGCCAGCTAGGGCTTGGCGCGGCCTGCAACCCCTGCCAGTCTGGGCTAAACCCGCGAGGCCCCGATGCAAGCTGCCCGATTATACGCCACAGGCGATTTGCGCCTGACCGACATGCCCATTCCCACCCCCGGCCCGTCCGAGGTTTTGGTGCAGGTGCTGGCTGCGGGCATCTGCGGCACTGACCGGCATATCTATCTGGGTGAATTTCCATCCCGCCCGCCGGTCACGCTGGGCCATGAATTTTGTGGCCGGATCACCGCCATCGGACCCGCCGTCAGCAGTCACAACCCCGGCGATCTGGTCACTTGCGATCCCAATATCGTCTGCGGATGCTGCCCGTATTGCCTGACTGGCCGGATCAACCTGTGTGACCAATTGCAGGCCATCGGCATTCACCGGGACGGCGGTTTTGCCGGTTATGTGGCGGTCCCGGCGCACCGCGCGCTGATCCTGCCCGGCACGCTCGACCCGCGGCATGGGGCGTTTTGCGAACCGCTGGCCTGTTGCCTGCATGGGCTGGATATCGCCGACGTTCGTCCCGGTCAGCGGGTGATCGTGCTGGGCGGCGGAGTCATCGGTCAGCTTTGTGTGCAGCTTGCCCGTGCAGCGGGGGCTGAGGTGATGCTGATCACGCGGCAGGCCACAAAACGCGATTTGGCGATCAGCCTTGGTGCAGCCCACGCCGCTGCGTTACCGGATCAGGCCCGGATGATCTGGCCAGCAGGGGCCGATGTGGTGCTGGAATGCGCCGGCGTGCAGGATACCATGACCGTAGCGCCCTATTTGACCCGCAAAGGCGGGCGGGTTGTTATCCTGGGGGTTTTGCCGCAGGGGCAAACCACCCGCATCGACCCGTTTGATTTGCTGGTGCGCGAAATTGACCTGCGTTTTGCGTTTATCAACCCGTTTACCCAATCGCGGGCCGCACATCTGATTGCAACCGGCCGGGTTCAGGTCGAACCCCTGATCAGCCGTGACATCAGCCTTGCCGACAGCATTGGCGCCATCCGTGCGGCGGCATTGCCGGGCGAAGTGAAAGTGTTGATATGTCCTTCGTGACCCTGACCGGAACGCTGACCTGCGGCACAGCACAGGATGCAGAGATCGTGAAAACCCATCTGCCCGAACATATCCGCCTTAGCCGGGCCGAACCGGGCTGTGTCTGGTTCAATGTCACGCCGGGAACCGACCCGCTGGTCTGGACGCTGAACGAAGGGTTCATCGATCAGACCGCCTTTGCAGCACATCAGGCCCGGACCCGCGCCTCGGTCTGGTGGCAGGCCACGCAGCATATCGGACGGAATTTTGTGATGGGTGGCGGTTAGCAGCCAGCCTTCGGCCTTTTAGGGCCAAACAATCAGCCCGCCACCGGCATCAATAGAAAAAGGCGGCCCGAGCCGCCCGTTTCCAACGCCAGCCCTGACGCCACTGCAGTCCGTTACTTGACCAACAGCCGCGCCTCGTGCTTTTTCAGCGCCTTGCGGGCCGCCTGATAGCCGTCGATACCGATTTGCGTGGCCAATTCCGGGAACAGCTCAAAAATTTCATTGCGCTGCGCATTGCCGATCCCCTTCAGGCTCTGCTCGCCCGGTTGGAAGCTTTCAGTCCAGCAGCCGTTTGACAGCACAACCTCGTGGCGATCAAACATGAAATGGATATACGAGGTCTGCATCACATGCAGTTCGATAATCCCGGCACTGCCGATCAGATGCTTGGCAGCAGCCAGCACTTCGGATTCCTCGAAATACAGCTGGGTGCGGTCATTCGACACCAATATGCGGTGGTTCGGCGACACCATCATATCGCGTTCGGGCAGGCCATTGCCCAAAGCGCCGGCGCGGATCATGATCGGTTTCAGATGCGGGGTGGATTGCAGGGTCTTACCCGACACATCCTTGCGGCCAACCCAGCGGATTTCCTGAATCCCATTGTCGCGGGTGATAATCCGGTCGCCTTCCCGCAGATCCTCGACCAACCGCTCGCCTTTGGGGGTTGCGATCGTCGTGCCGGGGGTAAAGCAGGGCACGACATTCTCGATCTCGGTGAATGACATCGTTGTGCCATCCAGATAGGTCACGATGCCATCTTCGCGGTCAACACTGGTATAGGTGATGAAGTCAACACCCGACCCGGTCAGGTTCAGCGTGTCGAAATCGTCGCCACCCGCGCCGCCATCAACGGTGTCGCCGCCATTACCACCCAGGAAAACATCACGGTCATTACCGCCAAACAGATCATCATTACCTTGTCCTCCGGTTAAAATATCATTGCCAGCATCGCCACGGATGACGTCATCATCGACACCACCATCCATCCGGTCATTGCCGCCGCCACCAAACATGGTGTCGTCATCGTCCATGCCAAAGATGGTATCATCGCCAGCGCCGCCATAGATCGTGTCAAGGCCATTGTCCGGGACCAGATCACCGTCCACATCGGGAATATTCAGGCTGTCGGGGAATAAGGGCGACAGGCCACCGTAGATTGTGTCATTGCCCGCATTGCCGCGAATGATATCATTGCCTTCGCCGCCAATGATCGTGTCATTGCCCCGGTCGCCCGACACCACGTCATCATCAATCCCGGCATCCAGCGTATCATTGCCATCGCCGCCAAACAAAGTGTCCGCATCATCACCGGTGCGGACCGTATCATCGCCCGACCCGCCATATACAGTGTCATGGTCATTGTCGGGAAACGGGTCTGCGGGAAGCGGCGGATAGGGATTGTCAAACAGACCAATGCCCCCGGCCGATCCGTCCAGCACATCATTGCCCGACCCGCCATAGATCAGGTCATTTCCCGACCCGCCCAGCACCGAATCAGCATCCTCGCCGGACCGGATGGTATCGTCGCCCGACCCGCCAAAGGCGGTATCGCGGCCCTGACCATCGCGCAGATCGTCATCGCCAGCACCACCGCTGAGGATATCATTGCCAGTCCGGCCAACCAGCGCATCATCACCGTCGCCGCCATAAATCCGGTCATTGCCCGACCCGCCATAGGCAACATCATCGCCGTCGCCCGCCATGATCGTATCATTGCCGTCAAAGCCATAGATCAGATCATCATTGCGGGTATCGCCCGGCAGGATCGCATCATTGGCGTCAATCCGGTCGCCTTCGGGATCGCCGGTATAGGCCAGATCAATCAGGTCATCCCCGGCAGTGCCCTCAACCGTGCCATCGGGGCCGGTGGTCGGGTCATCCTCAAGGATGGTCTCAATCTCGGTAAACTGAATCGTCTCGCCGGTCGGATTGCCATCCGTATCCACGAACACAACGGTCCCGTCGGTGCCATTGCCATTGCTGTCCGGGGTCAGCCCTTGCAACACGTAGGGCGCAAGGCCGCGCAGATCGAGCGTGTCGTTATCATTGCCGCCTGCCCCGCCGTCGACAATATCGCCACCACCGGCCACAATCGTGTCGCGGCCATTTTCGCCTGCCAGCCAGTCGTTGCCGGTGCCGCCGGTCAGGGCATCATCGCCGTCGCCGCCTTTCAGCGTGTCGTCACCAGTGCCGCCGTCCAGCGCATCATTGCCAGCGCCGCCAGTCAGAATGTCCTGACCTGCATCGCCAAACAATGAATCATTGCCGCCGTCGCCAAAAACCCGATCGTCATCGGACCCGCCATAGACGACATCATCGCCTTGGCCGGCAAACACGGTGTCATTGCCTTCAAAGCCAAGAATCAGATCATCATTCGGGGCGGCTCCGGTCAGAACAGCATCCGCAGCATCCACCCGGTCGCCATCAGGATCACCAAGATAGCTGATGTTGATCAGATCATCACCAGTGGTGCCTTCAATAGTCCCATCGGGGGTGTGCGTATTCAATTCCGACATCGCTTCGACTCCTCTGACACACAAGATGCTGCTACATAGCCACACCGCACTTTGGCTTTGCCTGACGGTCCAAACTCCGTCTTCTGGGGTCGAACCACATAACAAAACCGGCCAAGACGCAAACGCCCGGCCACATCATATCCGCGTGTCAGGGACGGCAGCCCCAGTCGTGCAGACAACACATTCGCCAGCAGGCCACCCTGCCAACTGGCCGGCCTAAGCAGCCAGAATGCCCCCCAGTCGGGCACCTTCTGCATATCGGGAACAACCCGTCAAAAAAAGGGAAAAGTGTCCAAGAAGTGTTCAGAAAAAGACCGCTTGGTTTAACTTGGGTCGGAAATGCGATCACTCAGTCGCCTTGGGCAGACAGCATTGGTGCCGAATGCATGGCCAATTCCGGTCAGTTTGCCCCAATTTCAGACCAAAACGCCGCATAATAGCAAAATTTTCTGCATTTCTACCTGTGATTGCATCCAGATCAGCAACAGTGAAGCCGCGTATCCCAGACCCAAGAGGGAAATATCCGCCACTTTTCCGCCCCAATTCAATGTCCCTGAAACCTCATCAATCCCGCCACCGTCCGGCGATTGGTCCATGAACAAACAGGGTCCACACGCCAAAGGCGAGGTGCGCAAAACGAATCAAATTATTCTGAAATTCAAAGGTGGTGCCCGAGGTCGGACTCGAACCGACACGCCTCGCGGCGGAGGATTTTGAGTCCTCTGCGTCTACCATTCCACCACTCGGGCACTAATGGGGCGTTTACCCCCGCCCCAGTGCGGCGTCAACCGCAAGACGCTGCAAATTCACAGCTGACCGGCGTTGAACGTATCACAGGCGCCAAAGTCGCCGCTGTCATAGCCAATGGTAAACCAGCGCTGTCGCTGCGCCGATGTGCCATGGGTAAATGTATGCGGCTGCACCGATTGGCCTGCATTGCGCTGCAACGTATCGTCACCAATCTGTTCGGCAGCATTCAGCGCCTCGGCAATGTCATTGCGTTCCAGACTGCCGAACTGTTCCTGCGCGGCCCGGGCCCAGATCCCGGACAGGCAATCGGCCTGCAACTCGATCCGCACCGAAATCGCATTTGATTGCACCTCGTCGACCTGGGCGCGGACCCGGTTGGCCTGATCCAGAATACCCAGTTCATTCTGCACATGATGGCCGATCTCATGCGCCACGACATACGCGGCAGCAAAGTCGCCACCTGCACCCAACTGTCGTTCCATGGTCACAAAGAAATCAGTGTCCAGAAACGCCTTTTTCTCCGGCGGGCAGTAAAACGGCCCGCTGGCGGCACTGGCCCCGCCACAGGCGGATTGGGTCGTGCCCTTGAACAACACCAGAACCGGCGGCGCATAGGTCTGGCCTAACTGGTCGCGGAAAATCTGGGTCCAGACTTCTTCGGTATCGGCCAGCACGACGGACACAAATTCAGCCGCACGTTCATCGGCGGCCGTAATTTCCACATTGCCGGATGTGGCAACGCCACCGCCCTGGCCCTGATCCAGACCGTTCAATAGCGGGGTTACGTCGATGCCCAGAAAATAGCCGACGACCAGCACCACCACGACACCAAGGCCACCGATCCCGCCCGCCGTGGCCCCGCCGCTGCGCCTGCGATCTTCGATATTGTTGCTGGTGCGTCTGCCTTGCCACTTCATCACTAACCACTCCACCTGACTACTCTGGCGTTGACCATAACGGCTTGTCATGACCTAAGGAACGAAAATAACCGATGCAGGACCGGGCTGGCATGATCAGACGATTATACGACTGGATGATCAGCATGGCCGAGCAGCCCAATGCGCTGTGGGTTCTGGCGCTGGTCTGCTTTGTGGAATCGTCATTTTTCCCGATCCCACCTTACGTGCTGATGATCCCGATGGTCATCGCCCGCCCGTCCAAAGCCTTCGTGATCGCCACTGTGGCCACGCTCAGTTCGGTCGCGGGTGCCCTGCTGGGCTATTACATCGGCTGGGCATTGCTGGAAACCGTGGGGCGGCCACTGCTGGCGTTTTACGGCAAAGGGGCAGATTTCGACGCCTTTGCCCTGCAGTACAACGACTGGGGGTTCTGGGCGATTCTGGGCTCGGCGATCACGCCCATCCCGTTCAAAGTGATCACCATCGCCTCGGGGGCCACGGGGATGAACATCCCGGTGTTTCTGGCAGCGTCCCTCGGCGCGCGGGGCTTCCGATTTTTTCTGGTGGCCGCCCTGCTGTGGAGATTCGGCGAACCGATCCGGGTTTTCATCGAACGTTGGTTGGGCCTTGTCTTTGGGCTGTTCTGCGTGCTTCTGATCGGTGGGTTCTATCTGGTGAGGTTTCTGTGACACGGCTTGGACTGATCATGCTGGCCACCCTTGGGTCGGCCGGGCTGCTGGGCGGGGCGTTCCTGTTCCAGTATTTCGGCTATCCGCCCTGCGCCATGTGCCTGTGGCAACGCTGGCCACATGCCGCAGCCATTGTGTTCGGGCTTGCCGGGCTGGCCATTCAGGGGCGGCTGATACCCACTTTGGGCGCATTGGCGACATTCAGCAGCGCGGCCATCGGGATATTCCACACCGGGGTGGAACGGGACTGGTGGGAGGGGCCGGCCAGTTGCACCGGATCGGGCCTTGGCGGGTTAGATGCCACCGATCTGTTGTCCACCGAAGGCCCGCGTCTGGTGATGTGCGACAAGGTGAGTTGGGAGCTGTTCACCCTGTCCATGCCGTCCTGGAACGCGATCTTTTCGCTGCTTCTGGTGGCAATCTGGATGCGGGCGGTCGTGGCGTCACGCCGTCCCTAAGGCGTTTGCTATCCAACCGACGGCCAGATAGTTTATCGCATGACACACAAAGATATCATCCTGATTGGCGCGCCGGTGGATTGCGGCAAACGCCGCCGGGGCTGCTTGATGGGGCCGGATGCGTTCCGGACCGCCGGTATGGCCGAGGCGATACAGGAGTTGGGCCACAGCGTCACCGATATCGGCAATCTGACCCCGGCCACAGTGACGGTTGGGCCGGCCAAGAACCCGCTGGTCCATGCCTTGGCCGAAAACATCGGCTGGACGCAGGTCCTGATGCAGGCTGCGATGGATCATGCGCCCAACGGCCTGCCGATCTTTCTGGGCGGCGATCATGCGCTGGCGCTCGGGTCAGTGGCCGGCATGGCGCAATATGCCAAATCCCAAGGTCGCCCGCTGTTCGTGCTGTGGCTGGATGCGCATACCGATTTTCACACGCCTGACAGCACTGATTCCGGCAATCTGCATGGCACCCCGATGGCCTATATCACCGGACGCCCGGGGTTTGACGGGTTTCCGGCGGTCACAGCCCCGGTGCCGCCGCAAAATGTCTGCATGATCGGGCTGAGGTCGGTTGACCCGGCCGAGGTGGCCGCCCTGAACGGGCTGAACATGTCCCTGCATGATATGCGATCCATCGACGAACATGGGATTCGCGCGCCTTTGGCGGCGTTTCTGGACAAGGTCGCAGCGGCAGGCGGGCTGCTGCATGTGTCTTTGGACGTGGATTTTTTGGACCCGTCATTTGCCCCTGCGGTTGGGACCACGGTTCCCGGCGGGGCCACATTGCGCGAGGCGCATCTGGTGATGGAAATGCTGCATGACAGCGAACTGGTGGCGTCGCTCGACCTTGTTGAACTGAACCCGTTTCTGGACGACCGGGGCCGCACGGCATCCCTGATGGTTGACCTGACCGCCTCACTTTTGGGCCGCCGTATATTCGACCGCCCAACCCGGAGCTTTGCATGACCCTGCCGTCAAAACTCGCCTATGTCCCGTTCGTCAGCGTCGATCACATGATGCAACTGGTGCATCATATCGGCGTGGAAAAGGTCCTGACCGATATTGCCGCCTGCATCGAGGCTGATTTCAAACGCTGGGAAATTTTCGACAAAACCGCCCGCATCCCGGCCCATTCCGATGAAGGCGTGATCGAGCTGATGCCCACGTCAGATGGCGAGGTTTACGGTTTTAAGTTCGTCAACGGGCATCCGGCTAACATGAAGGAAGGCCTGCAAACCGTGACGGCCTTTGGATTATTGGCCGATATGCGCACCGGCTATCCGGTGATGTTATCCGAAATGACCCTGCTGACCGCGCTACGAACTGCCGCGATGTCTGCCCTTGCCGCGCGCTATCTGGCGCCCAAGGGCGCGCATGTCATGGCCGTTATCGGCAATGGAGCGCAATCCGAATTTCAATGTCTGGCGTTCAAGGCGATCTGCGGCGTCGATACAGTGCGCCTGTATGACATCGACCCGCAGGCAACGGCGAAATGCACGCGCAATCTCGCGGGTGCGGGGATCAAAGTTCATCCCTGTGACAGCCCGGAATCCGCGATTGAGGGCGCACAGATTATTACGACCGTCACCGCCGACAAACGCAACTCTACCATTCTGACTGACAACATGGTCGGGGCCGGGGTGCATATCAACGCCATCGGTGGCGATTGCCCCGGTAAAACCGAACTGCACCGCGATATCCTGATGCGGAGCGCGATTTTCGTGGAATTCCCGCCGCAAACCCGGGTTGAGGGTGAAATTCAGCAACTGGCCCCCGACCATCCGGTCACGGAACTGTGGCAAGTGATGACCGGCAAGGCCAAGGGCCGCAGTGACGCAGCGCAGATCACCCTGTTCGACTCAGTGGGTTTTGCCATCGAGGATTTTTCCGCTCTGCGCTATGTCCGCGAAAAAATCCGGGGCACCGGGTTTTACACCGACCTTGATATGGTCGCCGACCCCGATGACCCGCGCGATCTGTTCGGCATGTTGATGCGCGCCAAACCCTAGGTGGAATGTCCGCACCGCTTGGGCTACGATAGGCGGGTAGCGGGGGAATATCATGGCACAAACGTCGGAAAAAATTGGATTTGTCGGCATCGGCCTGATGGGCCACGGGATTGCCAAAAATATCGTCGACAAAGGCTATCCGCTGACTGTCTTTGCCCGGCACCCGTCGGACGCGCTGGACGATCTCAAAGGGCGCGGTGCGGTGCAGGCCGCCACATTGGCCGAACTCGCACAGTCCAGCACGATCATTTTTCTATGCTTGACAGACTCGCCCACCGTCACCGCAGTCATCGCCGGTTTGACGCCCGGATTATCACCCGGCTGTGTGATTGTGGACTGTTCAACCTCTGATCCGGTGGTCACAGAACAGCTCGCAAACCAGCTTAAGGAAATCGGCGTAAACCTTGCAGATGCCCCATTGGGCCGCACCCCGAAAGAGGCTTGGGAGGGCAGTTTGGACGCGATGGTTGGGGCTGAACCGGCGGTTTTTGACCGCATCGCACCGGTGATCGCCACTTGGGCTGGCAAAACTGTCCACATCGGCGGCGTGGGCGATGGGCACAAAATGAAATTGCTGAACAATTTTCTGTCCTTAGGCTATGCAGCGCTTTATTCCGAAGCCTTGGCTTTGGGCCGCAAAACCGGGATTTCCGTCGAAACCTTTGACAAAGTGATCCGGGGTGGCCGGATGGATTGTGGGTTTTATCAGACCTTTATGGGCTATGCACTAGAAGGGAACCGCGATGCGCACAAGTTCACTTTGTCCAATGCTTACAAAGACATGCGCTATGTCGAGGCGCTGGCGAACGACGCGCGGGTCACGACAACCATGGCGACAGCGGTCAAAAACAGCTTCAGTCTGGCCCTGACGACGGGCGGCGCTGGACCCACCGATTATGTGCCACATCTGGCCGATTACATCGCGAATTCGAACGGGATCAAAACCTGACGTTGCACCCCAATCCTAGTATCTGATATGGTCTGCACAACACTATCTTGTGCGCCAAGGAAATCAGGTAAATCACATGAACGACACCCCGGAAACCCCTGATAACGCTGACGAAACGCCCCTTCGGGCGGTGCATCATGGCCCGCAAATCTCGATCACCGCCGAGATGAAAACCAGCTACCTCGATTACGCCATGTCAGTCATCGTGTCCCGCGCCATCCCCGACCTGCGCGACGGCCTGAAACCCGTCCACCGTCGTATCCTGTACGCGATGCACGACACCGGCAACACCTACGACAAACCCTACCGTAAATCCTCGCGTCCAGTGTCAGAGGCGATGGGCAAGTACCACCCGCATGGCGACAGCTCGATCTACGAAGCACTGGTGCGGATGGCGCAGGACTTTTCGATGTCGCTGGTGCTGATGGATGGGCAGGGCAATTTTGGGTCTATGGATGGCGATAAAGCCGCTGCATTCCGCTATACCGAGGTCCGGATGGATAAAGCCGCCAGTTTCCTGCTGGCCGACATCGACAAAGACACTGTTGATTTTCAAGACAATTATGATGGCAAAGACCGCGAGCCCACCGTACTGCCCGCCCGCTTTCCCAATATGCTGGTCAACGGCGCGGGCGGCATTGCGGTCGGCATGGCGACCAATATTCCGCCGCATAATCTGGGCGAAGTGATTGACGCGACCCTGGCCCTGATCGTTGACCCCGATCTTACGTCAGAGGACCTGATGGCCCATGTCCCCGGCCCGGATTTCCCCACCGGCGGGTTGCTGCTGGGCCGTGCTGGCGCGCGCAAGGCGTACTTGGAGGGGCGTGGGTCAGTGATCATCCGCGCCAAGACCCATACCGAGGAAATTCGCAAAGACCGCTGGGCAATTATCGTCGATGAGATTCCCTATCAGGTCAATAAAATGGTGATGATTGAACGCATCGCCGAGGCCGCCCGTGACAAGCGGATCGAAGGCATCGCGCATGTGCAGGACGAATCTGACCGCAATGGTGTGCGCGTGGTCATCGAACTGAAACGCGACGCGACGGCGGATGTGGTTCTGAACCAGCTATACCGGTTTACGCCGATGCAAGTTTTTTTCGGTTGCAATATGTTAGCCTTGAATGGCGGCAGGCCCGAAACCCTGACCCTACGTGCTTTCCTTACCGCCTTCCTTGATTTCCGCGAAGAAGTTGTGGCCCGCCGCACCGCCTATGAACTGCGCAAAGCCCGCGAACGCAGCCATGTGCTGTGTGGCCTCGCTGTCGCCGTCAGTAATCTGGATGAAATCGTCGCCGCAATCCGCAGTTCCGCCGATGCCGCCGATGCCCGCGAAAAGCTGATGACACGGGCGTGGAATGCGACCGAAATTCTGCCCTATATCCGCCTGATCGATGACCCGACCCATCCCGCCAACCCCGATGGCACCTATAACCTGACCGACATTCAGGCCCGTGCGATTCTGGACCTGCGCCTGCAACGCCTGACCCAGTTGGGCGTCAAGGAAGTGACCGACGAGTTGCAGGAATTGGCCGGTAAGATTAAGGAATACCTGGCTATTCTGGGATCGCGCGAGCGGATCATGGAGATTATTACCAACGAGTTGAAAGAGGTCCGCGACCTGTTCGCCGTCCCCCGCCGCACCGAGATTGTCGATTGGGCCGGCGATATGGAGGACGAGGACCTGATCGAGCGCGAGGATATGGTCGTGACCGTCACGAGCGGCGGCTATATCAAACGCACCGCCCTGACCGAATTCCGCGCCCAGCGGCGGGGCGGCAAGGGCCTGTCGTCGATGCAGACCAAAGAAGAGGATGTGGTGACCACGCTGTTTGTGGCCAACACCCATACACAGCTGCTGTTTTTCACCACCGATGGAATGGTGTACAAATTGAAGTGCTGGCGTCTGCCGCTGGCCGGACGCACCGCCAAGGGCAAGGCGATCGTGAATATCCTGCCGATCCCGTCTGGTGTGTCGATTGCCGCGATCATGCCTGTGGACCGGCCCGAGGAGGAATGGGTCGATCTGCAAATTGTGTTTGCGACATCTGATGGAGATGTGCGCCGTAACGCCTTGTCAGACTTCACAAATGTCATGCGCAATGGTAAAATCGCGATGAAGCTGCCCGACGCGGAAACGCTGTTGGTTAATGCCCGGATTTGTTCCGACGAAGACGATGTGATGTTGGTCACCGATTCCGGCCGGGCGATCCGGTTCCAGACCACCGATGTGCGGGTGTTCAAGGGCAGGGATTCCACCGGAGTTCGCGGGATCAGGCTGCTGGGCAATGACCGCGTGGTGTCGATGGCGGTGATCCGGCACTTTGATGCCACATCCGAAGAACGCGCCGGTTACCTGAAAATGCGCCGCGCCATGGCCGGTTTGACCGATGAGGCCGAAAATGAGGACGAGGAAGCCACCCAAGGGGCGATCAGCACCGAACGCTATGCACAGATGTCGGCGGCGGAAAATCTGATCCTGACGATTACATCAAAAGGGGCTGGTAAGTTATCGTCCAGTCACGATTATCCGGTGCGCGGGCGTGGCGGTATGGGCGTCGCTGCGATGGACAAAGCGATGCGCGGCGGGGCTTTGGTTTCGGCGTTCCCTGTGGAATCAGGCGATCAGGTCATGCTGGTCACCTCGACCGGGCAATCGATCCGGGTGCCGGTGGATGGGATTTCATTCCGGTCGCGCGGTGCGGGCGGCGTCAAAGTGTTTGATACCGGTGTTGGCGAAGAAGTGGTCAGCGTCGCGTGGATTGCGGACCAAGGCGAAGAGGATGCAACCGCATAGCGGCATTCCGCCGAATCGGATTGATTCACTGAACGGTGATTCTGTCCGGATTGCCGAAAACCTGAAGTTCTGTTAGATATAATCGCAGAGGGGCACAGACCCCCCGCGGTAAACATTACTTTGAGGGTTGAGCATGTCATATCATTTATTCGCGGCTGCCGTTCTGGCGGCTGCTGCCGGGTCGGTACAGGCCCAAGGCTTTGGCTTTTCGGGCGGTGAAATTTCTGCTGAGGCTTTGGTCTATAGCGAAACCGGCGATTTCGGGTCAACCGCCTACAGCGGCGCACTGGAGTTCGGCATTACGCGGCAGATCAGCGTCGCTGTTGATCTGGGGTTTTACGGGCTGCAAACCCTTGATCTTCAAGCAGATACCGCCACGATCCACGGCATTTATCAGATGAATGAATCGGTATCGCTCGGGGCGTTTTATGGCCGCGACCAGTTGGGTGGGGCAGATGCCACTGTCATCGGTATCGAAGGCGGCACTGAGTTTGCGGGTGTTGCAGTCGAGGGATATTTTGCCAAAGTCGATGGCACCGGCGACAATGCCACCCTTTTGGGCGTTAGCGGCGAATACGGGTTTTCGGACAATATCTCGGGCATTGGTAGTTTTAATGTGACCGATCTGGGTGCGGCAAATTCAAACCGTTTGGCAATTGGCGGGCAATACCGGATTGCCAGCGGACCCGAACTGTGGGCCGAGATTGGCACGTTGAAATCCGACGATGGCGCTGTGACTGCGGATGACACGTTCCTGAGCATCGGGGCGCGGATCGAATTTGGCGCAGAACGCGGCACCACCTTTGGCCGCCGCAGCCTGTTTGAAACCGGCACAGGTTTCTGACCAGTTTAACCCAATCGTAAACTCGGCATGCTTTTCTGCCCCCACCGGCAGGAGAGTAGCGCGATGAACGTCTATAATTGCATGATCGAACTGAAAAGCGACGCTAAAGCCCTCGCTTTTTCGACCGCTGTTCAGCAATGGATGTCACATCTGCAGCGGCAGGGCATGATTGTTGGCTGGCGGTTGATGCGGCGCAAATTCGGGCTGTCGTCATCGTCGCATTGCGATTTCATGATCGAGATTGAGGTGGGGGGGCTGACCCAACTGGACCAGGCATTTCTGGCCCTCAGCGGGTCTGATGACGAATCCGAACAACTTTATGATCAGATGCACCAGATGATCGGAAGGGCTGATATCGGTCTGTATCGGATTTTCCCCGACCCAGCCTACCGCGAACGCATCGCCTTGATTTGACGGGATTGCCCCGTTACATCGGCGACATGGCACACACACTCAATATCATCGGCGGCGGCATGGCCGGGTCAGAGGCGGCCTGGGCTGCGGCTAATGCGGGCTTACATGTCGTGATCCACGAAATGCGCCCCAAGGTGGGCACATTCGCGCACCGTACCGGTGAACTGGCAGAAATGGTCTGTTCCAATTCCTTCCGGTCCGATGATGATGAACAAAACGCCGTGGGCCTGCTGCACTGGGAAATGCGCGCTGCGGGTGGGCTGATCATGCAGATGGCCGGGCGTCATAAACTGCCTGCAGGCGGGGCTTTGGCGGTGGACCGTGACGCGTTTGCGCAAAGCGTCACGGCTGCATTAAAGTCGCATCCCAACATCATGATTTCATACGATGAAATTACGACCCTGCCACTAGACGGCCATTGGATCATCGCCACTGGCCCGCTGACATCGGGTGCCTTGGCAGAGGCGATCAAGGCTGAAACCGGGGCCGACGCGCTGGCGTTTTTCGATGCGATAGCGCCGATTGTTTATGCCGACAGCGTCAATATGGACGTGGCTTGGCGGCAGTCCCGCTATGACAAGGGTGAGACTGAGGAAGAGCAGACTGCCTATCTGAATTGCCCAATGACCAAGGCGCAATATGAGGCGTTTATCGACGCCCTGCTGGCCGCCGAGAAAACCGAGTTCCACGCAGGGGAAACCGCAGGCTATTTCGACGGCTGCCTGCCGATAGAGGTCATGGCCGAACGGGGCCGCGAAACCCTGCGCTTTGGACCGATGAAGCCCGTGGGCCTGACCAATGCCCATGATCCAATGACCAAGGCCTATGCGGTGGTGCAACTGCGCCGCGACAATGCGCTGGGGACGCTTTATAATATTGTGGGCTTTCAAACTAAGATGAAGTACGGCGCGCAAACCACTGTTTTAAGGATGATTCCTGGACTTGAGTTGGCAGAATTTGCCCGGCTTGGCGGCATTCATCGCAATACATTCATCAATTCGCCCACCCTGCTGGACGCGCAGATGCGGCTGAAATCCAAACCGCATATCCGCTTTGCGGGCCAGATTACCGGCGTCGAAGGCTATGTTGAATCTGCCGCCATGGGGCTGTTGGCCGGGCGGATGGCTGTGGCGGAAATGACCGGTCAACCTTTGCCCACCGTGCCGCCGACAACCGCGATGGGCGCGTTGATCCATCACATCACCGGCGGGGCCGAGGCCAAGACATTTCAACCGATGAATGTGAATTTCGGACTGTTCCCGCCGATTGATGCCAAATCCGGACGGCGTGGGCGCAAGGACCGCTACAAAGCCTACACCGACCGGGCCAAGGCAGATTGGCTGAATTGGTTGGGCCAAGGGCTGCAAGCCGCCGCTGAATGATCACCCGCTTTGCGCCCTCACCCACCGGGCCGTTGCATCTGGGGCATGCCTATTCAGCAATTTTGGCGTATAATATGGCGATGGCAGCGGGCGGGACGTTTTTGCTGCGGATCGAAGATATCGACCAGACGCGCTGCAAACCTGAATGGGAAGCGCAAATCTATAATGACCTGCGCTGGTTGGGCTTGTGGTGGCCGGAACCTGTGATGCGACAGTCGGAGCGGCTGGACGCTTATGCGCAAGCCTTGGCGCGCGATTTTCCATGTTTACTTTATGATTGTACCTGCACCCGCGCCGACATCGCCATGGCCCTGTCCGCGCCGCAAGAAGACGTTATCGGGCCGGATGGGCTTGTCTATCCTGGCACTTGCCGCCCGGAATATGCCTTCGAAGCGCTTGTCGGAAAGCACCCGGATGCCGCGATCCGCCTGAACTTGGCCGAGGCCGTACGAGTGGCCCCCGAACGCCGGGTTGGTGGAGATGCATACACGTTCTGCGAAACCGGACATGGCCCGAACGGTGAAACCGGCCTGATCACCTTCACCGCCGCCGAGGTCTTAGCCCGGATCGGCGATGTCGTCATCGCCCGGCGCGGCATGGGCACGTCCTATCACCTGTCCGTCGTCCTCGATGATGCAACTCAAGGCGTCACGCACGTCGTACGCGGAGAAGACCTGTTTGAGGCGACTAAAATCCACGTTATCCTACAAAATCTGCTGATGC
This sequence comes from Rhodobacterales bacterium, assembly GCA_031422295.1. GTDB lineage: Bacteria > Pseudomonadota > Alphaproteobacteria > Rhodobacterales > Rhodobacteraceae > JANOMH01. Next base: position 141,814 of record JANOQM010000053.1, on the reverse strand, counting down.
TTCCCACCCCAACCTACCACCACCACCGTTTGATCCGCGACGACGCGGGCAAGCGTCTGGCTAAACGCGACGACGCCAAATCAATCGCCAAGTTCCGTGCCGAAGGGGCCACCCCCGCCGACATTCGCCGCATGGTCGGGCTTTAGACGGGCTTTAAATCTCAACCTCAACCGCATCCCTGATCGCCGTGTAAAAGCAACTGTGCCGCCCGGTATGGCAGGCAGGGCCGGTCTGCCGGACCAGTATCAGCAGGCAATCCCGGTCGCAATCAATCCGCATTTCAACCAATTCCTGCACATGCCCCGATGTCTCGCCCTTGACCCAGAACGCCGCGCGGGACCGCGACCAATAGGTGACGCGGCCCGTCGCCAAAGTCTGGGTAACACTTTCGGCGTTCATCCAGGCGAACATCAGCACCTCAGCCGTGCCCGCATCCTGGGCAATCGCCGGGATCAGGCCGTCTGCGCCGAAACGCAAAGTCGCAGGGTCAAATTTCATCGCAAATACCTTTGCATCCGGGGTCTACGGGCCTATTTATGAGGTCAGCCACGAAAGGGCAAATCCGCTGTGTCCGCCGAGTCCGATCTGATCAAGTTATATTCGGCCCGTATCCTTGCTTTGGCCGCTGACATGCCGCGCACTCAGCGACTGGCCAACCCAACGGCCACGGCAAAACGGCGCTCGCCGTTGTGTGGGTCAACTGTGACGGTCGACATTGCATTTCAGGATGGGATTATCACGGATTATGCGCAGGATGTGAAAGCCTGCGCGTTGGGTCAGGCTGCGGCGGCATTGGTGGGCGCATCAGTTGTAGGCCTGACCGCGCCACAGGTGCAGACCGGGCGCGATGCACTATGGGCAATGCTCAAGGATGGGGGTCCTGTGCCCCCGGCGCCGTTTACCGGGTTTGATGTATTGGAACCGGCGCGCGACTACAAAAACCGGCATGCATCGATCATGCTGGCCTTTGACGCCACGCTGGACGCTTTGGGACAGACCAACCCCGCATAAAAAAACCGCCGCGCATCCGGGATGGGATGGCGGCGGAGGTTATAGCATTCCCATGTGGGACCGGATCATCTGCATTGGGGGCAGGCAAACCCCCGTTCAGGCGCAACTGGCAGGCAAGTCAGTCGGCGGGCACGTCAGTGTTGGGACAGAAGACGCAGCAGATGTCGGCATGAGGACGCCGGGCAGTAAACGAAAATCAGGCCCCCAGCAAAGATGGCAAGGACAGTCCGACCACCAACATAACCACAAGCGATGCGGCACCAATGGCATCCGCAATCAACGTCTCGGACGACCGTTCAATCGCTGATTTAAGGTCTTTGGCCATCACGCTCTCCTGTTCGTCGTTAATCATGTTGTCGCTTTGTTCTCATATTCTTAACTGTCTGTAAAGAACTTTATAGGAACAAAAGTGAACATAATTTGCACTAGTCCAGTAGAACTGACCCTAACCTACTGAAATCAAACGGATAGCTTTGTCCTGCTCCATCAGCCATAACAACACCCGCACCGCCTCTCCGCGCGGACTGCTCAGGTTTGGGTCATCCAGCAGCAACTTGCGGGCATCAGTTTGGGCTACGGCCATCAGGGCGGCTTGCCGTTCCAGATCGGCAATCCGAAACCGGGGCAAACCGGATTGGGCGACGCCAATGACATCACCTGCGCCGCGCATGGCCAGATCTTCCTCGGAAATACGAAACCCGTCTTCGGTCTCGCGCAGAATTTCCAACCTGCGCCGCCCGGTTTCGCCCAGAGGCGGCTGATACATCAGCAGGCAGGTCGATTGCGCCGCTCCGCGCCCGACCCTGCCCCGCAATTGATGCAATTGCGCAAGGCCAAAACTCTCGGCCCCCTCTACCACCATGATCGACGCATTGGGCACGTTCACGCCCACCTCGATCACTGTAGTCGCCACTAAAACCTTGGTCTCACCGCGCACGAACCGGGCCATGGCCGCATCTTTTTCAGCGGCGGGCAACTGGCCATGCACCAGCCCGACCAGATCGTCGCCCAAAGCGGCACGCAGCCGTTTGAACCGCTCTTCGGCGGCGGTCAGCATGCTGACTTCGCTTTATTCGACCAGCGGACAGACCCAATAGGCCTGCCTGCCGTCTGCCACAGCGCGACGCAGATGGTCTACCACCTCGGACATCCGGCTGGTTGTGACCAGCGCCGTCTGTACCGGCGTCCGGCCCGGTGGCTTTTCATCCAGAACCGACACATCCATATCGCCATATTGCGCCAGGGCCAGACTGCGCGGGATCGGCGTGGCCGTCATGACCAGCACGTCGGCGGCCTGGCCTTTAGCCCCCAGTTCCATCCGCTGCGCCACACCAAAGCGGTGCTGCTCGTCAATGACGGCAAGCCGTAGATCGGCAAACTGCACGTCTTTTTGGAACACCGCATGGGTGCCGACCAAAATCTGAATATCGCCCTTGGCCAGTGCCGCCAGCTTGGCCGCGCGTTCGCGGCCCTTGTCGCGTCCGGTCAAAATCTCCAGCACAACGCCGGCCGCAGCGGCCAAAGGTTGCAAACCGTCCAGATGCTGGCGGGCCAGAATCTCGGTCGGGGCCATCATCACGCCTTGCCCGCCTGCCTCGACTGCAATCAGTAGTGCCTGCAATGCGACCAAGGTTTTGCCGGACCCGACATCGCCTTGCAACAGCCGGTTCATCCTGAGCGGCGAGGACATGTCAGCCGCGATTTCCGCAACAGCCCGAATTTGGGCCCTGGTAGGGGAATAAGGCAACGACCCCAATACCTTGGCCTGAAACAGGCCGTTCCCGATCGACACCCGCCCTTTGCCCCGGCGCGCCGTTGCACGGGCCAGTGCCAGCGTCACCTGATGCGCGAACAACTCGTCATAGGCCAGTCGCAGGCGGGCCGGGTCCGATGCTGACAAGTCAACCGATGCCTCGGGCCTATGGGCATGCTGCAAGGCTGCTGCCCAATCAGGCCAGTTTTCGCGGACTTTCAGCGCCGCATCAATCCATTCGGCCAGTTTCGGGGCCATTTCCAGAGCAGATCGCGACGCGCGCCACATCTGTTTTTGCGTGACCCCGCCATGCAGCGGGTACACCGGTTCATAACCCGGCAATGCCTGGGCCTCGGCCAGCGGCAACACATGGTCGGGGTGGACCATCTGCGCGATCCCGTCGAATATTTCAACTTTGCCAGAGACGATTCGACGTTGGCCAGTCGGCAACAGCTTTTGCAGGTAATCCGCGCGGGCATGAAAGAATACCAATTGAAAGCTGGTGGCGGCGTCCTGCACGATCACCCGGTATGGTTTGCCCTTGGTCCGGGCGGGCTGATGTTGACCTACCTTAACCTCGACCGTCGCGGTTGCTGGGGCAATAACTTCGCGGATCGAGTTGCGCAATTCCCGGTCAACACCCGATTGAGGCAGGGTAAACAGCAGATCGCGCGGGCGTTCGATACCGCCTTGGGCCAACAGCAATGCCGTTTTTGGGCCAATGCCATCCAATGTGGTCAATGCGCCAAATAATGGCCACAACGATTCCGGCCTGCCGCTCATGACCGGCCGATCAGCGCAAGCCATTGATCTTCATCAATGATCTTTACCTCCAGCCGTTCTGCATCCTTGGCCTTTGACCCGGCCCCCGGCCCAGCGACCAAAAGATCGGTCTTGGCGCTGACCGATCCCGCCACTTTTGCACCCAGGGCTTCGGCCCCGGCCTTGGCCTCGGCCCTTGTCAATTTTTCCAATGACCCGGTGAAAACAACAGTCAGTCCCGCGACCGGGCTGTCGCTGATCTGCCGTGTCTGGGCATCTTGGACATCAAGTTGGGCAACCAGTCGGTCAATCATCGCGCGTTCCGCTGGTTGGGCAAAACACAGCACAACCGACGCCGCCAAAACCGCGCCGACCCCATCAATTGCGATCAGGTCGTCCCAGGCAGCACCCTGTCCGACTTCGGCCTTTGTCATTGCCGCCTCGAACGCATTCCATGACATATAATGATTGGCCAACAGCGCCGAGGCCTGTTCGCCAACATGCCGAATACCGAGCGAGAAGATCACCCGCCCAAGAGGTATTTTTCGTTTATCCTCAATCGCTTGAAACAGGTTCTTGACGCTTTTTTCGCCAAACCCGTCGCGGTTTTGAAGTTTGGTCAATTGCCCCGCATCCCGGGTGGCCAGGGTAAACACATCGGCCGGTTCGCGGATCGGCAATACCGGATCGGCATAAAACATTTCAATCTGTTTTGCCCCCAACCCTTCGATGTCAAAGGCCGCACGGCTGACGAAATGTTTCAGTTTTTCAACCGCTTGCGCGGGGCAAATCACGCCGCCCGAACAACGCCTAATCGCATCACCGGGTTCGCGGTTGGCTGCTGACCCGCATTCGGGGCAGATTTCGGGAAAGACAAAGGGGTGCGGATTGATCCGGCGGGCCAAATCCACATCGCGCACTTTGGGTATGACATCGCCAGCCCGGTAAACCTCGACCCAATCGCCAATGCGGATATCCCGCCCCTCGCGGATTGCCGCGCCGGTGTTGTCGCGCCCCGCAATGTAATCCTCGTTGTGTAGTGTGGCGTTTGACACGACGACGCCACCCACTGTGACCGGGCGCAACCGCGCCACGGGCGACAGGGCCCCGGTCCGACCGACCTGAATGTCGATCGCCACAACTTCGGTCCAGGCCAGTTCGGCGGGGAATTTATGCGCAATCGCCCATCTGGGCGTAGTGGACCGAAACCCCAGCCTGCGCTGCAATTCCAGATCATTGATTTTATAGACCACGCCGTCAATGTCGTAGCCCAAACTGGCACGCTGGGCCGCAATATCATCATAGTGGTTAAGTAGCGCCTTTGGCCCATCGCATTGAATTGTCAAAGGGTTAGTTACAAATCCCAAAGCAGTCAGGCGCTGAATAGCACCCGTTTGCGTGTGCGACAAAGGTGCGGAAACCTCGCCCCAGGAATAGGCAAAAAACCGCAGCGGGCGCGATTGGGTCACTTTGGCATCCAGTTGCCGCAACGATCCGGCAGCCGCATTGCGCGGGTTGGCAAAGGTTTTGCCTCCTGCCCCGGCTTGTCGTGCATTCAGGGCCGCAAAATCCGCATGGCTCATGTAAACTTCGCCGCGTACTTCCAAAATCGCTGGCGCATCGGTCAACCGCTGCGGAATATCTGAAATTGTCAGCGCATTTGCCGTCACATTTTCGCCGGTTTCACCGTCACCGCGCGTCGCCGCTTGGGTCAGGATGCCGTTTTCATAGCGAAGCGACAACGACAGCCCGTCAATTTTTGGCTCAGCAGTATAGTCCAAAGGTTGCTCTGGCGGCAGATTCAGGAACTTGCGGATCCGCTGGTCAAAATCGTGGATATCATCATCGTCGAAGGCATTTTCCAGACTGAGCATACGGATGGAATGGGCGACTTTGCCGAAACCATCGGCCAAAGGCCCGCCGACTTGTTCCGAGGCAGAATTAGTCAGCATTACCTCAGGAAAGCGGGCCTCAATCCTTGCATTGCGCCGTTTTAATACATCAAAATCTGCGTCGCTGAATATTGGCGCATCATCGCGGTGATAGGCAGCATTGGCCTGATCCAGCAACTGGCCCAGCGCGGCAAGCTCGGCCCTGGCCTGATTGGCTGTCAGATCGCGCTCGGCTATTGCGGCCCAAGGGGTCGTGCCATTTTTCCCCTGTGTCGACGTCATACTGCCCCCCATTCACCTATGCGCCGCATTAAGTGATAAGGTCCGGACTCGCTGCAGTCCAGCCCGGGGATCAAGGTTAGGCGTCGCAGTTGATGGCCACGCCCGCAGTCCGGTAGCGGGTCATAGACCCGGCGTCGCCGTCGGACCCCTTAGGCCCCGACTGCCAGACGTTCAATGTCGCGCGCCATCGGTTCAGGGTCGCGCAAAACATAGCCCCGGCCCCAGACCGTCTCGATATGGTTTTCACCACCAGTGGCCGTGCTGAGTTTTTTGCGCAACTTGCAGATGAACACGTCAATGATCTTCAGTTCAGGTTCATCCATGCCGCCATACAGATGGTTCAGGAACATCTCTTTCGTCAGGGTTGTGCCTTTACGCAGGCTGAGCAGTTCCAGCATCTGGTATTCTTTGCCAGTCAGATGCACGGCGGTTCCGCCGACATCAACCGTTTTGGCGTCCAGATTAACCGCAATCAGGCCGGTGCGGATCACTGATTGCGCGTGGCCCTTGGACCGGCGGATAATAGCATGTATGCGCGCAACCAATTCTTCGCGGTGAAACGGTTTGGTCAGATAATCATCCGCGCCAAAGCCGAAGCCCTTGATCTTGCTTTCGGTTCCGTCATCACCGGATAAAATCAGGATCGGCGTATCAATCCGGGAGAGGCGCAACTGGCGCAAAACCTCGTGCCCGTTCATATCTGGCAGGTTCAGATCCAACAAGATAAGGTCATAATCATAGAGTTTCGCAAGATCGATCCCCTCCTCCCCCATGTCCGTAGCATAGACATTGAGGTTGGCATGAGTCAGCATCAGTTCGATGCTGCGGGACGTTGTTGGGTCATCTTCCACCAGTAATACGCGCATCCCAGGTCTCCGTTCACGTTTTGATGACTCACCCTAAACCTGTAATGGTTAACCACACGTTACCTACAATCCAACCTTTTCACTTCGCCCTATGGTTGTCTATATTGTTGTAATGCCGTCGCCCGCAAAGCTGCCTCGCCAAAGGTTGAAACTGCGTTTTCCCATTCTTTGAATTCGTCATCCGACAACGAATAGGATTCCAGCGCCACCTCGCGGCTGATCAGTCCCGCGGCCACGGCCCGCACGACGGCGGCTTTGCGGGATGCGACCCAGCGTCGTGTATCATTCGGCGGCAGGTCAGCCCGCGTCATGACCGTGCCATCCGGTAAAGTGACGGACCTTGGCCCGTCGATCTTGCGCAAATACATATCTCACCCCTCTCGCGATTGCTTGCCGGGTCAAACTGCGGCTTGTGGATTTAATGTGCGGTGAAACAATCCCTTGAGACTGTATTGCATTTTCCTATATTGCCCGATGAACTGACTTTATCTGCCGGACTATTCGATGCCACTTGACCCCGCCTTGAATTCACTTGGCCTTGCCAAGCCTGCGTCGGAGACGCGGGTTGTGGTGGCTATGTCGGGGGGGGTGGATTCTTCGGTGGTGGCTGCGGTTCTGGCGGAGCAGGGCTATGATGTCGTTGGTGTTACTTTGCAGCTATATGACCATGGTGCGGCCTTGGCCAAAAAGGGCGCCTGCTGTGCGGGCCGCGATATTCATGATGCCCGCCGCGTGGCCGAAACCATGGGGTTTCCGCATTACGTTCTGGACTATGAAAACACCTTTCGCGCCGCCGTGATTGACGAATTTGCCGACAGCTATCTGGCAGGGGCGACCCCTGTCCCTTGTATCCGCTGCAATGAGCGGGTGAAGTTCAAGGACCTGCTGAATACAGCCCGCGACCTTGACGCCGATTGCATGGCGACGGGGCATTATATCCAGCGCAAGTTGGGCCTGCACGGCCCTGAATTGCACCGGGCCGCCGATGCCGCCCGCGACCAATCCTATTTCTTGTTCTCGACCAAACCAGACCAGTTGGAGTATCTGCGGTTTCCATTGGGGCATCTGCATTCCAAGGCGGAAACCCGTGCATTGGCAATGCGTTACGGGTTAAGCGTGGCGGATAAACCGGACAGTCAGGATATCTGTTTTGTGCCCAACGGCAACTACGCGGCGGTCATTGAAAAGCTGCGCCCAGGGGCGGCTGAGCCGGGCGAGATTGTCGATCACGCGGGCCGCGTGTTGGGAACCCATCCCGGGGTGATCCATTTTACCATCGGGCAACGCCGGGGGCTGAACATTGGCGGGCTGGCGGACCCCCTATATGTAGTGCGGCTGGATGTGGATAAACGGCAGGTTATTGTCGGGCCAAAGGACATGCTGGCGACCCGGCGGGTGCCGCTCCGCGAGGTGAATTGGCTGGGCGACGGGGCGTTTGACGCGGTCGAAGAACGGGTGATTTTGGTGAAGGTCCGGTCGACCAAACCAGCCATCGACGCCATCCTGCGACCCCTGTCTGCGACTGAGGCAGAGGTCGAATTACTGGTGGCCGAAGAGGGTGTTTCGCCGGGGCAGGCCTGCGTTTTTTATGCCCCTGAGGGGGGGCGTGTGCTGGGTGGCGGGTGGATTTGGCGCGGGCATCCTTGAGGCATCTGTAAGGTTTTCGACGATTTCCTTAAGGTGGTTTTTGTCAAAAACGGCTCAAGTTTTTGCTATATTCCGGGCGCTTTCCACGATCGCCCGGGCTGCGCGCAAACCAGGTTCCGCGTCGCCCTGCCCCAAACGTGCCATCGTCAGGGCCATCGCGGCCCGCTGATCCTGTGGTGCGGCCATGACCTGAAGTACTGATTCGGCAATGGGTCCGGGCAGACAGCGCGCCCCGATAAATTCGGGCACGACCCGGGTATCGCTGACCAGATTGACCAGCGTCACGGTATCGACCAGCAGCATCCGGCTGATGATCACCCGGCTGAGCCATGACATGTCATAGGCGATGACCATGGGTGTGCCATTGGCCGCCAGTTCCAGCGACACGGTGCCAGAAGCAGCCAGCGCCACATTGGCGGCTTTGAAGGCGGCGCGTTTGGCGACGGCGTCTTGCGGGGCGATCAGGATCGGCCGGCCGGGCCAGCCTGACGTTAGGTCATGCACCAATCCGGCGACCGGCCCGGCGCAAGGCACGACGATTCGCGCGGCGGGGTGTTGCGCAATGATTAACCGCAAGGCCGCACCGAACCTGTCGGCCAGCCGCGTTACCTCGGCCTTGCGCGATCCAGGCAAAGCGAGAATCAGCGGCGCATGATCTATGCCGGTGCTTTCCCGGAATGAATTGGCCTCGGACATCGTTGCAACAGGGTCGGCCACCACCGGATGCCCTACGAAATCACACGCCATCCCGGCGGCTTGCATGTATGGCGGCTCGAACGGGAACAAAGCTAGGACATGGTCGATGTAGCGGGCCATTTTGGCCGCCCTGCCCGGCCGCCATGCCCAAACGGTCGGGGCAACGTAATGGACGGTGCGGATATCAGAGCGGGATTTGACCAGTTTCGCAACGCGCAGACAGAAATCGGGCGAATCGATGGTCAGCAGGATATCGGGCTGCGTTTCGATCACGGCATCCGCCATTTCGGCGATGCGGCGTTTCAGATGCAGATACTTCGGAATGATCTCGGCCAGCCCCATCAGGCTAAGTTCCGACATATCAAACCGGCTGACCAGCCCGTGGCTTTGCATCAAGGGGCCACCGACACCGTCAAAAGTGATGCCCGGCACCAGCTGCTTTAATCCAGCCATCACCGCCTGTCCCAGCCTGTCGCCTGACACTTCGCCCGCGATGATGAATATTTTCATGGCGTTTGGCCCGGGCGCACCCACAGGAACATACCGTGTCCATCCATAATCGATACTACCTGCGGTAGATCAATGACCATGACCCCGCCTGACTCAATGACGATTCCGGCCAACCCGGCCTCGGCGGCCAACATCGCGGTTTGCGGCCCGATAACGGGCAGATCGGCCCTGCGGTCCTGTCCGGGTTTGGGGGCCTTGACCAGAACGCCGCCGCTCGGACGTGCGGGCGAGCGGCCCGCATTGGCAGCATTGGTAGTGAGACAGTCGGTCGCGCCAGAAACGACGTCTGATACACGGTCAATCGCCCAAAGGAGCGGATCACCTTGCCATGGCTCTTGTGGCTTGCGGTCGCAAAGCGCGATCAGCATGGCATCTGTCCCGGCCTCGCCCTCGTGCGCGAGGACCTGTCCCGCTTGCACAACACAAGCCTGACCTAGGTCGGACAGTCCCATTCTTTCAATTTCCTGCATTGCCACATCGGCATCGGCAATCGCAGCGGGGGGCGGGCTGATCCGGGTCAATGTGCCAGAATGCGGCAGCAGATCGGGGGCCAGTTGATCGGCACCGATCACGGCAAATCCATGACCTTCAAGTATCGAGATGATACCCCGCACGGCTCCATCATCGCCTTTGGCCATCGCGGCCATCAGTGTGGCCATCAAAGGCCGGGTTGCCACATCAATCCGGCTTGGGTCAATGGCCGGGCGGCGCACGGCACCCGCAAGGCAGATCCGTGTCACTCCCCGTTGCGTCAAGGTCGCGAGCAAGGTTCCCAGAGATTCAACCCGGAAGTAAAGGCGCGGCAGGTCGGCCCGGACATCCGGCACAAACCCCAGCATTTCGCAAATCACCGGCGGATCGCCACGCGCTACCAGAACGTCGGCCAGTATCCCCGGCAAAGCGCCAGTGCCCGCGATCAGCGCGATCATTGCGGGGTCAGGAACTGGCGGTCCGTGGCCCCTAGGATAAAGTCCAGCATCTGGCGAACATGCGGGCTGTCCGCGTCGGCCATCAGCCCTTTCGCCCGATCCTGAAACGCGCCCTCGCCATCCTTAAGCGCATTAAAAGCGGCCCGTAAGGCATTGATATCGGACCGATCTACGCCTTTGCGCTTCAACCCGACCAGGTTCAGCCCATCCAATATCCCGCGCGGCCCCTGCACCAATCCATGCGGGATCACATCATGGGTGACCATGGTCACCGCCCCGATGATCGCGCCCTGCCCGATCCGCACCCATTGGTGAATGCCGCACAGCCCGCCGATGATCACGTCATCTTCGATCACGCAGTGCCCTGCCACGGCGCTGGAATTGACGATGATCACCCGGTTGCCGATCTGGGCATCATGCGCGATGTGGCAACCCGCCATGAACAGGCCGTCGTCGCCGATAACCGTTGTGCCGCCGCCGCCAGCAGTGCCAAGATTGATGGTCACATGTTCGCGGATGCGGTTTCTTGCGCCGATCCGCAGTTGGGTCTTTTCGCCCGAGAATTTGAGGTCTTGGGGGATGCCGCCGATGACGGCGAAGGGGAATATCTCGGTTCCCGGCCCAATAGACGTATCGCCGCTGATGACCACATGGGAATGCAGGATCACCCCATCGGCCAGCACCACGTCCTTGCCGATCACGCAAAACGGGCCAATCTGACACCCCACGCCAATCCTTGCGGCGGGGTCAATTGCAGCCAAGGGATGGATAGCAGCGGTCAAGCGCGCAGATCCATCATCGCGGTAAATTCGGCCTCGGCGGCCAGGTCGCCGTCAACGGTGGCGATACCTTTGAAGCGCCAGACCTTGCCCCCGGCCTTGCCCCGCGTTGTGGTCACATCCATGTGCAGCACATCGCCGGGGATGACTTTGCGGCGGAATTTGCAGGCGTCTATCGCCATGAAATAGATCAGCATATTGCCGTCGGTCAGACCCAGGGTGGTGCCGACCATGACGGCGGCGGTCTGGGCCATCGCCTCGACAATCGTGACGCCGGGCATGATCGGGTTGCCGGGGAAATGGCCCTGAAAGTGCGGTTCGTTCATGGTGACGTTCTTGATGCCACGCGCCGATTGGGTGCCGTTGATCTGGATGACCTTGTCCACCAGCAGGAACGGGTAGCGGTGCGGCAGGATGCGCTGGATCAGGCCAATATCAGCGACAGTCGGGGTGGGGCCGGGGGTCAGTTGGGTCTCAGACATCGGCTGTTTCCTCTGCGCGCGGATATGCTGTGACTTCACTAGCAACTGAACCGGATGCGGGCAAGCCAGCGCCGGGAGACTAGGGTATTGGTGGGGTCAGGCCGTCGCCCAGCACCGCATCGATCCGCGCAATTGCCTGATCTGTCATATCAATCGCGCCAATCGACAAGAATACCGACCGGCGGTCAAGGATGACGGCAGCGCCGCTTTCTTGCATGATCTGGCCCAGAATTGGCGTGGCGGCCTGCAAAAACTGGTCACGCCCGGCGGCGATGCCATCCTGCAGGGCGTTCTGTTTGGCATCCTGCGCCCGCCGGATACCTTGCACACGTTCGTCAAAGGCGTCTGCCTCGGTCCGGAAAGCGGCCACATCCATGGTTGGGCGGCGCAACGTCAGACTGCGCTCTTCTTCGGTCAGGGCAGCTTCGATCCGGCGGTTTTCGGTGACCAAAGCCTCGCTATCGGTCTGGACCTGTGCCGCGATGCGCAGGCCGAACAGGGATTCGGCGAATAGTCTTTCGCTATCGACCACCAGAACCGGGCTGCGAATCTGACCAAGGGTCAGATCAGTCTGGCCTTGTGCAGATACAGTTGCAGGCAGCAGCCATAGTCCAACAATGGCCGCCGCCAGCCAGCGCATCAAAAGCTGGTCGAGATCGTCAGGTCAAACGACTTTGGCCGGTCAAATGCCTGCGCATCCAAGGCTTCGGTAAAGTTGAATCGCAACGGACCAATCGGCGTGGTCCAGAAGATGGACAAGCCGACCACGGTGCGCGGGGTGAAGTCATTATACAAGACATCCGCCCCAAACGTATTGCCCACATCCCAGACGGACCCATAATCCAGAAACGCGCCGCCGGTGATGCCATACTCTTCGGGCAGGCCCAGCGGAAATTCGGCCTCGAGCCGGGCGACGGCAAACATATTGCCACCCAAAGCATCGTCGGTGACTGCATCACGCGGACCAATGCCGCCCGGTTCAAACCCGCGCATCAAACGGCTGCCCAGAAAGAATCGGTCGGTAACGCGACCCTGACCATCGCTATAGGCAAGCATCCCGCCTTCGACAGTGGCCCGCAGGGTCAGTTCTTCGCCCCAGACCTTGGTTTCAGCGGTGGCAAGGGCCGAAGTTTTGATGAATGTCGTGTCGCCAAAGCCGAATTCCTGACCGAACCGCAGCAAGACGCCGGAATTTGGATCAAGCCCGGTGCGGCGGGTGTCTAGACTGTAGGAATAGCCCAGCGCATTGGCCCCAAGCCCGCCAAAAGCCGCCTCTTGTTCAATAATCACGCTGGCATCATCGGTCTGGTCGGCCGGGGTGCTGGTTCCGGCGACATCGGTGATATCGGTATATTCAAAGGCATAGAACACCGTCAGACGGCCATTTTCACTGATCGGAAAGGCGAATGACGGGCTGAACCGGAAGGTTTCGGTATCATACAGCGCGTCCTGATTGTCGGTGGTCCGATAATCCAGACCCAAACCAAAGCGCAGATCGCGGCCCAGAAAGTTTGGCTCGGCAAAGTCAAAACTGAACACCCGGTTGGTTTCGCCGGTGGAAAGTTCAAAATTCAAAGCCTGACCGCGGCCCAGAAAGTTACGTTCCTTAAAACTGGCAAGCAGTGAAAAGCCATTGTCAGACGAGAAGTTGGCCCCAAAGGACAGCGACCCTGTCGGCGCTTCCTCGACGTTCACATCAATCACGACCTGTCCGGGGGTCGATCCTTCGCGGGCATTCACATCGGCGGTGGAAAAGAACCCCAATGCGCGGATGCGTTCGGCACTTTCGCGGATCGAGCGGGGGTTGAACGGGTCGCCTTCGACGACGCGGAACTGGTTGCGGACGACACGGTCAAGCGTGGTGTTATTGCCCTCGATATCAATACGTTCCACAAATATCCGTTCGCCCCGGACCAGCGCAAATTCGACATTCAGTTGCAGGTCGCGGTCATTGCGGGTGATGCGCGGTTCGACTTGGACAAAGTTCAGACCTTTGCGCAGCGCCAGCCGTTCCAGCCGGGCAATGTCGGTTTCAATCAGCAAAGGCGAATAGGTAACGCCCGTGCGCAATTGTAAAGCTGCCTGAAACTCGGCTGCATCAACCTCGGGGATATCGCTGGTCACACTGATATTGCCAAAGGTGAATTGCTGACCTTCCTGCACATTAAAGGTGATCAGATAGGCGCTACGGTCGCGGGTCAGCGCCACATCGACGTTTTGCACGGTGAAATCGGCATAGCCGCGCGAGTTGTAGAAATCGGTCAGGACCCGCTGATCAACCTCGATCCGTTCGGCGACCAGCGTATCGCGGGTAATAATCGTGCGGAACAACCCGGCCTGTTTGGTTTCCAGCACACTGCGCAACCGGCGTTCGGAAAAGCTGCGGTTGCCGATGAAGGATATCCGCTCAATCTCGGTCAATCCACCTTCGAACACGTCGAACACCAGATCGACGCGGTTATCGGATTGCCGGATGATCGATGCGGTGACCGTGGCATTGACCCGGCCCGAATCGGCATAGGCTTGGGTGATCGCCGCCACATCCTGTTCGGCCTGCACCGGATTATAGACCCGGCGGGCGATTGACCCAACCACAGCGCCCAATTCGGCGTCACTCAGCCGGGAATTGCCTTCGAAATTGATCCGGTTGATCGTTGGGAATTCGACCACTGTAATTACCAGCGTGCCGCCCTGCGGCACCGCATCGACGGATTCGAACAGGCCCGAGGCCCGAATCCGTTGCACCGCATCATTCAGATCGGCGGCAGACAACGCCTGCCCGCGCGAAATGGCGGCGAAGGTCAGAATGGTGCCGGTTTCGACACGGATATTGCCCGATACCTGCACATCACTGAACTGATATTGCTGGGCCGTTGCGCCGGATGCGATGCTCAGGGCGATCCCGATTATCAAGGCCTGGAACAGCGCCCTGATCCGCCCCGACGCAATGTTTGCAATGCTGATCATAATCCCGCCCAAGCCCATATACCGTTTCGTATTTGAGTATCGGGATTGTGGGGACTTGTCAAAAGCAACAAGTGCCAGACAGGGCAGGCATTGCGGTCTTTCGGCGTGCAAACGCCAGAGTTAGTGGGACCCGACCCAGGCACCAGCCCCTAAAGCCGCCAAAATCATCGCCAGAAAGATGATCCTGTCCCAGTTTACAGTCAGTAACACGGACAGGCCGCGCGAACTTTGAACGATGGCATTCATGGTCTGACCCCGTCAACTAACACACCCACTTTGTTGATCACACAGGATTATGGCATCAAAATGGCAGCGCTCAGGGGCACAAAAACAGGTCATTGGCCAAGGCGAACAAGGTCATGAACAGGACCAGTGCGATACCCGCGACCATCAGCACATTCAGCGCCTTGTCGGCCGGCTTGCGCCCGGTGATCGCCTCATACCCGAAAAACACCAGATGCCCGCCGTCAAGCACCGGGATCGGGAACAGGTTCATCAAGCCAACAGCGGCGGATAATACGCCGACAAACCACATGAAGCTGACAGCCCCCTGGGCTGCCATCGCACCCGAGGCCTGCGCAATGCCGACCGGGCCAGACAAGTTGCACGACGATATGGCCCCGGTGATCATGTGATACAGGCCGCTGACCGAGCCGACCATAATGCTCCATAATTGGGCAAAGGCGGTTGTCGTCGTATCCCACAGACCGGGCGTTTCAGTTTTCAGATCGAACACCAGACCGCCGGACACACCGACCAGCCAGCGGGTTTCAAAGCCGCCGCCATCGATGGGCAGATCGGCGCGGCGTGGCACGATGGTAAATTCCAGCTGTTCACCATTGCGCCAAACCGACAGCAGGATCGCCCGCCCCTCGCCGCTGATGACCAGTTGTACCAGTTGCGCAAACGAGGCGACGGGTGCGCCGTCTACGGCTGTGATCACGTCATTGGGGGCCAGACCGGCATCATAGGCGGCAGAATTTGGCGCGACGCCCAGAATGACCGGCGGAAACGGATGCGGGCCCTGCAGCTGCAGTTCGGCCCCGCCCCGCAGCACAGTGTAGGTGACAGGGTCAGTCAGCGGCAAATCAGCCTCAAGCGCGGTCATGCTGTCGAGGGTGGGCGTCGGTGTGCCGTTCATCGCAATGATTTCGTCACCCACCTGCATCCCCGGCCCCATGGAGGGCGGCAACGGCTGCACGGCGGCGATGCGCATGGGATCGGCAATCGTGCCTTCGCTGAAAATGACCGTCCCGAACACCAATATTGCCAGAACAAAGTTGAACACCGGCCCGGCTACTACGGTCAGGGCCCGCGCCCACAGGGGTGCGCCCAACATGGTGCGGCGTTTGTCAGCGTCGGGCACAGTGGTCGATCCGACCGACGATGCATTCGCATCGCCCAGAAATTTCACATAGCCGCCAAAGGGTAAGGCCGCGACCTGCCATTTGGTGCCGCGCCGGTCGACCCGGGAATACAGCACCGGACCAAAGCCCAGCGAAAAAACTTCGGCGTGAATGCCGCACCAGCGGCCGACAATGTAATGGCCATATTCATGGATCGCTACGATGATCGACAGGGCCACAATAAAGGCGGCAATGGTAAAGGTCACATTGCCGAACTGCGGCAAAAGCTGGGTCAAGTCCACGGGTTAAATACTCGCCTGTTTTATGGCCTCGGCCGCGCGAATGCGGGCCAGACGGTCGGTGTTCAACACGTTATCTAGGGTCACTGTGGCGTTTTGCAGCCCATCTGTGGCTGACATTTTGTCGATCACCTGTTCCACCACTTGCGCCATTTGCAGAAAGCCAATCTCGCCACCGATAAACCCATCCAAAGCGCGTTCCTTGGCGGCATTGAACACGGCCCCCATCAGACCGCCTTGTTCCATCACCCGGCGGGCCAGCGCAAGGGCCGGATAGCGGACCATGTCGGGGGCGCGGAATGTCATCGCCCCGATGGCCGCAAGATCGAGCCGCGCCACGGGCAATTTGCGCCGTTCGGGCCAATGCAGCGCATAGCCGATGGCGTGGCGCATATCGGGCGGGCCGACATGGGCCATCAGCGCCCCGTCAGCGAAACCGACCAGTGCGTGGATCAGGCTTTCGGGATGGATGATAACCTCGATCTGATCGGGGCGTACACCGAAAAACTCTTTGGTCTCAATCAGTTCCAGGCCTTTGTTAAACATAGATGCACTGTCGATGGTGATGCGCTGTCCCATCGCCCAATTGGGGTGACTAGAGGCCTGTGCCAAGGTGGCCTGCGCCAGCTGGTCCAGCGGCCAGTCGCGGAATGCGCCACCCGATGCCGTGATGATGATCCGTTCGACCCCGGTCATATCTTCGCCAGTCAGCGCCTGAAAAATCGCTGAATGTTCACTGTCCACCGGCAGGATGCGGGCCTTATGCTGGGCCGCCATGGCCATGACCAAAGGCCCCGCCGTCACCAGCGTTTCCTTGTTGGCCAGCGCCAAAGTGCCACCCCGGCGCAGCACCTCCAGCCCCGGCAGCAATCCGGCAGACCCCACGATACCGGACATGACCCAATCTGCGGGGCGCGCGGCAGCCTCGGCCACGGCATCCGGGCCAGCGGCCACTTCAACATCAACATCGGCGAGGAGTGATTTGAGATCATTGTATAAAGTTGGCTCGGACGTCACCACCAGCCGCGCTTTAAGCCGCCGCGCATCCTGTGCCAGTTGCATGATATTGCGCGCGCCGGTCAGCGCCTCGACCCGAAAATCATCCGGGGTCCGGCCAATCAGGTCAATGGTGTTTTGCCCGATTGATCCGGTTGCCCCCAATATGGTGACGGATTTCAAAACTGCGGCCCGGTCAGTCGCAAAACAAATGTCAGAAACAACATGAACACCGTCGCCCCCAGCACGGCATCAAACCGGTCAAACACACCGCCATGACCGGGGATCAGGGTTGAGCTATCCTTGATTCCGACATGGCGTTTCAGCGCGCTTTCCACAATATCACCCATCTGGCTGGCAAAGCTGATCGCGATGGAAAACACAACAACCCCAAAGCCTGCCTTGGTGGCAATCGCAAACCCCAGCCCGACCAAGGCAGCACCAACCCAGCCTGCGATAGTCCCGCTCCAGGTTTTTTTCGGGCTGACGGCGGGCCAGAATTTTGGGCCACCCAAACTGCGGCCTGCGAAATATCCTGCAATATCAGTGACCACAACCACCGCCAGCAGCCATAACAGCCAGTTCAGGCCCAGTTCGGCGCGAAAATAGATCAGGCCCCAACCGCCCAGTTGGACATATAGGGCAAAGACAAAGAACAGCAGTTTGCGGCGCGGCAGGCTGATCGCGCCGATCACCGGGACCAGACCGAACAGCAGCAATTCCCAGCCCAGTCCGGACAATAGCCCGCCGGACAGGACGCTGGCCCCCAGAACCCCCAGCAACATGGCGGGGGTCGGTTTTTCGGGTGCGATCATCATCGCCAGTTCCCAGATCATCACGGCGGTCACGAAAACCACCAGCATTTCGAACCAGACGCCGCCCAGAAAAATCTCGATCAGGCCAATGATGAACATCGCCACGCCCGAGGCGACCCTTACGCTCAGATCACCCCATTTGCCGGGCGTTGTGGTCATGTTCAGACAGCGACTGCGCCAAAACGGCGGTCACGTGCGCTATAACTGGCCAGCACTTTGGCAAATTCGGCGCGGGTAAAGTCGGGCCAGAGCGTGTCGATGAATTCGTATTCAGCATAGGCCGACTGCCAGAGCAGAAAATTCGAAATTCGCGCCTCGCCACTGGTGCGGATCACCAGATCGGGGTCGGGCAGGAAATGCGTGTCCAGAAACCGCGCCAGCGTTTCAGCATCAACATCTTTGTGCGTCAGCCGCCCCATTTCAATTTCATAGGCCAGCCGTTTGGCGGCGCGTGTTACCTCGTCACGTCCGCCATAGTTTAACGCGATGGTCAGATGCACGCGGGTGTTGCCAGCGGTCAGCAATTCCAGATCGTCCATCATGGATACCAATTTATCGTCCAGCTTGATCCGGTCACCGATGAACCGCACCCGCACGCCCTGATCAAACAGCGCCCGCGCCTCGCGCAGGATATAGCGGCGGAACAGCCGCATCAGGCCGGACACTTCGGATTGGGTGCGTTTCCAGTTCTCGGTCGAAAAGGCGAATATTGTCAGGTATTTAACGCCGAAATCCGGGCAAGCCTCGACAATCTCGCGCACCCGTTTGGCCCCGGCATGGTGGCCCAGCAAACGGGGCCGCCCGCGCATCTGTGCCCAACGCCCATTGCCATCCATGATGATCGCCACATGGTCCGGGCCGGTCGTCCGGTTACTGCTGATCTCATCACGCGCCATTCAAGGCTTCCTTATTACGGCAGGGTCAGACCTGCATGATCTCGGCTTGTTTTCCGTCAAGGGTCTGATCGACAAGGCGGATATATTTGTCGGTCATTTCCTGCACTTCGCCTTCCCAGAACTTCACGTCATCTTCGCCCAGGCCATCGGCCTTGGCCTTTTTGATCTTGTCCATGCCATCGCGCCGCAGGTTGCGAATGGCGACGCGCGCATGTTCGGCATAAGACGCCGCAACTTTGGTCAAATCACGGCGCCGCTCTTCATTTAGTTCCGGGATCGGCAACATTATTATCGTGCCATTGGTTTGCGGGTTGATCCCTAGGCCGGAATCCCGGATTGCCTTTTCCACTTTGCCGATCATGCCCTTGTCCCAGACGTTAACCGTGACCATCCGTGGTTCAGGAACGTTTATGGTGCCCAATTGGTTCACTGGCGTCATTTGGCCGTACGCATCAACCATGATCGGTTCCAGCATCGACCCTGATGCGCGGCCGGTGCGCAAGGACCCGAATTCCACCCGCAGGGCCGCAATCGCCCCATCCATCCGGCGGATAAAGTCATCAGTATCAAGTTCGAAATCGTCAGCCATCGGTCTTGTCCGCCAGTTTTTGCCCGTCGGGCAGCCTGTTGCCCGTGTTTTGACTGCGTATAACCGGGAAGAGTTTACATTGCTAGTCAGGGGTTAGGCAGCGGATGCGCAGGTATTGCGCAAACACCGGCAAAGTTGCGCCGGTGCCTCAGGCGTCTTCACGCCCGCGCGGGGTATCGCCATGCACCGTGGTATAGGTGCCTTCACCCGCCAAAATCCCGCGAAACCCGCCGGGGCTAGCGATTTCCTTTCAAGCGGTTGTGCTGCGCACATAGCATCTCGCAATTCGCGATGTCAGTTTTTCCGCCCTTCGACCACGCTGCCACATGGTCTGCGTCCATGTCCTTAAGCTCCCAGAGCTTGCCCGCGATTGCGGCGTGGCCAAGCGCACAGTGGGGGCAGTTCGACTTGCCCGCTAACTTGGCGATTGCCGTCTGTCTTTCGTACGCCGTCTTTCTGGTCCTGTCGTCGAACAGCCGGACTTCCAGCAGACTGGTCAGCGTTTCGCCCCCAAGGAGATATTCGTATATTCCCTTCTTGCTCCGCACGGCCTCATCCGACCTCAGGTCACTGATCCGCGTCTCCATGGCTGCAGGATCATAGCCTTTGGAATGATGGCTCTCGTAAAGCCGCCCCCACTCCAGCCCGCGCATTTCGGCATCGGGCGAACGGGTGAACACACTGCCGATCCAATCGATGACCGATGTGAAGTAACCCTGCAGTTCGACGATGCCTGTATCCTGCCGATGCTGGGCCAGATAGCCGTCGATGCCCATGCCCTGCGGGGCTGCCACCCATGTCAATGCCACCTCCAGCACCTCTTGCCGCTTGGGGTCACCCTTTACGTAGGATGCCCATTTCTGCTGATTGGAATTTGCTGAATTCGAAAAGACCGCCTTCGTCGCCGTCACGAAAGGCCCGGAGTAGATGGCGTTCAGCAGTTCCTGCCGGTTCAGCGGGATCCCCGCGATGTTGATCGTCTGGAACCATTCCTTGATCTCGGCCTCGCTGCCTGTACAGACATAGATGAGCAGGACTGCGTTCATGATCTTGTCGCGTTCCTCCTGTGGCAAGGACGTGAACGATTGCTCATGACCGTCGCGCCGGATGGCGAACTTGCCAGTGACGAAGCGCCCGATGCTGGTGATGCGCTGTTGGCCGTCCAGCACCTCCAGCTTGTCGCCGCCGTCGTTGAAATAGATCAGCCCCAGCGGATAGCCGCGCAGCAGCGAGTCGATCACGGCGACATCCTTCTTGCCGTCGCCGTAGATATAGTTGCGCTGATATTCCGGCTGGATCACCAGCGAGCCGGACAGGCCATAAAGCCCCTTGCCCTCAAGCTCGTTGTAGACAAAGCCTTTGACCACATCGCTGACGGTGTATTGCTTCAGGTCAGCCTTCATGTGGCGGCCCTCTTTCGGATGGCAATCCGTTCATAGGTGCGGCGATAGGTGCCGTCACCGTTCGGCACATAGAATCTCGGGCCACCCGTGGGGTAGGTTCCTTTTTTCGCAATGCCGCTCATCGGCGTGCCAAGTTGCAGGCTGGTGCCAAGGATTTCGAACTGCTCCGGGTTATACTTGTCGAGAAAGGTAATCGGCACGCCCATCACACCGTCATAGTCGGATGGGATCGCATCGGTGAAGCCAACCTCGATGGCATCGTAGTTCGCATACGTTTGGTAGCCGCTTTCACGCAGATCTGCATGTTTGCTGAACTTGATGTTGTCCGCCATGGTCATAAGCTGCAGTGGTTGGTGGCGGCGACCGTGGTCGATGTTGGTGAACCAGCGGACGGATTTGACCCGGATATACTTGTTGCCGTCGTCATCCACCCGGAATCCGGCGGCATCGAGCGGGTAGCTTTCGGGAACGCGGAATTCACGGTCACCGCTCGTGATGGTCGGCCCCAGCCAGAGCTTGTCCTGCTGTATCAGCGGAAAAACTTCGCTGTAGGTCGTCGCATTACTGTTGCCAATGACCGAGAACATCTTCCCGCCTGCCACTAGCCAGGCAACGAAGTCGCGGAACAGGCTGAACGGGGGGTTCGTCACGATGATGTCCGCCTGATCGCGCAGCGCGGTCACTTCCCTGCTGCGGAAATCGCCGTCGCCGTCAAGATAGGACCATTGCAGATCGTCGATATCGATACGGCTGTCGGCGTTTGTGTCGGCCTCCAGCACCATGACCCGCCCCCGCTCCATCGATCTGGATTCGCTATATGCGGGACTGCCCGTTTCGAACAGGTTTCTCTGCCGAAACGCCCCGCTGCCATTGCTGTTGGGCGCATAGCTGGTCGATATCAGCTTTTTCAGCCCATACTCCTGGAAATGCAGGGCGAAGAATTTGGTGAAATTGCTCCACTCCGGATCGTCGCAGGGCAGCAGCAACGTCTTGCCCCGGAACACGTCGGGATCAAATTCCAGATAGGCATTCATTTCCCGCTCGATGTCGGTCCATTGCGTGTAGAACTCATCATTCTTCGCCCGTTTGGCATTCGAAAGTGCCTGATTGCCGAAGGATGCAGGCTTGAGGCTCATTGATGTCTTCCCGATGTCAAGTGAAGGCGTCGGCCCCGAAGCGAATCCGACAAGGCCAGCCTAACAGCCATTATGCCTAACGTCAGATGAAGATGGTCGCTGTGCTGCCGCCTGGCCGGTCACGCTTCTTCACGCCCGCGCGGGGTATCGCCGTGGACAGTGGTATAGGTGCCCTGCCCTGCCAGAATGCCGCGGAAACCGCCGGGTTCGTCCAGCGAAAATACGATGATCGGCAGATTGTTGTCGCGGGCCAAGGCTATGGCGGATGCATCCATGACCCCCAGATTCTTGACCAGAACCTCGTCATAGGTGACGCGGGTGTAGCGTTTGGCGTCCGCGTGTTTCTTGGGGTCCTTGTCATAGACGCCGTCAACTTTGGTGCCCTTGAAGATCGCCTCGCAGCTCATTTCATTGGCGCGCAGGGTGGCGGCAGTATCGGTGGTGAAATACGGATTGCCGGTGCCTGCGGCGAAAATGCAGACTCGCTTTTTCTCGAGGTGGCGCACAGCGCGGCGCCGGATGTAGGGTTCGCAGACCTGATCCATCGGAATGGCGCTGATCACGCGGGTAAAGACGCCAAGCGCCTCGAGGCTGGCTTGCATCGCCAGCGCGTTCATCACGGTGGCGAGCATGCCCATATAATCGGCTGTTGTCCGCTCCATCCCTTGCGCCGACCCTTGCAGGCCCCGGAATATGTTGCCGCCACCGATCACCATGCAAATTTCGACGCCCAGATCGTGGACGGATTTAACCTCGAGCGCGATCCGTTCGACGGTTTTGGGGTCAAGCCCGTAGCCCCGGTCGCCCATCAGCGCCTCGCCCGAGATTTTCAGCATCACGCGCCGGAATGCGATTTTTTCTGTCTTGCTCATGGGGGGCCCTTTGCGCTTGGTGGTCTTGGCGCGCAAAGTGTCGCAAACGGGGGCCGGGTTCAATGGCATGGGGCGACAATTGCGGCGGGTTGATGAAACATTAGCGACTATTGGCGCGGCATCGGGCCAGCCGATCCTGATTGCCGGGCCGACCGCGTCGGGCAAATCGGCGCTGGCGTTGCATCTGGCGGAAACCCAAGGCGGGATTGTGATTAATGCTGATGCATTACAGGTGTTTGACCGCTGGCCGATCCTGACTGCGCAGCCGACTGCGGCTGACCGGGGCCGCGCACCACATGCGCTGTATGGCCATGTCGCTTATGATGCGCCTTATTCGGTTGGCCAATGGTTGCGCGATGTGTTGCCGTATCTGACCGGCCCGCAGCGCCCGATCATTGTCGGCGGCAGCGGGTTGTATTTCAGCGCCCTGACCGACGGGCTGGCCCTGATCCCGCCGGTGCCGCCCGAGATTCGGGTGCAGGCTGATGCGATGGTGCTGGCGGAGCTGTTGGCCGGGATCGACCCCCGCACCCGCCAGCGGATTGATACGCTGAACCGGGCAAGGGTCCAGCGCGCATGGGAGGTTCAGGCCAGCACCGGGCGCGGATTGTCTGACTGGCAGGCCGATACCCCGGCCCCGCTGCTGGACCTGACGCAGGCCAAGGCCGTTGTGTTGCGGCCCGATGTGGACTGGCTGAACCACCGAATCGCTGCCCGGTTTGCGGCAATGCTGGACAATGGAGCCTTGTTTGAGGCCAAAGCGATGCGGCGCGATTGGAACCCTGCGCATTTGTCAGCCAAGGCGATCGGGGCTGCCGGACTGATCGCACATCTGGACGGTGACCTGTCGCTGGATCAGGCCCGCGACACGGCGATTATCGCCAGCCGCCAATATGCCAAACGGCAGCGTACGTGGTTTCGCGCACGGATGCAGGACTGGACGGTGCTCGATCCCGCTGATTGGTCCTGATCCAAAGCCATCCGCCGGATTATTGCGCAATTTCTGGTTTCACGATTGTTTACTTGCACGAACCAGCCCGGCGTTTCATTATTCAACCAACCGCCCTGCCAGCCGCGAAAGCAAAACATGCTCGATTTGTCCAAAAACCAGCTTTCGCTGACCGCTATTGCGCAGAATGCAGCCGCCGGGCGCTGGCGGACCGAGGCGATGCGCAGCCATGCCAGCCCACGCCTGATTCTGATTCACAAAGGTCAGGGCCGGATTACTGTGGCCGGGCTGACCTCGGGATATGGCCCTAACAACCTGATCTTTATTCCGGCCCATACCATGTATGGATTCGAAGTTGGCCCCAGCGTTTACGGCCTGATGCTGGCCGTGCCCGCCGCCATGGCCAGCGAATGGCCCGAAGACCACATTCATCTGCGGCTGCGGGATGTCGTGGCGCAAAAGGAAGTGGCCACATTGTTTGACAACCTCGACCGCGAAATGGCTTCGCATAAATCTGGGCATTCCCGGGCGGCGCATTATCATGTGGGCATCCTTTCGGTATTTTTTCAGCGGCAGATGGAATCGCGCCCCGCTGATCCGGCGGAAGAGCGGTCTAAAACCACTGCCGCCCGGCTGGTGGCGGCCTATACCGATCTGGTCGAGCGGGATTTCAAGACGGATATGGGCGTGGCGGATTTTTCCCGCAGGCTGGGTGTCACGCCAACGCATCTGACCCGCTGTTGCAAGATTACCTGTGGCCGGTCCGCCCTGTCATTGCTGAATGACCGGATCATTTACGAGGCCCGCCTGCTGTTGCGCGATACCCGTGTTCCGGTCAAGGACGTGGCCCGCAGCCTGGGATTCGCATCGGCTGCGTATTTCACCCGCAGCTTTCAGGCCCGGGCCGGACTGACCCCCTCGGCTTTTCGCCGTAAGGGGCAGATGTCGCTGTCTTGACATCTTTTTTCACCCTAAGGTTGAAAGATGTGTGGTTACGGTAGGTTCGGCGACGCAGACTATTTTTGCTCCGTCGCAAATGTGACAGGAAATGCCGATACCGATCATTGACCTGCGTCACAAAACAGTGCCGAATGACTTTGATAGGGATGGATGTCATGACACCGCCAAAAGGCGGACTGACGTTGTATACGGCCGACGGTCCAAAGCAGCCTCCCTTTCGGAACATAGCGTCGTGTCTCAGGGAGAAATTGAATGACTCATCACTCGAAAATCAACGCAGCGGTACATCCGGCTGCGGTGATGTATGCCAATGAAGTCACGACTGGCCAGTTGAGCCGCCGTGAATTTCTGACCCGCACTACGGCGCTTGGGTTGTCGGTAACCACCGCTTACGGCCTGCTGGGCCTAAGCGCACCCGCCGTCGCCGAGGCCCATATCACCATGGGCGGTATTCTGCGCATGTCGATGGAAACCAAGGCAGTCAAAGACCCGCGCCTTGCCGATTGGCCGCAGATCGCCAACGTCTATCGTGGCTGGCTGGAATATCTGGTCCAGTATAATTCGGACGGCACATTTGAGGGTCGGCTGATCGAAAGCTGGTCAACCAATGACGATGCCACGGTTTACACGCTGAACGTTCGTCAGGGCGTCAAGTGGAACAATGGCGATGATTTTACCGCCGATGACGTGGCCCGCAACTTTGGCCGCTGGACTGATGGCAATGTCGAAGGCAATGCGATGGCGTCGCGGTTCCCCGGCCTGGTCGATGAGGCGACCAAGATGCTGCGCGAAGGTGCGGTCGTCGTGGTCGATGCCAATACCGTGCAGCTGAACCTGTCGGCCCCCGATATCGCGATCATCCCGAACATCGCCGATTATCCGTCGGCCGTGGTGCATGCGTCATTGGCCGATGGCCAGGACCCGTCGACCAATCCGATCGGCACTGGCCCGTATCTGCCCGGTGAAGTCATGGTTGGCCAGAAGATGACGCTGGTCCGCAATGCGGCCCATACATGGTGGGGCGGCACCCCGCCGCTGGACGAAATCCACTATATCGATGCGGGCACTGATCCGTCGACCATGGTCGCCATGGCCTCGTCCGACGAGATTGACGTGAATTATGAAACCACCGGCGATTTCATCGGCATTATGGATGATCTGGGCTGGGTCAAGATGGAGGCGGTGACCGCCGCCACGATCTGCGTACGCTTTAACCAGCTGTCCGACCTGTACAAAGACGTCAATGTCCGTCGCGCGCTGCAAGCCGCTGTGGATAATGCGGTTGTGCTGGAGCTGGGTTACTCAAATCTGGGCACCACCGCAGAAAACCACCATGCCTGCCCGGTTCATCCGGAATATGCGGCCCTGCCAGCGCAGGTTGTTGACGCTTCATTGGCCGTGCCGGCCCTCGCTGCGGCCGGTCTGGCAGATGCGGAACTTGAGCTGATCTCGCTGGACGACGCATGGGAAGCGGCGACCTGCAGCACGGTTGTGGCGCAGATCCGCGATGCCGGTGTGAATATCAAGCACACTGTTCTGCCGGGGTCCACGTTCTGGAACGACTGGCAGAAATACCCGTTCTCGGGCACCACATGGAACCACCGCCCGCTGGCCGTGCAGAACATGTCCCTGGCCTATACCAGCACCGGGTCGTGGAACGAAACCGCGATGGCCAACCCCGAGTTTGACAGCCTGATGGCGCAGGCGCTGTCGGTGTCGGATGCCGCAGCACGCAGCGTGCTGTGCGGGCAGATGGAGAAAATCCTGCAAGACGAAGGCATTATGATCCAGCCTTTCTGGCGGTCCTTGTTCCGCCATGCCAAGGCGAATGTCGTGGGTGTGGAAATGCACCCGTCGTTCGAACATCACCATGCCGAATGGTCGTTGTCGGCCTGATCCTGTTCTGACCTGACAGGCCGGAACCTGCCGCACTGGCGGGTTCCGGTCGCCTCAGGGGCCACACACAACCCGTCGGATCAGATTTTATACTGCACCGGCATCCTCGCCCGTCGCGCCCGCAGTGGGGCGTGCAGCTAAAGGGATTGGCCATGCTTTTGTTTATTGCACGCCGACTAGGCATGATGTGCCTCACGGCGCTTGTTCTCACCTTCATAGTGTTCGCTTTAACAAACCTTGCCCCCAACCTCGAAAAACTGGCCCGGTCTGAAGGATCGGTGCGGATGACCGATGAATCGGTGCAAAGTTGGCTGGCCGAGAATGGTTTTGCCAAACCCGTCGTGCAACGATATGCGGAATGGCTGGGGGTGATGCCCGGCTGGACCTATGACAATAATGGCGTCATCAACGGGCGCTGCATTTCACCCGAGGTTACTGCCGATGTGGCGCCCAGCTATTGTGGCGTGTTGCAGGGCGACTGGGGGTTTTCCACCCAATTCAAACGCCCGGTCAGCGAACTGGTCGGAACCGCCCTGGCCCGGACCGGCAAACTGATGTTCTGGGTGATGCTGGTCATGGTGCCCGGATCGCTGATCATGGGGGTTCTGGCTGGTATGCGCGAAGGGTCGCGGCTGGACCGCAGCCTGTCGACCGTGTCAATCGTCACCACTGCGACACCCGAATATGTGTCGGGCGTGGTGTTCATCGCATTGCTGGCCTCGTCTGCCGGGGTCAAGATATTCAACGGGTCGGCCACGTCGGCGGCGGATGACGCCACATTTGTCAACTTTACCCTGCCGGTCATGACCATCGCGCTGTACGGGATCGGCTATATCGCCCGGATGACCCGCGCCAGCATGACCGAAGTGATGACCGCGCAATATATCCGGACCGCCCGTTTGAAGGGCGTGTCG
Source organism: Rhodobacterales bacterium (assembly GCA_031422295.1). Classification (GTDB taxonomy): domain Bacteria; phylum Pseudomonadota; class Alphaproteobacteria; order Rhodobacterales; family Rhodobacteraceae; genus JANOMH01. The sequence continues at coordinate 114,167 of JANOQM010000053.1, read as the reverse complement.
TTTCGCAATATCGTGTTGCGGCACGCGCTGCGCAATGCGCTGATCGCCCCGTTTACCGTGATCATGCTGCAGTTCCCATGGCTGCTGAATGGCGTCGTGGTGGTCGAAACATTGTTCAATTACAAAGGGTTCGGTTGGACCCTGGTGCAGGCGGCGGGCAATAACGATATCGAGTTGCTGCTTGGCGTATCGGTCGTGTCGGTGTTTGTGGTGCTGATTACTCAGCTTATCTCCGACGTTGGCTATGTGTTTCTGAACCCGCGCATCCGTATCTCCTGAAGGGGCAAAATCAGATGGACCCTCTCACTTGGACTGGCAGTCTTGGCAGCATCCTGAACCCGGCTCTTGGCCTTGTCGCCGTGTTGTTGGTGGTGGCGATTGTCGCTGTGATCGTGCTGTCGTTTTTCGCGGCCCCGGTCACGCTGCAATCCAATCCGGATGGCACGATCAGCGCCAAGACCGGGATTTCGGGGCTGGCCGATAGCGCGTTCCGGATATTGGTTCTGGCGCTCTGCGCGGTGTTTCTGGCCTATATCGTCGGTGGGGTCCTGCTGCCTTATGGCGACGCCGGGATTATCGGGGCGATGGCCAAACGGTTCCTGCCGGTCTGGATTGCCCTGATCGCCCTGTTCGCCCTGTCATTTCAGTTTAAACGAAAACTGGGCCTGTATGGTAAATTGTTTGACAGCACGGTGGGCATGGTCGGGCTGGGGCTGGTGATGTTCTGGGTGTTCACCGCGATCTTTGGGGCGATGTTCGACCTGATCGGGACCCATGATGCCCTCAGCCAGATCTCGGGGTTGAAGAACGAATTGCCGGGCATTCCGGTGCCAAACGCCGCAGATGAAGGGCTGTTTCCACATTATTTGCTGGGTGGCGATGATCAGGCCCGCGATGTGTTCAGCCGGATGGTGCAAGGCAGCGGGATCGTCATTGCGATTGCGCCGCTGGCCACATTGTTTGCCTTTATGGTCGGGATCACGCTGGGCCTGCCTGCTGGCTATTACGGCGGGCTGATCGACACAATCATCTCGTTTTGTGCCAACCTGATTTTAGCGTTCCCGGTGATCTTGCTGTTCTACCTGCTGGTTACGCCTGAAATCGTCGACACTGGCATTCCCAGCTATATGGCGGCGGTGCTGTTTCTGTTTCCGATCATCTTTATGGCGGTGCTGTTGAACTCACGCTATCACACCCAGCCGTCGTTTCGCACGCCGCTGCTGATCGGGGTGCTGGGCGTGATGATTTATCTGTATCTGGTGGGGATATCGCAGGCGGATACGGCCTTGAATTTTCTGCCCGGATCGCTGGACCTGTTTGATATCGAGCCGGGGATTCTGGTGGTGTTTGTGTCGGTGGTGTTTGTAAACTCGCCCACGTCATTCCGGATTGTGCGCGGTTTGGCGCTGGACCTGCGGACCCGTGATTATGTGGCCGCAGCCCAGACTCGTGGCGAACAGGCCTGGTATGTGATGTTATGGGAGATTTTGCCGAATGCCCGTGGGCCACTGATCGTCGATTTCTGTCTGCGTATTGGCTATACCACCATCCTGCTGGGCACTTTGGGCTTTTTCGGCCTTGGGCTTGCGCCGGACAGCCCGGATTGGGGCAGCACGATCAATGCGGGCCGGACCTTGTTGTCGATCTACCCGCATCCTGCCCTGCCCCCGGCCATTGCGCTGCTGACGATGGTGCTTGGTCTTAACCTCCTCGCGGATGGCTTGCGCGAAGAAAGCCTGAAGGATTAGCGCCATGGCAAAATGGGATTATGACGGCCCGATCCTGGAGATTGACAAGCTGTCGATCAGCTTTTTCACCCGGACCCGCGAGATTCCGGCGGTGATGGAGTTTTCCTGCGTGGTCCAACCCGGCGAGGCGCTGGGGTTGGTCGGCGAATCCGGTTGCGGCAAATCCACTGTGGCCTTGGGCGTGATGCAGGATTTGGGCGTGAATGGCCGGATTGTCGGCGGATCGATCAAGTTCAAGGGGCGTGACCTGAACAAGATGGGCACCGCTGAATTGCAGGGCATTCGCGGGTCCGAGATTGCGATGATCTATCAGGAACCGATGGCATCGTTGAACCCGGCGATGCGGATTGGCCAGCAACTGATGGAAGTGCCGATGATCCATGAGAGGATCAGCGAAAAGGACGCCTATGCCCGCGCTTTGGAGGTGGTCCGCGATGTGAAACTGCCCGACCCCGAGCGGATCATGCGCAGCTATCCGCATCAATTGTCCGGCGGTCAACAGCAGCGCATCGTCATCGCCATGGCGCTGATGTCAAAGCCCGCGTTGTTGATCTTGGACGAACCGACCACGGCTTTGGATGTAACGGTCGAGGCTGCGGTTGTCCAATTGGTCAAGGATCTGGGCAAGAAATATGGCACGTCGATGCTGTTTATCAGTCATAATCTGGGGCTGGTGCTGGAAACCTGCGACCGGATTTGCGTGATGTATTCCGGCGAGGCGGTGGAAACTGGCAAGATCGAAGACGTATTCGAGGAAATGCGGCATCCTTATACCGAGGCTTTGTTCCGCTCGATCCCGCTGCCCGGTGCCGATAAAACCACACGACCGCTGAAATCCATCCCCGGTAACTTCCCGCTGCCGCATGAACGGCCAAATGGTTGTAACTTTGGTCCGCGCTGCGATTATTTCACCGCTGGTCTGTGCGATGCAGCAGCGATTCCGATGGTTGAATTGGCCAGCGGTGATCGCCATGCCAGCCGCTGTCTGCGGATTAATGATATCGACTGGGATGCGCCGATGGTGGCCGCTGTCCAGAAAGAAAAGACCAAGATCGGCAAGGTTGTCCTGAAGATGGATGATTTGCGCAAATATTACGAAGTCAATGCCAATGCCCTGTTTGGTGGCAGTGGCACCAGGAAAGTCGTGAAGGCCAATGAAACCCTGAGTTTCGAGGCCCGCGAAGGTGAAACTTTGGCGATTGTCGGCGAATCCGGTTGCGGTAAATCCACATTCGCCAAGGTCTTGATGGGCCTAGAGACGGCCACCAGCGGCCAGATCATGCTGTTTGATGAAAATATCCAATCCACGCCGATCGAAAAGCGCAACACCGATACGGTGTCTTCGGTACAGATGGTGTTCCAGAACCCGATTGACACGCTGAACCCGTCGATGACCGTGGGACGGCAGATTATCCGGGCGTTGGAGATTTTCAAGGTCGGCAAATCCGATGCAGAGCGTAAAGAGCGGATGCTGGTGCTGCTTGATCTGGTCAAACTGCCCCGCGCCTTTGCCGACCGGATGCCCCGGCAATTGTCGGGCGGCCAAAAGCAACGGGTGGGGATCGCACGCGCCTTTGCGGGCGGGGCCAAGGTGGTGGTGGCGGACGAGCCTGTATCCGCGCTGGATGTGTCGGTGCAGGCGGCTGTGACCGACCTGCTGATGGAAATTCAGCGCGAACAAGGCACCACATTGCTGTTCATCAGCCATGATCTGTCGATTGTGCGCTATTTGTCGGACCGGGTGATGGTGATGTATCTGGGCCATGTGGTCGAACTGGGCACCACCGATCAGGTGTTTTCGCCGCCTTATCACCCGTATACCGAGGCCCTGCTCTCAGCGGTGCCTATTGCCGATACACGGGTGAAAAAGCGCCATATCGTGCTGGAAGGCGATATTCCATCGGCGATGAACCCGCCGCCGGGCTGTCCGTTCCAGACCCGGTGTCGCTGGAAATCGCAGGTCGCTGGGGGCCTGTGCGACATCGAGGTTCCCCCGGTCCGGTTTCTGGCCGACGGGCATCAGATCAAATGCCATTTGCCCGATGATGTGCTGACAGGAATGGAGCCGGTGATTACGATTGCCGCAGAATAGGGTGGGTTAAAACCCACCTTACTTTTCAGACTTATGCGCAATGTAAGGCGGGTCTTGACCCGCATCTTGGGCACGAATGTGGGTTAAAACCCACCTTACTTTAATGCCTAACCTTTTGGTAAGGTGGGTTTTAACCCACCTCGCTAAGAACTGCCCCAGATCACCTGCACGTAATTCTGCGTCTCAGCATAGGGCGGGACACCGCCATGCTGCTGCACCGCACCCGGCCCCGCATTATAGGCCGCCAGCGCCAGTTGCCATGTCCCGAATGTATCATATTGCTGCCGCAGATACCGCGCCCCGCCGTCCAGATTTTCGGTTGGATCGGTTGCATCCACACCCAGCACGGCGGCGGTTCCCGGCATCAGTTGTGCCAGCCCGATCGCCCCTTTGGGCGATATGGCACCGGTATTCCAGCCGCTTTCCTGTTGGACCAGCCGCAGGAACAGATCCTCGGGCACATTATAGCGCCGGGCTGCATCGCGGGCGACTTGCAGATAGGGCCCGGTGTAGCGTCCGGTAAAGCTGGGGGTCAGCGACGGCACCGCGGCCCGGGGCGGTTGCAGGCGAACGGAATCGTTGTATTGTTCGGCGGCCCGCCCATCCAAGACATCCAGTTGCGACTGAAACAGCGCCATCCTGCTCATGCTGGACACTTGATCAGCTTGGGCAGCGCCAGCAAACAGCAGGCCCGCGACAGCCACCCCACCCCATGACTTGACCATTCACCATCCCCGGACGTCGTTGTTAGGACGCTAAGTAATGTATCCTTGCGCGGATTTCCACTTTATCTTCACGCCCAGACCAGCCGAAGCCCGCCGATCGGGATTTTTTCCCTGACGGGCATCCGACGCCCCGCGCCGCTATTTTCCTTTCATTAACCAGTTTGCGGTGATGTAACGGGGCAAACACCTAACCAAAGATTCGACGGGGGAGAAACACATGGCCGGGTCAGTCAACAAAGTGATCATCGTGGGTAATCTGGGGCGCGACCCCGAGGTCCGCACATTCCAGAACGGCGGCAAGGTGGTGAACCTGAATATCGCCACGTCCGAGAGTTGGCGCGACAAGGCCAGCGGCGAGCGCAAAGAACGCACCGAATGGCATCGTGTGTCGATCCTGAACGAGAATCTGGCCAAGATCGCCGAACAATATCTCAAAAAGGGTTCCAAGGTTTACATCGAGGGCCAGTTGGAGACCCGCAAATGGCAGGATCAATCCGGGGTCGAGAAATTCACCACCGAAGTCGTCCTGCGTCCGTTTCGCGGTGAGCTGACCCTGCTGGATGGCCGTGAAGGCGGATCGGGTGGTGGGCAGGGCAGTGGGTCAGCCGGGGGTCAGGGCGGCGGCTATATGGCTGACCAATCCGGTGGCCGTGACAGCGGACGCGATGGGGGCGGATACGATTCGGGCCCGACATCCGGGTCAGGTGGCAGCCGCGACATGGATGATGAGATCCCGTTCTAAAGCAACGCACCCGCGTCGGGGGCGGATGCCTCCGGCGGGGATATTTGAGAACAAAAGAAGCGCAAACCGGAGAGTTAACGCCCCAGCAGCGCGTCCTGCAATAGCTGCAACACAGCCCCCCGCGGGACATCGGCGGCTACAAAAGCCTCGCCGATCCCGCGCGCGAGGATGAAACGCAACTGGCCATCCAGCACTTTTTTGTCCTGGCCCATGAGGTCCAGCAGGGCCTCGGCCCCGGGCAAGTTACCCGAGATGTCCGCCAAATTGGTTTTCATCCCCATCGCAACCAGATGCGCCCGCACCCGGCTGGGGTCTTCTTGCGGACACAGGCCCAGCCGGGCTGAAAGGTCGAATGCGAGGGCGCAGCCAATCGCTACCCCTTCGCCGTGCAACAGCCGGTCGGAATAGCCGGTGGCCGCTTCCAAAGCATGGCAAAACGTGTGCCCGAGGTTCAGCAAGGCCCGGTCGCCCTGTTCGGTTTCATCCCGTATCACGATGTCGGCCTTCATCTGGCAAGACCGGGTGACCGCATGGACCCGGGCCGCCCTATCACCTGCAGCAAGGCTGGGCCCATGCTGTTCCAGCCATTCAAAGAACTCAAAGTCGCCGAGCAGCCCGTATTTCACCACTTCGCCGTAACCTGCCAGCAGGTCACGCTGCGGCAAGGTCGTCAACAGGTCGGTATCGGTCAACACCAGCACCGGCTGGTAGAATGCCCCGACAAGGTTTTTGCCTTGGGTCGTATTGATCCCGGTTTTGCCGCCCACCGAACTGTCCACCTGCGCCAGCAATGTCGTGGGGATTTGCGCAAATCGCACCCCGCGCCGGACCACGGCGGCGGCAAAGCCGGTCAGATCGCCGATCACCCCGCCGCCAAAGGCGATCACCAGATCGCCGCGTTCGATCCGTTCGGTCAACAGCCATTCGACGACACGTTCGAATTGGACCCAGCCTTTGCTCGCCTCGCCGGGGGGCAGTATCAGGCGGCTGCTGCTGATCCCGGCGGCGGCCAATCCAGCGGTCAGGCTGGCCAGATGGGCGCTGGCCACATTGGCATCGGTCACAATCGCCACCCGTTTGCGCCGCAGATGCGGGGTCAGCAACGGCCCCGCCTGCGCCAGCAGACCGGGCCCGATATGAATGTCATAATCCCGGCCCGGTAACGCGACACGGACGATTTTGTGCTTTATATCAGTCACTTGCAGGCTCCAGCACATCGGACCGTTCGCGTAACATCTCGATCGCGCGGTCAGTGGTATCCTCAATCGAATAGCCGGGTTCGACCCTGACATGCAGACTGGCCAGTTGGTAGACCGGCACCCGCTGGTCATACAGGTCGGTCAACGTGGCGCGCGGGTTGGCGGTGCGCAGCAGAGGCCGGGTTTCCTTGTGCCGGACCCGTTCCCACAGCACATCCAGATTGGCATCGAGCCAGAGCGACACCCCGTTGGCTGCAATGCTGTGCCGGTTACGGTCGGCCATAAAGGCGCCGCCGCCGGTTGAAATCACCGCAGGCGGGCCGGATAGCAACCGGCCAATCACTTCGGCCTCGCGGTCCCGAAAGAAGGTTTCGCCATCGCGGCTGAATATTTCAGCGATTGTGGCATGGGCGGCCAGTTCAATTTCTGTATCCGAATCGAGGAACGGTGCGTTCAGCCGGGCCGCAAGGGCGCGCCCGACGGCGGTTTTGCCCGACCCCATCATGCCGACCAAAACCACCGATCGCCGCAACCGCCCGGGCGCAGCGCTGTCGATTGGCAGCCCGTCAATCCGGTTTTCGCCAGGTTTCCCCTTTAGCCTGCGGTCCATCGCATCCCCGTGACAGCTGCAGTGGTCGCTGCGATCAGCCGCAGATTGCCTATGCAGAATATTTCCCCCTGAATGGCGTGATCTTACGCCAAAGACCATATATAAAGCGTCCCAAGAGGCGGGTCGCAAACCTGCCCGGCGGGCAATTCGGCAAGGCAAAAAGGCAGATTCCATGTGGCGCATCATTAAGGCACTTGTGTTTCTTGCAGTGTTGGCAGGCATTGCATTTATAGGGTATGCCTATGTAGGGCCGGTGTTCTTTCCCGCTGATTTCGCGGCACCAAGTCACGAGGTAACCGTTCCGGTGACGCTCGACATGGAGTAGGTATGATTATCTGGCGCAGTGCGCTTTTGTTGGGTCTGGGGCTGCCTTTGGGTGGGTTTTCCGGGCCGGGTTGTGTTTTTGCGCAGGACAAGGCGAATGAACCCCTGTCGGCGATTGACTGGTTGTCGCAAAGCGTTGAGATTCCGGTAGTGGTGCCTAATCCGGGGGTGTTTGACGAACCGCCTGTGACCCAAAGCGCCGAAACACCCGAGATTACAGTAACCCCGCTGGATGCTGCATCGCCTGATGCCACCGGCCTTTTGGCCCCGGAGCTGACCGGGTTGCCTCGCACACTTTGGTCCGGCAGCGACACGGAAACCCTGACCATGCTGGTGCAGGCCCAGCGTGTTGATACCTTGCCCGCGATCCAGGAACTGATTGTGACCCTGATGCTGGCTGATGCCGACCCGCCGCTGGGGTCCGGCCCGGATGGTGCGATGTTTCTGGCACGGGTTGATACCCTGCTGGATCTGGGCGCGTTGGAACCGGCCCAGGCCCTGCTCGAGGCGGCTGGCCCCGACACGCCCGAATTGTTCCGCCGCTGGTTCGATGTCACCCTGCTGACCGGCACCGAAGCCAGCGCCTGTGCGGTGTTGCGCGCCAAACCCACCATCGCCTCGACCTATCCGGCGCGGATTTTCTGCATTGCCCGCAATGGCGACTGGACCGCCGCCGCGCTGACCCTGAACACCGCCCGCGCCCTCGGCGATGTCACCGATGAGGAGGACGCGCTGTTGTCGCGGTTCCTTGACCCGGAATTGTACAGCGCTGATCCGCCCCTGCCCCCGCCCAGCCGCACCAGCCCGCTGGAGTTCCGGATGCGCGAGGCGATTGGCGAGGCCCTGACCACTGCCGGTCTGCCCATCGCGTTTTCACATGCCGATCTGCGCAGCACCACCGGATGGCGCAGTCAGATTGAGGCCGCAGAACGGCTGTCGCGCAATCTGGCCATTTCGGAAAACACTTTATTCGGGATTTACCGCGCCCGGACCCCCGCGGCCTCGGGTGGGGTCTGGGACCGGGCGGCGGTTATCCAGCGCTTTGATGTGGCCTTGCAGGCGGGTGATCCGGCCCAGATTGACCAGACTCTGCCGCCTGCCTGGGCCGCCATGCAGGACATGCGGACCGAAGTGGCCTTTGCCCGGTTTTATGGTGACGAGCTGGCGCGTTTGCCGCTGACCGGGACCACGGCCGCGTTGGTGTTTCAGATTGGCCTGGTATCGCCGAAATACGAGGCTGTGGCGCTGGCCCGGATTGCCCCAACGGCAACCGAGCGGCTGTTGATTGCCGTGGCGCGTGGCGCTGTCACCGGCGTGGTCGGGCAAACCCCGGCCGAGGCGGCCGTGCTGGCGGCCTTTAGCACAGCCAAAGTGCCCGAACCGATGGCCGGGCAGATTGCCAAGGGTCAGTTGGGCGAGGCGTTGTTGCGCGGCGTGTCGCTGTTCAATCAGGGGCTGGGCGGCGATCTGGGGGCAATCACCGATGCGCTGGCCCTGCTGCGGGCTGTGGGTCTGGAGGATGTGGCGCGCCGGGCCGCATTGCAATTCTTGTTGTTGGACCGGCAGGCATGACCACCGCTATGCGTGACGCCGCAGCGCGGCCGATGGCCCACTGGATTTCTGCCTTTCTTGAGGCCCAGTCCGCCGAACGCAATGCCGCCCGGAATTCGCAACTTGCCTATGCCCGTGACCTGACTGATTTTGCCGGCTGGCTGGGGCCAACCCGCCATTTTGCAACGATGACGCAGGCCGATGTCGCAGGCTATATCATTCATTGCGCTGCCATCGGGCTGGCCAAATCCACCCGCGCCCGGCGGTTATCGGCGATCAAGCAGATCATGCGCTTTGCGGTTGAAGAAGATTGGCGCGCCGATAACCCCACGCTGCGCCTGACCGGCCCGGGCCGGGATCAGCGGTTGCCGCAAACTCTTTGCGTGGCAGAGGTCGAGGCGCTGATTACCGCCGCCCGGACCCTGCCCCGCGATCAGTTGCGCAATACCTGCCTGATGGAGGTACTGTATGCTGCGGGGCTGCGGGTGACTGAACTGGTCAGCCTGCCGATGGCTGCCGCGCGGGGTGACCCGGCCATGCTGCTGGTGCGCGGCAAGGGTGGCAAGGAACGGCTGGTGCCACTGTCAGCCCCGGCGAAACACGCTATGGCCGCATGGTTGCTGGTGCGCGACGCACAGGACGAGGCCGCGCGCAAGGCCAAGGGCACACTTCCGTCGAAATTCCTGTTTCCATCGCGAGGGGCTGCGGGGCATTTATCGCGGCAACAGTTTTTTCTGCTGATCAAGGAATTCGCGATGCAGGCAGGCATAGCGCCCGCGCGGGTGACCCCGCATACGTTGCGCCATGCCTTTGCCACGCATCTGCTGGCGGGTGGGGCTGATCTGCGGTCGATCCAGACCATGCTGGGCCATGCCGATCTGGCCACAACCGAAATTTATACCCATGTTCTGGATGCGCGGCTGCGCGATCTGGTGCTGGACCACCATCCTTTGGCCAAAGCGCCGCCACGCGCGGCCAAAATCTGACCCCTTGAACTGAAAGCGCACCATGCCCTCCTCGACCTTTGACGCGACATTCTGGATTACCGCCGGGATCATCGTGATCCTGCTGCTCTGCTCGGCCTTCTTTTCAGCCTCGGAAACCGCACTGACCGCTGCATCCCGCTCAAAACTGCGCAGTGCGGCGGATAAAGGGTCCAAACGTGCCGAACTGGCCCTGCGGGTCACCGATGATAATGAACGGATGATCGGGGCCATTCTGCTGGGCAATAATGTCGCCAATATCCTGTCGGCCTCATTGGCCACGGCGCTGTTGACCCGGGCTTTTGGGGATAATGGCGTGGTGTTCGCCACGATTATCATGACCGTGCTGGTATTGGTGTTCGGCGAGGTGCTGCCCAAGACCTATGCCATCACCAACCCCGAAACCATGGCCCTTCGGGTCGCGGCGCCGATCCGGATTCTGATCTTTCTGTTCGCTCCGGTTGTTACCGTGGTGCGCACTCTGGTGCGCGGGATGCTGTATCTGTTCGGGGTGCGGGCCGATCCGGACAGCAATATTCTGGCGGTGCGCGATGAAATTGCCGGCGCCCTGCAACTGGGCCATTCCGAAGGATTTGTGCAAAAAGAGGATCGCGACCGGATTCTGGGCGCGCTGGATCTGTCTGAACGGATGGTCGAAGAGATCATGCTGCACCGCAGCCAGATCGAAATGATCGACGCCAGCCTGCCGGTGCCTGAAATTCTGCGCCTGTGTCTGGACAGCAGCCATACCCGCCTGCCGCTATACCGGGGCGAGCCGGAGAATATCGTCGGCGTATTGCACGCCAAAGACCTGCTGCGCGCCATGCATAAGATGCTGTCGGATGGTCATGTCGACACGGCAGAAATGAATGCCTTTGATATTCTCACCGTGACAATGCCCGCCTATTTCATCCCTGAAACCACGACGCTGGACGACCAGATGCGCCAGTTTCTGAAACGCCACACGCATTTTGCGCTGGTGGTGGATGAATATGGTGCGTTGCAGGGCCTGATCACGCTGGAGGATATCCTGGAGGAAATCGTCGGCGAGATTGCCGATGAATTTGACGATAAGGTCGAAGAACCCGTGGCCCGCACCGCCGATGGCGCCTTTGTGGTCGAAGGGTCGATGACCCTGCGCGACCTTAACCGCGCCCATGACTGGAACCTGCCGGATGACGAGGCCAATACGATTGCCGGGCTGGTGATCCACGAGGCGCAGATGATCCCGGTGGTGGGCCAGGTGTTCAGCTTTCACGGATTTCGGTTTGAGGTGATGGCAAAAGAGGAAAACCGGATTGCAAGCCTGAAAATCAAACCTTTATAGCCGGGTAGTGGGTTAAAACCCACCTTACGCTGCGGTTTCTTTTGTTTTCAAATATCCCCGCCGGAGGCACTGCCCCCTGCGCGGGAGCCTCCGGCGGAGGTATTTGAGCAACTCCGAAAATGCAGCGTAAGGTGGGTTTTAACCCACGCCTGCTGTTACCTGCCGCGAAACAGCCCGCCCAGAATACCCCGGATGATTCGTCGCCCTGTCGTGCCGGTCAGTTCCTTGACCACGACATTGGCCAAAGCCCCGCCAAAACCGCCGCCTGATGATTTCGTGCTGCGCGACGGGCGGTCCTGACTGGTGCCACCATCATAGCGACGGGCATTGCGCAGCCCGTCGGCGTCATTTTGGGCCGCGTCCGCCTCGGCTGCCTTTGCGGCGGCCTCGGCCTTGCGGCCCAGCATTTCGGCGGCCGAATCCCGGTCCAGCCGTTTGTCATATTTACCCGCCATTGGCGATGCCGCCATCAGGGCGGCGCGGATGCCGGGGGCGATTGGCCCCAGTTGCGACGATGGTGGGCGGATCAGCGTGCGCTCGACAATCATCGGCACACCCTTGGCATCCAGCATCGAGGTCACAGCCTCGCCGGTGCCGACGTCGCGGATGGCATCGACGGTGGAAAAGTTTGGATTATCGCGGTAGGTTTGGGCGGCTTTCTCCAGGTCTTTACGGTCTTTGGCGGTAAAGGCGCGCAGGGCATGCTGGATCCGGTTGCCCAGTTGACTGAGGACCGCATCGGGCACATCGGCGGGGTTTTGGGTGATGAAAAACACGCCCACGCCTTTGGACCGGATCAGTCTGGCCACCTGTTCCACCTTATCTACCAGCGCCTTGGGCGCATCTTTGAACAGCAGATGCGCCTCGTCGAAAAAGAATACCAGTTTGGGTTTATCGGGGTTGCCGACTTCGGGCAGCACTTCGAACAATTCGGACAGCAGCCACAGCAGGAATGTGGCATATAGCCGGGGCGAATTCATCAGCGTATCGGCGGCCAGTATGTTGATCCGGCCCCGGCCATCGGCATCACACGTCATCAGGTCGGCCAGATCAAGGGCGGGTTCGCCAAACAATTCCACCCCGCCCTGATTTTCCAGCACCAGCAATTGCCGCTGGATCGCGCCGACCGAGGCTGTGGCGACATTGCCGTAGCGCAGCGACAGATCGGTGGCGTTTTGCCCGACCCAGACCAGCAGCGCCTGCAAATCCTCAAGATCCAGCAGCGGCAAGCCGTCCTCATCGGCCACCCGGAAGGCGACGTTCAGCACGCCTTCCTGCACATCGGTCAGTTCCAGCAGGCGCGACAACAGCAATGGCCCCATTTCGGCAACCGTCGTGCGCACCGGATGGCCCTGTTTGCCGAACAGGTCCCAGAACGTGACCGGAAAGGCGTCATATTGCAGATCAAGCCCGATAGTGGCCGACCGTGTCAGGAACATGTCATGCAGTTTATGGCTGGTACTGCCTGCCCCGGCCAGCCCGGACAGATCGCCCTTGATGTCCGACAGGAACACCGGCACGCCTGCGGCAGACAGCCCTTCGGCCAGAATTTGCAGCGTCACGGTTTTGCCCGTGCCGGTGGCCCCGGCGATCAGCCCGTGCCGGTTGGTCAGCGCCAAAAGCAGGTTTTGCGCAGCGCCATATGCATCCCCGCCACCGCCAATAAAAATCTGCTCACTCATCTGCGCCCCCTGTCGGCTTTTGTTCTGCTGTTGTTCAGTTGCCAAAATACATTTTTAACGTTTTCATGCCAGAGTGAAAGCTGTCCGGTCCCCCATATGTCCTCCCGGGGGAACGGGCATGACTTCCTCCCTGTCAGACTTGCCGCGCCTTCGGGCGCGGTTTTTTTATTGCAGGACGGGTAAACCGGGGACCTGATCAACTCTTTGGCTGCATCGGTTTTTCGGATTGACCTGTGCAACCGCTTTGCGTAGTTTCCGCAAAATTAGTTGGGCCAAGTCCGACAGGGAGACGACAAACAAGGGGTCTTGCTAGGCCCCTTTTTTGCTGCCTGCCGCTGCGCTGATCCTTGCCGGGTCACACGGTTTTTTGCCCTGACACTGTTGCCCGCCCATGTTAAGGGGGTCGCGAATGTGATAAATTTTCAGGATAATCCGATGGTCAACTCCCTCAAACTCCTTGCCACTCTGGCGCTTTTAGCACTGGCTGCCCCGCTATATGCCCAAGAGGCGACGGACCCGGCCGTCGATCCGGCGGCAGAAGCCCCCGCTGACCCGGCCGCGGATCTGAGCATGGGTGCCCCGGTCGAAGGAGGCCCGCCGCAAGTGGGCGAGCCCTATATCCGCGAGGCGTTTGGTGACTGGTCAATGCGCTGCCTGAAGGCCGAGGAAGGGTCGGCTGACCCCTGCCAGCTGTATCAGTTGCTGATGGATGCTGATGGCAATGCCGTGGCTGAAATCAGCATGTTCCCCCTGCCCGAAGGCGGTGAAGCTGCCGCAGGCGCCACCATTGTTGCCCCGCTGGAGACATTGTTGACCCAGCAAGTGACGATATCCGTCGATGGTGCCAATTCGCGGCGCTATCCGTTCACATTCTGCAACCGCGCCGGATGTGTCGCCCGCGTCGGCTTTACCGCTGAGGAAGTGGCGCAGTTCAAGGCCGGTGCCACAGCCAGCATGCGCATCGTCCCCGCTGCCGCCCCCGATCAGGAAGTTGTGCTGAATATTTCGCTGGTCGGGTTCACGGCTGGCTTTGACGGAACCGACGTTCCCGCCGAGTAAGCCGTGTTGGACGGTTCCGGGGCGTTTTGCCCCGGGATCGCCGATCAATTCATATCCGCTTCAACGCCAGCACCGCATTCAGCCCGCCAAAGGCGAAGGCGTTGGACAGCACCACATCCACATCGGCCTGCCGCGCCTCGTTTGGCACCACATCCAGTGCGCATTCGGGGTCGGGTTCCTCGTAACCAATCGTCGGCGCAATGATCCCGTCACGCAGCGCCATGATGCAGGCCAGCAGTTCCACTGCCCCGGTCCCGCCGATCAGATGGCCATGCATGGATTTGGTGGATGATATCATCAGCCGGTCGGCATGGGTGCCGAACACATCGGCCACGGCGGCGCATTCGGTTTTGTCATTCGCCGCCGTGCCTGTACCATGCGCATTGATATAGCCCACCTTTTCGCGCGCAATGCCAGCATCGGCCAGCGCCCCGGCAATGGCCCGCGCCGCCCCTTGTTTTGATGGCATCACGATATCGGCTGCATCCGAGGTCATCGAGAACCCCGCAACTTCGACCAGAATATCGGCCCCCCGGGCGCGGGCATGGTCATAGTCCTCGAATACGAACACCCCTGCCCCTTCACCCTGCACCATACCGTTGCGGGTGGCGCTGAACGGGCGGCAGGCATCGCGTGACATCACGCGCAGCCCTTCCCAGGCTTTGATGCCGCCAAAACACAGCATCGCCTCGGACCCGCCGGTGATCATGGCCGTACACATGCCGGACCGGATCATTTGAAACGCAAGGCCCATGGCATGGTTCGAGGAGGCGCAGGCGGTGGCCACGGTAAACGCCGGGCCTTTGACATTATATGCCATGCTGACATGTGATGCGGCTGCATTATTCATCAGCTTGGGCACCACGAACGGATGCACCCGGTTTTTACCCTCTTCATAGACCGACCGGTAATTTTCGTCCCACGTGTTGACGCCCCCGCCTGCCGTGCCCAGAACGACACCGGATTTGGCGGCCAGGGCCCCGGCAAAGGTCAGGCCCGATTGCGCGACAGCCTGTTTTGCGGCCAGCAGGGTGAACTGGGTGAACCGGTCATACAGGACGATCTGCTGGCGGTTGAAATGCGCCTGTTCATCATAGCCTTTGACCTGCCCGCCAATCTGTACTGACAGCCGGTCCACATCGCGGATATCCAGCGGGCCAATGCCGCAGCGCCCTTCGGCCATCGCAGTCATCGTGCTGGGCACATCCGCGCCAAGCGCGTTGATCGTGCCCATGCCGGTAATCACGACGCGTTTCATGATTGGATCACGCCTGTTCCTTGACCAGTCCCTCGACCGCCCGAATGATTGACGCGACAGAGGAGATGTCAAAAGCCGATGCGCCGGGGTCATTGGCGTTGAATGGAACGTTGATGTCAAACGCCTCTTCGATGGCAAAAATGCTTTCGACCAGCCCCAGACTGTCAATCCCGAGGTCTTGCAGGGACTGGTCAGGTGTCACATCGGATGCGTCCAGCAGCGCCTGTTCGGCGATGATCCGGATCACGGTTTGCGCTATATCCATTGGGCCCCTCATTTTGATCGAACCAGTGTGATCTGGCGTGATCTAGTCACTCTGCCCAGGCTTTGAAACCGAATTCTGACGCAACACAATGTCGCGCATCCAGCGCGGCAGGCGACGCAAAGCCTTGTACATGTCGATATGGGTTTCCATCCGGGTGGCCGGATAGCCCATCATCACCCGGCCAGACGGCACGTTGGACAAAACCACACTGCCGCCGCCTGTGACCACATCGCTGCCGATGGTCAGATTATCGGCCACGCCGGTCTTGCCGCCCAGTACCACCCGGTCGCCGATGACCGATGATCCCGCGACACCGGCCTGCGCGCACAGCAGGCAATCCATACCGATCACCACATTATGGCCGACCTGCACCAGATTGTCGATTTTGGTGCCCCGTCCGATCCGGGTGGCCCGAACGGTGCCTGCGTCCACGGTGGACCCCGCGCCGATTTCAACGTCATCGCCAATATCAACGCCGCCGAGCGAATGTATCCGGTGCCATGTCGGGTCATCGGGCACAGTAACCGGCCCTTGGCCCAGATGGGTCCGGGCGGTTTCGGCATAGGACGGGGTCGCGGTGACAAAGGAAAACCCGTCCCCGCCGATCACTACATTGGGCTGCAGGATGACCCTTGCGCCAACCCGGACCCCCTGCCCGATCCGCACGCCCGGATGGATCAGGCCGTCCGCGCCAATCTGCGCGCCCGCGGCAATCGTGACATGCGCCCCGATCCGGGTTCTGGCCCCGATTTCTGCATTTGCCCCAATCACACAGAACGGGCCGACCGACACATTTGGGCCAATCCGCGCTGCAGGATCAATCAAGGCTGAGGGGTGAATGCCCAAGGGCCAGTCTGGCCCCGGATCCATCAGCCCGGTCAGCCGCGCCATGGCCAGCCGCCCGCGGGGGGCGATGATTGCGGCCTTTAGCCCGAATGCCTGCCAGTCCGCGCCGGGCCACAAAACGGCGGCCTGTGCCTGCCCCTTGGGCAGGTCCTGCGCATAGCCGGGCGACAGGGCCAAGGCCAGATCGCGGGGACCGGCGCTGGCCGGTTCGGCCACATTGTCTACGATAATTGCGCCGTCACCGCACAGCTGGGCCTGCAAACGCGACGCGATATAGTCGACAGAAAAGGCCATGCATCCCCCGCTTTCACGGCAAAGCCTTACCCCTGAACCGCCGCAATCTCCACCCCTTGTGCTGCAAGGGCGGCCCAGATCGCGGCATCACGGCCATAAACATCGCGCCGGAACTCGATCCCGCCAGTCACGGTGGTAAACGCCGTGCGGTAATCCAGATGCACCGGGATTGGCACATCAAGGTCAACACGGGTTTCAGCGCCAGTGTTCAGATGGCGCGCAAATTCGCCCTGTGGGTCGTCGGTCTGGCGGGCCAGCAGCGCATAGGCAAAATCGCGCGGGTCGTTCAGACGGATGCAGCCATGGCTAAAGGCGCGGATTTCACGGGCAAACAGGTCGCGCGACGGGGTGTCGTGCAAGTAAATATTATGCGTGTTCGGAAACATGAACTTGACCGCACCCAAAGCATTGCCTGCACCCGGTGCTTGTCGCATAGCGAAAGGAAAATTCGACGCTGTATAAGCGCCAAAATTCACATTGGCCCGGCTGACGATCCGGCCCGCGCTGTCGATCAGTTGCAGATGGCCCGCCGCCCCCGGATTGCGCTGCATCGACGGCAGATATTCGCGGGTGGCAATCGACCGGGGCACCGACCAACTGGGGTTGATTACCATGAATTCCATCACATCGGAAAATTCCGGGCTTTGCCGGTCACTGGCATTGGCCCCGATCACCGACCGGGTCCGGAACGTCACGCGGTCCTGATCGACAATCTTGGCGGTGAAATCGGCCAGATTGACCCAGACATGGCGTTCGCCCAGGGGCATGTTGATCCAGCGTTCCCGCTCCATCGCGACGATAACTGCCTGCAGGCGGGTGCTGACCGGCACGTTGATCTCGTCCAATGTGCCTTGGCCCGCGACGCCATCAACCTCGAGCCCATGTTCGGCCTGGAATACTTCGACGGCGGCGGTGATGCTGTCATCATAGGCGCGGGTCACTGACCGTTCCAGATAACCCATGGCAATCAGGCGGTTGCGCAGGGCAATCACAGCGGCACCTTCGGCCCCCGGCTCAATCGCGCCAGCGGCCAAAACCGGGCCCCAGCCCCCTTGGGCAATCAACGCCTCAAGCTGCAGTTTTTCACGCATCAGACGGACATATTCAGGCGATGTGGGGGGCAAAGATCGCAGAAACGTCGCTGGGGCGGCCAGCATGAACCGTTGCAGCGTGGCAAGGCGCGGCCGCAGCGGGACCTCGCGGAAATTCAGCGCGATGACATCGCCGGGGGTCAGGACGCCGGTCTGCACATCGCGGGCATATTGCAAAAACAGGCGCGACAGTTCCACCTCCATCCGGCCCTGATCGGCGGGACTGCGGGCGGCGCGCAACTGCGCAATGATCGTATCAGTGTCATACCGGGCCTCGGGCAGGCCATGTGCAGCCACGGTGCTAAGCGCGCCCAGCAGGGCGTTGCGGCGCAACTGTGCCTCGGGCGTGGTGCCGGTCCAGATGCCGTCAAAATCGCGGGCACGGTAAAATGCGGCCAGATCTTCGTCCAGTGCCGCTGTTTCGGCCACGGCCTGCCGAAATGCGGTAACCTGCGCCTGCACTGCAGAGGCGGTCAGAAATATCACTGCAATCAGAGAAATTGCCACGGAACTGGCGCAATAACGGTTAATTGGAAACAGGCGCACGGACGACCCCCAAGGTCAAAGGCATTGATTTCAAGTCTATTTGTGGTGTCTGGGGCAGAGTCTATTCACAAATATGCCAGTGACCCATGTCGGCCCGATCTGTTGCAGGCTTGCCCATGCAAAAATATCACAGCCTGCGTGTTTCCATAATGTTGCGCAAAATCCCGCCGATTACGGCTTTGTTCACGCCTGCGCACTAAAAGGACACTTGGTCGAAGAATCGACTTGTGTCATACAGCGGGTGCATCTGGGGATGAGATTGCAAATTGTCCGTGAAAACACGGGCTTAGTAATAGCGACGGGACAGGCGCTGGGCAGATGACACAACATTCGACGGGCATTTCTCGGCGCGGTATCTTGCGCGCTTTTGCTGCGACCGCTTTGGTCGCCGCACCAACGTTCTCGAAAGCAGCTGGTTTTTTACGTGGCGCTGGTGATTTGCGCCGGATCAGCATGTATTCGGGCCGCACCGGCGAACGTCTGGATGCGATCTACTGGATCGAAGGCGAATATCTGGGCGAAGTGATGGGCGAAGTTACCGCGTTCATGCGCGACTGGCGTAATGGGCAAACCATGAACATCGACACCCGCACCGTGGATATCATGGCCGCGTCGCATAACCTGCTGGAAATCAACGAACCCTACATGTTGTTGTCCGGTTTCCGGTCGCAGCAGACCAATGCGATGCTGCGCGAAAATTCATCCGGCGTGGCGCGCAATTCGCTGCATATGCGCGGTCAAGCCGCTGATCTGCGTCTGGAAAGCCGGAGTGTCGGCCAGATTGCCCGCGCCGCCGAGGCCTGTTCTGCGGGTGGGGTTGGCCGCTATAGCGGGTCAAACTTTGTCCATATGGATTGCGGATCGGTGCGCAGCTGGGGCGGTTGAACACGCCAAAATCGCAGCCTTGAAGGCACCTGAGGGTGCCTTTTTTATTGCGGGTCGTGGTGGTTTCAATGGTGCACCCAACAAGATTCGAACTTGTGGCCTCTGCCTTCGGAGGGCAGCGCTCTATCCAGCTGAGCTATGGGTGCTTCCTGCTTGCGGGATAAGATAAACCGGTCAGGGCCGCAACTGCAAATTGGGGCGGGCCCGTGATCAGCTGAACAAATCGTGGCATAGATCCAGTGCATCGACCAGCGCATCCACTTCGGACAATGTGTTATACATCCCGAACGAGGCGCGGCAGGTCGCACCGACCCCCAGTGTTTCCATCAGCGGCATGGCGCAATGCGTGCCTGCCCGCACGGCAATGCCGCGTTTGTCCAGCACAGTTGAAATGTCATGAGCATGGGCTGATCCGTTTATGGTAAACGAGAAAATGGCCGCTTTATCAGCGGATTGGCCCTGCACATTCAACCAGTTCAAACCGCCCAGCCGGGTGCGGGCATAGTCGCGCAGACTGCGTTCATGGGCGGCGATGTTATCCAGACCCACTTGCGTCATATAGTCCAGCGCCACACCCAGACCGATCATCTGCACGATGCCCGGCGTGCCCGCCTCAAACTTCATCGGTGGGTCATTCCAGCTGACTGCATCGCGCGTCACCTCGCGGATCATGTCGCCGCCGCCCATGAACGGGCGCATTTCGGCCTGCCGGTCGGCCCGCACATAGATAGCACCGGACCCGGATGGGCCATACAATTTGTGACCGGTTATCGCGTAGAAATCGCAGCCGATGTCCTGCACATCCACGGCCATATGCACCGCCGCCTGAGAGCCGTCCAGCAGCACCGGGACACCTTTGGCATGAGCCCCCGCAGTAATCGATTTCACATCAACAACGGTCCCTAAGACGTTGGAAACGTGCGTCACTGCCACCAATTTTGTGCGGGGCCCGATGGCCGCAATAACGGCATCCGGGTCAAGATCGCCGTTGGCGTCAACCTCGACCCATTTGAGCACCACGCCTTGACGTTCGCGCAGAAAATGCCAAGGCACGATATTGGCATGATGTTCCATAATAGACAGCACAATCTCGTCGCCAGCCTGCATTCGGGGCATGGCCCAGCCATAGGCGACCATATTGATGCCTTCGGTGGCGCCCGAATTCATGATGATCTCGTGTTCTGACCCGGCATTCAGAAAACGGGCTATTTTGCCGCGCACCGCCTCGTATTTATCGGTCGCAAGGTTGGATAGAAAATGCAGCCCCCGATGCACATTCGCATATTCCTGACTGTAGGCATGGCTGATCGCATCAATCACCACCTGCGGCTTTTGGGCCGAGGCGCCATTGTCCAGATAAACCAGCGGTTTACCGTTGACCTGCCGCGACAGGATCGGAAAATCGGCGCGGATGCGGTTGATATCATACATTATTTATCCATTCATATCAACGGAATGCGGTGTGTTCTTCAACTGCCACCCGCAGGCCCTGAACCCAGAAGATGACCAAAGCGGCAATCCATAGCACACCAGCGATCTGGGTCGCTGCGACATCCCCGTTCAGTCCCCGCAGCAGGCCATAAAACAACATTGCCGGCGTTGCGGCCAGCAGGGCCCAAAACAGCGCCAGTCGCCCGCCATAGGCAGTAATCTTGCGGCGCAGGACCCACAAAACAGCCACGCTGACCGCAGCAATTACATACATGCCCAACGGCCAGACAATCAGCCAGCCCAGCAATTCATAGGCAATCAGCCGGTCCAGCGGTGGTGTTTCGGCACCCGTCGCTTGACCAACCCCCTGCGATGCCCGCACAAGGCGTGGCCATTGGGCGACAAAGATCAGCAGGCACGCGGCCATCAGATACGCAATGGCACGATCTTCGCGTTGGCCCATCGCAAACAGACGCCGATACACCGCCCGTGGGGTGCGCCAAGTTTGCACAATATCTGTCGTCGCCGACATCGCCTAACGCCGCCTGGCCAGCCAGCCCTCTAGCCGGTCACGTAAATCTTCGGCCAGACGGTCATCTTCGACCTCGGACAAAGCTTCGGCCAGAAAGGCCAGGACCAGCAAATCGGACGCATCAGATTTTGGCACGCCGCGCGAGCGCAGATAGAACATCGCCGTTTCGTCGATCGCACCCGAGGTCGACCCATGCGAGCAGACGACGTCATCGGCGTAAATCTCAAGCTCGGGTTTGGCCAGAAATTGGCTGTCATCATCCAGCAGCAGCGCCTGGCTGATCTGATAGCCATCGGTTTTCTGCGCGCCGGGCTTGACCAGAATTTTGCCCTGAAACACCCCCGTCGCGCCGTTGCGCAAAACCTTTTTGAATACCTGGCGGCTTTCGCAGCCCACTGCGTCATGGGTCACAAACACCGTGTCATCATGGTGAAAATCGGCACCATCACCCACGGCGGCCCCGGCCACATGCGCCACTGCATTATCGCCGGTCAGTTCGATAACACACTCATTGCGGGTCAGGACGCCGTTGAATGTCAGGGTAAAGGATTTGAACGTGCTTTGTGCCCCAAGCCTTGCAAAACAATGGGTTACAGCCCGGCGTTGATGGTCACGGCCCTGCACGCGGATATGGTTGAAATGGCCACCATCGGCAACATCAACTTCCAGAACCTTGGACAGCCGCGCCGCGGCGGGGCCACTTTCCAACAGGGTGAATTCGGCACCCTCCTCGATCTTGATCAGGTTATGCAGGATCACATCCGAGGTAGGATTGCGGTGCAGGTAGATCAGATTGACCGGACGTGACGCCTGCGCGGTCACGCGGATCACAACGCCGTCGCTGGCCAGTGCGGTATTCAAGGCAGCCAGGGGCCGGGCGACCGGGGACTGGCCGTTTACTTCAAGAGTGCCATACAAGTCTTTGGCCCAATGGATATCTTTCGACATCACGACGCTCAGACGTTCAACTTCAACTCCGGACAGTGCCAAATCATCAGAGCTGTGGGCGTCAAATACGCCATCGACAAAAACGATCTTCAGGCGGTCTACACTGTCAAACGCCGGGGTTTCGACGGTTTCGAAAACGGCGGCGGAGGGGACCTCGGCTGTGACCAACGAGGCAGGATTGGTATAACGCCAATATTCGTCGCGTTTGTGCGGCAATCCCATTGCGGCCAGCCGATTTAACGCATCTTGCCGTGCTGCATTGGCCCATCCGGCCGCGGTGGGCAGGTCAATACCAGCCAATCGGGCCGTTAATGCATCGGTTTTCAGTGTCGCCAAAGCCATCAAACGCCCTCAGCCAGAATATCAGCATAACCGTTGTTTTCAACCTCAAGCGCCAGTTCCGGACCGCCGGTTTTGACAATCCGCCCACCCGCCATGATATGTACAAAATCAGGTGCGATATGGTCCAGAAGCCGTTGATAATGCGTAATAACCAGAAATGACCGCCCGGCAGAGCGCAGCGCGTTCACCCCTTCGGCCACCAGTTTCATCGCATCTACATCCAGCCCGGAATCGGTTTCGTCCAGAATGCACATCTGCGGCTCAAGCATCGCCATCTGCAGGATTTCGTTGCGCTTTTTCTCACCGCCGGAAAACCCGACATTGACCGGGCGTTTCAGCATATCGGCATCAATTTTCAACGCTTTGGCCTTTTCCC
The DNA here is from genome assembly GCA_031422295.1 of Rhodobacterales bacterium. Taxonomy (GTDB): domain Bacteria; phylum Pseudomonadota; class Alphaproteobacteria; order Rhodobacterales; family Rhodobacteraceae; genus JANOMH01. The sequence goes on along the minus strand of JANOQM010000053.1, from coordinate 91,311 downwards.
GCACGATTTTAAGGAATTCGGCCGCGGTCAATTCCGCCTCGCCACGCGTTTTGCGTTGGGCGTTCACGGCGGTGCGCAGAAAGGTCATATTGCCGACGCCGGGAATTTCGACTGGGTATTGAAAGGCCAGAAACAGGCCCGCTGCGGCGCGGTCCTCGGGTTCCATTGTCAGCAGGTCCGCGCCGTTCAGCGTGGCCGTGCCACAGGTGACGGCATAACCTTCGCGGCCCGCCAGCACATAAGACAAAGTTGATTTGCCCGACCCGTTCGGGCCCATGATCGCATGCACTTGCCCCGCCCCGATCACCAGATCGACGCCATGGAGGATTTGTTTATCCTCTGCTTCAAGTTTGACTTCCAGACCTTTGATAGTAAGCACTTATCTCTCCTTGCGGCAAAGCGGATCGGCTACATTTGCCGGCTGAATACATCGAATATCCACGGCATCATCGCTGCCGGAATGGGTGTCGGGTTCAGATCAAACCGGGCCAGTCTGCCAATTATTTCGGTCGGCGGGCCAAATCGTTCAACCTCGTGATAGGCCAATCGCTCGGCGTAATCGTCAAAAAACAGCGTGACAGGGCGGGAAATGGAAAACAGAACCGCCAGAAAACAAGCCGCCCGAAACCGGCCATCCACTAACACCACATCGGGATGCTGAAAATCGGACCGGGCCCAGACCGAATAAGGGTAATAGGGGTAGCGCCGCCAGTGTTTATCGGTCTCCGGCTTGCCCCATTTTCCGGTTGGTCCGACATCGGCATAGTGCATATGCATCGTTGCGGCGGGCGGGTTGATTTCAAACCAGCTTTGCAGCCCCTCGCACCAGTCTTTGTCACTTTCAACCGAAAACACAGTCTTGCCCGGCATATCGCCTGCCATGCAGGTCGATCCGCCAGAGCCGTATTCCAGAATGACTTTGGCGGTTTCATAGCCGCGTTGCAACATTGCCGCCTCAGCCATTGGCATGGTCAAGGCAGGTCTGGTGAACACAGTCGGAAGGGCGGTCGTCATCACGGTCAGCCTACGGAACCTTCCAGTGAAATTGCGACCAGTGCCTGCGCTTCCATCGCAAATTCCATCGGCAGGGCCTGCAACACATCCCGGCAAAACCCGTTCACCACCAGTGCTACCGCCTCTTCTTCGTTCATCCCGCGCGACCGGCAGTAGAACAGTTGGTCCTCGTCGACTTTTGATGTGGTCGCCTCGTGTTCAACCCGCGACGAATTATTGCGCACTTCGATATAAGGCACGGTATGCGCGCCGCATTTATCGCCGATCAGCAGGCTGTCGCATTGGGTGTAGTTCCGGCTTTCTTTGGCCTTGGGGTGCATCGACACCAATCCGCGATAGGTATTCTGCGCCCTGCCCGCGCTGATGCCTTTGGACACGATCCGCGATTTTGTGCGCTTGCCCAGATGGATCATCTTGGTCCCGGTATCGGCCTGCTGGTAGTTATTGGCGATGGCGATCGAGTAAAACTCGCCCTGCGCATCGTCGCCGCGCAGAATGCAGGACGGGTATTTCCATGTGACCGCCGATCCGGTTTCAACTTGCGTCCACATCACCTTGGCCCGGTCACCCCGGCAATCGGCGCGTTTGGTGACGAAGTTATAGATCCCGCCCACCCCGTTTTCATCGCCGGGATACCAGTTTTGCACCGTTGAATATTTGACCTCAGCATCTTCCTCGATGATGATTTCGACCACGGCGGCATGCAATTGCGCCACATCGCGTTTGGGCGCAGTGCAGCCTTCCAGATAGCTGACATAAGACCCTTTGTCGGCGATGATCAGGGTCCGTTCAAACTGTCCGGTGTTTTCGGCATTGATCCGGAAATAGGTCGACAGCTCCATCGGGCAGCGCACGCCCGGGGGCACGTAAACGAACGAGCCGTCGGAAAAGACCGCCGAATTCAACGTGGCATAGAAGTTATCCGACACCGGCACCACTGTGCCCAGATATTTGCGGACCAGTTCCGGATGTTCGCGGATCGCCTCGGAGATCGAACAAAAGATCACCCCGGCCTTGCGCAATTCGGCCTGAAACGTGGTGCCAACGGACACGGAATCAAACACGGCATCCACCGCGACCTTGCGTTCGGGCACCTCGCCCTCGATCCCCGCCAGCATCATTTGCTCTTTTAACGGAATACCCAGCTTTTTATAGGTTTCCAGCAGCTTGGGGTCGACATCATCCAGCGATTTCGGCTTTTCCGCCATGCTTTTGGGCCGGGCATAATAATAGATCGACTGAAAATCGATCTCCGGGTAATGTACCATCGCCCATTTGGGTTCTTTCATCCCCTGCCAGCGTTCAAACGCGGCAAGGCGCCAGTCGGTCATCCACTGCGGTTCTTCGTTCTTGGAGGAAATCAGCCGGACGATATCGGGGTTCACGCCCAACGGGGCGTAATCCATCTCGATCTCGGTATTCCAGCCGTATTTATACTTGCCCGACAACTTGGCCACGGCATCCACCGTGTCCTGATCGACGCCGGCCTTTACGTCAATTGTATCAAGGGCTGTCATGTCGATCCTACCTTTCACGCCGCACGGGCGCGTAACTTCTTGCGTTTATCGGCCCAGTTTTGCGCGAACTGCAAAACTTCGGCCTCGGTCGTATGCGGCCCCAAGGACAGGCGCACCGCACAGGATGCGATATCGGGGCCATAGCCCATCGCCCGCAACACCCTGCTTTCCCGCACCTTGCCGCTGGAACAGGCCGACCCGGCCGATATCGCGAACCCGGCTAGGTCCATGGCCATCACTTGGGTTTCGCCGCGCCAGCCCGGTGTCACAAAACAGGACGTATTAGGCAGTCGCGGACCATCCTTGCCACTGAAAATAGTATCCGGCGATGCAACCTCAACCGCCTCTTCTAGAATATTTCTAAGTTGCGCAACCCGGTCCCAAACACCATCCGCCAGATCGCGCATAGCGGCCGTTGCAGCGGCGGCCATGCCCACGATACCGATGATGTTTTCGGTGCCGGCGCGACGGCCCATTTCCTGCCCGCCCCCCCGCATTTGCGCGGCCACGGCATGGCCTTGTGGCAGGATCAGCGCACCCACGCCTTTTGGCCCGCCGAATTTATGCGCCGCCAGAAACACCATGCCCACGCCCGCCCAACTATAGGCAAAGGGCAGCCTGCCAAAACCTTGGGAAATATCACTGACAGCCAGTCCCTTCGGCAGGTCCTGCACAATGCCGGTTTCAGAATTGGCTAATTGCAGCGTACTTTGATCCGGGTGCGACACAGTAACCCTGCCCTGCCGATCAACGGCCAGGTCGGGCGTGATCCAGCCATGCACTGCGTCGTGTTCGATAGCAGCCCCATGCAATCCACGGCCCGCCAAGGCCAAAGCCGCCGCCTCGGTGGCACCAGATGTAAACACCAGATCGGCCCCGGACGCACCCAAAGCCTCGGCCAGATCGGCGCGGGCCTGTTCAACCATCGCCTTGGCGGCCCGCCCTTCGGCGTGAACCGATGACGGATTACCGATCAGGTCCATGGCCGCAACCATCGCCGCACGTGCGGCGGGGTGCGGTGGCGTGGTTGCATTATGGTCCAGATAGACGCGGGTCACTCGTCTACCACCTCGAACAGATTGGGCACTGCCGGGCAGGGGACCAGTTGGTTCTGAACCACATCAGACAGGCGGGTCTGGTGCAGGAATACGTAAACATGCGCCGACATCCCTTCCCATAACCGATTGGTCAGGGATTGCGCCCGGCTGCCGGACGCGCCGCCGTTGGCCCCGGCCCCTTTGTGCATGGCGCTGACGGTTTCATCCACCGCACCAAGAATCTCGGACACGCGAATATCCGACGCGGACCGCGCCAGCCGGTAACCGCCGCCGGGGCCACGCACAGAATCAACCAGCCCATCGCGGCGCAGTTTGACGAAAAGCTGTTCCAGATAGGGCAAGGAGATATCCTGCCGTTTCGAGATTTCGCCCAGGTTCACCAATGCTCCGGGTGGCTGCAGGGCCAGATCGGCCAGGGCAACCATGGCATATCGTCCCTTGGTGCTTAATTTCATGGCCGTTCTCCCGGGTTAGCCGCCGCAATTGACATTGACGCAGGCGGGCGGGCTGATTAACTCCATCCCAGCCGCTCTGACCGCAAGGATCAGAGCTTAGAACCGTTCTAAGGTGACCGAGTCTTTCTGTCAAGAAACACCAGTCGACCTGCAAGTGCAAGGGATGCGCATGCCCGAAGTTATCTTCCCCGGCCCCGAAGGCCGGCTCGAAGGCCGTTATCACCCGCAAAAGGAACGCGACGCGCCAATCGCGATTATCCTGCATCCGCATCCGCAGTTTGGCGGGACGATGAACAACCGGGTCGTGTATAATCTGCATTACGCGTTTTACAGCATGGGCTTCACCGTGCTGCGGTTCAACTTTCGCGGCGTCGGGCGCAGCCAAGGCGAATACGATCAGGGCGTGGGCGAGTTGTCCGATGCAGCATCCGCGCTGGATTACCTGCAATCAATGAACACCAATGCCAAGCATTGCTGGGTCGCCGGGTTTTCGTTCGGCGCGTGGATCGGGATGCAATTGCTGATGCGCCGCCCGGAAATCACTGGGTTTATCAGCGTCTCGCCCCCGGCCAACATGTATGATTTCAGCTTTCTGGCACCCTGCCCGGCCTCAGGTCTGGTGATCAATGGTGCTGCCGACCGGGTCGCCCCGCCACAGGACACCGTCAATCTGGTCAATAAACTGCACGAACAAAAGGGCATCACGATCACCCATGATGTGGTCCCCGGTGCCGGGCATTTCTTTGAGGACCCGCATATGGACGGCATGATTGGCACCGTGAAAGATTACGTGCGCCGCCGCCTGACGGAATCCACCAGATGAGCATTACCGAAGATATCGCCGACCAATTGGCCCGTGATGCGATTGCCGCCGCCGAGGACCTAGGCGACGATAATCTCATCGCGGAATTGGCCAAGATGATCGGAACATTTTCGGCTACCACGCAAGAGGCCTTCATGACCGCGATCCGGGTGCGGATTTCGGAAAAGCGGGCGCAAAAGTTTTTGGCCGAGAAAATCGCCAAAGGCCCGAAAGATCCCTCGCGCGGCAAGATTGAGCTGGGGTCGAAACCGATCCTGAACGCGCCGGATGACGGGGCCAGCGGGCATTGACCACTCGCCTCGATCAGCAGTTTGCCTTTCTGAACGAGGCGGACAAGCTGAAATCGGTCCTGCGCGCGACAACCTTGTGCGATGGGTCGCGGCGCGAAAACTCGGGCGAACACAGCTGGCACTTGGCGCTTTATGCCCTCGTGCTGGCCGATCAGGCTGGGCCGGGGGTGGATATTGCCCGGGTCATCAAAATGCTGATCCTGCATGATCTGGTCGAAATTGACGTCGGCGATGTCCCAATCCATTCGTCGGGGGGAACGGCCCATGGTTCAGCCGAGACTGCGGCGGCAGAGTCTTTGGCCGCTGATCGGATATTCGGTATACTTCCCAGTGACTTGGCGAATGATCTTCGCGCGGTTTGGGAGGAATTCGAGGCCAATGAAACCCCCGACGCGGTCTTTGCGAAATCGCTGGATCGGGTCCAGCCGGTCTTGCATAATATCGCGGCAGGCGGCGGGTCCTGGACCACCTACAACGTCACGGCCGACCAGTTGGATGCCCGGGTCGGGGCCAAGGTTGCCCGGGGTGCCCCTGGCCTGTGGCCCTATGTCCGCGCCAAAACCCGCGTGTTTTTCGGGCAGGCAGAATGACCGCAGCCAGCCCGTTGACGATCGCAACAACCGCCGCCATCCAAAAACTGCTCGCCGGCCCGCCCGACCCTGAAAACCTGACGGCGGCCCTGCGCTATCTGGCAAAATGGCGCTCTGCGCTATTGGCCAACAGCCTGCGACAGCGCAGCCCCGCCGTCATCAACCACGGACCGTTCAAGGGCATGATCTATGATCTGCATGCCTCAGAAGGCGCTTTCATCGCCCGGCGGCTGGGCTGTTACGAGGCGTCGCTTGCCCCGATCATCGAAACCATCGTGACCCGGGCCTATCCGCTGGTTATCGATATCGGTTGCGCCGAGGGCTATTATGCGGTCGGGCTGGCCCGCCGGATGCCCGGCACAACCGTCTGGGCACGCGATGCAAACCCTGACGCACAGGCGCTATATGCCACTTTGGCCGCCGCCAATGACGTGGCTGACCGGGTTGAAATTGGCGGGATCATGACCGGGGACGACCTCGATATCTGCGCCCGGCAACCTTGCGTCGTTATCTGCGATATCGAAGGGGCCGAGGATGCATTGCTGCGCCTTGATACCGCCCCCGGCCTGCGCATGGCCGATATTCTTGTCGAAGTTCACGAAACCATCACACCCGGCCTGCCGGCCCGGCTGACCGCGCGCTTTGCCCAAACCCATCAGATCACCCGGATTGATCGCAAACTGGACGATGTTGCCCTACCGGTCTGGATGGAACAGCTGGGCGATCTGGACAGGCTGCTGGCGCTGTGGGAATGGCGCACTGGACCGACCCCGTGGCTGTGGATGCAGCACAAACCAGCCGCTTAAGTTTCATGGATTTTTCATCTGCGCCATGGCACAAGGCATGAATTGCTCAACCAAAGGTCGTATACTGGTGTATACAACACTTTCCCCACCGCCCATTCTGCGCTAAACCGCGCGACAACCGATCCAACCCCAAGAGGCCTTTCATGACCAAGATCAAGGTAGCTAACCCGGTCGTCGAACTTGACGGAGACGAGATGACCCGGATTATCTGGGATTTCATCAAGCAGAAACTGATCCTGCCCTACCTTGATCTGGACCTGAAATATTACGATCTGGGCATCGAGGAACGCGACCGGACCAATGATCAGATCACCGTCGACAGCGCCGAGGCGATCAAGAAATATGGCGTTGGCGTCAAATGTGCGACGATCACGCCGGATGAGCAACGGGTCGAGGAATTTGGCCTGAAACAGATGTGGAAATCGCCCAATGGCACGATCCGCAATATCTTGGGTGGCGTGATATTCCGCCAGCCGATCATCTGCACCAACGTGCCGCGTCTGGTGCCCGGCTGGACCAAACCCATCGTCATCGGCCGCCATGCGTTTGGCGACCAATACCGCGCCACCGATTTCCGCTTTCCGGGGGCGGGCAAGCTGACGATGAAATTTGTCGGCAACGATGGCACGGTGATCGAAAAGGATGTCTATTCTGCCCCATCCTCGGGCGTTTATATGGGCATGTACAACCTTGACGACAGCATTACCGACTTTGCCCGCGCATCCCTGAACTATGGCCTGAACCTGGGCTGGCCGGTGTATTTGTCGACCAAGAACACTATTCTCAAGGCCTATGATGGCCGGTTTAAGGACCTGTTCCAGAAGGTTTATGAAGAAGAATTTGAAGCCGAATACAAGAAAAAGGGCATCACCTACGAACATCGCCTGATTGATGATATGGTCGCCAGTTCGATGAAATGGTCTGGCGGTTATGTCTGGGCCTGCAAGAATTACGACGGCGATGTGCAGTCCGATCTGGTGGCGCAGGGCTTCGGGTCATTGGGCATGATGACATCGGTCCTGATGACCCCGGATGGTAAGATAGTCGAGGCTGAGGCCGCCCATGGCACCGTCACCCGCCATTACCGCCAGCACCAAAAGGGACAGGCGACATCGACCAATTCGGTCGCGTCAATCTATGCTTGGACCGGCGGGTTAAAGCATCGCGCCAAGCTGGATGATAATGCAGCCCTGTTGCGCTTTGCCGAAACGCTGGAAAAAGTCACCGTTGATACAGTGGAAGATGGCTGGATGACCAAGGATCTGGCCCTGTTGGTGGGACCCGATCAGAAATGGCTGACCACGATGGGCTATCTGGAAAAGGTCGATGAATATCTGAACAAAGCATTGGTGGGGTAATCCGGACGCGTGGGTTTCCACCTACCCTACAAAACGGCATTCCCGCAACGTAGGGTGGGTGGAAACCCACGTGTCCCTTTCCCCCTAGCCTTTTCTGCGGATGCACGGTACTGGCGGCGCAACCCCGAAAAAAGGCAGTCCCATGGATATCCGCAATATTGCGATCATCGCCCACGTTGACCACGGCAAAACCACGCTCGTGGACGAAATGCTTAAGCAATCGGGCGAGTTCCGCGAAAATCAGGCCGTTGCCGAACGGGCGATGGACAGCAATGATATCGAACGCGAACGGGGCATCACGATTCTGGCCAAATGCACCAGCGTTGTGCATTCCGGTGTCCGCATCAACATCGTCGATACCCCCGGCCACGCCGATTTCGGTGGCGAGGTTGAGCGGATCCTGTCGATGGTTGACGGCGTGGTCCTGCTGGTCGACGCTGCCGAAGGGCCGATGCCACAGACCAAATTCGTCACCTCCAAGGCGCTGGCGCTGGGTCTGCGTCCGATCCTCGTGCTGAACAAAGTCGACAAACATGACGCTGAACCCGACCGCGCGCTGAACGAGTGCTTTGATCTGTTCGCCAACCTTGGGGCCACCGACGAACAGCTGGATTTTCCGCATCTTTATGCCTCTGGCCGCTCCGGCTGGGCCGATGCTTCGCTGACCGGCGACCGCAAAAACCTTGAGGCTTTGTTCGATCTGGTCATTGCCCATGTCCCCGCGCCACGCCAGCTCGCCGCGATTGACCAGCCCTTCCGCATGCTGGCGACAACCCTCTCCGCTGACCCGTTTATCGGCCGCATCCTGACCGGCCGGGTTGAATCCGGCCGTTTGCGGGCGGGTGAAACCGTGAAATCACTGTCGCGCAATGGCGACAAACTGGAACAATTCCGGGTGTCGAAAATCCTCGCCTTCCGCGGCCTGACCCAGACCGCCATCGACGTGGCCGAAGCAGGCGACATCGTGACCTTGGCTGGCATGACCAAAGCCACGGTCGCCGACACGATCTGTGATCTGTCGCTCGATATCCCCCTGCCCGCGCAACCGATTGATCCGCCAACGATTTCCGTATCCTTCGGGATCAACGACAGCCCGCTGGCGGGCCGTGACGGCAAGAAGGTCCAATCCCGCGTGATCCGCGAACGCCTGATGAAAGAGGCCGAACTGAACGTAGCGATCAAGGTCGCCGACACGCCGTCGGGCGATGCCTATGAGGTGTCGGGCCGTGGCGAGCTGCAAATGGGCGTGCTGATCGAAAACATGCGCCGCGAAGGGTTTGAGCTGTCAATTTCCCGCCCCCGGGTGATTTTCAAGGATGAAGACGGCAAAAAGATGGAGCCGATCGAAGAGGTCACCATCGACGTTGATGATGAATACACCGGTGCCGTGGTCGAAAAACTGACCGGGGTCCGCCGGGGTGATCTGGTCGAAATGAAACCCGCCGGGGCTGGAAAAACCCGCATTATCATGCATGTGCCATCCCGCGGCCTGATCGGCTATCAGGGCGAATTTCTGACCGACACGCGCGGATCGGGCGTACTGAACCGGATTTTCCACAGCTGGGCGCCGCATAAAGGTGTGATTCAGGGCCGCCGTCAGGGTGTTCTGATCTCAATGGAAGCCGGGGTGTCTGTGCCTTATGCGCTGTGGAACCTTGAAGAGCGCGGCAAGATGTTCATTGGCGCACAAGTGCCAGTCTATGAAGGCATGATTATCGGTGAACATAACCGCGACAACGACCTTGAGGTAAATCCGCTCAAAGGCAAGAAACTGACCAACGTCCGCGCTTCGGGCACCGACGAAGCGGTCCGCCTGACGACGCCGGTGACTTTGTCGCTGGAACAAGCGATTGCCTATATCGACGATGACGAACTGGTCGAAGTGACGCCAAATGCGATCAGGATGCGCAAGCGCTATCTGGATTCCAACGAACGCAAGCGCAATTCGCGCGCTGCCAGCTAAGTAAAAAAGCCCCGGCGACGGGGCTTTTTTTATGGTTCGACTTCCTCAACCACAATCAAATCCCTGACCGCCGCCCCTTTTGCAAACGCCAAGCCCTCTTGATAACGCTGCGAATTATAGCATTCCAGCGCCACCTCGACCGACGGAAACCGCGCCACGACATTGCGCGCCCGGTCCCGCCCCTCTAGCTGCACATACCGCCCGCCCCGCGCCAAAAACACCCCACCATGCGCGGCAATCGCCTCGGTCGCAATCACCGCATAACGGGCATAGGCCTCGGGGTCGGTCACCTCGACATGGGCGATCCACAGGGCGGTCATGTGGCCCCCGCAATCACAGCCTCTGCCGCCGCAATCGCCTGATCGGCCTGCGCTGCCGATGGCGCACCGCCTTGCGCCATGTCCGGCCTCCCACCACCACCTATGCCGCCCAAGGTCGCAACCACGGCTTTCAGGATATCCACAGCCGATAACCGCTTGGTCAGGTCCGCCGTCACACCCGCCGCCACCGCCGCCTTGCCGTTGCTTTCGGTGATCAACAGCACCACGCCAGACCCGATCTGCGCCTTGATCTCATCGACCAGCCCCGGCAAATCCTTGCCGGTCACACCAGAAACCACCTGAGCTTTGAACGATATCCCATTGATCAGCTTGGCTTCTGCCGGCATGGCGCCTTTGCCACCCGCCATCGCCAATTCACGCTTGAGCTGTGCTAGCTCATTCGCCAAAGCCCGGTTCTCTGCGATCAAAGCTGCCTGTTTCGCCTTGGCATCCTCGACCCCTTGCGCTTTCAACAGCCCGCGCAGGGCATGAAATGCATCAGCCTGCTCGGCGAGCCAATCCAAAGCGGCCTGCCCGGTCAACGCCTCGATCCGACGCACACCCGAGGACGACGCCGCATCCTGCACAATCGCAAAGGCCCCAATCGCGCCCGTCCGCGCGACATGCGTGCCGCCGCACAGTTCCAGCGAATAAGTCGCTCCATCCGCGCCCTTGCCAGACCCCGCCAGTGTACCCATCGACACCACGCGCACTTCGTCGCCATATTTCTCGCCAAACAAGGCTTGCGCGCCCAAGGCACGGGCATCATCAGGCGTCATCAGCCGGGTCTCAACACCTGAATTCTGCCGCACCATCGCATTAACTTCGGCCTGCACCCCCTTGATTTCGCTGATAGACAACCCGGCACCATGGGAAAAATCAAACCGCAGCCGATCCGGCGCATTCAGCGATCCGCGCTGCGCGACATGATTGCCCAAAGTTCGGCGCAATGCTTCGTTCAGCAAATGTGTGACCGAATGGCTGGCCCGAATCGCAGACCGGCGGGTATGGTCCACGATCAGTTCTGCACCCTGACCAACTGTAATTTCGCCCTCGATCACCTCGGCGATATGCGCGAAAATACCTGCCACTTTGCGGGTATCGGTGATTTTTGCCAGCCCGGTTGCGGTGCGCAATAGTCCAGCATCGCCGACCTGCCCGCCCGATTCCGCATAAAATGGCGTCTGGTTCAGCACGATCTGCAGTTGCGGCGCTGTGCCAATGATAGCCAAAACCTGCCCTTCCGCCACCTCGGTCTCGTATCCCAGAAATTCGGTGACGCCATGCTTTTCAGCCAAATCATACCAAATGGTTGCATCCGCTGCCTCGCCTGTGCCGACCCAAGCCGCCCGCGCCTTGGCCTTTTGCGCGGCCATTGCCGCCTCAAATCCATTTGTATCGACCAACCGGCCCTTTTCGCGCAACGCATCCTGGGTCAAATCCAGTGGAAATCCGAATGTATCATACAGCTTGAACGCCGCAGCCCCCGGCAAGGCCGCCCCGTCGGGCAAGCCTGCCAATTCGTCATCCAGCAGTTTTAACCCACGATCCAGCGTGGTCTTGAACCGGCCTTCTTCGGCTTTTAACGTCGCTTCGATCAGGGACTTGGCCCGCCCCAGTTCCGGATAAGCCGCACCCATCTGCTGCACCAAAGCCGGGACCAGCCGGAACATCACCGGGTCTTTGGTGCCCAGCAAATGCGCATGCCGCATCGCCCGGCGCATGATCCGGCGTAACACATAGCCGCGCCCTTCGTTGCTGGGCATCACGCCATCGGCAATCAGGAACGACACCGAGCGCAAATGGTCGGCAATGACCCGGTGATGCGTCTTGCCCGGCCCATCAGGGTCGGTCGACGTCGCATGGGCCGATGCCTCGATCAGTGCGCGCATCAGGTCAGTGTCGTAATTGTCGTGCTTGCCTTGCAGCAGGGCACCGATCCGTTCCAGCCCCATGCCAGTGTCGATGCTTTGCATGTCTAGCGGTTTCAGCGACCCGTCTGCGAACTGTTCGTTCTGCATAAAGACATTGTTCCAAATCTCGATGAACCGGTCGCCATCTTCGTCAGCGGACCCCGGCGGGCCGCCAAAGATGTGGTCGCCATGGTCATAGAAAATCTCGGTGCAGGGGCCGCAGGGGCCCGTGGGGCCCATCCGCCAGAAATTATCATCGGTAGGGATGCGGATGATCCGGTGGTCCGGTAGGCCAGCTACCTTTTTCCAGATCGCCGCCGCCTCGTCATCGGTATGGTAGACCGTGACGCATAGTTTGTCCTTGTTCAGGCCAAAGTCCTTGGTCAGCAATTCCCACGCGAAATCAATCGCTTCAGCTTTGAAATAATCACCAAAGCTGAAATTACCCAGCATTTCGAAAAACGTATGATGCCGCGCGGTATAGCCCACATTGTCCAGATCATTGTGTTTGCCACCCGCCCGCACACATTTTTGCGCCGTTGTGGCCCGTTTGTAGTCGCGCGTCTCGACACCGGTGAACAGGTTCTTGAACTGCACCATGCCGGAATTGGCAAACATCAGCGTGGGGTCATTGCGCGGCACCAGCGGGCCAGAGGCCACAATCTGGTGGCCTTGGCGGGCGAAAAAATCAAGAAACGTGGTGCGGATGTCAGACAGGCTCGTCATGGCGGTCCTTTAGGGCTTTGAATGGCGCTTTGAATGGCGCTTTGAATTCTGGGGCTAATTTGAAATAGCCCTATGGCCCGGACGCGTCCAGTGCAGATGCATCTGCAGCAATGAAAAGGGGGACAAAGCCATTTGGCCTGCCCCCCGGATCACTATCAGACAAATGGTGCTACATTTCGACCATATCGTCGTCGCCGCCGCTATCGCCTGCCACAGCGAATTCCAGTCCATGCGAGCCGCGGATTTTTTCCTCAATCTCCAACGCCATCACTGGGTTATCGCGCAGGAATATCTTGGCATTCTCGCGCCCCTGCCCGATCCGTTCGTCACCATAAGAATACCAGGCGCCCGATTTTTCCACCACCCCGGCCTTCACGCCCAGGTCGAGGATTTCGCCAGTTTTGGAAATGCCTTCGCCATACATGATATCAAATTCGACCTGTTTGAACGGCGGGGCCACTTTATTTTTCACCACTTTGACGCGGGTGGTATTGCCCACCACTTCTTCGCGGTCCTTGATTGACCCGATACGCCGGATATCAAGACGAACCGAAGCATAGAATTTCAGCGCATTGCCGCCCGTCGTGGTTTCGGGCGACCCGAACATGACGCCGATTTTCATCCTGATCTGGTTGATGAAAATCACCATGCAGTTCGACCGTGAAATCGACCCTGTCAGCTTGCGCATCGCCTGAGACATCAGGCGGGCATGCACGCCAAGCGACGAATCGCCCATGTCGCCTTCCAGCTCGGATTTCGGGGTCAGCGCCGCTACCGAATCGACCACCACCAACGACACTGCGCCCGAACGGACTAACGTATCGACAATTTCCAACCCCTGCTCACCAGTATCGGGTTGCGAGATCAGCAGTTCATCCAGATTGACGCCCAGCTTTTTGGCATATTGCGGGTCAAGCGCGTGTTCGGCGTCCACAAAGGCACAAACGCCGCCCAGCTTTTGCGCTTCGGCCACCACATGCAGGGTCAGCGTGGTTTTGCCCGAGGATTCAGGGCCATAAATCTCAATGATCCGACCCTTGGGCAGGCCACCGATCCCCAATGCAATGTCGAGGCCCAGTGATCCGGTCGAAACAGCCTCGATCGCGGGCATCTGGTTTTGCCCACCCAGCCGCATGATCGAACCTTTGCCGAACTGCCGTTCGATCTGTTGCAAGGCACTTTCCAGCGCCTTGGCCTTGTCTGCGGATTTTTTGTCAATCATTGTAAGAAGATCTGCCGTTGCCATGTTTCCCATCCTTATTCCACACCCAGTGCGGCGCTACAATTGCCCGTCTTGTTCGCGTTGTGTTCTCTTGGTTAATGAGATCAAAACAGGAACATATCAAGTAAAATCTTCCTAGCCCATCTTTTGCCCAGTTTGGTTAAGAAGTAGTTTACAGATGCGACCTATCGCCAGAGCGCGCAAAAAGGGTGTCTGATGCTTGTCTTCTGGAAGGAAAAGCTGGTTTTTCTGGCGGTGCCAAAAACCGGAACGACGGCAATATCAGGTGCGCTTGCGCCCAAAGCAGCACTGGTCCTGCGCGAGCCGCCGGGGCTGAAACATGCGCCGGTCAGCCGCTACCGTCGCTTTCTGCAACCGTTTTTCGACACGGCGGGTGGCGAAAACATGGAGACGGTCGCAGTGGTGCGTGACCCTATAGATTGGTTGGGCAGCTGGTATCGTTACCGGCACCGCGACCATCTGGCTGGCAATCCGAAATCCACCCGCGGGATCAGCTTTGATGATTTCGTGATCGCCTATATGGCCAAAAAACCGCCGGTTTTTGCGGATGTCGGGTCGCAGGCGAAATTTCTGCTGACACCTGACGGCACGCTCGGCGTGACCCATTTGTTTCGTTATGAGGCACAAGAGAAACTGATCAGCTTTCTGGAAACCCGGCTGGCCACCAGGATTGTATTGAACAGGCTGAATGTATCGCCACCCATGCCGATCGCCCTGTCAGAGGATATTGCGGCAGAGTTTCAGCAAAGCCGCGCTGCGGAATTCGCGGTCTGGCAGGCCGGACAGGGCTGATACATCCGAAAAAGTGCGGCTATGGCCGATCCTGTTAGTGCACGGCCGGTTTTCGCGTGACCTTGGCCCAAAGCGGCCCGACAACCCGTGTCGCCAGCGGGATCAACGCGATACCCAAGACCAGCCCAAGGATACCATCAATCGCAGCCTTGGTGGCCCATGTCACTACGGCGGCCCCCTCCGGCACGGCATACCCTGCTGCCTCGGCCCAGCCGTCAATATGATGGCCCAGCCAATCCCAGCCCAACACTTCCAGCCCATGAATAATAATCGAACCGCCAACCCACAGCATCGCCGCCGTCCCCACCGTGGACAGCACTGCCAACAGGTGCGGCATGGCCAGAACCAGCCCGCGCCCGGTCGCGCGGGTCAGGCCAAGCCGCCCTTTGGCAGCCATGACCAGCCCCACATCATCCATTTTCACAATCAGCGCCACGGCTCCGTAGACGGCGATCGTAATCGCCGCCCCGACAATGGCCAGCGTCACAGCCTCGATCCACAGCGCGCTTTCGGGAATGGCGGCAAGGGCGATGGTCATAATCTCGGCTGACAGGATGAAATCGGTCTTGATCGCACCGGCAACTTTGGATTCCTCCAGATGGATCGGATCGGCAGTATCAAAGTCAGCCTCGATCACCGGATCGGCATGGGGGAACAGCACATGGGCCACCTTTTCGGCGCCTTCAAAGCATAAATACGCACCCCCGATCATCAACAGCGGGGTGATCAGGCTGGGCGCAAGATTGGACAACAGCAGGGCGAGCGGTAGCAGGATCACGATCTTGTTGAACAGCGACCCTTTGGCAATCCGCCAGATAATCGGCAATTCGCGTTTGGATTCAAATCCATGGACATATTTTGGGGTCACGGCGGCATCATCGATGACTACGCCAGCCGCCTTGGCCCCGGCCTTGGCCGCCGCTGCAGCAATATCATCAATCGAGGCTGCGGCGACCTTGGCGATTGCTGCCACATCGTCCAGTAGTGCCAGAAGTCCGCTCATAGCCTGCCCTGCTCTATGTCTGCCAACCCACCTAGCGCGGCGGCGCGGCAAAGGCAAAACGTCAATCAGGCCGCCATGCGATACGGCCCGATCCGGCGACGGCCAGACACAGACAGCCCCCGGCAATCGCCCAGTTTTTCACGACGATCGACATTTGCCAAGGATCAGCCGGGATGAAATGAAACACCGAAGTTGCAGCACAATACCCTGCCAATAAATAGGCGAACCAGCGCACCCCTACCCCAACAATCAACGCCAATCCCGCTAAAACATTAAACACCAGCGCAGGCCAGATCAGCCATTCGGGCAACCCCCGGTCGGCCAAGAACGTCATGACCTGCGCCGGTTCCACGGCCTTTTGCACCGCCCCGCCCAGAAACAAAACGGCGATCAGCACCCGCCCCAGCAGCAACACCCAAGATGGTCCCATCGTCGTCCTTTTACATCACAAGGGGGACTAGGCCCGATGCCTGTGACTGGTTATGACTGCGCCTATGACCAATTCCCTCGCCATCGGCATAATCCTGTTCCTGATCGGCTTTTTCGCACTGGATTACTTTGTGCTGGGACTGGACGCGCCATTATTTCTGGCACGCAAAGGCATTGATTTGATCCAATACTTGGCGTTCTGGCGCTAACTGGCAAGTCACAGTGCCAATCGGCGGTTGACCTTTGCTGTGAAATGGCAAAATTGGCGGCAAATCGGGCCGGTTTTGCCCGTGTCAAACCTGACGGAGGATTTTTCATGGCAGTCAAAGTGGCAATCAACGGCTTTGGCCGGATCGGGCGCAACGTGTTGCGGGCGATCATTGAATCGGGACGCACCGATATCGAGGTTGTGGCGATCAATGATCTGGGTCCGGTGGAAACCAACGCCCATCTGCTGCGGTTCGATTCGGTGCATGGCCGGTTTCCGGGCACTGTGACCACAACTGCCAGCACCATCGACGCCGGGCGCGGCCCGATTGAGGTGACGGCGATGCGCAACCCCGCCGACCTGCCCTGGGCCGATGTCGATATCGTGCTGGAATGCACCGGGATTTTTACGGACAAGGAAAAAGCCGTCGTTCACCTCGAAAACGGCGCGTCGCGCGTTCTGGTATCGGCCCCGTCGGCCGGTGCGGACAAAACCATATGCTTCGGCGTCAACCACGACACGCTGACCGCCGCTGACCTGATCGTGTCGAACGCATCCTGCACCACCAACTGCCTGTCGCCAGTCGCCCAAGTGCTGCACCAGACGGTTGGTATTGCCAAAGGCTTCATGACGACGATCCACAGCTATACCGGCGACCAACCCACCTTGGATACGATGCACAAAGACTTGTATCGCGGCCGGGCTGCCGCCCTATCGATGATCCCGACCTCGACCGGGGCTGCCAAGGCCGTGGGTCTGGTGTTGCCGGAACTCAAGGGCAAGCTGGACGGCGTTGCGATCCGGGTGCCTACCCCGAATGTGTCGGTCGTCGATCTGGTGTTCGAGGCGTCGCGCAGCACATCTGTCGAGGAAATCAACGAGGCGATCCGCACAGCAGCCAATGGGCGGCTGAAGGGCATTCTGGGCTATACCGACCAGCCCAATGTCAGCATCGATTTTAACCATGACCCGCATTCGTCAATCTTTCACATGGATCAGACCAAGGTAATGGATGGAACGATGTGCCGCATCCTGACATGGTATGACAATGAATGGGGTTTCTCAAACCGCATGTCTGATACTGCCGTGGCGATGGGAAAGTTGATCTGACCACCTGAAATACGGTTAATTATCAAGCAAACCGCCTCAAAGGGCGGTTTTTTTGCGCCCTACCTATGCACCACGCGCATAACCGTTAGCGGTATCTGACTGTTGCGCTGCGCTGCAGCATTCCTATATTTCTCTCATCGACAGGGAATATGCCCTGACGGTGATGAAACCAAGGAAATAAAAAATGACGCTGTTTTCGCAAATCCGGACGGCCCTGAACAAACGCGCCGCCTATATTCGCACCCGTAACGAGATCCGTGACATGCCGCTGGATGTGGCGCTGGACCTCAATATCTACCGCGGTGACGCAGACCAGATGGCCTATCAGGCTGTTTACGGTTAATCGCCGGACCTAAGACACATCCACCAAGCCGCCCTAAATGGGGCGGCTTTTATCTTGCGGCCAGACGGGCTGTCAGGGCGGCCTTGACCGCCGGGGGCACGAATTTTGACACATCGCCGCCCAGCCGGGCGATTTCCTTGACCAGTTTTGACGCTATCGCCTGATTTTTGGCATCCGCCATCAGAAACACCGTCTCGATGGAATTATCCAAAGATCGGTTCATCCCGACCATCTGAAATTCATATTCAAAGTCGGCCACGGCACGCAGACCACGGATAATGACGCCTGCACCCACATCGCGGGCACAGGTGATCAGCAGGTTTTCAAACGGATGGACCTGAATGACACAGCCGGTTTCAGCGGCAATCGGCCCACATTCGGCCTGCAACATCGCCACCCGCTCTTCCAGACTGAACAGCGGACCCTTGTCGCGGTTGATCGCCACGCCGATCACCAGCCGGTCCACCAGCGAACAGGCGCGGCGGATAATGTCGATATGTCCGTGGGTTACGGGATCAAACGTGCCGGGATAGAGTCCTGTGCGCATGGGGTTCCTCTTGGCAAAACTTTGCGCCGACGCAACAATAGGCGGCGGCGAAATGCAAGGCCCTCAATTGCCCATGATCATACCTTCAAGTGCTGTTTTCTCCATCGCCAGCTCTGACAGCCGCGCCTTGACCACGTCACCGATGGAAATCAGCCCGACCATAATGCCGTTTTCGACCACAGGCAGGTGACGAAACCGGCCATCTGTCATCTTGTGCAAAACGAAATCGGCGGTATCGCTGCGGGTGCAGGTGACCGGGTCATGGGTCATAATCGTGAAGACAGTTTCGGTCAGACAGGCCCCGCCACGTTTGCCGACCTCGCGGACAATGTCGCGTTCGGACAATATCCCCTCGGCCTTGGTGCCATCGCGCGACACGATCAGCGTGCCGATGCGTTTGCTGGACAGGATTGCGGCGGCCTCGGCCACGGTGGTCTGTGGCGGCACGGTCATCACATGTTCATCGGCCTTGGATTTCAGGATTTGACTTACCAACATGATCACGTCCCCCTTTGCCCCATTGGGACGCCGGTGCAGACATCTGTCAAGCAATGGTTGCAGATTCCAGCCGCGCCACCTCGGCCCTTAGCCCGGCCATCAGGGCGGCGGCAAAGCGGTTGATCCGGTCCGATTGCCGGTCTGCGGCATGGCGCACCAGATAAAACGCCCGGGTCAGATGGACCTGATCAATGAGAATCCGTCGTAGTTCCGGGGCAAAGGGCAGTGCAAAATCATGCACGATGCCAACGCCGCCCTGGCGCAACATCTGCAACTGCACCGAGACCGAATTCGAGGCCATCTGCACCCCTCTGATCCCCAGATTACCCAGATAATCCAATTCCTTGTCGAAAATCATATCGGGGATATAGCCCACAACGGGGATACCCGACAGGTCGCCAACGGACTGCACCACTGGCGCATCCGCCCGCATCGCAAGATGTAACTGATAATCGGTAATCTTCTGCACCGTCAGCCGTCCGGCATCGGGCGCAGATACTGACACAGCCATATCTGCCTCGCGCTTGGACAGGTTCACCACGCGTGGCAATGCCAGCACCTGCACTTCCAGCCCCGGATTTTCCCGCTGAATTTGCGCGCACACCTGTGGCAGCAGGAAATTCGCACAGCCATCCGGCGCGCCGATGCGGATTTGCCCGGTCAGACCTGTGCCCTGCCCTTCATCCATGGCAAGGTTCAGCGCTTCCTCTGCCAATGTCGCATGGTCGCGCAGCCGCCCACCCAGATCGGTCAAAGCATAACCTTGCGGCGATTTCAGGAACAGGGCGGCCCCCATCCGGTGTTCCAGCCGCGCCACGCGTCGCCCGACTGTCGCGGGGTCCATCTGCAACCCCGGCCCCGCCCCGGTAAGCCCGCCCGAACGGGCCACCGCCAGAAACACCCGCAGATCATCCCAATTATCCATAGGCACATTCCTGCAAAATGGTTTTGAAATCATGTCTCTGTTACGCCTATAAATGCAAGGCTATACCAGCGCTAACCCAAGGGAGAAAACCATGCAAGACCTCACCCATTACATCGGCGGCGCTCATGTCAAAGGCACCTCTGGCCGTTTCGCCGATGTGTTTAACCCCGCGACGGGCGAAGTACAGGCCCGCGTCCCCCTCGCCAACGCCGCCGAAATGGACCTTGCGGTGCAAACCGCCGCCGCCGCCCAGCCGAAATGGGCCGCCGTGAACCCACAGCGCCGCGCCCGGGTGATGATGAAATTCGTCGACCTGCTGAACCGCGACATGGATAAACTGGCCGAGGCTTTGTCCCGCGAACATGGCAAAACCCTGCCCGATGCCGCCGGCGACGTGCAGCGCGGGCTTGAGGTTGTGGAATATTGCATCGCCGCGCCGCAAATGCTGAAAGGCGAATTCACTGACAGCGCCGGCCCCGGCATCGACATGTATTCGATGCGGCAGGCGCTGGGTGTCTGCGCCGGGATCACCCCGTTCAACTTCCCCGCGATGATCCCGATGTGGATGTTCGCCCCTGCAATCGCCTGCGGCAATGCCTTTATCCTGAAACCATCCGAACGCGACCCGTCGGTGCCGCTGATGCTGGCTGAACTGATGGAGGAGGCGGGCCTGCCCAAAGGCATCCTGCAAGTGGTGAATGGCGACAAGGAAGCTGTCGACGCGATCATCGACCACCCGGTCATTCAATCCATCGGCTTCGTCGGATCGACCCCGATTGCCGAATATATCTACGGGCGCGGCTGTTCAAATGGCAAGCGGGTACAGTGCTTTGGCGGGGCCAAAAACCACATGATCATCATGCCCGACGCCGATCTGGATATGGCCGCCGATGCGCTGATTGGTGCGGGCTATGGCGCTGCAGGCGAACGCTGCATGGCGATCTCGGTCGCGGTTCCGGTCGGTGACGCCACCGCCGACGCGTTGATTGCCAAGCTGATCCCCCGGATCGAAAAGCTGAAGGTCGGCCCCTATACATCCGGCAAGGACGTCGATTACGGCCCGGTTGTCACCGCTGCCGCCAAGGCCAACATCCTGCGGTTGATCCAATCGGGCGTGGACCAAGGTGCCACACTGGTCGTCGATGGGCGCGATTTCAGCCTGCAAGGCTATGAGGACGGCTATTTCGTCGGCCCGCATCTGTTCGATCACGCGACCCGCGACATGGATATCTACCAAAAGGAAATCTTCGGTCCGGTCCTGACCTGCGTGCGGACCCAATCCTACGAGGAAGCCCTTAAACTGGCGATGGACCACGAATACGGCAACGGCACCGCGATCTATACCCGCGACGGCGACACGGCGCGGGACTTTGCCAACCGGGTCAATGTGGGGATGATCGGGATCAACGTGCCGATCCCGGTGCCGCTGGCCTATCACACCTTTGGCGGCTGGAAAAAATCGGCGTTTGGCGACCTGAACCAGCACGGGCCGGATTCGTTCCGGTTCTACACGCGAACCAAGACGATCACCGCCCGTTGGCCAAGTGGCATGAAGGACGGCGCGAGCCTGAACTTCAAGCCGATGGATTGACCGGTCAATCGGCGTTTGAAATGCGCACGCAATGAAGATGCGTCAAGTGCGCATTTTTCGCACCATGCCATTTTCACCAAATCAACGGCAGCCAGACACCTTCGCTGGGATCAGTTCGCAACAGCCGCGAAAGCCCGGATTAGTTGCAAGATCTCATAACTCTCAGAATCCAGCGCCACAACTGTGCCGTCGATGATGGCATAACGGCTGCCGTCGGTCAGCAGGGGCAGACCGTAAAACTCTGGGTCGTTCAGATAGTCGAAGTCGGTTGGTTGCAGGACATCGCCGACCTGGTAGTCAAAATCGCGGTTCAGCCATTCTTCGGTGGTGACCCCCTGCCGGGCCAACCCGGGTGGCACGCAGGGCGGATTGCGGTCTGCCAGCCCCGGCGAACAGTCGCGGTTCTCACCGTCATAGCTCTGTTCCTGATGGCCGTTGCCGTTTCCGTTGCCATTGCCGTTGTTTAGATTCGGCTTGGCGAGGGCCACCATCGGGGCCGCAGCAATCGCCATGGCGCTGGCGAGGATAAGGATCGGTTTCATGAGCTGTCTCCTGTGATCTGTGCTATCAAGTAAACGCGACGAAAGCCAACATCGTTCCAGAGGCCTGTTTTGAACAGCGGTGGACCGCCGATCCGGCCTAAGTTAAAAAGTAAAAGGGCGGTCCCCGGACCGCCCTTTTGGTAACCTGTCCGCAAATCTTAGGCCGCTTTGCGACGACGCCGCAGTGCAGCCAACCCGCCCAAAGCCCCGACCAGCAAGAAACCAGCCGCTGGGACTGGAACGGTCGCAGGCGGAATATAGCTGTCAAAAAGTGTGATATGGCTGACGTTTTGCGGGATTCCGCGCTTGTTTACGAGACCCGCATCAAGCGTGCTGACGCTGCCCGAAAATACATTGCCAACCACCGAAAACACCGTCGACCACGCCCAGTTTCCACCGGCCGCGAGGACGACAGCCGTGACACCCGGATCGCCCGCCCCCGCCGTATAGACCCAGTCAAAACTAATCAGATCCAGGCCGTTATACGCAAAGTTGCTGAACGTCAGCTCAGTCCCGGTCACTGACGGAAAGTTGGTGTTCGAATCGCCGAAATTCAGCCCGCCGTTATTGTCGAACTTGATGATGCTGGGCGAGTCGTTCAGAACGCAGTTGCTGAACCCCTGTTGCCGTGCACATTCGTTGGAACCATCACCTGGCGTCCAGGTTGGTGTTAAGGTCGCAGCCATCGCGCCGGTTGCGGTCAATGCTGCTGCTTGCACAAACATTCCGAACAAGCCGATCTTCAAAGTATTTTTCATAAAAATATCCCGTTCGTTAAACCCAACCAATGATTACGCTCTGTTGAACTAGCAATCAATGGCCTTTGATATTTTACAACTCACACTTGCATCGCAATGTCAAACGGATCGCACGCCGCTACTAAATCGTTAAATTGAACCGGTTTTGGCAACAATCCGGCGATGCAACTGGCACGAGGTTGACAATACTCCGGCTGCGGCAGTGATTCGGGGCGATTATCACCTCGGGCATCCCGACGCCGCCTTGACCTTAGCTGGGCAGCTCAAAGTAAGGATTACCGCCGTATCTTCTGCGTCAGTTCACGGTTACACTCACCGTCATTCATCAACCGGAGGTTTCCCATGCCGACCATTTCCCGCCGCACTCTTTTGAAACTCAGCCTGGCCGCCCCTGCGGTCTTGCTGGCGACCACAGCCCGCGCCGCGACCCATCAGGTCACGATTGTGAACATGGAGTTCCAACCGGCCAACCTGACCATCGCCGCCGGGGATACAATCGTTTTCGCCAATCAGGACAACGCGCCCCATACTGCAACCGACGACGCCGGGGCGTTTGACACCGGACGGCTGACAGGCGGCGCAAGCGCGCAGCTGACCTTTCCGTCAGCGGGACAATTCGCTTATCACTGCGACATCCACCGCATGATGAAGGGCACGATTACCGTCAGTTAAGGTCATTGACACATTGCTGATCTTCCCTTAACGCGCCGTTAACATTATGATTTAATTAATAAAAAACCTTCCCCGCGGGGAAGGTTTTTCATCACTCCGCCGCCATCCGCGCCTTCAGCATCGGCCCCAGATAATGGCCGGTATAGCTGGCGGCAACCTTCGCCACATCTTCCGGCGTGCCCGTGGCCACGATATACCCGCCGCCGTCACCGCCTTCTGGCCCAATATCAATGATCCAGTCGGCGGTTTTGACCACCTCCAGATTATGTTCGATCACGATCACCGTATTGCCCTGATCGACCAGCTCATGCAGCACCTCGAGCAGCTTTTTCACATCCTCGAAATGCAGGCCCGTGGTCGGCTCGTCCAGAATATACAGCGTCCGCCCGGTCGAAGCCCGCGCCAGTTCCTTGGACAGTTTGACCCGCTGCGCCTCGCCCCCCGACAGCGTCGTCGCCTGCTGGCCGACCTTGATATACCCCAGACCCACCCGGACCAAAGCATCCATCTTGGACCGGATCGACGGCACGGCGCGGAACAGTTCCTGCGCCTCCTCCACCGTCATATCCAGCACATCGGCAATGCTCTTGCCCTTGAACTTCACTTCCAGAGTCTCGCGGTTATAGCGCTTGCCCTTGCAGGTCTCGCAGGTCACATAGACATCAGGCAGAAAGTTCATCTCGATCTTCAGCACGCCGTCGCCCTGACAGGCCTCACACCGCCCACCCTTGACGTTGAAACTGAAGCGGCCAGATTTATAGCCGCGCGTCTTGGATTCCGGTAACCCGGTGAACCAATCCCGGATCGGCGTGAATGCCCCGGTATAGGTTGCCGGATTCGACCGGGGCGTGCGGCCAATGGCGCGCTGATCGATGTCGATCACCTTATCCAGAAACTCGAACCCCTTGATCGTCTCGCAGGGTGCCGGCGTTTCGCGTGCGCCGTTCAGCTTCATCGCGGCATTCTTGAACAAGGTTTCAATCGTCAAGGTAGATTTGCCGCCGCCTGACACCCCGGTCACACAGACAAACCGGCCCAGCGGGAAATCGGCGGTCATCTCATGCAGATTATTGCCCGTCGCCTTGACCACGGTCAGCATCTTGCCATTGCCCTTACGTCTTACAGGCGGCACCGCAATCTCCCGCACCCCACTCAAATACTGCCCGGTAATCGACGCCGGATCGGCCATGATCTGCGCCGGGGTGCCATGCGCCACTACATAGCCGCCGTGCACCCCCGCCCCTGGCCCCATGTCGAACACATAATCGGCGATGCGGATCGCCTCTTCATCATGTTCAACCACGATCACCGTATTGCCCTGATCGCGCAGGTTTTTCAGCGTGGTCAGCAGGCGGTCATTGTCGCGCTGGTGCAGGCCGATGCTGGGTTCATCCAGTACATACAGCACCCCGGTCAGACCCGAGCCGATCTGACTGGCAAGCCGGATCCGCTGGCTTTCACCGCCCGACAGGGTGCCCGCATTGCGCGACAGGGTCAGGTATTCCAGCCCGACATTGTTCAAAAACCCAAGCCGTTCACGGATTTCCTTGAGGACCAGCTTGGCAATCTCGTTCTTCTGGTTGGTCAGGTTGTCCGGCACGGTCAAGCACCAATCCCACGCCTCCTTGATCGACATCTGCACCACCTGTCCGGCATGCAGGCCCGCGATTTTCACCGCCAAAGCCTCGGGACGCAGCCGGTACCCGCCACAGGCCCCACAAGGACGGTTGTTCTGGTAGCCCTCAAATTCTTCACGAACCCAGGCGCTATCCGTCTCCTTATACCGCCGCTCCATATTCGGAATGACACCTTCGAACACGCGGGACACCTGATAAACCCGGCCGCCTTCGTCATAGCGGAACACAATCTCGTCCTTGCCCGACCCGCGCAGGAACACCTCCTGAATCGCGGGATCAAGGTCTTTCCAGCGGGCGCTCTTGTTGAACCCGTAATGTTTGGCAATCGCTTCAATGGTTTGCAGGAAATAAGGCGACTTGCCCTTGCGCCACGGGGCCAAGGCGCCATCGGCGATTTTTAGGGTGACATCGGGCACCACCAGCCGGTCATCGAAGAACAACTCGACGCCAAGACCGTCACAAACCGGGCAGGCGCCAAACGGCGCATTGAACGAAAACAGCCGTGGTTCAATCTCGGGGATGGTAAACCCACTGACCGGGCAGGCGAATTTCTCGGAAAAGATAATCCGCTCGGCCTCGCCCTCATCGGGGGCAGATTCCAAGATGCAAATCCCATCGGCAAGGTCCAGCGCGGTGCGGAAACTATCGGCCAACCGCTGTTCCAGCCCTTCGCGCACCACGATCCGGTCGACCACAACATCAATGTCATGGCGCAGTTTCTTGTCCAGGACCGGCACATCTTCGATCTCGTAAAACGCGCCGTCAACTTTGACGCGCTGGAACCCTTGCTTGCGCAAATCAATGAATTCTTTGCGGTATTCGCCCTTGCGATCACGAATAATCGGGGCCAGCAGATAGCCGCGCGTGGCCTCTGGCAATGTCATTACCCGATCAACCATATCCTGCACCTGCTGTGCCATGATTGGCAAACCGGTGGTCGGGCTGAACGGAGTGCCGGCGCGGGCGAACAGCAGGCGGAGGTAGTCATAGATTTCAGTCACAGTGCCGACAGTCGACCGTGGGTTCTTGGACGTAGTTTTCTGCTCAATGGAAATGGCGGGCGACAGGCCGCTGATGTGATCCACATCGGGCTTTTCCATCATGTCAAGGAACTGCCGGGCATAGGCGCTCAGCGATTCGACATACCGGCGCTGCCCCTCGGCATAGATCGTGTCGAACGCGAGTGACGACTTGCCCGAACCGGAAAGCCCCGTGATAACAACCATCTGGTCACGTGGAATGTCCACGTCAATATTTTTAAGGTTATGTTCGCGCGCGCCACGCACCGAAATCGTCTTAAGCTCAGCCATCCGTACCCCCGGTTACAGGGTTAACAGATAGTTGACGGCGACGGTTTCTCCAATAGGAAATTGAGAACGAATATGGAACAAAATCGTTTTAGATCGATTGAAGCCATAAAAGAAAAAAGCCCGCCGGGAAGCGGGCCTGTCGCCATACATATGAACCCCAATCAGCCCTTGCGGCGACGACGGATCATAGCAAGACCGCCAAGTCCAGCCAAGAGCAAGGGCAGGCTGGCGGGGATGGGTATCGTCGAAATCGAAACATTGTCAAGCGCAGCACCAAAGGACCCACTATCGAGGCTCGCAAAGGTCAGAACTTGGCTCGTCGAGGTCGCCGTAAAAACATACGAATATTCCGCCCAATTCATCGGCGATGGAATATCAGTTCCCGTCGTGTCAAACGTAAAGGCCTGCTGCCCTAAACCCACATCTACGCCAACGTTCTTGATGGTCGGGGCACCGTCACTGTTGCCGCCAAGATAAAAGGTTACCTTGTAGGTGGTGTTCACAATCAGGTCTGAAATCGTTTGAAAGATTGATCCCTGACCGTTGCCGTTCAGATCGACGCTATTGGAACCATCCTGCGGTTCCCAGTAGTCGTTGATCCAATCCACGCTATGACCGCCGATCGTCCACCCGGTAATCGCAAGGCTCGGAGCATTTTCGGTCACGAACCCCGGAGTACCCAAACCTTCAAAGCTACCGTTAGTAATCGTCGCAGCATTTGCGCCACTCAGCGACGCGGCGAAACAGGTCGCCGCAACTAAAGTCCTGAAAATCATTTCACATCTCCAAAAATAGACACCGGACAGTGTCTCACCAAAAATTCTTAACCCATAGATAAAGTAATCGGCACTATCATAGCAACAGGGATGAAGGCCGTTGGACCGCAGGGAGACAGTCTAAAGACGAAATAAAGGTCTATTTAAGACGGCAGCACCCGCCTTGCGGCCAAATCATCAAGCCTAATCTACCCATGATTTAGACGTAGAATTGACTTTCTTGTCTAGGTTGCATCTGCAGCAGCCACGCAATCTTTTTCAGATTTTCACGTCAGCCTGATTCGGCTCGCCCGGCAGCTGCCAGTCTTAACCTGACACCTCATCTCTCCGTCACATATGGATCGCCCGCCCATAGGCGTCCAAGACGGCCTCGTGCATCATTTCGGACAGGGTCGGATGCGGGAACACCGTCGCCATCAAATCCGCTTCGGTCGTCTCGAGTTGCCTGCCAATGACATAGCCCTGGATCAGTTCGGTCACTTCTGCGCCGATCATATGTGCGCCCAGCAATTCGCCGGTTTTGGCATCGAACACCGTCTTGATCATGCCCTCGGCCTCGCCCAAAGCAATCGCCTTGCCATTGCCAATAAACGGAAAACGGCCCACTTTGACGTCATAACCCTTTTCGCGGGCCTTGGCCTCGGTATATCCGACAGAGGCAATCTGCGGCTGGCAATAGGTGCAACCGGCGATGGATTCGGGTTTCACCGCATGCGGATGCTGACCCGCAATAAGTTCGGCCACCATGACCCCTTCGTGGCTTGCCTTGTGCGCAAGCCACGGTCCCGCCACGAGATCGCCAATCGCATAGACGCCCGGTACCCCGGTGCGGCAATATTCATCCGTCACAACATGCGTGCGGTCTATTTTCACACCCAAGGCTTCCAGCCCCAGATCCTCGGTATTGCCGACAATGCCGACCGCAGAAATCACGGTATCAAACTCGTGCTGTGTCACCGCGCCATTCTGTTCGATATGCGCGACCACTTTGCCAGGGGTGCGATCCAGCTGTTTGACCCCGGCGTTTTCCAGAATTGTCATACCCTGTTTGAGGAACGCTTTTTTAGCAAAGGCCGAAATTTCGGCATCCTCGACCGGAAGGATACGGTCCAGCACCTCGACCACCGTCGTGTTAGCCCCCAAAGTGTTGTAAAAACTGGCAAACTCAATGCCAATCGCACCCGACCCGATGACCAGCAGGTTTTTTGGCATCCGTGGCGGGGTCAGCGCGTGTTTGTACATCCAGACCAGATCGCCATCCGCCTCGAGCCCCGGCAGCGTCCGGGCGCGGGCTCCAGTTGCCAGAACCACCGCCTTGGCGGTCAGTTCGACGGCGCCTTTATCGGTCTTGACCGAAACAGCATTGGCCCCGGTCAGCGTGGCGGTGCCCATTACCACCTCGATCTTATTCTTCTTCATCAGATGGCCGATACCTGATGAGAGTTGCTTGGCCACTCCGCGCGAACGTTTTACCACTGCGTCCAGATCATAGCTGATCTCCGTCGCCGCAAGACCAAATTCTTTGGCGCGGTGCATCAAATGGAACACTTCCGACGACCGCAACATGGCCTTTGTCGGGATACACCCCCAGTTCAGACATATCCCGCCCAGATGTTCACGCTCGACTATGACAACCTTAAGACCCAGTTGCGCGGCCCGGATCGCAGCGACATAGCCGCCGGGGCCAGCACCGATCACGATCATATCAAAGTTCTTGGCGGCCATCTGCTTCTCCTTCGCGCGGCTGAATTAGTTCGATGTTAAACTAATTTCCCACCCCCGGCCAGAGAGGTCACGTCATAGCGGCTAACCGCCCTATGCAATGTCACCGTCACTGCGGACACAATTGCGCCCGGCCTCTTTGGCGCGGTACAGCGCATCGTCGGCGCGGCGCAGCAGTTCTTGCGGTTGCAGCCCCGAACCGGGATAAGCCGACACACCTATGGAAATCGTGACACGGGGCAAAAAGCCGTCCATATAGCGCACGGGCATTGTCGCTATCGCATCTCGCAGACGTTCGGCTAGCGCGGTGGTGGCGGCCAGATCGGCGGCTGGGACCAGCACGGTAAATTCCTCTCCGCCAAACCGGCACGAGATTTCACCTGCCGCGAACACTTCGGCAAGCTTATCACCAATTGCGCGCAGCACCATATCACCCGCATCATGGCCGTGATTGTCGTTGAACAGTTTGAACTTGTCCGCGTCAAACGAGATCACACCAAAAGTAGCGCCGCGTCGTTCGCTGATCGAAATTTCACGCCTGATCGCATCCATAAAGAACCGGCGGTTGTACAGTCCGGTCAGGGGATCGCGGATTGACTGGTCGCGTAACTCGTCGCGCAATTTGACATTGGCAATTGCCATCGAGATGTGTTCGCCACAGCGGATTGCAAAGTTGCCCTTGTCGGCAATCCGCGCCGAACCTTCACCCAGATGATCAAACCGGATATGCAACAGCCCGACAGTATCGCCATGCGCCACGATTGGCACACAGATATATTCTTCGACTGCAACGCGGTGCTGGTGATGTTCAACGTGTTCGCAACTGAAACACAGCCCGTCCGTCTGATACTTGTAGGACCTTCCCCGACGCAGGGCCCAGCAGCTGTCGGCCGCGATGGTCGTATGCAAATCGATGGTATTCCAGTTACATTTACCTTCCAGCGCATCGCGGCTGTTGGAGTAGATATACAATTCACCTTTGGACCCGACCAGCAAGCGCGCCATGAAGCGGGCCACGATCAGGAACAGTTCGTTCAGCGATTTGCACGATTGCAACCACTCATCCAGTTGCGACAACAGCTTGGCCTCGGCCTGCCGGGAGCGTTCCTGCACCAATACATCACAGGCGCGAACTTCTGCTTCTTGCGCCTGCAGGCGGGCGGCATCCAGTTCTAGGGCGGCTTTGCGGGCGTCACTAACATCAGTATAAGTGACCACATAGCCGCCGCCGCGCATGGGTCGGCCACTGGTCAGGACAACCCGGCCAGACGGCAGCAGTCGGTCAAACGAATAGGGGCGATGGGCTTGGATAAGCGCATCAGTCTCGACCCGGCTAGCGATATCAAATTCGCCGCGGGCCAAGGAACGGTCCCTGAAATCACTGCATTTGGTCCCAATCGACAGATCGCCGCCACGCAGTTCCAGCACCTGATAAATCCGGCTGTTGTGTAATTCGCAAAACCCATCCGCAGACCAGACCAGTATGCCCTGCTCCATCATATTCATGATGTCTGTGGCGATACTGCCCCGTTCTGGCTGCGCAGCTTCGCCCGGCAAGTTCCAGGATTCGCCCAACCCCTCGGCCCGCCCGGACACGGCTGCCATGATTTTGTCCTGCTTCACGCCTTCTCCCCTGCAGTCCCGCTGCAATGGGCAGAATATGGGGCGTATAGATTTGCGGATGCGTTAATATGTGCCGCCGCAAGGCACGCCAAAACGGCGCTAAATCAAATCAATCGGGCAGGGTTTTTCAGGCCGCAGCCTCGCCACCTGACACGGCACGCAAGGCGGCTCCGTATCCTCCTGCCAGTAACCAAGCCGCCTCTGGGGCACTGGATGCCCGGTCCAAGGCCGCGTTGCGAAACGGAAAGCGCCCGAACTGGCGGATCACTTCGCGGTGCGCCTTGGCATGCAGCAAGTTATTGGGCCCGCCGCCCTGCATCCGGGCCGCCATCAGCCGCACGCACCTGTCCTGATCGACCAGATTTTCCGAATGCATCAGCGGCAGGTAATAAAACTGCCGGGCAGGCTCGCTGAGCCGCAGATCCCAGTCGCGGGTAATCGCAACTTTGGACGCCGCCCGCGCATGCCTGTCTGACGCAAACGCTTTGGATTGATCACGAAACATGTTGCGCGGAAACTGGTCGGTCAGGATGATGTAGGCAAGGGTTCCGACAGGATAAGTCAGCCACAACCCGCAAGCGCCTTCCATCGCAGCTTCCCAGGATGACAAAAACCGGCTGCGGATCTCTGCGTCAAGTTCCGCCGTGCCACCATACCAGCCTTTTGGCCCAACCTCATCCAGCCAATAGCGCAACAGGTCTTCTGGTTTTTCCATCACTCACCTCTGCCCGGTTTTCTAACCGGTTGCAGTTGTCAATGGCAGAATCATGTCATTGACGCAAGAAAATCCAGTCCCCGACAAGAAGTCAGGTGGATTGAACGGGCGATATGGCATTGGGATGTTTCGGGCTGGCGTCGCGGTACACCTCTTGCGCCAAAATCGCGGCAACTGTCGTGCCCGCCGCATGGATCGGCACATAGGACGCGCGGTCAGGGTTGCTGATGGCAGCGCGCCGGGTCATTCGCCAGGCGGCATATCCCGCCAGACCCAGCATCAGAACCGCGATGAACGCCCAGAACCCCGACGGACCAATATTATCCATCAACCATCCCAAAATCAGCGGCCCCGAAATGGCCCCCAACCCATTGATAAACAAAAGACCTCCGGACGCGGCTGCCATATCCTCGCGGTCCAGATAGTCGTTGGCATAGGCGATCAGCAGCGCATAAAGCGGGTTGGATGTTCCGCCGACGGCCGCCGCACTGAGCAAGATCAGACCCAGATGGCCCGGCAGAACAAAGGACAAAACTGACCCCAAGCCCCCCGCCAGCGCCAATCCCATAATCAGTTTGCGCCGGTCATACCGATCCGACAACCACCCGATCGGGTATTGCAGCAGCAAGGCGGCCAGATAGGTCACTGACACCATCAGCGATATCTGCCCGACCGTCAGCCCGGCACGCGACCCGTAAACCGCCGACATCCCGAATTGTGCGGCAAACACGCCACCCAGCAGAAACATCCCCATGCAGGCCAAAGGCGACGCTGCAACCAGCCGTCGCATCGACAGCGGCTTGGTGGTGGCAAAGGCTGGCGTAGGTCTGTTTGACATCAACATTGGGGCGAATGACATCGACACCAGAACCGATGAAATGATGAACAATGTATACCCTTTGAAGTCACTCAGGACCAAAAGGTATTGCGCCAGTATGATCCCGGCCATCTGCACGATCATATACAGCGAAAGGGACTTGCCGCGGTTTTCATTGCTGGCCGCATCGTTGAGCCAGCTTTCTGCCGTGATGTAGACACCGCAAAAGCAAAACCCGATGATCACCCGCCCCAACACCCATGCCCAGGGTTCGGTCATTTCCGGATACAAAATCAGCACTGCGGAAATGGTTGACCCGAACGCCGCAAACACCCGCACATGCCCGACGGACCGCAGCATCAACGGGGCCAGCCGCGAGGCCCCGAGGAACCCGACGAAATAGGCGGACATCACGATAGAAATCTCGAACGTGCTGAACCCTTCATGTTCACCGCGAAGTCCCAGCAATGTGCCCTGCAAGCCATTGCCGATCATCAGCATGAACATACCAAGCAGAAGGGCCCATGAACTACTGATCACCTGAAACATGTCACGGCCCTTCTGCTGCGTTGAACGTTCACTACCTGACGGCTGCCCCCGGGGCATCCCCGCAAGCGACCGTTAAAGGTCTGGTTACGGTTCCGTCAAATCCCGGACGGAAGCAATAATGAGGCATCGCCATAGGAAAAGAACCGATAGTCCTGAGCTATCGCATGCCCATAGATTGCCTTGATCCGATTGGTGCCGATCAACGCCGACACCAGCATCATCAAGGTTGACTTCGGCAGGTGAAAATTCGTCATCAGCCCATCGGCAATGCGAAACTGGTAACCCGGTGTGATGAAGATCGCCGTATCGCCGGACCAGGCGGCCAAACCCTGATCGGTCGCAGCACTTTCGATCAACCGCAGCGCCGTGGTGCCCACTGGGATGACCCGGCCCCCAGCGGCTTTGGTGGCGTTGATCTCGATCGCGGCCAGCGCCGTCACCTCGCCCCATTCGGCATGCATCTTGTGCTGGGCGATATCATCGGACTTGACCGGCAGGAACGTGCCAGCACCTACATGCAATGTCACAAACGAATGCGTCACACCGCGCAATGCCAGCGCTTTCATCAATTCCGCATCGAAATGGAGTGATGCAGTCGGGGCCGCCACTGCCCCCGATTTGGCAGCCCAATGGGTCTGATAATCGGATTTGTCGGCGTCATCTGGCGGGCGCAGGGCGGCTATGTAGGGTGGCAATGGCATGGCCCCGGTCTGCGCCAGCGCTGCGTCGAATGCGGGCCCGGTCAGATTGAAACGGATCAATCCCTGCCCGTCGTTGCGGCCCTCAACCCTGCCGGTCAACAGGGGCGAAAACACGATCGTCTCGCCATCCCTGATCTTGCGCAATGGCTTGACCAAAGCCGACCACAGCCCGTCCTTGGTCTCTAACAGGGTCACTTCGATCTGCGCGATTGTTTGGCCAGCCTCGCCCGTCCGGTGTCGATGCCCGGTCAGCCGCGCCGGAATGACCCGGGTGTCATTCAACACCAGTCTG
Organism: Rhodobacterales bacterium; assembly: GCA_031422295.1. Lineage (GTDB taxonomy): Bacteria > Pseudomonadota > Alphaproteobacteria > Rhodobacterales > Rhodobacteraceae > JANOMH01. The sequence continues at coordinate 57,675 of JANOQM010000053.1, read as the reverse complement.
TCGCCGGGGCGCAGGAAATCCGGCAGGTCGGCGACATGACAATCCTGTATCTGCTGGCCATCCGCAACCAATAACCGCGCCGACGATCTTGGGCGCGCTGGCCGCACTGCGATCAGCCGCTCTGGCAGGTCAAAATCGAAATCGCTCAGCTTCATTCGGTGACAACCGGGGGGGGCCGCCGGAATATGTCACGGAACATGCCGGGGGTCAGGACTGAAAACGGATTGACCCCGACCTGCGTGTCGCCAATCGGGCCACGCAGGGTAAAGTTGAACCCGATCAGCCCCTCGCCCGGTCGGGTCAGCACCGACCCCACACCGTTGATCAGATAAATCGGCGAGATAACCCCCTGAAAGTCCATATTCCGGTCTGCGCCTGTGTAAATCCCGTCCAGCGAAATGCCAAGGCCGGGGCCAACGGCGCTGGACCGTGTGACGGTGATCCGGTCCGGGGTGATCCGAAAACGCGCATCAACCGCGCTGAACGACAGGCCCTGCCCGTCAAGCTGCTGCAACAGGCCCACCACTGATATCGCATTCAGCAACGACGCCAATGCCGGGGCGCGGCGCACCCGCAGATCGGTAATACTCAGCGTGCCGTCATAGCTGCCAGCACCCCCCGCAGGCAGCAATGTCAGATCAAGTGCGCCGCCTTGTGCGGTCTCCAGCAGCCCGGCGGCGCGTAACACACCGCCGCCGTCGTCACTGACGATCCGCACAGCGGCCCGGCCATCCTGCGGCACCATCGAGCCGCGCACAGCGGTATCATCATTCACATTGGCGGCAAAATCGCCACCAAATCCGCCCTCGGCACTAAACTCACCCCGAAAATCGGTCAGTGCAATCCCTTCGGATATTTGCAACCGGTCCAGCGCAATCGTCATTGGCCCGCCGCGCCCGGCAGTGTCGCCAAAATTCGCGCGGCGCAAATCGACCTGCCCACCCGCAATGACAATCTGCGCGGGCTGGCCTGGGCCACGACCAACCAGATCAACCGGTGCATCGAACCAGCCACCTAGTTGCACCCGGTCAAAACTGGCCCGGTCCAATGTGCCGTCACCATTCAAGGCGATGTTGCCTGCGGCATTTAATCCGGCCGCGTCCACAGCAATCCGGTCAATGCGGGGGACCGGACCCAATGTGCCGGTCAGTTCCAATTGCCCGGCTTCGGACGCGGGTTTGACCCAGTTCAGGGTTGGCAAGCGCAATCCAACGCCTTGCAGCCCAGAGGTTAAGGTAAAGGCCGGGGGCGCATCACGCGACAGGTTCAGCACGATCTGCCCAACGCCCGCTCCACTGACTGTTCCGGGGGGCAGGCCGATATTGAACTCATCGATAAACCGTTCGGACAATTCCAGTTCCGCCTGCAGCTGCGACCGGCCCTGCCCGTCGGGCCCGAACTGTTGCTGCCAGACCACGTCAGCAGGCACCTGACCCAAACGCAACGGGCCAGATATTTGTATGCCCGCAGGGTCGGCAGTTAAAGTTAAACCAGATGCCGCCAAAACCCGGCCCGGCACCAGCAGATCACTGCGTAGATCGGTCAGGTCGGCGGAAATTGCATAAGCGATTTGATTCTGCGGGATAAATTCGGCCAATGGCAGATTAATCGTTCCGCGGGTCAGGGCGCGGCCATCGGCTAATGTCACAGGAAGCCCGGCTGCGGTCAGAAAGCCGAACGGTGGTTGATCGAGGATCGACAGTGCAGCGGTGACCGTGCTGTCAAGATTAAGGCGGATTGTTGCAGGCGGCGCACGCAGACGGGTATCCGGGATCATCAGCACTGACCCCGCCAGATCGACGGCACCCCCTTGCGGCGCAGTTACTGTTCCGGCCTCTAGGACTAAAGTCAACGCATGCCCCGAAAATTCGGCATGACCAGCCGCATCTTGGATCAGCGGCATCTGCCGCATGAACCGCACTGAGGTTTCACGAAATTCTGTCGTCAGCCCGAGCTGCAGCGGAACATCAGGATCGATACGCAACCCCATGACAATATTAAATAACTCTCCTTTCATAAAATTCTGTTCAAACCAACTTCGGGTCTGCACCTTAACATCTGCGGGCCATAGCGCCATGGCCCGATCTGACCCGATTTGTGGCAACCGGGCATCCATAGCGACACGCCAGCCCGCAGAACTGGCCGAAATTTCACCCTCGCCATGCAACAGGACACCGTTCATGTCGGCCAGATAGAACTGCCCCAAATCCATGCTGAACGGATCCAGGGCCAGCCTGAAATCAACCGAGGCCGCAGGAAAGGTTATCGGCTCAGGATACAGATTCTGTGGGTTCAGGCTGATATCGGATAACTGAAACTGACCCAGCAGCGTTTTTGGAAAACCATTTTCAATGTCGCGCAGATAGGCCTGCCCTTCGGCCCGTACAGCACCCCATTCACTGTTCAGACTGACCTGATTAAACCGGATCAGTCCCAGTTCTGGATCATAATCCAAGTAGGCGCGGGCCGTATCGAACCCGACAGCAGCAGCGCCGGTTGTCGGCTGCAGGCTGCCGGTCCCTACCTTGAGCGCTGCGCTGAACGGGCCCAATGTGCCATCAGCCTCGGTTTCCAACCGCAAGGCCGCTGATAGCGGCGCGTTCAGCACAGCCAGCCAGCCCAAGACCGGACTTTGGCTGGCAACATCGCGGGCGGGCACATCAATCACAGTCAGTGACATTTCGGCGGCGCGGCTGCCGCGTGGGCTTTGATACCGCATAGCCAGTTCGGTGACGAAATCACGGCCCGACAGCAAGGCAAAGTCGCCGCTGACAGTGGTCAGATCATCGCGCAGGTCCAAAGTAATCACGCCCCCGTCCACTGTCCAACTGCGTCCGGCGCGGGCGTCATCATAATTGATCACCACACCTTCAGCACGCATCTGACGCAATGCAGCAAAGGCTGGCCGTTCGAAAATCTGGTCGAACTCCTCCAAAAGCTCGGCGAGGTTTTGCGCGCGGCGTACCGGGCCAGCGCCCGTACCGAAAGCGACGGCAAATGACCCGTTTGCAGCACGGGCCAGCCGGATCTGTGGTCCGGTCAGCGTCACCATCTGCGGCAGAATCTCGCGTCGAAACAACAGACCACGCGGCGACACCGTAGCCTGGACCATCGGCACGCGGGCCAGTTCCTGGCCCTCTGCATCCCGCAGGCTAACGTCGATCAGGCGGACCTGTGGATGCAAGTCAGTCCCGACCGTCACCGTAATCTGGCCAAACCGCAGCGCCCCACCGTTCAATGCTACCGCTGCCTGCGCCTCGATCCGGTGTTTGATCCAGCTGGGGGCGGTTATTTCATGCCCCAGCATCATGAACCCGCCGATCAGCGCAAAAACCAACGGAGCGGCCAACATCAGCAGGGTCAACCGCAATACGAACCAGCGCTTGCGACCCCGGCGGCGCGGCGGCGGCTGCACTGTCATTTCAAGGCCACGATCCGGCTTTGGCACCTGGGTCATCGGGCCCCCAAGACGATGGCCTGCATCATCGACCATCGCGCTGATCTTGATCGGGAGTGGATCATTGTGCTCTTTGTTCTGGCCACTCTTTATTCTCGCTGGCTTTGCTCTAGAACAAAACCACAAACATGTGACCCCCTAAAAGGAGCCCCTGCCATGCGCGTAATTGAACCCGGCCAAGAAGCCCCCGCGATCACATTGCCGCGCGATGGCGGTGGAACGACATCGCTGCTTGACTTCGCTGGTCAGGCCATTGTGCTGTATTTCTATCCAAAGGACGACACCCCCGGTTGCACCCTTGAAGCGCAGTCTTTTACCGCCGAGGTTGAGGCTTTTGCTGCTTCAGGGGCAATTGTGCTGGGGGTGTCCAAAGACAGCGTTAAAAAGCATGATAAATTCCGTGATAAATATGGGTTGCGCATTGCGCTTTTGTCGGACGAAGACGGCGACGTCTGCGAACGCTACGGTGTTTGGCTGGAAAAAAGCATGTATGGCAAGACCTATATGGGTATTGAAAGGGCGACCTTCCTGATTGACGCGGCGGGCCGGATCGCGCGCGTCTGGCGCAAGGTCAAGGTCGAAGGCCATACCGAAGAAGTGTTGGCGGCGGTCCGCGCCCTGCCCCAAAAGTAAGGTGGGTTTAAACCCACCACACGGGCTTATTATCCTGTTATCGCATTGTTTTCTCAAGTAATGTGGGTTTAAACCCACCTCACCTCAAGGCTGGCGATGCATAGCTTGACCGAAATGGCCGTGGCCGTTCTGCAAACCGCAGATGGGCGGGCCAAAGCAGCCTTGTCGCGTGAATACGCTGCGCTGTGGCGCGAGGCGCGCGCGACCCGGACTGATGTGCCAATCGGCGATGCCCGTCCGCCATCGATCCCGGCGCGACCCGCCTTGCCGCAATTGCTGTCGCCACGCGACGTCCCCCGTCGCCGCCCGGGGACCGCGGCTGGCCGGATTGCCCTGCTACATGCCGTGGCACATATCGAACTGAATGCCGTCGACCTGCATTGGGATATTATCGCCCGCTTTGCGCATATACCGATGCCGATGGGCTATTATGATGACTGGGTTCAGGCGGCGGATGAAGAATCCAAGCATTTCAATCTGATGTGTGACTGTCTGGAAGCAGCAGGCAGTTTTTATGGCGCACTTGCTGCACATGCCGGCATGTGGCGGGCAGCCGAGGACACGGCCGATGACCTGATGGGTCGGCTGGCCGTGGTGCCGATGGTACTTGAGGCACGCGGACTGGATGTGACCCCAGGCATGATTGCGTTGTTCACTCAGGCAGGTGAGGCTGACGCTGTGGCGGCCCTGAATACGATTTATGCCGAAGAAGTGCATCACGTCGCTTATGGGTCAAAATGGTTCAATTTCCTTTGTGGGAGGCTTGATCTTGACCCTAAGGTGACGTTTCACAGCCTTGTCCGGCGCTACTTTCACGGCGCCCTCAAACCGCCCTTCAATTCTGAAAAGCGGGCCGAGGCGGGGTTGCCACCAGATTTTTATTGGCCGCTTGTGGACACAACCCCGTGATCAGTGCCGATTGAACTGACCGAATTTTGGCCGGTTTATACCAGTAGTTTAGGCGAAAACCCGCCAGTTTGCGGCCGAACCCGGCGTGGCCAACGCTCAACCGGCTAAAATCATTGCGACTTTGTGATCAGATCGGTAACAAAACCACAGGCGCAAACTCTGGGGATGAGTGAACGCCCACCTGGGACGGAATGGGGCTGCACAATTGAGAAACCGACTGATGCAAAGGGTGCATGCCACCCTCGAGCAGTATTTTCCTGAAAAGCGGCTGTTTTTACGGTCCGATACTGAAACCCGGTTCATTCGTTTGCGGTCAGAAACCCAGCTTGTTGCCTGGACCGGCGGCACCTTATTGTTAGGCTGGACAATCATTGCGACGGCGATCCTGCTGATGGATTCTATCGGGGCGGGCAATTTCCGCGCCCAAGCCCAACGCGACAAGCTGATCTACGAAGACCGCCTGAATGCGCTGTCGTCGGAACGCGATCTGCGTTTGGCCGAAGCTGCGGCGGCACAGGACCGGTTCAGTTCTGCCCTAGCCCAAATCTCGATCATGCAGACGGAATTGCTGAATTCCGAAGATAAACGCCGCGAAATGGAAACTGGGCTGGAGGTTGTTCAAGCGACGTTGCGGCGCACCATGATCGAACGGGAAACCGCCCGCGATCAGACCATCGCCTTAGAATCATCCTTATCGGACGGGTCCGGTGTGGCGACCAGCGCTCTGGGCCGCGATGACATGACCGGGACTGTCGATATTCTGGCTGATGCCTTGGCCGAAACTGCAGATCAGCGCGACCAGATCGCGGCTGATGCGGCATTTGCAATCGAACAGGCCGAAGAACTACAACTGGAACTGCGCCTGATGCAGGACCGCAATGACGAGATTTTCCGCCAGTTGGAGGATGCCATGTTGGTGTCTGTTGCCCCGCTGGACGACATGTTCCGCGCCGCTGGGCTGAACCCCGATCAGATCATTGAAGAGGTCCGGCGCGGCTATTCCGGCGTCGGCGGCCCGCTGACGCCGTTACAGTTTTCAGCGATGGGGGCCGAACCCGATGCAGATGGCCTTCGCGCCAACGCGATTTTGCGGTCAATGGACCAGATCAACCTGTACCGGATCGCCGCCGAACGGTTACCTTTTACGTTACCTCTGCAAGATTCGTATCGTCTGACGTCAGATTTTGGCACCCGCTGGGGCCGGTTGCATGGCGGGATCGACATGGCAGCACCAACCGGCACCCCGATCTATGCCCCCGCTGACGGTGTTGTGACTTTTGCAGGCTGGTCTTCCGGCTATGGTCGTATGGTCAAAGTGCAGCACGAGTTCGGGATCGAAACCCGCTATGCGCATCAAAGTGCTATCCGTGTCGAAGTTGGTCAAAGGGTCTCGCGCGGAGACCGGATTGGTGATATTGGAAGTTCTGGCCGATCAACCGGTCCACATCTGCACTACGAAGTTCGCGTCGGCGGCGAGACCGTTGACCCCATGATTTACATAAGAGCGGGAAACGATGTTTTCTAAGAGCAAAATCAACGAACCCGGCCCCAAAGCCAGCGAAGCCCCCGCACCGGCCCCAGCCAGTAGCACGGCAATAACGTCGTCGCAGGACTTCCGGCCTGCCGCCCCCAAGGCCAAGCCGCCTGCGTCGATTCTGTCGTCAGACCTGCATATCAAAGGCAATTTGAAGACCACCGGCGATATCCAGATTGAAGGCCAGGTTGAGGGTGACATTCGCGCCCATCTGCTGACCGTCGGTGAAGGTGCCACCGTCAAGGGTGAACTTGTTGCCGATGATGTCGTCATCAATGGCCGGATCGTCGGCCGGGTACGCGGGCTGAAAGTTCGGCTGACATCGACCGCCCGGGTCGAAGGCGACATCATCCATAAAACGATTGCCATCGAATCCGGTGCGCATTTCGAAGGGTCGGTACAGCGGCAGGATGATCCGCTGAACACCACCGGCGCGCCGAAACCGCTTCCGAAACCGTCAACTTCCGAGCAGTCCGGGCAATAGCCAGACACTCGGAAGCGATACGCAAAGGGCGTGGCCATTGTGCCGCGCCCTTTTGTCATGGACCCCGCTGCATTCATTCTGCGCCATTTGCCTTTGATCCCGGTGCCTGACGTACCGGACATCATGCTGCATCTGGCGGCCCCACAATCGGGCCTGTCGCGGCTGACCCGGCAAACAACGCCCTATTGGGCCTATGTCTGGGCCGGGGGCGCCGTGTTGGCGCTTTATGTGCGGGATCATCCCGGCGCGGTGCAAGGCAAGCGCGTCCTTGATCTTGGGGCTGGGTCCGGACTTGTCGCAATTGCAGCGGCACGGGCCGGGGCAATAGTGATTGCGGCCGAGATTGATCCGCTGGGCGCAGTGGCCATCGGATTGAATGCTGCAGCAAATGGCGTCAAAATGGTGGTCTTAACTGCAGATCTGCTGGATCAGGAGATTCCAAAGGTCGATCTGATTCTTGTTGGCGATCTGTTTTATGATCCCGCCCTTGTCACCCCGGTTCTGGCGTTTTTAACCCGCGCCACCGCACAAGGTATTGATATTCTGGTCGGTGATCCGGGGCGCACACCCTTGCCTTCAGCACGGCTTACTGCGCTAATATCCTACAATGTGCGGGATTTTGGGCAGACCCAGCCGGTGCCAGCTACGGTTTACCGCCTTGGGTCCTGAACGACACCGCACTACAGCCTAGGTCAGCGGATCGGTCATGGACCAGTTACCCACTGGTCCAACATCCCAACTTTGACGTCATGTTGGGTGCCAGCAACACCAAAGCCAGCCTTGGTCAAAACGCGGGCTGACGCGGGGTTGGCCACGGCACTTTGGGCGGTGACCGTCAGAACATTCCGTTTGCGCAATTCGGTCAGGACGGCCAGCACAGCGGCGGTCGCATGGCCCCGCCCCCGCCGTTGAGGTGCCACGCCATAGCCAATTTCAACGCTACCATCAGCAAGGGGCGCCTTGACTGCGATGGATACCACGGCCTCGCCGTCACAAATGCCGACCCATGTCCGCCAGCCTTGTGCTGCGTTCAATCGGTCCGACAGGCCCACCAGTATTTGCAAGGTTGCGGCCGGTTCCAGCCCCCCCGGGTGGCACCCGAAACCCGCGCCAGACCGCCCCTTCGGTCAACCCAGTGTAATCGGCGGGTTGCGTGGGGATCAGGTGCAAATCAATCCTCGGCATACGCATCGCTGCGCCCCTTGCCCGCCATATCCTGCGCCAGTGTAGCGGCCATAAACCCGTCCAGATCGCCGTCCAGCACGCCTTGGGTGTCAGACGTTTCGTGCGACGTGCGCAGGTCTTTGACCATCTGATAGGGTTGCAACACATACGACCGGATCTGATTGCCCCAGCCCGCATCGCCCTTGGCCTCGTGCGCCTCGTTTATCGCCGCATTCCGGCGGTCCAGTTCCATCTGATACAGCCGCGATTTCAGGGCCTTCATCGCCACATCGCGGTTCTGGTGCTGGGATTTTTCCGAACTGGTGGTGACAATTCCGGTGGGCAGGTGAGTGATCCGCACCGCTGAGTCAGTGGTGTTGACGTGCTGGCCGCCCGCACCCGAGGACCGGTAGGTGTCGATGCGGATATCCTTGTCCTGCACTTCAATCTCGATATTGTCGTCAACGACTGGGTAAACCCAGATCGAACTGAACGATGTATGCCGCCGGGCGGCACTATCATAAGGGCTGATCCTGACCAGCCGATGCACCCCGGATTCCGATTTTAGCCAGCCATATGCGTTGTGGCCCGAGATTTTATAGGAGGCTGATTTAATTCCAGCCTCTTCGCCTGCCGACTCGGCTTGCAATTCGACCTTATAGCCCTTTTTCTCGGCCCAGCGGACATACATGCGGGCCAACATGCTGGCCCAATCGCAGGATTCCGTGCCGCCCGCGCCCGAATTGATCTCCAGGAACGTATCATTAGCATCGGCTTCGCCATCCAGCAGCGCCTCGATTTCCTTGGCGGCGGCTTTGTCGCGCAGGGTTTTCAGGGCGGCTTCGGCATCGGTCACGATGCCTGCATCGCCTTCCGCCTCGCCCATCTCGATCAACTCGACATTATCGCGCAGATCACGGTCCAGTGCTTCGTAATTGCTGATTTTATCGACCAGCACCTGCCGGTCGCGCATCAGCTTTTGCGCAGCTTCGGCATCATTCCACAAAGTCGGGTCCTCGACCCGGGCATTGAACTCCTCTAGCCGGAACTTGGCGGTTTCCCAATTCATCCGCTGACCGACCAGCCGGATAGATTTTTCAATTGCCGCAATGGTATTCAGCGTCTCTGCGCGCATGGATCAACTCTGCTGTGAACTAAGCGGGGTCTTAGCCCGCATGCCGGGCCTTATCAAGCGGATGGGTCAGTAAAGCCCGCCCGTGGACAGCGTGCCAAGGCTAGCCTTGTCGCCCACCGTCGCGGTTTCCCCGGTTGAATTGGTCACATTACGCGAGGCAGCGACCACTTCCTCGAACAGCGGCAGATCAGCGGCCATGGCAAACCCGCCGTCAAAGGTAATGCCGAACACTGGCTCTTCGCCATCACGGAAACATTCGGCGACGACGTTTTCGCCGCTGGCCTCGTCCGGCAGGCGGGCACCGGAAAAGCGGTCGATCTTGATGAACCGGCAGCCTTCGGGGATGCGGAAATCGGTGCCGCCGAACTGCGGGATCGCGGCCTGCATGAATTCCTGAAACACCGGGGCACAAACCCCACCACCAGAGGCACCACCCATTGACCGGGGCGTGTCATAGCCAATGTAACAGCCTGCGACGATGTTGGAAGAATAGCCGACGAACCAGACATCTTTGGCCTCGTTTGTGGTGCCGGTTTTGCCCGCAATCGGCACCGGCAAAGATATTCCCCGCGCCGTGCCGCGCTGCACCACCCCTTCCAGCATTGATGTCAGCTGATAGGCCGTCACTTCGTTCATGATCCGGTCGCGGTTGGACTGGACCTGCGGGGCCTCGCCCGCGGCTAGCACCGCGTCGGTGCAATTCAGACATTGGCGTTGGTCATGGCGGTAAACCGTCGCGCCAAAGCGGTCCTGCACCCGGTCTACCAGTGTGGGTTCCACCCGTTCGCCGCCATTGGCGAACATCGCATAGGCCGCGACCATTTTATACAGCGTGGTTTCCTGTGCGCCCAAGGCATTGGACAGAAACGGATTCATATCCTCGTATACGCCAAACCGTTCGGCATATTCGGCGACAATATCCATGCCGATTTCCTGCGCCAGACGCACAGTCATCAGGTTGCGCGACTGTTCCAGCCCGGTGCGCAATGGGGTCGGGCCATAGAATTCATTGCTGGCGTTCTGCGGCGTCCACAACCCTTGGGGCGTGTTCACCTCGATCGGGGCATCGACAACGATGGTGGCGGGGGAATACCCGCTGTCCAATGCGGCGGCATACACAAACGGCTTGAACGCCGATCCGGGCTGACGGCGCGCCTGTGTCGCGCGATTAAACACCGAATATTGATAACTAAACCCGCCTTGCATCGAAATGACCCGACCCGTGTTCACGTCCATCGCCATAAACGCGCCTTGCACCTCGGGCACCTGCCGCAAGGTCCAGCGGATGAAGCTGTCATCAGTATCATCAGTCATCCGGCGCACATGGACCACATCGCCAATCGCCAGATTATCGGTCAGCGAGCCCTGCGCCCAGTCAATATCATCGCGCGGGATGATAAACGGCTCGGCGGCAGATTCGATCACACCTTCAATGCCAAGCCGCGCCTCGGTGTCACCGACGTCCAGCACCACTGCGGGAAACCATTGGTTTTCCAGCGTAATATCGCGGGCAATCTCGGTATCGGCCAGCGCGGCGCGCCAAGCGGCCTCATCGACCAAAACCTCTGGCGGCAGTGTCAGATCAGTGCCACGCCAACGCCCGATGCCCCGGTCAAACTGTTCCAGCGCGCGTTGCAGCGCATGGGCGGCGGCAATCTGCAGGTCGGCATCCACCGTGGCCCGGATCGATAAGCCACCACTGAAAAACTCGTCCTCGCCAAAGTTGGCACTTAACTGCCGGCGGATTTCATCGGTGAAATAATCGCGCGGCGGCAGAGCTGACCTGAATCCTTCGATCTGGCCGCCTTGCACGGTCAACAAGTCCGACGCGACCTCGGTGTTATAGGTCGCCTCGTCGATATAGCCGTTTTCGAACATCTCGCGCAGGGTGTTGTCGCGCCAGAAAATCGCCTGCTCGCGGTCGCGCACGGGATGGCGGTCGGACGGCGCTTTCGGCAAGGACGCCAGATAGGCGGCCTCTCCGGCGGTCAGTTCAGACAGCGATTTGTTGAAATAAGTCTGCGCCGCAGCGGCCACGCCATAGGAATTCTGGCCGAGAAATATTTCATTCAGATACAGCTCTAGTATCTGCTCCTTGTCCATCGCCTGTTCGATCCGGACCGCCAGAATAATCTCTTTGATCTTGCGTTCCGCTGACCGGGATCCATCAAGCAGAAAGTTTTTCATCACCTGCTGGGTAATGGTCGAAGCGCCGCGCAGCTCGCGGCCACCGGTCGCAATGGCAGTATACAGGGCCGAGATCATGCCGCGCGCATCAAACCCGTTATGTTCGTAGAAATTCTTATCCTCGGCCGAAATGAACGCCTGTTTGACCAGATCAGGGATTTCCTCGGCAGGGGTGAACAGCCGCCGTTCGGTAGCAAATTCGTCGATGATCTGCCCCTCACCGGAATAAATCCGGCTGATCGTTTTGGGCGTGTATTGCGACAGAATCTCATAGGATGGCAGGTCGCGGCCATACATATAGACCACGGCACCGACCGATAGCCCGGCCATGCATGTGCCCAGCACCAGCATCGAAAAGATGCCGCCAATGAATGACATGATAAAACGTAACACGGCGCGGGCGGATTCCTATGATCTGTCAGCCCTTATAGGGCCAGCCGCCGGGATGGTCAAAAGCCGTTCTGTGCAGATTGGCGTGAAAACGCCGCTGTACGGATCACCCTTGGGTGAGAATTTATTGCCGGACCAACGGCGCACGCACCGCCTCGTCCGCCGCCCACAACTGGATTGCGCTGACAATGCCAGTCACAATCCGCGCCCGGCCATCAGCACTGGACAGCGCAGTACGGTCACTGTCGCTGGACAAAAACCCCACTTCGACCAGCACAGACGGGAAATCGGCGGCATTCAGCACGGCCAAGGCGCCTGCGCGGCGCGGGCGGCTGTTGACCCCGGCCCCCGATTGCTGCAGCCCGGCGACAAGCGCATCGGCCAGCCGGGCGGCTTGTGGTGCTGTTTCCAGCCGGGCCAGATCCATCAGGATTGTGGCCACCGTATCATCGGCCCCGCTCAGGTCCACACCGGCCAGCAGATCGCCCCGGTCATGCCGTTCGGCCATGCGTTCCGAGGCCTGATCAACGGCATCATCGGTCAGGGTATACACTGACGCGCCGCTGGCTGCATCTTCATCCAGCGCATCGGCATGCAAGGAAATGAACAGATCCGCCCCGGCGGACCGGGCAATGGTCATACGGTCTGCGAGGGACACAAAAATATCAGCGTCGCGGGTGAGAATGGCCTGCATATCACCGGCGCGGTTCACCGCCTCGGCCAGTTCAAGGGCCAGTTGCAACATGACGTCTTTTTCGACCACGCCCTCGCGGTCAGCGCCCGGATCAATGCCACCATGGCCAGGGTCGATGACAACTATAATTGGGCCATCTGGCATATCGGCAGCAGGCGGGTCTGCCGGATTGTTTTGCACAATCTCCCATTCAGGATCAGGCGGGGCGCCAGCCGCCGCAAGATGCTCGGCATCTGTGGCGTTACGCAGCAAAATCCTGACAGTTGCCGTGCCAACTATTGCATCCACCGCCATGCCTGCCTCAACAATCACCATCGGACCGGCCAGATCAACCACCAGCCGGGACCAGCCGGGGCGCAGCACACCAAAGCGCAGATCACTGGCCAGATCGGAGTTTAACAGCCCCTCACGGGTCGCGCCCCGCCAGTCCACTTCGCGGAAGTCCACCACCAACCGGCGCGGGTTATCCAGCGTGAATACGCGAAATGGCACAGGTTGGCTGAGATACAAGGTCACATCCAGCGCACCGGCCACATCGCGCACCTGACTTTGGGCCACATCCAGCCGGGCCAGCCCCGAAAAGTTCGGGTCCTGCGCCATTGCAGGCAGGGCCAGCGTCAGCCAAATCACAATCGCCCGAACAATCATCTGCGGGTCAGCCATTCAATCGGGTGCATCTGAAATCCTGTTGCTCATGTCCTTGGCGGACTTGGCACAGTATCGGTCAAAAGCCGGGCATAAGGCAACCATGCCCAAGGATCACAATACGGCGACACCCGCTGCCCTGACTTGCCCGTTAACCACAGCTGACGCTAAGATACTTCAACTTTAATGCGTTGACTTCTGCCTGACCGCTTGGCACGGCAGATGCATCAATAAACCAGAACCGCCTGATGCTGTAACGGAGCGACCCTGATGCGTTTTCTGCCCCTGCGTCTTTATCCTGCCGTCAAAGCCGTTATGCTGCTGTTTTGCCTCGCCGCCCCGGCCGCCGCATTGGACATCGACGCGATGACCGATGCCGAGCGCGCCCAGTTCCGGGCCGAAGTGCGGGCCTATCTGCTGGAAAACCCCGAAGTGCTGATGGAAGCTATCACCATCCTGCAGGACCGCGAGGCAGACGCCGAGGTTGTGGCGGATCAGGAACTTGCCCTGGCCAATGCCGACGCATTGTTCAATGACGGGTATTCCTGGGTTGGCGGCAATCCGGACGGCGATATCACTCTTGTCGAGTTCATGGATTACCGCTGCGGCTATTGCAAACAGGCCTTTGCCGAGGTCAACGAACTGATCACCGCCGATGGCAATATCCGGTTTATCGTCAAGGAATTCCCGATCCTTGGCGAACAATCGACCCTTGCGGCACAATTCGCCATTGCGGTCAAAAACGCCCATGGCGATGCGGTTTACGAAACCATCCACGAAGCCCTGATGACAATGCGCAATGACATCACCGCCGAAAGCCTGACCCGGCTGGCCGAAGCCTTTGATCTGGACCCCGCCCCGATCTTTGCGCTGATGTCCGGGCCCGAGGTCGCCTCGGTTCTGGCGGCCAATGCGGCCCTTGGTAATGCAATGCAGATCAGCGGCACACCGACCTTTGTGCTGCAAGACCAGATGCTTCGCGGCTATGTGCCCTTGGCGCAAATGCAAGAGATTGTAGCGATGGTGCGGGCGGATTAACGCTCTGTCCCGGTTCTTTTGACCAAAAGTATCCCCGGGGGGGCGCAGCGGTGGCAGAGCCCCCACCATGCTTATTTGACTAAAACCGCGCGGCGCAGCCGCTCCGCTTGATGACTGACTATTCGGCCGCCTCAGCCGCCATCCGCGCGTCTATCTCGGCGGCCTTCTTCTCGACCTGTTCAACGATATGCGCGATCATCTGATCGTTGCTCAGCTTATGGCTCTGCTTGCCCGCCAGATAGACCATGCCCGACCCGGCCCCGCCGCCGGTAAAGCCCACGTCCGTCATCAGCGCCTCGCCGGGGCCGTTGACCACGCAGCCAATGATCGACAGGCTCATCGGGGTTTTGATATGTTCCAGCCGCTTTTCCAGCGCTTCGACAGTCTTGATAACATCGAACCCCTGCCGGGCGCAGGACGGGCAGGAAATGATATTGACCCCGCGGTGGCGCAGGCCAAGCGATTTGAGAATTTCAAACCCGATCTTCACCTCTTCCACCGGATCAGCTGACAGCGAGACGCGCACCGTATCGCCGATCCCCATCCACAACAATTGTCCCAACCCAATCGCAGATTTCACGGTTCCAGACACGAACCCGCCGGCCTCGGTAATCCCTAGATGGATCGGCGCATCGGTCGCATCGGCCAAAAGCTGATAGGCGGCGGCGGCCATGAACACATCGGACGCTTTGCATGAAATCTTGAATTCGTGAAAGTCATTGTCCTGCAACAACTTGATATGGTCCAGACCGCTTTCGACCATCGCATCCGGGCAGGGTTCGCCGTATTTATCCAACAGGTGCTTTTCCAGCGACCCGGCATTGACCCCGATCCGCATCGAGCAGCCATGGTCACGGGCGGCTTTGATCACGTCGCGCACCCTGTTCGCATCGCCGATATTGCCGGGATTGATCCGCAAACAGGCGGCCCCGGCCTGCGCTGCTTCGATCCCGCGTTTGTAATGGAAATGGATATCAGCCACGATCGGCACCGGACTTTCGCGGCAAATCTCGTGCAGGGCGGCGGTGGACCCTTCGTCCGGGGCAGAAACCCGGACAATATCCGCCCCCGCTTCGTAGGCGCGAATGATCTGGCCAAGAGTGCCCTTGATATCCGTCGTTAGGGTGTTGGTCATCGTTTGAACGCTGATCGGGGCCCCGCCCCCTACAGGAACCCGGCCCACCATGATCTGACGCGACTTGCGTCGGTTGATATTGCGCCAAGGACGGATTGGGTTATGCGACATGGGGCTGCCTACGGCTGATTTGCTGTCAATCTAAGCCTAGCACCCTGCCCCGGCAACCGCACGGTCGTAAAAAGCCATGGATTTATTCGCTGACAGGTGCCAAGTCGGATGACACCGGGGTCATCAGGGCCGGCGATGCCTGGGCGTAATTGACCAGTTCTGCCAGATCGGCATCCTGCGTCATGTCAGCAATCGTGTAAACAGCCGATAGGGATGCAGCAGACAGCGCCACATTCGACGTCACGGTGCCACTTGGCCCGACCGGACCGTAATGTACGCCATTGACTGCAAAATAAACCGCCCCGGATTCGCCAATCCGCAGCGTTGCGGGATCTTCGGTCGCAGGTACGGCAAAAATATCCCCGGCATTCAGGATGCCTTCGAAAATCACACTGCCATCAGCCGCTTTGACCCTGATCCATGCCGGACGGGCAGCAACAAGCTGCACTTCGGGGACCGGCCCATCGGTGACCTGCACCACCGGTCCGGCGGTCGCAGCGCCCGGGTCTAACGCCGCAACCACAGCCGCCGTCACTGCATCCTGCATCGCATCCGGCGCGTTCGGTGACACGGGGGCTGTTGGTGACAGGGTGGCAATCGGCCCATCGCGGGCCACCATGACCGGAACGTCCAGCGCTTGCGGTCGATACAACCGGTCCAACGCCTCGGGGGATGGTGCCACAAAATCTGCCAGATCATCAGCCCCGGCGGTATCCGCGCGGGTCGCCCCGGCCAATGGATCAACCTCCGCGACCACAGTAGGGGCTTGTTCAATCGGCGCAAACTGGACTTTCTGAACCTCTTGCAGGACCGACCAGCCGCCATATCCCAGACCCGAGATCAGCGTGACAAGAACCATAATCGAGCCAATCGCACGCGGCTCAATTCCGGAAAAGAACCGATCCGAGGCCGGGATGAACGGTGTGGCAGAGGACGAGAATATATCTTTACCCAGCCCGCTTGTGGCCAGCCGTTCCTCGCGCGTCGGTTTGACCGACGATGCGGCGGCAGACATGCCGTGAGCGGTGGCGAAACCGCTTTCGCGGCAGAATGTGTCAAACGCCCAATCCGGGTCCATGTTCAGATAGCGGGCATAGGACCGGACATAACCCGCGATAAACCCGGGGGTGTCGAATGCAGTGGGATCGGCGTTTTCGATAGCGGCGATATAGGCCGCCTTGATCTTCAGCTCGCGCTGCACATCCAGCAGGCTTTTGCCCAAGGTGGCGCGTTCACCGCGCATAAGATCACCCAAGCGTAATTGGAAAGCGTCAAAGCCTTTGGCTTCTCCCCCTTCAGCAGCTTTTGTGCGCCTGAAGCCCCGCCCGATCATGCAGCTGTCCCGTTGCCTGCGTCCCCAAGAGCCCCGTTATCGATTCGATAATTACCGGTGCCCCGTATGTCCGATTAGCATAGACCAAAACGCCCCGCATCTGCAGAAATCGTTAACTTGCAAGCTCGGCGCGATTCAGCGCACAATGCGACCACAGACTGTCCAAAGCGCTTACCAAAGCGTCAGTTTCTTGCGACCCGTGCACAGGCGACGGGGTAAACCGCAGCCGTTCCGTGCCGCGCGGGACGGTCGGGAAATTGATCGGCTGGACGTAAATTCCAAACCGTTCTAGCAGCATATCCGACAGGATTTTCGTATGTTTTGGGTCTCCTACGATCAGCGGCACAATATGTGACCCATGATCGATGATTGGCAGGCCAAGACCCTTGAGCCGGTATTTCAGAATTTGCGCCTGCGTTTGGTGCCGCGCCCGCAGGGACTGATCCTGTTTCAAAAACGCCACGCTGGCCGCTGCCCCTGCCGCTACGGCAGGTGGCAAAGACGTCGTAAAGATGAATCCCGGCGCATAGGACCGCACCGCATCGGCCATTTTGGCCGAACAGGCGATATAGCCGCCAAACACACCGAACGCCTTGGCCAAAGTGCCGTTGATAATGTCGATCCGGCCCATCAGCCCGTCCCGTTCGGCCACGCCGCCGCCGCGCGGGCCATACATGCCGACGGCATGCACCTCGTCCAGATAGGTCAGCGCGCCGAATTCATCCGCCAGATCGCAGATCGCCCGGATCGGTGCAAAATCGCCGTCCATCGAATAGATACTTTCAAACGCAATCAGCTTCGGCTGATCGGCGGGCAGCGCCTCGAGCAATTCACGCAAATGCGCCATATCGTTATGCCGGAAAATCCGTTTCCCCCCGCCGTTGCGGCGGATGCCCTCGATCATGCTGGCGTGGTTCAATCCATCTGACAGGATGACCAGCCCCGGAAACAACACCGGCAAAGTGCTGAGCGTCGCATCATTGGCGACATAGGCACTGGTAAACAGCAGGGCTGATTCCTTGCGATGCAGATCGGCCAACTCTGCCTCCAGCTGTTTATGCCAGACGGTCGTGCCCGAAATATTGCGCGTACCGCCCGATCCGGCCCCTGTGGCATCAAGGGCGACATGCATGGCGGCCAAAACCGCCGGATGCTGCCCCATCCCCAGATAATCATTGCCGCACCAGACGGTCACTGGACGTTCGGACCCGTCAGGATGATGCCAGACCGCATGCGGATAGCGGCCTTGGGTCCGGGCAATATCGACAAATGTGCGATAACGGCCTTCGGTGTGCAACCGGCCAATCGCTACGTCCAAACTGGCGCCATAGTCCATCGCATCGTCCTTTTGCCGTCTGTGTGCGGGTCATATAGTCCGGCCAACCGCAGAACAATACGCTACAATTTGACGCCCCGTTCGCATTTTTGCACAAGGCATCGCTGGACACCCCGCCGACCAAGGGTAAGGTCTGACATATCCAATCACGCGAGCACCCTGACATGTCCGACATTCTTGATCCCGTTCTTGCCCGTATCGACGCCGACCTGCCTGCCGCGCTGGACCGGCTGCTGGCCTTGCTGCGCATCCCGTCCATTTCAACCGACCCGGCGTTCAAAGCCGATTGTGACCGGGCCGCAGACTGGCTGGTGGCTGATCTGGCCAGCGTCGGGTTTGACGCGTCAAAGCGGGTCACGCCGGGGCATCCGATGGTGATCGGGCACGCAGCTGGCCCGGGGCCACATCTGATGTTCTACGGGCATTATGACGTGCAACCCGTTGATCCGCTGACATTATGGGACCGACCCCCGTTCGAGCCGGAATTGCAGGACACGCCCAGGGGTCAGGTGATCCGCGGGCGCGGTACGTCGGACGACAAGGGCCAGTTGATGACCTTTGTCGAGGCGTGCCGGGCGTGGAAAGCCGTCCACGGATCCTTGCCCGCCCGCATCTCGGTGTTTTTTGAGGGCGAAGAGGAATCCGGCTCGCCGTCCCTGATCCCATTCATGCGCGACAATGCTGCCGAGTTGACGGCCGACATCGCGCTGATCTGCGACACCGGTCTGTTTGACCCTGACACCCCCGCCATTACAACCATGCTGCGCGGGTTGCTGGGCGAAGAAGTCACGATTCAAGGGCCCGCCATGGACCTGCATTCCGGCATGTATGGTGGTGCGGCGATCAATCCGGCCCGGGTTTTGGCGCGGATCATCGCAGAGCTGCATGATGATACTGGCCGCGTGACGGTTCCGGGATTCTATGACGGTGTGCCGGAACTGACCAATGCGCTGCGGGCGCAGTGGGATGATCTGAGGTTCGATGGCGCCGCGTTTCTGGCCGACGTGGGCCTGTCTGTTCCGGCGGGCGAGGCCGGACGATCGATTCTGGAAATGATCTGGTCGCGGCCCACCTGCGAAGTGAACGGGATCAGTTCAGGCTATACCGGCGACGGCTTTAAAACCGTGCTGCCCGCCAAGGCGACAGCCAAGATCAGTTTCAGGTTGGTTGGCACCCAAGACCCGCAAAAAATCCGCACGGCGTTCCGGGCTATGGTCGTGGCCATGCTGCCCGCCGATTGCACTGCCACATTTCACGGACATGGCAGTGGCACCGCCAGCACCATGGCCACGACCAACCCGGCGTTCGAGGCCGCACGCCGGGCGCTGTCCGCCGAATGGCCACGCCCTGCGGCCTTTGTCGGTTCAGGCGGATCAATCCCGATTGCTGGGTATTTCAAGGACATACTGGGTATGGATGCCATGCTGATCGGTTTTGCCAAAGACGACGATCTGATCCACAGTCCGAATGAAAAATATGATCTGCGCAGCTTTCATAAAGGCATCAGATCATGGGCGCGAGTATTGGCAGAACTTGGCAAAGCCTAGAACCACATGCGGAATTGGGGCAATCTGAAATGCGCTCCAAAGGTAATCCAGCTGGCTGATCTGCCCAGACATTCGGTGTATCTGTAGACGCTGCCAGTCAGAACCGACAACACCCGGCTCGCACGGTTATTGCCATAGTACCGCAGGAATATCAGGGGGTTTACGTTCGGGCCGGACCGGCGGCGGCGTGGCGAGGTTGACGGGACTCGAACCCGCGACCCCCGGCGTGACAGGCCGATACTCTAACCAACTGAGCTACAACCCCGCGTCGCCTTCCGGGCCTAAGCCCGAACGTGTAGACCTTCTATGCGTAGCACCGGGGCGCGTCAAGCACCTAGCGGCCAGAAATATCTGGCCATTTGCGCGATATATTTGCATGGCGAACGAAAGGGTTGGTGGGTCGTGACGGGCTCGAACCGCCGACATTTTCGGTGTAAACGAAACGCTCTACCAACTGAGCTAACGACCCTTAAGAACCGCCTGTAACCGCTGTGTGACCGGCCTGCAAGCCTGTCGGTGTCAAAGTTTCATGCAGGCCCTCGCGGATACGAAACACCACGCCCTGCCCCCCCGGAACTTCGTTCAGATCGCCCAGCGTCCCACCCAAGGCGGCAGTGCGTAAAAACCGCGAGGTGATGCCATGGGTCACAATCACGGCGGGTCCGGTCAGGTCGGTCAGAAACCCGGTAACCCTGTCCCACAGGGCGTCAAACCCTTCGCCACCCGGGGCGCGGCCGTAAAAATCCAGCAGGTCTTCGTCGTCGGTCGGCCCCGGCCACCGCGCCAGAATTTCTGGTCGGGTCAGGCCAGTCCATTGGCCCACCTCGATCTCGCGCAGGCGCGGATCAAGCGTTGGGTCGCGCGGCAGAATCAAAGCAGCCGTGGCAATGGCCCGGCCCATGGGCGAGCAATACAACTGATGCCCGGTCAGGTCGTATCCGGCCAACAAGGATCCCATTTGCTCTGATTGTGCCTGCCCCAGTTCGGTCAGCGGCGAATCCAATGCACCTTGCATCCGTCCTGCCCGGTTCCAGGTGGTTTCACCGTGGCGCAGAACGAAAATATCGGGACAGTTCATATTGCGGGACCCTACCGGGCAGACCATGGGTAAAATGGTGGGTGATAAGGGATTCGAACCCCTGACATCTTCGATGTGAACGAAGCGCTCTACCACTGAGCTAATCACCCGGTTTGGGTGCTGTAGCGCTACTCTGCAGCCTCTGCAAGAGGCTCTGATCCGCCCTGGCCTTCGGGCTCCAGTGACAGACGCAGCAGCAGAATCCGACCCCGCGGGCTCGATTTTTCGCGGGTGACTTTCAACTTGCCCAACGGCGGCAGGATCAGTTCCTCGCCATGGGCCAACGCTTCGGCCAACACGGCAAGTGTCGCCTCGACCACAGTTTTGGCGTCCGATTTGCGCACGCCGGATCGTTCAATGGCGCGGTCAGTAAAATCCTTCTTTTTCAAAACCACACGGGTTTTGACCTGCGCAGCCTCGATTACAGCGTCAAGCACTGTTGCCTTTGATGGATTCTTGGGTGTCCGGGGGGCCATGTTCTAACCTATTGTCGCTGTTGCAGGAACAGTAACGGACCGGTGATTGGATTGCCACAAAAACCATGACCATAGCCGGCCGGGCAAAAGGTAAAGGCACGCCACGGTGGCGTGCCCTTATTTGATCAATTCACGCTCGCCCTTAATGCGCCATTGCACCCGGCGCTTCGGGGACAACAGGAACAGCCTTAGCCGCAGCTGCCGCCTCTTCCGCCTCTTCATCCCAGATAATCGCCTCGGGTTGACGGACCAGTGCCAGTTTCAACACCTCAGACACGTGGGTCACCGGGATAATCGTCAGCCCGGCCTTCACATTCTCCGGAATCTCCGGCAGGTCCTTGGCGTTTTCTGCTGGGATCAACACAGTCGTGATGCCCCCGCGCAAAGCGGCCAACAGTTTTTCCTTAAGCCCGCCGATCGGCATCGCATTGCCGCGCAGCGATACTTCGCCGGTCATCGCAATATCGCGGCGCACCGGGATCTGGGTCAAGACCGAGACTATGGACGTGACCATGGCCAGACCCGCCGAAGGGCCATCCTTCGGCGTCGCCCCATCGGGAACGTGGACATGGATGTCAATCTTGTCAAACTTGGTCGGTTTCACCCCGATTTGCGGGCTGATCGACCGCACATAAGACGCGGCCGCCTCGATGCTTTCTTTCATCACATCGCCCAGTTTGCCGGTGGTTTTCATCCGGCCTTTACCAGGCAAGCGCAGCGCCTCGATGTTCAACAGTTCGCCGCCGACGCTGGTCCAGGCAAGACCGGTGACAACGCCGACCTGATCCTCGGTTTCGGCAAGACCGTAGCGGTATTTCGACACGCCAAGATATTCGGCCAGATTTTCTGGTGTGATCTGAACGCTTGTGACGGCCTTGCGCACAATCTTGGTCACTGCCTTGCGGGCGATCTTAGCCAATTCCCGCTCAAGGTTCCGGACGCCCGCCTCGCGGGTATAGACACGCACCATTTCGGTCAAAGCCGCATCGTTGATCTCGAACTCTTTCGGCTTCAACCCGTGGTTTTTCAGGACCTTGGGCAGCAGGTGATGCCGCGCAATCTCGCGCTTTTCATCCTCGGTATAGCCCGCCAGCGGGATGATCTCCATCCGGTCGAGCAGGGGGCCGGGCATGTTATAGCTGTTCGCCGTGGTCAGGAACATGACGTTGGACAGATCATATTCGACCTCAAGATAGTGGTCGATAAAGGTCGAGTTTTGTTCCGGATCCAACACCTCCAGCATCGCCGACGCCGGATCGCCCCGGAAATCCTGTCCCATCTTGTCAATTTCGTCCAACAAGATCAGCGGGTTGGTAGTTTTCGCCTTTTTCAGCGCTTGAATGATCTTGCCGGGCATAGAGCCGATATAGGTGCGCCGATGCCCACGGATTTCGGATTCGTCACGCACACCGCCCAAGGAGATGCGGATAAACTCGCGCCCCGTGGCTTTGGCAACGCTCTTGCCGAGTGAGGTCTTGCCGACGCCTGGAGGGCCGACCAGACACATGATCGGGCCTTTGAGTTTCACCGACCGCTGCTGCACCGCGAGATATTCAACGATGCGCTCTTTGACCTTGTCCAACCCGTAATGGTCGTCATCCAGCACCTTTTGGGCCAGCCCGAGGTCTTTCTTGACGCGGGATTTCACGCCCCATGGCAGGCACAGGATCCAGTCCAGATAATTGCGCACCACGGTCGCCTCCGCACTCATCGGCGACATATTCTTGAGCTTTTTCAACTCGGCATCCGCCTTTTCGCGGGCTTCTTTACTCAGCTTGGTGGCATTGATCCGGGTTTCCAGTTCGGCCACTTCATTCTGACCTTCTTCGCCGTCACCCAGCTCGCGCTGAATGGCCTTCATCTGCTCATTCAGATAATATTCGCGTTGGGTGCGCTCCATCTGCGATTTGACCCGGGTCTTGATCTTTTTCTCGACCTGGAGGACAGACATTTCGCCCTGCATCAGGCCATAAACTTTTTCCAGCCGTTCAGCGACGGACAGGGTTTCCAGCAATTCCTGCTTTTGCTTGACCTCAATCCCCAAATGTCCGGCCACCAGATCGGCCAGTTTGGCGGGTTCGGTGGTCTCAGTAACAGCGGACAACGCTTCTTCGGGGATATTTTTCTTGATCTTGGAATAGCGCTCAAATTCGACCGCGACAGTGCGCACCAGCGCCTCGATCGTGGTCTCGTCACCGGGTATTTCAGTCAGATATTCGGCCCGTGCCTCGAAAAACTTGTCGTTTTTCAGGAACTCGGTGATGCGCACACGGGCGCGACCTTCGACCAGCACTTTGACCGTGCCATCGGGAAGTTTCAGCAATTGCAGCACATTGGCCAGCACACCGGCCCTGTATATCCCGTCAATCGCCGGGTCATCAACACCGGGGTCGATCTGCGATGACAGCAAAATCTGCTTGTCATCGGCCATCACATCCTCAAGCGCGCGGACGGATTTTTCGCGGCCCACAAACAATGGCACGATCATATGTGGAAACACCACGATGTCACGCAGCGGCAGGACCGGGTAGGAATGGCTAAGGGGTTCTTGCATGCTCGTATCCTTGTTCTTGGCAAGACAACCGCGGTCCCGATCATCGGCAACACGTGGGAAGTCTCCTCTCTAGAAGCCTTAATCTGGTGTTAACTTGTGCCTGTTTCAAGCGGCCAATTTAAGGCCAGATTTTCACGCACAATGCCCGCCCCCGTCGCGTCCTGCAAGTAAGATATCCGGCAATTTGCCCTGACCTCGCCCCGACACGGCCACATTGGACCACCTATTTAGCAGTAAGAACAGACCATCGACCGGAAACCTTCAGAAAATGCTGGATAAATTGAACCTCACCCTGCGCAACCCCACCCTGCCGTCAAATCCGCCCGGCGGCATCCCATGCTAAGCCGGATTTATCGCCAACGACGCAGGATCGTCTTTATGACACTGGGTGGCATGCTGGCCGGGTCATTGAAACTGGGCGTCGGCACCGGCGCGCTGTGGTGCGGCCTGACTGGCATGGGGCTGGCCTGTGTTCTGGTCACGCTGGCACCGAACCGGCGCAGCTGGATCGAGGCGCTGGGGATCGGCCTGACCCTCGCAGCCCTGCCGCCCTTACCCGACGGGTCCTATCCGTTGGCGAGCATGTCGTTTGCCGCGCTCATTTATTTGGCGATACATGGCCGGTGGAGCGACCGCACTGCGCTGCGTCTTGGCCTTGTCAGCCACCGTATTTCACGTGTCTATGCCAGTCCGATCCGGGTTTGGACGGCGTTGATTCCGGGCGAAGGGCACCCGGATGACCACTGGACAGGCACTTTGGTCGATTATGACCACGACCCGGATGACTTCTATACCACCTATCTGCGCTATCGCACGCCAGACGGCCTGCACGAAGATGTTACCGTCACCTTTCTGGACCATGACGCGCCTAACGCCTGCCGCTATGTCATCGAAAGGTTCGAAGAAGGCTTTGCCGAGGCGGGGATCTTATCGATTGCAATCCGCGAGGCTGAACCCGGGCTGTGTCTGATCGACAGCAAACTGAGCTTTGATGCCTTGCCGCCGCGCATGGCGCTGGGTCGCTGGCTGGATGATACATTCGGCGATGAATGGGACAGCTTTGCCGCCGCTGTCAGCGCCCGGCGCGACTGGTCGATCCATGGGTTGAACTTGCGGATGCCGGCCGGTCTGCAAGTGCCTTAGGACGGCCGTCATTTATTTGGTCAACGCAAGGCGGATTATCAAAGTCTGACTATTGGCTGCAACAAACTGGCCTGAAACCTGCATAATCGTGCCTTACTGCGGCTATTGTCTCGGGACCCGACCGAAATCTGCACTTTTTAACCATGAAACAGCCATATTTTTATTGCCAGCAGCCCAGAGTTCACCCAGAATTTTCATAATTGTTAGTTGAATTAGAAAGGTGATTCGAACATGAATTTCTCAAGAATCTCTCTGACGACGGTCGCTCTGGCTGCCCTAACTTCGGCACAAGGCGCACATGCCGCGACTTTTTCTGATCTGGCCTCGTTTGCGGCGGCGACAACCATCACCGTTACCGAGGATTTCGAATCCTTGGGGACTGATACAAACTCGTTTGACGGGCCGATTACGTTTGCGTCAAACATAACGGTCAGTTCGCAATCCAATGATCTGTTCAGTGTCGGGCCGGGTCAAAGCTCGAATCTGACCACAGCCATCGGGAGCAATTCCCCCTCAGAAGATACGCTGACCTTTGATCTGGGCGGGGTTTTCGGGGCCATCGGCTTTGATCTTTACCAGAATCTCGGTGGCGGCTCTCAAGGCGGCGGCGTTGCCGATTTTGTGATTTCGTTCTTCCTTGGCGCGGCAAATGTCGGTTTCGAAAATACGACCGTCGCCCCGAACGGCGGCAGTTTCTTCGGTTTCACCGGATTGCTTTTTGACCGGGTCGAAATCGAAGCGGTAGCGGGGTCTTCATTCGAAGTGGCAGACAATGTCGCCCTAGGCGATGCTGTGGCCCCGGTCCCGGTGCCCGCAACCCTGCCGCTTTTGGTGCTGGCGCTTGGCGGTATTGCGGCGCTGCGCCGTCGTAAAGCCTGATCGGCCGATCATGCGATGACAGGGCAGGCCAAGGTCTGCCCTGCTTTTTATTGGCTACACAGGCGCAATGTCGCCCTCTGCCCGCAAAGCCGCAAAATCCGTGACAAACCCGACAAATTTACCCGTCGCAATCGCGGTTCGCATCCCGGCCATCAACTCTTGATAATAATGCAGGTTGTGCCAGGTCAGCAGCATCCCTGAAATCATTTCCTGCGCCCGGAATACGTGATGCAGATAGGCGCGGGAATAATGGCGGCAGGCCGGACAAGTGCAATCTTCGTCCAACGGGCGCGGATCATCCTGATGCCGGGCGTTCTTGATATTGACCTGCCCCCGCCGCGTCCAGGCCTGCCCGGTGCGGCCCGACCGCGATGGCAGAACGCAATCCATCATATCAATGCCCCGCGCCACCGCGCCCACAATATCATCCGGCTTCCCCACGCCCATCAGATAACGGGGTTTGTCGGCGGGCAACATGCCGGGGGCATAATCCAGCACGCCCAACATCGCCTCTTGCCCCTCACCCACCGCAAGCCCCCCGACAGCATAGCCGTCAAACCCGATTTCCGTTAGTTTTGAGGCACTTTCGGCCCGCAATTCGGGTGTAACCCCACCTTGCATGATGCCAAACAACGCATGCCCCGGCCGGTCGCCAAAGGCATCGCGCGACCGCTGCGCCCAGCGCATGGACAGATGCATTGATGCCGCCACATCCGCCTCGGACGCGGGCAAAGCCGGGCATTCATCAAAACACATGACGATGTCCGACCCCAGCAGCGCCTGAATTTCCATGCTGCGTTCCGGGGTCAGCAGATGTTTGGACCCGTCGATATGGCTGGCAAACTGCACGCCATTTTCGCTCATCTTGCGCAGCTTGGACAAGGACATGACCTGAAACCCGCCACTGTCGGTCAGGATCGGCTTGTCCCAGTTCATGAACTGGTGCAGGCCACCCAACCGGGCAATCCGTTCCGCCGTTGGGCGCAGCATCAGGTGATAGGTATTGCCCAACAGAATATCCGCCCCGGTTGCCGCCACGCTTTCGGGCAGCATCGCCTTGACCGTGGCCGCCGTACCCACCGGCATGAAGGCGGGTGTTCGGATCTGACCGCGCGGTGTTTCGATAACCCCGGTCCGGGCTACGCCGTCGGTTGCGTTCAGGGTAAACTGAAACGGTTTTGTCATAGTCTTGTGCCTTCCCTAATCCGCGCCACCTTGTTACCCGAGACGCAGCAAATGAAAAGGAGCAGCCATGACAGCTGCAGACCCCCCGCGCATCCGGCTGGGCTGGGAAGAATGGCTGGGTCTGCCCGAACTGGGCCTGCCCGCGTTGCGCGCCAAGGTTGACACCGGGGCCAAAACCTCGGCCCTGCATGCCTCTGATATTGTCGCCTTTGGGCCTGCCGATCAGCCGCAGGTGCGGTTCAACGTGCATCCGGTGCCGCGCCAGCCCGGTGTGGTGATCGCCTGTCAGGCCAGCATTATCGACCGGCGCGAGGTGACCTCGTCGAATGGCGAAAGTGAGCTGCGCTATGTGATCCGGACCGGGCTTGAGGTTGGGGGGATCAGCTGGCCGGTCGAAGTCACCTTGACCGACCGGGCCGGGCTGTCAAACCGGATGCTACTGGGCCGCCAAGCCCTGACCGACCGTGTCGTAGTGGACCCGGCAGACCGTTTTGTGCAGCCTTTGCGCAGCTTTGCGATCTACGGCAAGGCCCCGGCCCCGCCACCCCGACCGCTGCGCATTGCCATCCTCAGCCGAGAACCCGACACCTATTCCACCATGCGGCTGGTCGAAGAAGGCACCAGACGCGGCCATCACATTGACCTGATCGACACCGCCCGCTGCTATATGGCGATCAGCGCCCTGGCCCCCGAGGTGCATTATGACGGCACCCGCCTGCCCGCCTATGATGCCGTGATCCCCCGGATCGGCGCATCGATCACGCCCTATGGCACAGCGCTGGTCCGGCAGTTTGAAACCCTGGGCACCTATTGCATCAATGGCTCGGTCGGGATCACCGCCAGCCGCGACAAATTGCACGCCCATCAGGTGCTGGCGCGGCACCGGATTGGCATGCCGGTCACCGCCTTTGCCAGCAGCCCCAAAGACACCGACAACCTGATTTCACTGGTCGGCGGCGCGCCCTTGATCGTGAAGCTGTTGGAAAGCAGTCAGGGACGCGGCGTGGTTCTGGCCGAAACCAAAAAGGCCGCGCAATCGGTGATTTCGGCGTTTCGCGGCCTCAAGGCGAACTTTCTGGTGCAGCATTTCGTAAAGGAGGCGGCAGGCGAAGATATCCGCTGTTTCGTGATTGCGGGCAAAGTGGTGGCCGCGATGCGCCGGACTGCGGCGGGCGATGATTTCCGGTCGAACCTGCATCTCGGTGGCACAGCCGAAACTGTGAAAATCAGCCCGGCAGAACGTGATGCGGCGGTGCGGGCGGCACGGGCATTCGGGCTGGGGCTGGCCGGGGTTGACCTGTTGCGCGCACATGACGGACCAAAGGTGCTGGAAGTGAATTCATCGCCGGGCTTTGAGGGGATCGAACGGGCCTCGGGCAAGAACCTGGCGGGCGGGCTATATGCCGAGATTGAGCGTAAATTACAGGCAACATTGGTCACCAACAAGGATGCGGCCCTGTAGCGACGGTTCAGTTCGGCACGTGTTAACCATCTGTACAAGTTACCTCGGCTCATCAATCCAAGATTAAGCGGGCCTTCACTTCGACAAATTACTCCGCTGCTGCAGGGTGTTGGTTCAAACCCGGCACGCCAGACCAGCCCAGCCCTGCGGAGATGTCAATGACGAGTCGCTTTGCGTTTTTGCGCCCATTGGGCCATGTCGGAAAACTGTTGCCAGTGCTTGCCCTGATTGGCTGCCTATATCTGCTGCTGGACCGGCTGGACGACTTTGAAATGCAGGATATCGGGGCGGCCATGGGGCAATTGTCTGGTTGGCAATGGCTGGGCGCCATGGTCATGACTGGGGTCAGTTTTGCAGCGATTGGTCAATATGACGCAGTTGTTCACCGGGTTCTGGGCACTGGCGTCAGGCCTGCGCGGGCCAAAGCTGCGGGAATGCTGGCAATTGCGCTGTCACAGACCGTGGGTTTCAGCAGCCTGTCGGGGGGGCTGGTGCGGCTGCGCTGCCTGCCAGAACTGGACCTATGGACGGTTACACGCCTGACAGTGCTGGTCAGTCTGTCATTTCTGGGGTCATGGGCGGTACTGGCGGGCAGCGTTACTCTGCTCAGCCATGGTGGGCCGGTCAGTCTGATTGCCGGCCTGATTGCCGGATTATTGGTTGTGATCATCTGGCGCGTCACCCAGCTGCAGCCAGACAGCGACCTGCCCGGTTTGTCGCCGCGTATTGGGGCAGACCTGCTGCTTTGGACCACAGTCGACACAACCTGTGCGACGCTGGTGTTGGGCCTGCTTTTGCCGCCCCACCTCATGCCAGCCTTTTCCACACTGTTTGCCGCCTACCTGCTGGCACTCGGGGCCGGGCTATTATCGCAAAGTCCGGCGGGATTGGGGGCTTTCGAACTGACCCTCCTGCTGCTGTTACCCCAAGTGCCCGAAGGACCGCTTTTAGCGGCAGTGTTGGCTTACCGGGTCATCTATTTTCTGATCCCGGCGCTGATTGCACTCGCTTTTCTGGTTCGGCCAGCTGCCCTACCCGCACAACCCACGCTCCAAACCGCCGTTGGAGCGGCCCGGTCGCGCGCGTTAGCCCAAGCACCGCACGCCGATTGGGGGCTGATGCATCAGGGGGCCGAGATTGTGCTGAACGCCGATCAATCGACCGGCTGGTTGTTGCGCCCAGCAGGACGCTGTCTTGTTACGATCGGGATGCCGCTGGGATGCGCCGATTTGTCCGGATTGCAGGGTCTGGCCCGGCAGCGCGGTCTGGCCCCGGTGCTCTATAAATGTGACAACCGGACAGCATCGCAGGCCCGCAAACAGGGCTGGGCAGTGATCCGGATCGCCCAAGACGCGGTCCTGCGACTGGACGACTGGTCGCTTGACCAACCGGGATGCAGGCAATTGCGGCGCAAACTACGCCATGTGCAGGCGGCGGGGCTGCAAACGCACCTAACGCGAACCCTGCCCCTGCCCGAAATGGCGCATGTTGCCGCACTTTGGTCGGTGCGGAATGCGGCGGAAAAAGGCTTTTCGATGGGGCAGTTCGACCCCGCTTTGCTGTGGCACCAGCGGGTCATCCTCGGATATCTGGGTGATAAACTGATTGGCTTTGCCAGCTTTCATCAAGGCCCGACAGATTGGGCGCTAGATCTGATGCGCTATAGCCCCGACGCACCTGCGGGAACCATGCATGCGCTGGTCTGTACCGGCATTGCGGCGGCCAAAGACAGCGGTGCAGCGCAGGTTTCGCTCGCCGCCGTGCCGGTTTGGCCCGACCGTTGGGCTTGCATATGCGCCAGTTGGCCAGGCGTCAAAGGATTGCGGCAGTTTAAAGGCAGCTTTGGCCCGGCGTGGAAGTCACTTTATCTGTGTGCCCCGACACCGACCGGATTGATCTTTGCCGCAGTTACAATCGCCGCTGCAATCAACATGCCGCCTACACTAACGACTATCAGAACTGATAGGTCCCGGTTTGGCCAGAGTATCAAACCGGCGTTTGGTGATGTTGAAAATTTTCAAATTGAAAACCCGGGCCAAGCATGCGATGCGCAGGATCAAACTTTTCGCCGCGCATCTGCCGTCACTCCGGCGGCCCTGCGCCCCGGTACAGGCCACCCCGATGACGTCCAATCGCACGACCAACGCCCTTTCCCACCTGCTTGAAACCCGCGACTGGATTCTGGCCGATGGGGCCACCGGCACCAACCTGTTCAATATGGGGCTGATGTCAGGTGACGCGCCTGAGATGTGGAATATGGATCATCCCGACCGGATCAGGGCGCTCTATCAAGGCGCGGTCAGTGCAGGCAGCGATCTGTTCCTGACCAACACATTTGGCGGCAACGCGTCGCGGCTGAAATTGCATGGTTTTGAATCCCGGGTGCAGGAGATCAACCGGATTTCCGCCGAAATTGGCCGGGATGTGGCAGACAAAGCCGGACGCATCGTTGTGGTCGCAGGCTCCGTCGGGCCAACAGGCGAGATTATGTCACCGATGGGCACCTTGACCCATGCGAGGGCGGTCGAAATGTTTCACGAACAGGCCGAGGGGCTCAAGGCCGGGGGCGTGGATGTGCTCTGGGTCGAAACCATCAGTGCTGCCGAAGAATTCCGCGCGGCCGCAGAAGCCTTTGACTTGGCCGACATGCCATGGTGCGGCACGATGAGCTTTGACACGGCAGGCCGCACGATGATGGGGCTGACCAGTGCCGAAATGGTCAAACTGATCGGCAAGATCAAGAACCCGCCCATCGCCTTTGGGGCCAATTGCGGGGTAGGCGCGTCAGACCTGCTGCGCACCGTGCTGGGCTTTGCGGCAGCCGGGCCCGAGCAGCCGGTGATTGCCAAAGGCAATGCAGGGATCCCAAAATATCACGACGGACACATCCATTATGACGGCACGCCAGACCTGATGGCAGAATATGCCGTCCTCGCCCGCGACGCCGGGGCCACCATCATTGGCGGGTGCTGCGGCACGATGCCTGCGCATCTGGAAAAGATGCGCATGGCGCTGGAAACCCGGCCGCGCGGCGAGCGGCCCACGCTGGAACAAATCACGCAACATATGGGTGGGTTTTCCAGCGCCTCGGACGGCACTGACGGGATGGGGCCGGCCGCCCGGGAACGGTCCGGGCGGCGGCGGACCAAAGATTAAGGGTGGGTTAAAACCCACCTTACATCGACATTAAAGTAAGGTGGGTCTTGACCCACATTCCGGGTCAATGTGGGTTGAAACCCACCTTACACCGGTGACAAAGTAAGGTGGGTTTTAACCCACCAATCGTTTCAAAACAAAGACAATTGATCCCCGGCTTTTGGCGGAACAGCAAACAGATCGGTGCGCAATGGCGGCAACCGATACGCCAGCCCCAGCCGCCTGCACGCCAGATCAAACCGCTGCTTCATCAGCCGCGCCCATTCGCCCTGCCCGGTCATTCTGGTGCCAAAGGCCGGGTCATAGTCGCGCCCGCCATGCAATTCGCGGACCCGCCCCATGATCCGGGCCGCGCGGTCCGGGAATGCCTCGGCCAACCAGTCCTGAAACAGCCCTGACACTTCGCGCGGCAATCGCAGCATGATTGAACTGGCGGCTACAGCTCCTGCTGCAGCCGCGGCTGCCAGGATCGGCTCCAATTCATGATCGGTCAGCGCAGGCACGACAGGCGACACCATCACCCGCACCGGGATACCCGCATCGGACAGAATCCGGATCGCCCGCAACCGGCGCAAGGGCGACGGCACGCGCGGCTCCATCGCGCGGGCGGTCAGCGGGTCCAGCGTGGTGACCGAAATTCCGACCCGGACCAGCCCTTTGGCCGCCATAGGTGCCAGAATATCAATGTCTCGTTCGACCAAGGTGCCCTTGGTGGTAATCGCCACCGGATGATTGAAATCCGACAACACCTGCAACAACCCGCGCATGATCTGCCGGTCGCGCTCGATCGGTTGATAGGGATCAGTGTTGCTGCCAATCACAACCACTTTTGGAACATAGCCTTTGGCACCCAGTTCGCGCGCCAGCAGCCTGGGGGCATCCGGACGGGCAATCAGCTGGGTTTCAAAATCCAGCCCCGGCGACAGGCCCAGATAGGCATGGCTGGGCCGGGCGAAGCAATAGATACAGCCATGTTCACAGCCCCGGTAAGGGTTGATCGACCTGTCAAATCCCAGATCGGGCGAACGGTTTTCTGAGATCACCCGACGCGGCACTTCATCGCGCACATGGGTCCGCAGGACCGGCAAATTGTCGTCCCGAGCCCAGCCGTCATCAGCGGCGACATGAGTCAGCCGGTCAAACCGATGGGTCGCATTGGTTGTAGCGGCGCGGCCTTTGCGGGTTTCTTTTGGGATCGGGATCAATGCGCTCATGTCTCGGGTATAGAACAAATGCAGAACCATGCCAATATATTCCGTTTCGTACCGCCAAAGTCCAATTGACCTTTGGTCGGTACCAAGGCAGGCAGTGTCGCATTCTATCAAGACCATTGACCCGGTTTCAGCGCAAATCGCCCCAGCGCGCAGTTCGGTCCAGGAAAGGCCCAAATCATGGCTGACGACGACGATATCATTCTGGCCGAACTTGATGACGATGACCTGGTCGCGCAGATGTTTGACGACCTGTATGACGGGCTTAAACCTGAAATCGAGGAAGGCGTGCATATTCTGCTTGGGCGCGGCTGGACCCCCTACCGGGTGCTGACCGAGGCGCTGGTCGGCGGCATGACCATTGTCGGTAATGACTTCCGCGACGGCATCCTGTTCGTCCCCGAAGTGCTGCTGGCTGCTAATGCAATGAAAGGCGGCATGTTCATTCTCAAACCCCTGCTGGCCGAAACCGGCGCGCCGCGCGTCGGTAAAATGGTGATTGGCACCGTCAAAGGTGACATCCATGACATCGGCAAGAACCTTGTCGGTATGATGATGGAAGGGGCCGGGTTCGAGGTTGTGGACCTTGGGATCAACAATTCGGTCGAGAAATATCTGGCCGCGATCGAAGCCGAAGGCCCCGATATTTTGGGCATGTCCGCCCTGCTGACCACGACCATGCCCTATATGAAGGTGGTCATCGACACGCTCAAGGAAAAGGGCATGCGCGAGGATTACATCGTACTTGTCGGCGGCGCGCCCTTGAACGAGGAATTCGGCCGTGCCATCGGGGCCGACGCCTATTGCCGCGATGCCGCCGTCGCGGTCGAGACCGCCAAGGCCTATATGGCGCGCAAGCATAATCAGGGGGCGGTGGCCTGAACGGGGCTATGGCGGGACAGGCGGCACACTGTTAACCTGTCTCTAACTACCTTTGGGGCAAGGTTCAGCGCATGACCAACAAGCTGTATTACGGCGACAATCTGGATGTGCTGCGCAAATTCATCGCGGATGACAGCGTCGACCTGATCTATCTGGACCCGCCGTTCAATTCGAACGCCGATTACAACGCCCTGTTCAAAACCCCCAAAGGCCAGACATCAGTGGCGCAGATGGAGGCGTTTACCGACACCTGGCAGTGGGATGATGCCACATCGGGACAGGCGGTCAGTGATGTCAAACGCTCGTCCTATCAGGATGCCGCCAAGATGCTCGAGGCCATGGTGGGGTTTCTGGGCAAGAACGCCCTGACCGCCTATCTGGCGATGATGGCGGTGCGGCTGGTGGAACTGCACGGGGTCTTGCGGCCGACCGGATCGCTATATTTGCACTGTGATCCCACGGCGAGCCATTATCTGAAGATATTGCTGGATGCGGTGTTTGGGGCGGGAAACTTTCGGAACGAGATCATTTGGCGCAGAACAAACGCGCACAATGTAAAGTCAAACGACTTTCCCCGCGTCCACGATACTATCCTGTTCTATGCAAAATCAGAGAAGAACACTTGGCACAAAGGATTTACTGATTATTCGCCTGAACAACTAAAGCGCTATGAGCGGGATTCGGATGGGCGGCTGTTCACCGGACAAGACTTGACCATGATGGGAGGCTCTGCTGATCGGAAATTGGCGTGGCGTGGAACCACGCCTTCGGCCAAGCGCGGTTGGGGATCGTCTTTGGAACAACGCGAGGAATGGTGGCAACAAGGGCTGATCCTGTTAAAAAAAGACGGAACGCCGAGGCTGGATGGTCGAAAGGTTTATCTCGACGAAAAGCCAGGGAAACAGTCCGATTCAATTTGGACTGACATCTTGCGGGTTGGAAATACGGCTGACGAACGCCTTGGATACCCAACCCAAAAACCTGTTGCCCTGCTCGAACGCATTCTCAATGCCTCCTCCAACCCCGGCGATACCGTGCTCGACCCGTTCTGCGGCTGCGGCACCACGGTGCATGCGGCGCAGAAACTCGGGCGCAACTGGATCGGCATCGACGTCACCCACATCGCCATCAACCTGATCGAAACCCGCCTGCGCGCCGCTTTTCCCGGTATCCAATACGATGTGATCGGCACGCCGATGGACGCCGATGCCGCGCGGGATTTCTTTATCCGCAACGACCCGACCAAGAAAGAGTTCGAGATTTGGGCTGCCGGGCGGCTCGGCTTTATCCCGCAGGCGAAAAAAGGTGCCGATGGCGGGGTTGACGGGGTGCGCTGGTTCGGCGTCAACGAAGAGTTTCGCGCCGTGGTCAGCGTCAAGGGCGGCACAAGGCTAGGGGTCGAAATGGTCCGCTCCCTTGATGCCGTGGTCACTGCACAGGGCGCTCAGATCGGCGTGCTGCTGACGCTGGACCCGCCCACCAAACCGATGGAGGACTGGGCCCGTCAGGCGGGCCTGTGCGAAGTGCCCGGCTTTGCCCCGGTCAACCGCTTGCAAATCGTCACCATCGAACAGGCCCTGTCCTTGCGCGAACGCGCCGTGGATATCCCCGCCCGCCGCGACGACACCTTCAAGAAAGCCCCGCGCGAAGAACCGCGCAGCAACCAAGGCAAACTGGACTTGTGATGCCGTCCCCCGCCACCCTTCCCTCCGACACCACCCTTGTTACCACCGGCCTGTCCCCCGCCGGCGCAGGCCGTGTGCTGCTGATCGCCTGCGGGGCGCTCGCCCACGAAATCGTGGCGCTGAAAGCCGCGCATGGCTGGGACCATCTGGACCTGTACTGCCTGCCTGCCATCCTGCACAATCATCCCGACAAGATCACCAACGCAGTGGAGGCGGCAGTTACCGCGCGTCAGGCCGATTATCAGTCCGTTTTTATCGCCTATGCCGACTGCGGCACCGGTGGACTGCTGCAGGCCAAATGCGCTGAACTGGGGGTGCAGATGATCGCCGGGCCGCATTGCTATTCGTTTTTCGAAGGCAACGACGCTTTCGCCGCCCGCGCAGAAATGACCTGCTTTTATCTGACTGATTTCCTGGTGCGGCAGTTCGATGCCTTTGTCTGGCGTCCACTAGGGCTGGACAGGCACCCCACCTTGCGGGACATGTATTTTGGCAATTACACCACGCTGGTCTATCAGGCCCAGACCGAGGATGCCGCCCTTACTGCCAAAGCACAAGACTGCGCCCTGCGGCTGGGCCTGCAGTTTGAACGCCGCTATACCGGCTATGGCGATTTGCAGATAGTTTTGGCGCAGACATAGGTGGGAGTTCTACAATCGCGCGCAAAAGATAGGGATATTGCCCATCACAACCCAAAATTGAAAGCCTGAAAAAAGCCGCATGAAAGACAGTTGTTATCAAAGGTGAACAATCTGCCCATCTTTTGCGCCCGCCCGACGTGATAGTTTCGTGACAGTCCCCGCCTGACCGACTAAGAGAACGGTGCGACTACACCCCCGGATTCGGAGCGCCCCGTTGTCCAGACACATGCCCCCCGCACACCCCTTTGATGATGATAAATTGCACGAGGAATGCGGGATTTTCGGTGTGATCGGGGTGGCCGATGCCGCAAATTTCGTGGCCCTTGGCTTGCATGCCTTGCAGCATCGGGGGCAAGAGGCGGGTGGGATCGTCACCTATGACCATGACACCGGGTTCAATTCGGCCCGCCGCATGGGTCTGGTGCGCGACAATTTCACCACGCCGGATGTGATGGCCACCCTGCCCGGTGGCCTTGGTATCGGCCATGTGCGTTATTCCACCGCTGGCAACAAAGGTCAGACTGCAATCCGCGACGTGCAGCCGTTCTTTGGGGAATTTGTGTCGGGTGGCGCGGCAATCGCGCATAACGGCAACATCACCAACGCCGTGGCCCTGCGCAAGGAACTGATCGAGCGGGGGTCAATCTTTCAATCCTCCAGCGACAGCGAATGCATTATTCACCTGATGGCCCGTTCCATGGGTCGCAGCCTGACCGACCGGATGGAAGAGGCGCTGCGCAAGGTTGATGGTGCGTTTTCCATTGTCGCCATGACTCAATTCAACCTGATCGGCTGCCGCGACCCGCTGGGTGTGCGCCCGCTGGTATTGGGCAAGGTTGGTGACGGCTGGGCGCTGTCATCGGAAACCTGCGCGCTGGACATCATCGGGGCGACGTTTGAACGCGAGATTGAGCCGGGTGAGATGGTGGTGATCGGCCCCAAAGGTGTGGAATCGCATTTCCCGTTCCGCCGCCAGAAATCCCGGTTCTGCATCTTTGAACATGTCTATTTCAGCCGCCCAGATTCGATTCTGGGTGGCCGTTCAGTCTATGAAACCCGCGAGGCGATAGGCCGCGAACTGGCCATTGAGGCCCCGGTTGACGCTGATCTGGTTTGCCCGGTGCCCGATTCCGGCACGCCTGCTGCCATTGGTTATTCGCTGCAATCGGGCATTCCGTTTGCGATGGGCATTATCCGCAACCAATATGTGGGCCGGACGTTTATCGAACCGACGGAGAGCATCCGCAACATGGGCGTGCGGTTGAAACTGAACGTGAACCGGGCGCTGGTGCGCGGCAAGCGTATCATTCTGGTTGACGATTCCGTGGTGCGTGGCACCACCAGCATCAAAATCCGGGAAATGATTCTGGATGCAGGGGCTGCCGAGGTGCATTTCCGCATCGCGTCGCCGCCGACGGCATGGCCGTGTTTCTACGGCGTAGATACCCCACAGCGCGAAAAACTGCTGGCCGCGAACATGTCTGAGGATGAAATGCGCGACCATTTGGGCGTGGATTCCTTAAGGTTCATTTCGCTCGACGGCCTGTATCGCGCCGTCGGCCAGACAACGGGCCGAAATGCCGCCTCGCCGCAATATTGCGACGCTTGTTTTTCGGGTGATTATCCGGTGATACCGGCCGATATGATCGAACAGGGGTTCGTGATGAAAACCGCCGCGGAGTAAGGGCCATGCCAACCTTCGCCACCCATGACGCCTATCTTGCCACCCTGCCCGCCGACCAGCGGGCGTTGCTGGGGCAGGTGCGCGCGCAATTGGGCGCACTCCTTCCCCAAGCGACCGAAGTGATCAGTTACGCCATGCCCGGCTACCGGATTGGCAAAAAGGTGGTCGCGGGCTATGCGGGGTTTGCCAAGCATTGCGGGTTTTATCCGCATTCGGGCGGGATTATTCCGGGCTTTGCGGCAGAGCTGGATGCGGCTGGTTTCAAGCATTCCAAAAGCGGGGTGATATTTACGCCCGCGCACCCGCTGCCCGCCGACTTGTTGGCGCGGATCGTGGCGGTGCGATTGGTCGAAGCGGGACTGGGGCCGGTGCCCGCAAACTGACCAAAAAGGCTGGTCTTTTGACAAAGACAAAGGGCCACGCGATGCATGGCCCTTTGTAATTCTTCGCTTTTGTGGGGCGATCAAACTTTGCTGCGGTTCAAAACTGTCCAGCCACCAGCCACGATCAGCGCGGCAAGTACCGCTTTGACCGCATCGCCAATCAGGAACGGGCCCATGTAATACTGCCAGATCATCGACATATTATCTGCGCCCCATTGCGACGGGTCCATGCCGAACCCGGTCAGAGCCTGCGTCACGCCGCCGACTTTGGCAATCAGCAACGGCCAGGCGATACCGGGGATATACAGCAGGGCCGCGGCCACGAGGGCCGTCGCCGCCAAGGGCAGAAATTTCTTGAAACCGAAATCGGCGGCCAGCCCGGCGACAAAAGCCATGCCGACAAATCCTATCAGAAATCCACCGGTTGGCCCGATCAGGGCCAGCGTGCTTTTGGCCCCGGCAAACACCGGCAGACCCAGCGCGCCTTCGGCCAGATAGGCTAGCAGGGTCACAGCGCCCATCCGCGACCCGAACGCAAGCCCGACCATCAGGATCGCCAAGGTCTGCAGGGTCATCGGGACCGGAATCATCGGCACGCTGATTTGTGCGGCCACAGCAATAAAGGCAGAACCTGCCAGCACCAGGATTGCCTTGGAAATCAGGCTTTCACGGCCAATGGCGGCCAATGACAGGGGGATTGCACGGTACATGATCGGATCCTGTATTTTATTTAAGGTCTGCATCGTTTTTTATGAATCACACCAGATGTCAAGCAACTCGCCCTTGCAGTGCAGCTTTTGCAGTGACAAATCATCGCAATGACCAGTCAAACAGCCCCTGCAACGCCGCCATCCGTCAAAACCGCCCTGATTACCGGGGCCTCGCGCGGGTTTGGCTTTGCTTTGGCGACGGCATTGGCAGCCACGCATCATATTATCGCCGTCGGGCGCACGGTTGGAGCGCTGGAGGAACTGGATGATCTTATCCAAGGTGCGGGTGGGCAGGCCACGCTGGCCCCGATGGACATCACCGTGCCGGATGCGATGCAGCAGTTATGCCTTGGCATTCACCAGCGCTGGGGCGGGCTGGACCTGTGGGTGCATACCGCCATCCATGCCGGGCCACTGGCCCCGACCGGGCATCTGGCCCCTAAGGATTTCGATAAATCAGTCAACGTCAATATCACCGCCACAGCCCGGCTGATCGGCTATGTTGGCCCGTTGCTGGGCCAGTCTGGCAGGGCGGTGTTTCTAGACGACCCGCGTGGCGGCGAAAAATTCTTTGGCCATTATGGCGCGACCAAAGCCGCACAGATTGCGCTGGCCCAAAGCTGGCGGGCGGAAACCATGCGCACAGGGCCACAGGTCCTAATCTTGACCCCGCGACCGATGCCCACCGCCACGCGGGCAAGGTTTTTTCCAGGCGAAGACCGCGCAGCATTAACCGATGTGAAATCCGAAGTCGCCCGACTATTGCCAGAAATCCTCGGTTAGCACCGTTCAGTTGCCCCCTGCTTGCCCCCCCCGGCCTGCTCGCTTAGGAAGAGTTGC
The DNA here is from genome assembly GCA_031422295.1 of Rhodobacterales bacterium. Lineage (GTDB taxonomy): Bacteria > Pseudomonadota > Alphaproteobacteria > Rhodobacterales > Rhodobacteraceae > JANOMH01. The sequence continues at coordinate 17,974 of JANOQM010000053.1, read as the reverse complement.
AGGGACAGGGGCCAGACCATATGCGCATTCTCATTACCAATGACGACGGGATCAACGCGCCCGGCCTTAAGACGTTGCACGCTATTGCGACCCAGATTGCCGGGCCGGGCGGCGAGGTCTGGACAGTCGCGCCTGCCTTTGAACAATCGGGCGTCGGGCATTGCATCAGCTATACCCATCCCACGATGATCGCCGAACTGGACCCACGCCGCTTTGCCGCCGAGGGCAGCCCGGCGGATTGCGTTTTGGCCGCCTTGTTTGACGTTATGGCGGATGCGCGGCCCGACCTGATCCTGTCTGGCGTCAACCGGGGCAATAATGCCGCCGAAAACGTGCTGTATTCCGGCACAATCGGTGCCGCGATGGAGGCCGCGCTACAGGGCCTGCCCGCCATCGCCTTGTCGCAGTTCTTTGGCCCCGGCAACGCGGGCCTCGTTGACCCGTTCGAGGCGGCTGCGGTGCATGGTGCCGCCACAATCCGCAAATTGCTGGATCATGGCATCTGGGATGATGCGGATTACCGGCTGTTTTACAACGTCAACTTTCCGCCGGTTCCGGCGGCCGGGGTCAAAGGTATTCAGGTCACCCGGCAGGGCTTTCGGCGCAATACCACTTTTGGGGCCGAGGCGCAGATCTCACCCAATGGCCGGCGGTTTTTGTGGGTCACCGGCGGGCCGCAGGATGAACCAACCGGGCCGGGCACTGATGCGCAGGCCAATCTGGACGGATACACGTCGGTCACGCCTTTGCGGGCTGATCTGACAGCGCATGACCAATTGGCCGCGTTACAGGCCAGATTGCAGTGACCAGCCTCGCGGAACAGCAAATGCAGTTCCTGTTTGCGCTGCGCAGCAAAGGTGTCACCGATAACCGAACTCTGTCGGCAATGGAAAAGATCGACCGGGCCTTGTTCGTGCGCGGCCTGTTTGCGGACCGGGCTTATGAGGATATGCCCCTGCCCATCGCCTGCGGCCAGACAATCAGCCAGCCCAGCATTGTCGGGATCATGACGCAGGCCCTGCAAGTCACGTCGCGCGACAAGGTGTTGGAGGTGGGCACAGGGTCGGGCTATCAGGCCGCAATCCTGAGTTTACTGGCGCGCAGGGTCTACACCGTGGACCGCTATCGCAGGCTGGTGGCTGGGGCGCGGGTGATTTTCGATGAACTGAAAATTACCAATATCACCGCCTTTACCTATGACGGCAGCCACGGCCTGCCCGACCAAGCCCCATTTGACCGGATCATCGTGACGGCGGCGGCAGAAGACCCGCCCGGCCCCCTCTTGGCCCAATTGCGAATTGGGGGTATCATGATCTTGCCGGTCGGGCAGTCTGACACAGTGCAAAGCCTGCTGCGGGTTACACGGCATGACGCAGGCTATGACTATGAAGAGCTGCGCCCGGTGCGTTTTGTGCCGCTTGTCGAAGGGCTGGGACAGGATTAAGTGATCAGGACCAAGGCCCCGGCCAACAGGGGTCGTCGCGTGATTGAGGACGAAGTGATGATTAATTTTCCCGCTGAATTTACGACTGGCCGAGCCCGTCTGTTGATGGCGGTCGCCGCCAGCAGTCTGATTGTGGCTTGTTCGGGTCCGGTTGATCTGGACATCCGGGATCTGGGCAACGGGTTTGACACCACCGAAGCGGCGCTGAACCCGCCAAACCGGCCCCGTCCAGATGACCGCGGGGTGATTTCCTATCCGAATTATCAGGTCGTCGTGGCCCAGCAGGGCGACACGATGCGCAGCATTGCGGCGCGGGTGGGCCTCGATCCCACGACTTTGGCCAATTACAATGGTATTGATCCGGATGCGGTTTTGCGGCGGGATGAAGTGATCGCTCTGCCCAGCAGGGTTGCTGAATCTACCGGGGCGGCGGCCATCCAAGGCGCGCCGATTGATGTGACTACCATTGCCTCGGCTGCCATCGACCGGGCCGGACCAACGACGATCACGCCCACCGCCCTGCCGCCAGCGGCAGCGGTCGCACCGCCGGTCCAGAGGAATGGGGCCGAACCCATCCGCCATCAGGTCGCACGGGGCGAAACACCCTATTCTATTGCCCGTCTGTACAATGTGCCGGTGCGCAGCATTGCCGAATGGAACGGCCTTGGGGCTGACCTTGCGGTACGCGAAGGGCAGTTTCTGCTGATCCCGGTTGCCGGGGCCAGCCCGCCGCCCGCAACTACCGTCACACCGCCCGGAGCTGGGTCGGAGACCCCTGTTCCGCCAAGTGCGGTCGAACCGCTGCCGGATGAAAATCCATCCGCCCCGCCACCCGAAACCGCGACCCCGCCCGCTCCCGATCTGGGCGAACAAGCGGCACCTGTATCGAATGCACCGATGATCTATCCGGTCCACGGCAGCATTATCCGCGCCTATGCGTCCGGCCGGAACGACGGCATTGATATCGGGGCCAGCGCCGGGGCCGAGGTGCGTGCCGCCGCTGCAGGCACCGTGGCCGCTGTCACTACTGATACCAATGGCGTTAATATCGTGGTTATCCGCCATGATGGCGGTTTGCTGACGGTCTATACCCATGTCGACAATCTGACCGTGGCGAAAGACGCCAGTGTCAGTCAGGGCCAAGTGATTGGAAAAGTACGCGCGGGCGATCCGGCATTCGTGCATTTCGAGGTGCGGCGCGGCACGCAAAGCGCTGATCCGGCTGATTTTTTACCATAAGGGTGGGTTAAAACCCACCTTACTCTTTCGTATTCTTTGGTCTGTAAATTTCCCCGTTGGCGGCACCGTACCTACCGGACAGAGCCTCCGGCGGAGGTATATCAGCAACTTCGACAATGCAGCGTAAGGTGGGTTTTAACCCACCCCGGCTAAAGATTCACGCCCTTCCGTCCCGCCAGATCGGTGAAATACTGCCAGGCCACCCGGCCCGAACGTGACCCGCGCGTGGCGTGCCATTCAATCGCCTCGGCGCGCAAGGTCGCAGGATCAATCGCCACCGCGTAAGCCGCGCAATAGCCTGCAATCATCGCCAGATACTGGTCCTGATCGCAAGGATGGAACCCCAGCCACAGCCCGAACCGGTCCGACAGTGACACCTTTTCCTCGACCGCTTCGCCCGGCGTAATCGCGGTCGAGCGTTCGTTCTCGATCATCTCGCGCGGCATCAGGTGGCGCCGGTTTGACGTGGCGTACAGGATCACATTATCCGGTCGCCCCTCAATCCCGCCATCCAGCACAGCTTTCAGCGTCTTATACTGGGTGTCGTCATGCGAAAACGACAGATCATCGCAATACAGAATAAATCTGCCCGGTACTGCGCGCAGCAGGGCCAGACAACGGCCAATACTGGTCAGATCCTCGCGTTGGACTTCAACAATTTTCAAGTTCGGGAACAATGGATGAAGATCGCCATGTACCGCCTTGACAAGACTGGATTTCCCCATGCCGCGCGCGCCCCATAGCAGGGCATTATTGGCAGGCAGCCCGCGGGCAAACTGTTCAGTATTGGTGCGCAATGTATCACGGGCGCGGTCAATACCAACCAGCAAGGACAGTTCGACCCGGTTAACTTTATCCACGGCGATCAGCCGGTCAGGGTCAACATGCCAGACAAAAGCTCCGGCGCTGAAATCTGGCAAGGGGCCAGCGGGCGGGCGCAACCGTTCAAGCGCGTCGGCAATACGGCGAAGGTCAGACCCACTCACTTTTTGACACTCGTATCCGGCTCGTCTTCGTCCTCATCGACCCACAGCCCCTCGGCGCGCAACTTGGCCTCACGTTGCTTTTCAACCCGGCGGACCAGAAAGATCGATACTTCGTACAGGGGATAAATCACTGCGAACAGAATAACCTGAGACATCACATCGGGCGGCGTGACCAGCCCTGCAACTACCAGAATGCCGACAATGGCGTATTTGCGGGTCTTGCCCAACCCCCGCGAACTGACCAGACCGGCCTTGCCCATCAATGTCAGCAATACGGGAAGTTGAAAACACAGCCCAAAAGCGACAATAAACCGGATCGTCAGTTGCAGATACGCCGAGGCTGACCCCTGGAATGCAATGCCCGCAATGCCGGTTCCGGCCTCGGGCCCGTCAATCAGTGAACCGGGCTGCTGAAAGCCCAGAAAAAACGAAAACGCCATTGGGGTGACGACGTAATAGGCGAATGCCGCGCCCAGAAAGAACATCCCCGGCGAGGCCACCAGAAACGGCAAAAACGCACCGCGTTCGGTTTTATACAGGCCGGGGGCGACAAACCGCCATAACTGATAGCTGATCACCGGGAAAGCCAGCACCAGCCCGCCCATCATGCTGATCGACACGGCGACCATGAACCCCTCTTGCAGCGCAATCAGGACCAGACCGCAGGACCCTTGCCCATCTGCCGCCAAAGACCGGCACAGCGGCTTGGTCAAAAAGTCAAAAATTGGATTCCAGATCAGAAAACACACGACCATCGCGATGGTAAAAGCCAGCAGCGACCACATGATCCGGGTGCGCAATTCGATCAGATGCTCCATCAGCGGGGCTGAGGAATCGTCGATCTCATCGGTTTTGGTCATGTCGGCTCACTGGTTTTGGGTGCGGCGCGGGGTTTGCGCGGCTTGGGCGCAGCGGCTTGAGGCAACGCAGCTTTGGCCGGGGCCGCCTTTGGCTTGCGCGGGGTTTTTACCGGCGTTGCTACTGTCGGCGCTTCGACCTTGGCAGCCAGGGCCGCCTCACGCGCTTTACGTTCGGTTGCCGCTTTGGCGCTAGCCTCGGCGATTTTCAACCGCGTGGCCTCACGTTCGGCGGCCAGTTTTTCGGTCTCGCCGCCCGGTTTGATATTATTCAGGCTGGATGTGGCAAGTCCGGTGGTTTCGCGCAAGCGGTCCGCCGCATAAGACATCGGTTTTACCGCCGCCTTAAGGGTCTTGTTCAGTTCTGTCACGCCCGCCTGATCTGCTGCGGCGTTCATCGCGCTGGTAAATTCGCGGGCCATACTGCGGGCTTTGCCGGTGAACTGGCCGACGGCACGGAACATACCCGGCAGCTCTTTCGGACCGACAACCACAAGGGCCACGATCCCGATCAACAGCATCTCGCCGCCGCCAAGGTCAAACATGCGCGCGCCCCTTCAGGCAGAGATTCAAACGGAGTCTTTGGTCTCGGCCGGAGTTACATCCTTGGCAGCAACTGCGGCATCCGCGTCGCGCTTGCCATCATCGATGCCACGCTTGAATGCCGTAATGCCTTTACCGACTTCGCCCATCAGCGACGACACTTTGCCGCGGCCGAACAGGACCAGCACGACAACCGCGATCAGCAAAAGCCCGATAGGGCTGAAATGTCCACCAAGCATTCTTTGTCTCCTCTTATGCCCGACATGCGGGGCGATAACATTCACTGAGGTCGAAATAGGGCCTCTGGCAGCGATAGAAAAGGTCCAAACCCCACTTGCTGGCGCAGTGGCTGGTCAAGAAAGTCGATTTTGTGCCACAATACTGTCAGTTGTCAGATAAATGGCAGTTGAATGCAATTCTATACCAACACCAACATTCGAATCAGAAAGTCCCATGCGCCGCACTGACCGCCTGTTTGACATGATTCAGATCCTGCGCGACGGGCGCTTGCACCGCGCGCAGGATATCGCGGACCGGCTGGAGGTGTCGCTGCGCACAATCTACCGCGACATGGACACGCTGATCGCATCAGGCGTGCCGATCGAAGGGGCGCGCGGGCTGGGCTATATGGCGACGGCGGCGATCACCCTGCCGCCGTTGAACCTGTCGTTGACCGAACTTGAGGCGCTGCATCTGGGTATGGCTATTGTCGGCGCAGCGGCGGATGAAGAATTGCAAAAGGCCGCCTTGTCACTGTCGGCCAAGATCGAGGCGGTCCTGCCCGACGGCCGGCGGACTGCGCCCGCAAGCTTTGGCTTTGCGGTCTATCCCTTTGCTGATGCGGCGCACGGGTTTCGGCATATGCCTGCACTGCGAGCCGCCATCCGGGCGCGGCAGAAACTGGAACTTAGCTATCGGAATACCAACAGTGAATTGACCAGCCGGGCGGTGCGACCGCTGCAGTTGGAATATTGGGGCCGGGTCTGGACGGTCACGGTTTGGTGCGAATTGCGCAATGATTTTCGCGTGTTCCGGGTGGATAAAATCGAGAGTATCAAGGTCCTCCCACAGCTTTTTATCGACGAGCCGGGGAAATCACTCGCAGATTATGTGGCTGCTCAAACCTGATCTTGCATGTCTTTGAAGCCCAAATACTGCTGCCGTAGGCATCGAAAGTTCCGGTTCTACCTCCGGGGAAACACAAAACACCGATCGCGCCGGATCATCAGCCACAAGGGCGTGCCGGGTTTTGGCAAAAACACCGACGGCACCATGGCGCGCAGCACCGACCCGTCAAAATCCATCCGGAACTCGACCAGACTTTCCAACCCCATGAATCGGGCACGGGCCACCACGCCACGCGCCGGGGTGCCCTCAAGCGGGGTCGGGTTTGGGCCGCGTCCAGCGCGGTCAAAGTCGATTTTCAGATGCTGTGGCCGGATCACGATATCAACAAAAGTGCCGTCCGGCACGCCGGGGGCCAGAAACTGGCCAAACGCAGTTTCGGTCAGCGCGCCCTGAACCCGGCCAGTGATCACGTTGATATCACTGAAAAACCCGGCAGCCTCGCGGTCGACCGGGGCGTTATAGATGTTGTAAGGCGCGCCTTGCTGCACGATCCGGCCATCCCGCATCAGCGCGATTTCATCGGCCATGCGCATCGCTTCACCGGGTTCATGTGTGACCAGCAGGACAGCCGTCCCCTCGGCCTTCAACACATCCAGTGTTTCGTCCCGAATATCGTCGCGCAGCCGGTCGTCCAGCCCCGAAAACGGCTCGTCCATCAACAGGATACGCGGACGCGGGGCAAGGGCACGGGCCAGTGCCACGCGCTGTTGCTCCCCGCCGGACAATTGGTGCGGGTAGGCGTCAATATGCCGGCTCATCCCGACCTTGCCCAGCAATTCCGCAACCCGCGCCTGGGTTACACTGCGCGGCCCCTTCAACCCAAAGGCCACATTGCCTGCCACACTCAGATGCGGAAACAAGGCGAAATCCTGAAACATCAGCCCGATACCCCGGCCTTCGGGCGGGACCCGGGTCACGGTGTCGCAAATCAGTTTTCCGTCAACATGGATGGTGCCGCTATCCTGTATATCGACGCCCGCGATAATGCGCAGGGTCGTGGATTTACCGCAACCTGACGGGCCTAGCAGACAGGTCACCTGCCCCGGCATCACCTGCAAGGACACATCGTCCACGACCCGCCGCCCGGCAAAGCTGCGGCTGATATGGCTGATCTGCAAACGAGGAATATCAGGCACGACCGGTCCTATGTCCGACTAAACTACTCGGGTTAAGCCGGGTTAACGCGCCCTTCGGCCTGACGCAAGACCTCAGATCGTGGCATTGGTCGCGCCGCCGTCCAGCAGAATATTCTGGCCCACGATGAAACCGGCATGCTGCGAGCACAAAAACGCGCACATCGCGCCAAATTCGGCAGGCGTGCCATACCGGCCGGCCGGAATGGTTGCTTCGCGGGCGGCCTGCGCCTGGGCCATGGTAATGCCTTCGGCCTTGACCACCCCCATATCCAGACTGACGGCCCGGTCAGTCGCGTGAATGCCCGGCAACAGATTGTTGATCGTCACGCCAGACCCGGCCACCTGCCGCGCGGTGCCTGCGACATAGCCGGTCAGCCCGGTCCGGGCGGTATTGGACAGGCCAAGCTGTGCGACCGGCGCCTTGACCGATTGCGAGGTGATATTGACCACCCGGCCCCAACCCCGCGCCATCATGCCCGGCATGATCGCGGTCATCAGGGCAATCGGCGTCAGCATGTTGGCATCAATGGCGCGGATGAAATCGTCGCGGCCCCAGTCCGACCACAGCCCCGGCGGCGGGCCGCCTGCATTTGTCACAAGAATATCCAGTTCACCCGCCACGGCCAGAACCGCCGCACGGCCAGCGTCAGTGGTGATATCGGCGGCAACCGTCTCAACCGTGACACCATATGCGGCGCGGATCGCTGCCGCCGTCTGTTCAAGCGCCTCAGCGCCCCGTGCGTTCAACACCAGATCGACCCCCGCCTCGGCCAGCGCCATGGCGCAGCCACGCCCAAGCCCTTTGGACGCCGCACAGACCAACGCGCGCTTGCCCCTGATCCCCAGATCCATCCCCGTCCCTCCCTGATGCTTTGACCCAAGGGTAGGCCCGGATTGCGACCGGGGAAAGCTGATTGCGGATGTTCTGCCGCCGATGACCCAAAATTAACGATTCCACCAGATGATAGCCCGGCCTGGCCAACCCTTAGGATGCGTTGACCCCCCTGCCACATGCGCTTAAGATCATGTTGATTTATTTGCCTAATTCAAAGAACTGTTCGCAAATGACCGCAGCGCCTGCCTCTGATCCGACCCTCGACCAGACTTTGCTGGTGTTTCCGGCCGACGCCTTTGTCGTGACGGACGGCGTGGCCGAAGGGGATGCAATTTCGTTCGCTGATGAACTCGTCATGGATGATTTGTACCGGCTGACCCCCGGCAAGGTGCGGGCAAGGCTGACTTTAGCGGTTACCCAAAACGGCGATGGATTTCAGGTCGGTCTAAAATCGGACAGCGGCAAGCCCGGTAACCCGCTGCATCTGGATTGCTGCATCACCCTGATGGCCCCGGACAGCACCACCTACGAAGCCTTGGTTCTGGTCGAAGCGGATGACGGTGCGGTGGCCGCGATTTACCTATTGCCGCTGGCCACCCTGCAACCCCATACCGATTATCGGCTGGTCGGCGTTGACCGGCACGCCGCCACCACCCGGCTGGCCGAGGTTGCCTGCGTGTCGTTTACCCGGGGCACCCATATCACGCTGGCTTCGGGGGCGCAGGTCCGGATCGAGGAATTGCGTGTTGGCGACAAGGTGTTGACCCGCGACGATGGCCCACAGGCGATCCGTTGGATCGGACAGACCACCCTGCGGGCCGTGGGCGATTTTGCCCCGGTCGTGATTGCCAAAGGCGTGCTGCACAATGAAAACGATCTGGTGATGTCGCCCGACCACCGGATCTTCGTGTATCAGCGGCAGGATAAGCTGGGCGCGGGCCGGGCCGAAGTGTTGGTCAAGGTCCGCCACCTGATCAATGGCACCACTGTCTGGCAACAGGACGGCGGATTTGTCGAATATTTCCAGCTGTTGTTCGATGATCACCAGATCATCTTTGCCGAGGGGATTGCCGCAGAAAGCCTGCTGATCAATCCACGCACCCATGCCGCTGTGCCCAATGCCGCCCCGCATGCGCACCGCACCCATCAGAATTACGAAGTGCAGGAAAGCTTGCTCTCGCGGCCCGACGCGGTTGAATTACTGCGCCGGGCGTCGCGGTAGCGCCAAGGTCTCAGAAATCTCGGTCCGCTTCGGCCACGATGCCCAAAAATCCATCTGCCGCAACGCCGTTCAACGTGGTTGTTGTTGCGCCATCTACGGACTCACCGACAAATCCGTTGCGCAACGGACCACCCCGGAAATCGCCGATCATGGCCCCGTTTATCGCAATCACATTGCCTTCGCCCGTCAGGGTACCGGCAAAATCAGCCCCAAACTGGTTCGGGCGGTTTGGTCCGTCGATCAATCCGTTGGCCAAAGTCAGGGTTCCTGCATAGGCGGCGACGGCGGGTGTTTCAACCTGACCGACTGGCGCAGTGGCACCCCTAAAGTTGTTTATCGTCCCGGTTACGACTGATGTGTCGAAGTTTGCAACAATGCGGGCGTCGCCCAACAACTCGGTCGCTGTATCTGCAGTATCGACCGCTACTGCGGCATAGCCATTATAGGTTACCTGTCCGGCCTCTTCAAAAATGGTAAAGGCCGAATTGTCCAAAACCGACAATCGTTCTGCCATATCCTCGGCCAAAGCCAGATCCTGATCAAATTGCCCTTGTGGCGTCAAAGACCCGCCACCACATCCCGCCAACAAAGACGCCCCTAACAAAGCTGACAGACACATATGTGATTTCAACACCATGAACGGGGCACCTTACATTTTTGACCTTAACAAATTGCTACTCGAATTCTACTTTTTGGCAAGAGTCAGATTTTGAAACAATCGTAAGGTGTTGTCGCCGGGCTGCAGCCTGATTGCCCTTTGGGCAGCACCCCGCTATAGCGTGCCCATGACAAACCGCCCCGCCCTGCCCGCCGAAATCGCCCACCCTGAAATCAGGAGGCGCCGGACCTTTGCGATCATTTCGCACCCCGATGCGGGTAAAACCACGCTGACCGAAAAGTTTCTGCTGTTTGGCGGGGCGATCCAGATGGCGGGTCAGGTCCGGGCCAAGGGCGAGGCGCGGCGCACCCGGTCGGATTTCATGCAGATGGAAAAGGACCGGGGGATTTCGGTCTCGGCTTCGGCCATGTCGTTTGATTACAAAGGGTTCCGGTTCAATCTGGTGGACACGCCCGGGCACAGCGATTTTTCCGAGGACACCTACCGCACCCTGACCGCCGTTGATGCCGCCGTCATGGTGATTGACGGGGCCAAGGGCGTGGAGTCGCAAACCCGGAAGTTGTTCGAGGTCTGCCGGATGCGCGACCTGCCAATCCTGACGTTTTGTAACAAGATGGACCGCGAAAGCCGCGATACCTTTGACATCATTGATGAAATACAGGAAAATCTAGCCATCGACGTGTCGCCCGCAAGCTGGCCCATTGGCACCGGACGCGAGTTTATCGGCTGCTATGATATCCTGAACGACCGCCTTGAACTGATGGACCGGGCCGACCGCAACCGGGTGGCGGAATCGATTGAGATCAAGGGGTTATCTGACCCGCGGCTGGCCGAACTGGTCCCGGCTGACCTGCTGGCCAAATTGATCGAAGAATTGGAAATGGTCCGCGAATTGCTGCCCGCTTTGGACCTGAAAGCGGTGAGCGAAGGCACCATGACCCCGATCTGGTTCGGCTCGGCGATCAATTCATTCGGGGTCAAGGAACTGATGGACGGGATTGGCACATGGGGGCCGGAACCACAGGTTCAAAACGCCGAACCGCGTAAAATTTCGCCAGAAGAACAGCCGGTTACCGGGTTCGTGTTCAAGGTGCAGGCCAATATGGACCCTAAACACCGCGACCGGGTGGCTTTTGTGCGGTTGGCGTCCGGCCACTTTGAACGCGGCATGAAGCTGCTGCATGTGCGCACGAGAAAGCCGATGGCGGTGTCAAACCCCGTGCTTTTCCTCGCCGCCGACCGCGAATTGGCCGAAGAGGCCTGGGCGGGCGACATCATCGGCATTCCGAACCACGGCCAATTGCGGATTGGCGATACCTTGACCGAGGGCGAAATATTGCGCGTCACCGGCATTCCGTCATTCGCGCCGGAACTGCTGCAAACTGTCCGCGCCGGTGACCCGATGAAATCCAAACATCTGGAAAAGGCACTGATGCAATTTGCCGAGGAAGGTGCCGCCAAAGTCTTCAAACCGATGATCGGCTCGGGCTTTATCGTCGGTGTGGTTGGTCAATTGCAATTCGACGTGCTGGCCAGCCGGATCGAGCTGGAATATGGCCTGCCGGTGCGGTTTTCACCGACGCAGTTCACCAGCGCCCGCTGGGTCGGCGGCGACCGCCTGCCGGTCGAGGATTTCATCAATGTCAACAAACAGCATATCGCCCATGACAATGATGGCGACGTCGTTTATCTGACGCGGCTGCAATGGGATATTGACCGGGTCGCGCGGGATTACCCGGCCGTGCGGCTGACGGCGACCAAGGAAATGATGGTGTGAGCCTGCAAAACCGGGTCCTGCCCACCGCCGCGATTGTGTCCAGCGATGAACGCGGTCTTTTCATGGGCAATCGCGGCATCCTGCATGACGACACCCAGCGCCTCGGCACCGCACGCTGGCGGCACAGAAACTGGGTCTTCTGCCACCTGTCATTCAACGGTCGCAAACGCAGCGTCATGGCGGCGGGAGCCTATACCGAGTTGTTCTTTCTAGACGAGGCAGTGGCATTGGCCGCAGGGCACCGGCCCTGCGCTGAATGCCGCCGCGCCGATTACCGGGCGTTTCTTGACGCATGGCAGATTGCGACCGGGGATCGGCCCGATGCCAAGCGCCTTGATCGCGCCTTGCACCACGCACGCGTCACCGGGCGGGCGCAGCGCCGCCATGATGCGCCAGCGGCGGGATTGCCCGATGGCACTTTCATCCTGCAGGATGATGCACCGTATCTGATCCTGCAGGACATGGCGCTGCCCTATGCGACCGGTGCCTATCTCGGGCCGCAGCGCCGCCCCGGCGGCACGGTCACTGTCCTGACGCCCGCGCCGACAGTCGCCGCACTCGTCGCAGGCTATCGCCCGCAGTTGCACCCCTCTGCGCCGGGCTAAGCCAACTTCGCCGTCAGCGTAATCTCGGCCTTCAGCAAACGCGAGATCGGGCAATTCGCCTTGGCATCCGCCGCTGCCTTCTGGAATGCAGCATCGGTCGCACCAGGAATTTTTGCGGTCAGGTCCAGATGGATCACCGTGACCGTCGGGGCACCATCGGGGAAATCCAGAGTAACCGTCGCTGTCGTGGTAATTTCGTCGGCGACCAGTCCGGCCTTTTCCAGTTCCCCGGACAAGGCCATCGAGAAGCAACCTGCATGGGCCGCGCCGATCAATTCTTCGGGATTGGTGCCGGGGGCATCCTCAAAACGCATCTTGAAATCATAGGGCAAGTCGGTCAGCGCCTTGCTCTGGGTCGAAACCTTGCCCGTTCCAGCCTTAAGATCGCCCTTCCAGACAGCAGTTGCTCTGCGTTTCATCGCCATTTCATATTCCTTTCGCATTTGGGCCCCACCCGGGGGCTTCACCGTGAAAGTGCAGGAGTGGCGGGCGAGGTCAAGCCTGTAACGAATAGCAACAGTCGGGCGCATCAGGCCATTTCGTGCCGCACCCGTTCAAATACTGCCAGAATCTCGGCCTCGCTTGCCCGCTCGACAGCACCGTCATCGACCTGCGCCTGATCCCACATCCACGACCGGGCCGGATCATCCTTCATCGCCCATTCCGGAAACATGCGCGCCGTCACAACGCGTTGCAGGCGTTTCTTCACCTCGATATGGCGGTCATCGGCAAGGATTTTCACATAAACCGCCTCGATTGCCGCCTGAGGCCCCTCAATCAGTTGCAGATACAGATCGGCCCGGCAGATCAACGCCCCGGTAATATCGTCCCGGGCATTGTTGTGGCGCGCCTTGAACAGAATATGACTGAGCACCTGTTCGTCAAAGCCAAAGGGGCGCGAGACATAAATCAATTGCATCAACGGCATCGGTTGCTCTCCTCATGTCGGATCAACATAGGTCAGCGGCGGGGCCAAGTCGAGTAACCCCAACCGATAGCCAAATCCATGAATTCCTTGACCTTTGCCCGGGGCAGGCGTATGGCCCTGCCATGTCACACGCCCCGGCAATCCGGCCGGGCGGGCCGCTTCATTCGCGGCCACATCAGGCCGCAACCAATGAAAGGGCTTTCCTTGACAGATAACATGACATCTTACACGTCCCCGGTGCAGTTTTCCGACCTGAACCTTGACCCCAAGGTTCTGCAGGCGGTGATTGATACCGGCTATACCATTCCGACCCCAATTCAGGCGGGTGCGATCCCCCCTGCGCTGCTGGGCCGCGACGTTTTGGGCATTGCGCAGACCGGCACCGGCAAAACCGCCAGTTTCGTGTTGCCGATGATCACCCTGCTGGGCCGTGGCCGGGCGCGGGCGCGGATGCCGCGTAGCCTGGTGCTGTGCCCAACCCGCGAACTGGCCGCCCAGGTGGCTGAAAACTTTGACACATATGCCAAGCACACCAAACTGACCAAGGCCCTGCTGATCGGCGGCGTCAGCTTCAAGGAACAGGATCTGCTGATCGACCGGGGCGTCGACGTGCTGATCGCCACACCGGGCCGGTTGCTGGACCATTTCGAACGCGGCAAACTGCTGCTGACCGGCGTGCAAATCATGGTGGTGGACGAGGCGGACCGGATGCTCGATATGGGGTTCATTCCCGATATCGAACGCATCTTCAACCTGACGCCGTTCACCCGGCAGACGCTGTTTTTCAGTGCCACCATGGCACCCGAGATCGAACGTATCACCAATATGTTCCTGTCCAATCCAGCCAAAGTCGAAGTGGCCCGCGCCGCGACAACAGGCGAGAATATCACCCAAGGTGTGGTGATGTTCAAAGCCAGCAAACGTGAAAACGAAGGCAGTGAGAAGCGCGCCGTGCTGCGCGCGATAATTGATGGCGAAGGCGATGCCTGCACCAACGCGATCATCTTTTGCAACCGCAAGGTTGATGTCGATGTGGTCGCCAAATCATTGAAAAAATACGGCTATAACGCCGAACCGATCCACGGCGATCTGGACCAATCGGTGCGCACCCGCACGCTGGACGGGTTCCGGGATGGATCGATCCGGTTTCTGTGTGCGTCCGATGTGGCGGCCCGTGGCTTGGATATTCCCGCTGTCAGTCACATCTTCAACTTTGACGTGCCCAGCCATGCCGAGGATTACGTCCACCGGATTGGCCGCACCGGTCGGGCTGGGCGGTCAGGCAAGACCATGATGATCTGTTCGCCGCGAGACGAGAAAAACCTTGAGGCCATTGAAAAGCTGGTGCAAAAAGCGATCCCCCGGCTTGATAATCCGATGGCGGGAAAACCTATGCCTGATGAAATGCCCAACCGCCCGCCCCGCAAGCCTGACCCAGACGGAGAACCTGGGCGGACCCGTGGCCGTGGCCCACGGACTGAACGGAACGCTGCCCGGCCAGCGCTGGAAGCCGTGGCCGCTGACGTGGCGCAGCCCGACACAAAGACTAATCCTGTTCAGCGTGACCGCCCAGACCGAGCCCCAAGGCAAGAGCGCAGCCCTAGGCCTGAACGCAACGAAACCAAACGGCCAGAAAACCTACGGTCAGAAAACGCACGCCCCGAAACGCCGCGCCCCGAATCCTCACGCTCCGAATCCTCACGCCCCGAACGGCACCGCCGCGAGCCGCAGGGTGAACGGATCGTCGGAATGGGCGATGACACCCCCAGCTTTATCATGAAAAGCTTTGATCAGCGCCGTCCGATTTAGTCTGGTCCTGATGCTGGCCTGCCTTTGGGCGGGCTCGGCCATGGCGCAGGGCACAAGCTGCGTGACCCGCGTCAACGGACGGGATGTGGTGGTCGAAGCTGGGATGATCCGGGACAGGCAACCCAGCCTGAGCTTGCGCGAACGAATGCTGAACTGGCCAAGCCAAAGCTGGAATGGCGCATGGGGCACGCCTGCCGAATGTGACAGCGAAACCACCATTGCCTTTCTGGGGGCGGTACTGGCGATTGACCAGATCGAGCGCTATTGCCTGAGTTACGACGCTGAAATCGCCGGATTTTTATTGGTGCCGGGACAGCGCAATTATCGCGGTCGCTGTCAGAAAACCGTTTGTGACCGGGTGAATGTGACGGCCGACCAGACCACCGGATTTCTGGGCGCGATGACACGAGCGATGCTACAGCAACAGCGCGGCCTGTTGGGGCTGACCCATAGTTCGGGTGCGATGCTGTTAACCGGGCAAAGCAGCCTGTTGCTGGATGCGGTGGGGTCGGCTGCAACCAGCGTTGGCGCGGCGCTGTCCACCCCTGCCGCCATGACCGCCGCTGCTGTGACAGTCATGACAGTCGGTGGCGCTGTCTATGTTTGCCGGGAATAGCCAAGGGTCGGTGGGTTAAAACCCACCTTACTCTTGCGGCTAGTTGTTCCCCCGAAACCGAGCGTTTGCTGTTGACCCATTCGACAGAGGCGGTTCGGTTTGTCTGAATAAGTTCTGGGCGTTTCTAAGGTGGTTTTCCGCCTCTGTTATGCTGCCACCGGGATCGGCGTCAGCCCGTTGAAGTAAGCCCGGTCGGGGGTTTTGTCGGCAAGCGACGAATGTGGGCGGCGGGTGTTGGAGAAGCCGAGGTAGCGCCTGATCGAGGCGCGGGCCGCGGACACGCAGGCAGCGGCCCACAGATAGACCTCCTCATATTTGATGGTCCGCCAGAGACGCTCGACAAAGACGTTGTCGCGCCGGGCACCTTTGCCGTCCATGCTGATCTTGATCTCCCGACCCGCCAGCACTTTGATGAACTCGGTCGACGTGAACTGGCTGCCCTGATCCTTATGGAAGAATTCGGGGGTGGCATGGCGGGCCAGCGCTTCCTCGGCTGCTTCAATACAAAAGTCGGCTTCGAGCTTGATCGACACGCGCCAAGACAACATCCGTCGGGTGAACCAATCCAGCACTGCAGCGAGGTAGATGAAGCCGTGCGCCATGGGGATGATGTAGGTGATGTCCATCGCCCAGACGTGGTTAGGCCGTGTGATCGGCAGTTTTCGCAGCAGTCAGGTGTAGATCTTGTGGCCCGGCGCCGGTTTCGAGGTGTTCGGTCTGTGATAGAGCGCCTCGTTGCCCATGCGCTTCATCAGCACGGCAACGTGCCACCGTCGGACCTTGAAGCCCATGTGGACCAGCAGTCCCTGCAACATCCGGCTGTCCGCGAAGGGGAATTCCATGTGCAGCTTGTCGATTCCGTGCATCAGCTTCTGAACGATGTCCGAGACTCGGCGTGGCTGGCAATAACCGCTACCCCGGCTGATCGCCAGCACGGTGGCCAGTCGGCTGACGCTCAGCTTCGCTGCTGGATCGATCATCTGCTTGCGCTCAGCAACGGACCCCTGCGCTGTTCGCTCGAACCGGTGACGCGCACCGCACAGTGCGTCGCGCGCCGGACAAAAAGTCGTTCTCCAGCGTCAGTTCTCCAATTTTCACATCCAAAGTTTTCACATCGATTGCCGGTTCCTGATCGGTCTTCGGCGCTTCCCCAAACACACCGGTCGCACCCTCAAGCAGTCGGTCGCGCCATTGTTTGATCTGGTTCGAATGCACACCAAAATCCTGCGCCAGCTCGATCCACGTCCTCTCACCTTTAATCGCCGCTACCGCCACCTTCGCCTTGAATGCCGGACTATGGTTCCGGCGCGGTCGTCTTGTCATGGTCAACTACGCGCAACAGCATCATGCCGCTGTTGCGCGGAAAATCCACCTGTCCCACATGTTCAGATTTCCCGTACCACCTCTGAACGAGCCTCCGGCGGAGGTATTTGGGCAACTCCGAAATTCCAGCGTAAGTGTTAGTGTTCAACTGTTCTGATACCCCCTGTCCAGCCAATTTGAGCCGGTATCGGAGCATCATTTGTGGGATTGCCTGATTGCAGCCAGTATCCTGCGATTGGGGTTTTCGGGTTTGGCCGGTTGACGGGCGGGCGCGGCGGTCTTATCGGACTTTTGCGGGCGTGACACGGTGCTATTCTCTCTGCCGTAGCATGGCTTTCGGGCCAGAGCGCAATGCGGGGTTTCCGGGCAACCGGGTGAGAGGCCCCGCCGCCCGCGCGTGATGACCATGGCAATCGGATTCCATGATGCCACCGCAAGGTGCTAGCAAATGAGGGGTGCCCCGACCCTCCATCACTTCAACCAGCTCCTTACGCTGACGTCAGTCACACGCAATGTGCGGGCGACGGCATTTGCAGATAGACCGCGCACGGCAAGGCATTGGGCCAGCCAGCGTTTGGCAAGAGGGACACGGCGTTGCAGTTTGTGTTCGATCTTGCCCAGGGCCGCAGCCCGTTCCTGCCCGACCAGGGCTTCAAATTCCGACCGGCCTTTGGGGGTGGCGGTGATGTAAAGTTCAGCGCCGCCGAATTGCAACAGGAAGGTGATTGCCATGTCGAACCCAAGGGCCTCGACATTGAGTGCGACTTGCGCCGTGGGTTTGGGGTAGGGCCGGACGGGGAGTTGATCAGTCATCGGCCCGCCGCCTGTCGCCTTTGCCGGTGAAACCAGCGATGCAGGCCGGACACCGATGCGCGGCGTTCGGGTGGGAAGTGCGCGGCGATATCGG